>CAZQKR010000032.1:0-49430 GCA_964594045.1 uncultured Saprospiraceae bacterium | reverse complement strand
TTTAGTATATGTGGCTTAGTGAATTAAATAAACTCCGTTTTCGGAGTGGACTCAAGGATTGAATTCTACTGAAATTGGACAATCAAAGTTTTTTGTAAATAAAAATATACCTTATCACATGCCATCAAATCCGATACCTGGTAATGAGCAATGGTTTAGGCATCAGCCTGTAAATGAATATTATGACGATTGTCCTGAAGATGATCCAAGAGGTGGACGGACCGGATTTGATGATGAGCGTATATTAAGTGATCATTTCGACAGGCTCAAATTGGAAAGAAGTGTTTCCCCTGAAAGGTTCTTTGTAAATATGATGCACCTGCTGGAATATGACTATGCACGCGAAGATTATTCATTGCCCCGATATATTACTGAAGATCCTGTATGGCTGCAATTATTGGACTGGACAGAACTGGCAGAGGCGATCAATTCATTGAGCGGCATTTCAAAATTGTCAGGACAGAGCGCATTGAATCAAAACGACCTGGATAGTATAAGCATGCTGCAGAAGGCTTATGTAGAAGCAGCGGAGGAAGCGACCAGAGAATTGATATATACTCAATTAGCTGAATTGATGGTAAGATTAAGCCCTGCTTTTGACCAGGAAAGTATGATCGATAGCCTTGAAATGGATCAGTTGAAAAATCAATTCAGGTCGTTTTCCGGAAGAAATGATCAGATGGTCGAGCGATGGGCTGATATATACACCATGTACATAGATTTTCTGCAAAAAGGCGAAGTTGCCGAGACAAACAAAGCTGCACTGCTTGCTTACAGCAGGGAATGTGCAGATAAATACGGTGATGCGATCCATCTGGCAAGGTCAATGGCTAATACTTTCGATAAAACCTACTTTGACGTATTTGATGATTGTCCAGAAGAGATCAGACCAAGAGCCGCATCAAACACTTTAAATGCTATAGTGCAACCAAATCCTACCAAAGGGGAGTTGAATATTGTAATGGAAAATCCCTTTACAGGCACCATAGAAATGTTCGATATTACCGGCAAATTAGTGTACAGTGACAGATGTGAGAATATTTTTGAAAAAACAATCCATCTGAACTTAAATGAAGGTGTTTTTATGATGAAAATCACTTCTTTAGAAGGAGAAAGTGATATTGAAAAAGTAATTGTTACCAAATGATTTAATGTAAGCCCGGGTATGTAATATCCGGGCTTTTTCTTAATTTATTGTTATGAAATTTTTTATTGTCATTTTGTACATATTTTGGTGTACGGTTTCTATTAGTCAATCAAAGCAGGATTATGTCTGGTTATGGGGAGTAGATCGTTCTCCAGCTCCAGGAATTCAGGGATATAAATTTGATTTCAAAATAAAACCATTTACAATTACTACTTCAAATATTGGTGTAGAATTTGACAATAACAATGCGTCGATAAGTGATAAAAATGGAAATCTGTTGTTTTATACCAATGGTTGTGCCGTATTGAACAGTGACGCAAAGATCATGCCCAATGGGGATAGTATCAACTATGATCTCTGGCAGGATTTATCGGGATGGAATAAATGTGTCCTGTTAGGATATCCAGGTACACAAAATAGTATAATATTGAATGACCCTGGTGACGAAAAAAAATATTACTTATTACATAAGCCATATGTATTCGAAAATTGGGAAAATTATAATCAAATGTATATTTGGTATTCTAAGGTTGACATAAATCTTGATAATGGGAAAGGGGACGTTACTGATAAAAATATTGTTCTATATGACGAAAGGCAATCATTGAGTAGCTATCTGACTGCTATTAGACATGCAAATGGGAAGGATTGGTGGATCATTCAACCATTGTTAGAAGATTCTTTATTTTTAACTTTTCTATTAACTAAAGAAGGTTTTGAAAGACATCCAAACCAAAATACAAACCAATACTTTAATTTGTATAGATCCGGAGCTTCCGGAACTGCCGGATTTAGTCCCGATGGATCAAAATACGCACTTTATAATTTCTATGATCAACTTCATGTTTATGATTTTGACAGAGAAACAGGAAAATTATCGAACCATGTAAAAGTTGAAATATACAATCCTGATAGCATTGATGTCGAAGATATCCGTTTTTCAAGTGTAGAATGGTCACCAAACAGCAGATTTATTTATACTGCCTCCCGATTAAATCTCCATCAAATCGACACATGGGAAGAAAACCTACAGGATGGGGTACGATTGATTGGAGAGTATGATGGTACTCAAAATCCCTTTTACAATACTTTCTTCCTGATGGCACAGGGACCTGACTGCAGAATATATATGTGCAGCACCAGCGGCAATGAAACCTATCACGTGATCAACAAGCCTGATGAGCTGGGTGCAGCCTGCGATTTTGTGCAGAATGGCATCAAACTGCCTTATGAAGCTGGCTTTGGCAGTATGCCCAACTTCCCCCGCTTCCGTGTGGATGAGGTGGAGAAGTGCGACCCTTCTATCGTGTCAGTGTTTGGGGATTATGTCTGGTACCGCAGAGATATAAAGGTATGGCCCAATCCATCGTCGGGTGTCTTCAATATTGAGCTTCCTGATGTAGGAGCGGGGAAGCTGGTGGTTTCTAATATAAACGGGCAGATACTCTATGACAAAGATATGAGCAATATCATCAACCAGGAACAGATTGATATCTCACACTATCCTTCAGGACGCTACAATGTGGAGTTTTGGCCCGAGAAGTTGAAGGATCGGGTGTTTTTTGGGGCGCAGGTGATACTGAGTGGGAAATGATCAATTGATTTTTGTATAACAGATAAAATCATTACCAAAGCTTGTTATAAAAACCTTCCTTTTCAACAAGGGAAATAAAACCTTATTATTATTTAATGAATGTGAATTGTTTTATCGATTTGTTGATGCTTGAATGCATTAAATCTCCTTATATCAACCCCTTCAGCGATAAATAAGTACCGTCTTCACTGATATCCTTTGCAAGCTCACCAATGGATTGATGACTGAATTTATAGAGTACTTTCTTTCTGAAATCAGAGAAAACATCATGCAGGGGGCATGGATGATCACCATCGCACTCGGGCAATCCCAGAAAACATCCTTCAAAGACACGGTCTCCTTCCATCACTGCGATCACATCGCAGATCTTGAGTTGCAGATTTTCTTCTGAAAGGTAATAGCCGCCTGTGGGCCCTTTCAGCGAACTGATCACGCCTGCCTTAGCCAGCTGCTGCAACAATTTGGCCACGAAATGAGTGGAAAGTTCGAGTTCTTTGGCAACTTCAGCCGCACCGAACTTTTTATTGTCCGCTCTTTTCCCGGCCATGTACAGCACTGACCTGATCGCATATTTTGATGCACTGGAAAGCATTGAATTTCAACTGTATTAATGTTTGTTAACCTGATTACTCATCTTAAAATTAAAAACCAAACATAATCCCCTGGGCAAGAGGTAGCTCTGTGCCATAGTTGACCGTGCTGGTCTGTCTTCGCATATAGATTTTCCAGGAATCGCTGCCACTTTCCCTGCCACCGCCGGTTTCCTTCTCTCCTCCGAAAGCGCCACCGATCTCCGCTCCGGAAGTGCCCAGGTTGACATTTGCAATGCCGCAATCTGAACCCACGGCTGAAAGGAAAGTCTCCGCTTCTCTTACATCCAGCGTAAAACAGGCTGAGGACAATCCCTGAGGAACAGCATTATTCAACCTGATGGCATCATGAATGTCTCCCTTGTATTTGATCAGATATACAATGGGTGCAAAAGTCTCTTCCTGTACGATCTGATAATGATTCTCTGCCTCTGCAATACATGGCATCACATAATTGCCTGATTCGAAGCCGGCTCCTTCCATGACCTGACCGCCAAAAATGACCTTGCCGCCTTCCTTTTCTACCTGCTCAACTGCATTTTGGAAAAGGGCAACGGAACCCTGATCGATCAGCGGGCCAACTAATGTATCGGGATCCAATGGATGCCCGATCTTGTTTTCTATCTTACTATAGGCAGCTACAAATTTTTCTTTCACTGATTCATAAATGCTTTCATGAATGATGATCCGCCTGGTAGTCGTACATCTTTGACCGGCAGTGCCAACCGTTCCAAAAACCGTTGAAGTAACCGCCATCGGAATATCTGCGCTCGGCGTGATGATCACGGCATTGTTGCCACCCAGTTCGAGTATGGTTTTCCCCAATCTTTTGCCGACGATTCCGCCGACTCTTTTGCCTACTGCAGTAGAGCCCGTTACAGACATCAGCGGTATCCTGTTGTCTGCCAGGAAATTGTCTCCCATGACGGAAGATTTGGCTACGATCAGGTTGAATACGCCTTCGGGAACGTTGTTTTCCAACAGCACATTCCGTATGATCTTTTGTGTGGCTATGGCGGTCAATGGTGTTTTGGAAGAAGGCTTCCAGATCACCACATCACCTGCCACGATCGCCAGAGCGGAGTTCCATGCCCACACCGCAACAGGAAAATTGTATGAGGTCACTATTCCGACCAATCCCAAAGGCTGATATTGCTCAAACAAACGGTGATCGGGTCTTTCTGACTGCAGGCTGACACCGTTGATCAGACGTGCCTGACCGACAGCAAAATCACAGATGTCGATCATTTCCTGAACTTCTCCAAGTCCTTCCTGATAGATCTTTCCCATCTCATAACTGATCAGGCTTCCCAGTTCATGTTTGTATTCCCTGAGCGCATTACCGATCTGCCTGACCACCTCTCCTCTTACAGGCGCCGGAATAGTGCGCCAGTACTGAAAAGCTTCCTGAGCTTTACCGATGACCATATCATAGTCCGCCAATGTGGCATTTTTTACCTGTGCGATCAGTTGGTTGTCTGCAGGAGAATACGAAGCGGTCAGATCTCCATTGGTTTCGAACCATTCCGTACCGGTTGAAACTCCGGCATTGATAGACTGTATGCCTAATTTATCCAGGATTGCTTGAATAGCTGTCATGTGTTTTGTGTTTTAATTTGTTCATTGATCTCTGCCACTATCGATTCAATTTTTTGAACATCAAATCCTTTTTCGATGCACGCTTCCTCCAGTGTCCCCCAGATCACTTCTCCGCATGCGATGCATCTGATACCCCTTTCAGCCAAAAACCGGACGGTGAACGGATATTTTTCTACCAGCTCTTCGATGTTGATGTCTTTTTCAATTGGCATTTTTAGCAGTTTGCATTTCTAAAATACCTAATGCGATGCAAAAATAATTAAATAATCAAATTGACAAAGAAACCTGCATATTTGCTGAGTACACTGACTGTTAGGAATTTGCATTCAAGGCAGATCAAACCCTTGAAATTACCCGGGCAAATCAATTCTGAGCCTGTTTTCTGCATGTATGAAATGATGAAAGATCCTTTTTGAATCCGGAGGTATGGAGTTTGCTCAAAACTTTCGGTCTGTTAAAATGTGCTGTTGTACCATATTGATTTTTTTTTGAACATATCATTATTTTTCAAAATATCAAGCCACTTATGGCATAATTTATGTTCAGATTGACCTGTATGAATCTGAAACAAATCAATAGAAGATATACTTTGCAACGGGACATTTATGACGTTGTACTTGAAGGCGTCTCTTCCAGAATGCTGGGTTACAGCAATGGGATCATCAGCCTTGAGGTAAAACTTGGAAAGAAAAGCAACAGATCCCTTGGAACGATCTCCTATGAACTTGCCCACTCCTGGAAACGGAATATTTCTGAATTGAACCATGCAATTGGATGTAAACTGTATTTCATTGACTGCTCGGGAGACCCGAAAACAGCCTTCCTCTGCGATTGTGGTATCAGGCCGGAGTATATTGCCAGAAAGGGTGTTTTGTTTTATGCTTCACAGCTCAATTGATCCTTGTCAGGATTATTTAAAATAAATATATATAAAATGGTGTTTGCCCCGATAAATACATGAAATTTCCAAAAAATGATAACTTTGGGTCTTTGAAAAAAATAATGAACGGACATGTGATTTAGACCCATATTTTTCATAGGGTTTGATATCTTTTGTGAACAATTATTTTCAAATTTGTGTAACAAAGGATCAGGATATTTTTTACAGTTAATTTAATAAAATGAAAAGTATATGACAAAAAAAGGAACAAGAGGGACTATTGGCATATTGACCGGTGGGGGAGACGTGCCGGGCTTGAATCCTGCTATCAGGGCGGTGACCATCAGGGCAATGCGCGAAGGATTCAACGTGATCGGACTCAGGCGCGGATGGGCCGGTATCGTCAATGTCATCAGGGATAAAAAAATTGATAATTCTGAAAATTATACCGAACTTTCCTATGTTGTGGTCAACAAGGCTGCCAGGACAGGTGGTACATTTCTGCATTCTTCAAGGACCAGGCCAAGCAGTATGTCAAGGTCTGAGGTGCCGGATCATTTGAAGGAATCCTATAATGAAGATGTCAATGACCTGACGCCTGAGGTTTTGAAAAACCTGGAATGGCTGGGTATCGATTATCTCATAGCTATTGGCGGTGACGATACGCTAAGCTATGCCGAACACCTCTTCAAGCAGGGATTCAAGGTGATGGCAATTCCAAAAACTATGGATAATGACGTGCCGGGAACCGACTATTGTATCGGTTTCAGTACCTGTGTCACGAGAACCATCAATATGGCCAATAATCTCCGTACCGCTGCCGGATCACACGAACGTTTTATGGTGCTTGAAGTGTTCGGCAGATATGCAGGATTCACAGCCATGTTGCCAACCATGGCCGGCGCTGCCGATCGCTGTGTCATTCCAGAACATAAATTCAATGTAGAAAGACTCACTGAGTTGATGACAGAGGACAGGTTCAATAATCCCAGTAAATATTCGATTGTACTGGTTTCCGAAGGTGCCATGATCGAAGGAGAATCTGAAATGACTTTTTCCAGCCAGGAAAAAGATGCCTACGGACATGCAAAATTGGGAGGAATTGGAGATAAGGTGTCTGATGCCATCAAAAATCTTTCACCGAAATTCAATAACGGAAGGAAGATCAATGTGATCAATCAGAAACTGGGATATCTGGTCAGAACGGGCAACCCGGACGCGATCGATTCCATCGTTCCCATGGCATTTGGAACACTGGCACTGGATCTGATCCTGAAAGGTATACATGGCAGACTGATCGTATTGAAAAACGGCCGTTATGATCACGTGCCGATTGAAGTCATTTCCCAGTATAAAAAGGTTGTAAATGTTGAAAAGTATTATAACCTCGACAGAATGAGGCCATTTTACAAGAATTTTGAAATGCTGCCTTTATTCATTATGACGAGTGAAGGATAAAAAAATCCGGTGACAGGTATGAAGTCTGTCACCGGATCTTTAAAATTTCAGTAACTGTTTAGCTTGATAGTCTTTTAGATTTTAATCTTTTGGGTATGTTGCAAGAATTGATCAATACTTCAATTTAAGCAGCAATCTTAGTGTCTTTTGCTCAATGTACTCTATTAAATCTAACAGACTAACAGACTGATCAGCTAAACACCCAAATCATTACAAATTATAAACTGTTAATCAATTTACCATCAAAACAAAGTGCCCTGCCTGAACACAGGATGCACTTTTTCAGCGATCAGCTCGGGAGAATTGAAGCGAACAGAATTCACCTTGGTGGAAACCGGATAGGCAAACATTTTTTCCGCAGGGAAAGGTTTCAGCATACTCATCAGGTCCCGCTCACTCAAAGTATCGTCCAGCCAGTCCTTTTCTTCCGATGAAAACAGCATTGCAGGCATTCTGCCATGAATTTTATTCACGGTTTCATTCGCTTTGACCGTAATGATGGAAAATGTCAGGAATTCCTTTTTATCCGGTGTTTTCCAACTGTCCCAGATACCTGCCACGGAAAAGATGCCTTTATGTTCCAGGACAAACCGGTAGGGGAGTGATATGCCGGAAGTCTGTTTCCTCCACTCATAAAATCCGTCCAGTGGTATGAGGCATCTTCTGTTTTTGAATGCCCCCTGGAATGAAGGTTTATCTGTAAGTGTCTCCGCCCTGGCATTGATGAGTGAATAACCGATTTTAGGATCTTTTGCCCAAAAAGGTATCAGTCCCCATTTGAAATACCTGAAGTGCTCAGGCTGATCATTGGTGATAACAGGATGCATCTGTCCCGGAGCAACATTATAGTTGGGCAACGGATTATACCTGCCGATGTCTTCAGAATAGAAAGTTGCCCTGAACCTTTCTTCCAGTTCGGATTCGACCCTGGTCAATGATGCACGTCCGCACATTAGAGTTCCCTTTTCTTTACATAACAATTAAATCCTTTGGATTTCAGCTCGGATGCAAGCTGATTGGCTTCACTTTGGCTGTTGAACCTTCCGGCGATAACGGAATGGTACTGAGAATAATTGAAGTTCCTCACTTCTGCATTGTATCCCTGGCTGATCAGCTTGTCTTTCAATTCGGTTGCATTGGCTTCTACCAGGAAACTTCCGGCCACGATCAGGTAATTGCCACCATCACCCGTATTTCCGGATGATGATGACGTCGCAGTATTGCTTTTGGCAGCCGGTTCAGCTTTACTCTTAGGTAGATTTGTTCCGGTGTAATCCGTGAACGATTCGAGTTCTGCATCAGTATAAGCTGTTTCGACTTTCTGATCGGTGCCGCCCTTCAGCGTGGTTTCTTCAGTGCCTGTCAGATCCTCATCCAGAAATTCGTCTCCCATTTCATCAAATACGGTGTTGGTATCAACCAGTTCGGTGGTATCTGTTGCGGTTTGTTCATTTTTTTCCTTGCCACATGATTTGAATATACCTGAAAACCAAAAGGCAAGCAGAATAATAAACGCGATGATCAATACGATTCTCAAAACCCTTGTCATAATTCAATACTTATTTTGATGTAAAATTACAATTATTTATAATGTATAACACACTATCTGTCTGAAATATTCATTTTTTTGATAATTTTTTTTATTATTTTTTATGCTCCTATTTTAAACGCTGACAAATTGATCAGATCTGCCTTGGAGAAATCAGGGAATTTTCAGTTTAACCAACTGACCACAGGACATTAGTTAATATAATGTTAAAGCTAAAACCAAAAGGAACATCAGCAAAAACTGATTCGTTAAAAGGGCACATTTATCATGAAAACCTGCAATTTGAGTCGGTCAGCTGAAGGATGATATTCCAAGTTATTTTTAGGTGATTGACTTATGGATTGCTGGGAACTGAGCATGTAGAAGAACTTGAAATATAAATTAAACTGATTGTTACACTTAATTAATTCGAACAACTGTCTGGAAGTTTTGGAAGATGAGGTGTTGAAGAAATACTTCAGCATCATTTCCTTCAAAATTACGGATGGCCAAAGAAAAATTAAAATATCACATTTATGAAAGCATGGGCTAAATTAATTTTGTCAGGTTTTATCGGAGGTGTTTTTGTTCTGAGTGGTATGTTATTGATGCAAAAGCAAAATGTCATCAGTTTTAATGGCCAGAAAGAAAACAATGCGATAGCAGTGAACAGGGATTTGAGTGCAGCTTTTCCGTTTGATTTTAAGAAAGCTGCTGCGATTGCTACACCGGCTGTAGTTCGTATCAATGCAGAAGAAAGTGACCAGATGGTGCAGAACCGCCTGAAAAACAACAGGCAGCGCCAACCCAGGACTTTTGAGGATTTTTTTGGAATGGATTTCTTTAATTATTCCCCTTTCGGCGGGTCTGAATTCTATAGACAAAAAGGAGTCGGATCAGGAGTCATCTATTCCAGTGACGGATATATCGTAACCAACAATCATGTGGTTGGTTTTGCAGATAATATTGAGGTGACCCTTCCTGATAAAAGGACTTTCAAGGCAACCAAAATCGGAACTGATCCATCTACAGACCTCGCGGTGATCAAAATTGAGGCGAATAATCTGCCGACTTTGAAGATCGGCGATTCTGACAAAGCCAGCGTGGGAGAATGGGTGCTCGCCGTGGGTAATCCTTTTGAATATCTGACTTCCACTGTTACAGCCGGTATCATTTCCGCCAAAGGCAGAAACCTGGATATCATTGATAATGAAAGGGCAATTGAAGAATTCATTCAGACGGATGCAGCAGTCAATCCCGGCAACAGTGGCGGTGCACTGGTGGATGATGAAGGGAACCTTTTGGGTATCAATACGGCAATTGCCACACCAACAGGTGTTTATGCCGGTTATTCATTCGCTATTCCTTCCAATCTGATGAAGAAGGTTGTTGATGAGATCATTGTCAACGGAGATATTGAAGGTGCTTCACTCGGTGTATCCGGATACACGATCACAGAAGATGTTAAAAAACAATTCGGGGTTAAAGTTGATGCAGGATTTTATGTAGAAGACGTTGCCAACGGAAGTTCGGCACAATTTGCAGGAATTTTGCCGGGCGACATCATTATAAAAATTGAAGATACAGATATCAATGAGTTTGATGACCTGGTCAAGGTGCTGAAGTTCGTCAGGGTAGGAGATACGATCAATGTCAGAGTACTCCGGGACAATAAACCTAAGGATATTACCGTTAAGTTAAGAAAAGGAGTCTGATTTTTTCATACAATAAAAGTTGGTTTTTCGTTTTGTTTTATTAACGCCTGCTTCTCTCAAAAGCAGGCGCTTTTTTTTTCATCTGCCAGTTATCCAAACCTAAAATTAAAAAACATCTGTCGATCGTGCATTTTTCGGTTGAATACCTTATCTTAGCTCCATGAAAACAAGTTTATCTCCCTGGTTTAATGGACTATTCCATTTGATATTCCCGGATCTGTGTCTGGCATGCCGTCATCAGATACATGTTGCGGATGATGTGTTTTGTATGCATTGCATGCTCAACCTTCCTCTGACAAGACACGAGCGCGAACCTGAAAACACATTTATCAAACATTTTAAAAGCAGATTTGAGATCTGTTCAGGAGCAGCCATGTTTTACCTCAATCGTGGCAGTGGTGTGGAAAAAATGCTTTATCTGCTCAAATATGGCAAGCGGCCGGATATCGGTTACAAATTGGGATTGTTCTATGGCCGGATCCTCAGGGATATAGAGAAATACCGTATGATGGATGCCATTGTGCCTGTTCCGCTGCATCCTGAAAAACGGTCAAAACGTGGGTATAACCAAAGTGAACAATTTGCGAAGGGAATTTCACGGGCTATTGACGTGCCTGTCAGAACAGATCTGCTTCAAAGAGTGAAATTTACCACAACCCAGACCAGTATGACGAGGGCTCAGCGTATCCGTAACACTTCAGGCGCTTTTATCGCAAACGAAGCATTGAAATCAAGAAATTACCGCATTCTTTTGGTGGATGATGTGCTGACTACGGGAGCAACATTTGAAGGTTGTATACAGGCTTTGGTTCAAAAAAACGAAAAAACTGAGATCCATCTCATCACCATCGCCATGGGTCACAGCCTGTAGATTTATTCTTCCTCTTCTGCGTCTGTTTTCAATAACTGGCGGTCATTGAGAAAGCCAAACCATTTGATGACTTTCTTTATATCACCCATATGCACCCTTTCTTCATCATAATTCGGTAGAATTTCCTTGAAATATGCCGATAGCACGCTGTTGCTTTCCTTGATGGCAGGAGGTGGCAGTTTATCCAGTTTTTCCAGCATGGTCCGGAAGATCACCTTAAGTTCTGTGGCATCTTCATAGGTGTAGATCGCTACAGTACCAAGAGGAGTGAACTGATGCGAACGC
Source organism: uncultured Saprospiraceae bacterium (assembly GCA_964594045.1). GTDB lineage: Bacteria > Bacteroidota > Bacteroidia > Chitinophagales > Saprospiraceae > UBA2365. The sequence continues at coordinate 37,763 of CAZQKR010000032.1, read as the reverse complement.
ACGGAAACAAATTTTGTGGATTCTGTATCCAGATCGGAAACCAACAATCCGTTGCTCCTGGTTTTGATCAGTTTATAGATCCCGGGTAATCCGCTGATCGCAATATATGGTTCTAAATTCATATGTATATTGTTTGATAACCAATTTTAATTGTGAATAAAATCGCCCTCATCACAGCTTTGCCACGAAACTTCACTGAACAGACCTACTTTGCAGACTTAAACCAAAACTGATCGTTGTGCTCTGCTTGCAAACTCTGGACCATCCTGTATTTACTTTCGTGCAGATATGCTATTATATCAGGCTTTTATTTAAGCTTGCAAATATATATGCTAAATTTGATGTACAGAATTATATCGGCAATTAAAAGCATGTCTATGCTGGCAAAAACAAGAGGTATCATCTTAAGATCAGTCAAATTCAAGGAGTCAAGTATGATCCTGTTGATATTTACCAGGGATCTGGGATTAAAATCCTATATCATCAGCGGGATCAGGAATAAACGTTCGGGAACAGGCGCTGCTACCCTTCAGGTGATGAATATTGTGGATCTTGTCGTCTATGACCGGGATGGAAGCGAGATCAACCGGATCAGGGAAGTTCGTCCGGCATTTCAATATTCACAATTGTTTATGAATATCACACTTTCTTCGATTGGGATTTTTATGATAGAAATGATCAGGTTATGTGTAAGAGAAAAAGAGCAGAATGTGCAACTATATGAGTTTCTGGAAAGAGCATTCCTGTTCCTGGATAGCCAAAGAGAGCACTATGCCTCTTTTCACCTTTCGTTTTTACTCCATTTTTGTAAGTATCTCGGCTTTCAGCCTGAAGACAACTATTCTGCCCAAAATGTCTATTTTGATATGATCGAAGGCAGATTTGTCAGTTCGCCTCCTTTTCACCGGGATCATCTTGATCCGGAATTGAGTTTTGTCTTTCATCAATTCGCCTCAACTCAAATGGAGGATTACAGGACAGTTGTTGTTTCAAAACCTCAAAGAAATGCACTTATAGATGAAATCCTGAAATACTATAAAATTCATTCAGGTGATTTTGGCGAGGTGAAATCCCTTGAGGTTTTCAAGGATATCTTCCGGGTTTAATTCATTTTTGGTTCTCCAACAATGTTCAAAATACAAAAAAGGGTTGGCCATTCAGCCAACCCTTTTTGATCTTTATTGTTTGATGATCTTGTGGAATCCGGTAGATCTCTGGTCGCTCACCTTAGCCAGATACATACCCGGAACAAGTTGCGTGACATTGATTTTACTTTCCTGGTATCCACGTACCATTTCTTTCATGATCAACCTGTTGTTCAAATCATACAATTCGAAACTGAACTGACCGTCATTAAGGATCTTAACGGTAACTTCCTCAGATGCAGGGTTTGGGAATACACGGACTTGTTTATCTGAAAGAACATTTTCTGTCTGAACATTTCTGTCATGTGTGAACATATAATTTGTTTTGTCCAGCCAGCCGCCCTTGCCATCGGTCAGCACGAATGAAAATCCATCTTCGACGCCATGTTCTCCGTAAGAAAGCAATTGAAGATCACCGTTCCTGAGCTCGGATTCCAGGAAGGTACTGCCGATCTCCAGTTTATTGCCACGCAACAACAGGTCGGCAAATGCCGGCAGGCTTGTCAAAGTATATCTGATCTCTTCCGGTGCACTGTCATCATCCTGCGCTTTGAGCTGCATGGAAGAAAGTTCCCATGGAATGCCGATGGCAACAAGATAAGGTTCATTAACGACGAGATACGGATTTCCTACCACGATGCTGGCACAGATCTCCATCTGGAATTCCCTGAGTATACCGCCCCACGGGGAAGCTCTGTCGTAAAATTCCAGTTTCCATTGTCCTGCACCGTTTTTTCCTTTAAAATCAGCTAATTTTCCTTCCGGATAAAAACTTGAACCCTGCGGCGGAGGGCAGGCAAACTTAGACGGAGATTCATCGTCAAACCCAAGTTTGAAGGTGACCGCATTTTGTGCAAAACATTTTGACTTGAATAAGGCAACCTTAGTGCCATCTGGGCCGAGAAGGGAAGCTTCAAGATCATAAAATCTGCCATGTTCTCCCCTGATATTGGTGATATTGACGTCCGCAATGCTTGATTCCAAAGGTACGTCGATCGTGGCTGTGGTTGTCTGCAGGGACCTGATATCCAATGGAAGATCTTCTGAAGTATAATTGTCACAACTGAACACTTCGGTTGAAAATGTCTGAATATCTGAAGCCGGGAACACTCCGCAGTCATTGATCCCTTCAACTTTCCAGAAATAGACCGTTGATTTTTGAAGTGTCTGATTCGGTTTGAAATAATTGTTTGTCAGATCATTGACCACAATGGTATTTCCGGTTGGGAAAGCCGGACTGGTTGAAAGGTAAAAATTATAACGATCAGCAAATGCCGGCTTTTTCCATTCAAACTGAATTAACTGGCTCATTCCTCTTGATCCGGGTACCGGGAATATCGCTTCATAATCGCTGAAATCACTGGAGGTCACATCGAGATCAACATATCTGACGATGGTGTCACCGCTTTCAGTATAAGCGATGACCTCCAAAGTGATAGTCTCCTTCAGTTTGACAGATGGGTCCATGATCACCTGCAATGTCACCGGTTTGTCCGGCAAAACAGTCTCAGGTGTGAAAACCGCCAATGCATTTTCTGGTAAACCACTTTTCACTGCGAATTTTAACGGTTCATTATAACCGTTAAATGCCTTTGTTTCAATATTGATGTTAACATTTGCAGGAATACATACTTTTTCGAAAATGGGTTCCAGATCCATGGTGTAAGTTGGCACTGTTGGTTCATTTACACGCACATAGTTATCCGAAATGGTGAAAAAGATGTTGTCATATGCTTCTATTTTGATCCTGCCCAGATTGGTCTTTACGTTAGGGAGGAAAACTTTTCTGGAACCATTGTTTGGTACACGGTAAGCCAGCAGGTAAGGATAATTATAGCCTGCATCGCTGGAAAACCAGATGTTGACATAAGCGCAATTGACAGGTGCCTTGTCTGTGTTGGCAACATCCCAGATGATTTCTGCTTCCTGTCCGACCGTGAAGGTGGTGAAAGACTGTGGATAAGTGATTTTGAACGGACCTGCTTCAGCTGTTGCCTTAAATGCGACATTTTTCCAGTCAACGCCGCCACCACCGGTTGCATTGTCCCTGACAATAAACCTGAAATTCAGATCCCTTGAATATGCCGGCAGTATTTCGGCATTGTTGTATTGGTTGTTCACGATCTTGTTTATCGCCGGAAAGACCCTGAAAGGAACGCTTACAGGCTCAAGTGTAGCAAAGCTGGGCGCATTTTCCACCGGAGAGCCGATGTTGCTCTGTGGTCCAAGATTAAATTGCTCCCATGAATAAGTCAGTGCATCACCATCCGGATCATATCCGTGGCCTTCCAGGATGAAAGGGGTCAACACGGGTATTGAAAATCCATCCTTGTAGTCCAGTTCTGCCACCGGCAAACTGTTGTCTGTTGCGATTTCAGTTCCGCAGGAGCTTCCTCCGCCGTTTTGTATGAACGTGAGCACCTGATTGACTGATGTGCTGTGAAAATTCGGTATGCAGTTCGCATTGACATTATTGGATCCACACAATCCACAATAGGACATGATGGTTGTTCCTCCGCCAGGTTCGTATGCATTGCCCGGAGATTCATTTCCGTTGCAATTGTTGAATGTATGCTGTGCGCTGAACTGATGTCCCATTTCATGGGCCCAAACCTGAGTGACCACGTAGGTCAGATTGTCCGTATAATGGCAGGTAACACCGCCGCCTTTGGTTCCGGAGCATGCAGAACTCAGGTAGGCTACACCACCCACATCCGTGCAGCTCCTGGTGAAAACGTGTCCCACATCATATTTGCTGTTTCCGATCTTGTTGTTGATCACCATGGTATTGATACTGAGCAATTCGTAGCCAACATTTCCAACCGGGTACGGGTCTGTCTCGGGATCAAGGTTGATGAGTTGATCATTTTCATTGATCAGTACAAAACGGATGGCAAAATCATTTTCATAGATCTGGTTCAGACGGTTGACAGCTGTCACCATCACAGCCAGAGCACTTTCCGTAGTATTCCCTTTGTTGCGGCCCCATTCTCCGGTGCAGGCCAGTGCCAGTCTGTAAACACGCAGGGTCACCATGTCGCTTTCGGTCAGTGATCTCATGGTCATTGAGTGTTCAGGTTCTTCAACTTCTTCACCATGTTGATGGTCATGGAGGTCTTCATTCAGGATATCTTCAGTGGTGAGTCCGCAACTCAGGTTGTGACCACTCAGATCCTCGATAAAATCACGGGTGTAATATACGATATGATCGATGTCATTTCCTTCAGTAACCGGGTCGATATAGATGGGCTCATCAGCTGAAACGGATGCATGAAATCCAAAAGGCCCCAGATCAAAACGGATGTTGTGTTTTTTATTTGACATGGAAATGCCTTTGTATGATCTGATCATCGGATACCGTTCTGCCAGACCTGATTCCATCACGGGGGAATAGAAAACCCTGTATTCTGCCATCGTACCATCAGGCATCGGGATATAAAGCGGATAGATCACATCGCTTTGTTCAAATTCAACCGGGGCCTTATCCAGGTATGCTTTCATCGATTGAATATCCAGGTTATAAGACTGAAATGCAGCAGGGATAGTTTCGCCGGTTAAATTCCGCGTTTTGATCGCTTCAGTGTTTGAAACAGGCCTCCAGAAATTTTGTGCCTGTAAAAATGATGTAGTTAAAACCAGAAACAACAGGTAAGCAATTCTCTTCATGTGATCAATTTAAACTTTTATAACGCATTAACAGCGCCGAATGTGTGCTTAGATGATTTATTTTTCAACAAAAAGGCAGAAAAAAAGTTCTGACACCTTACAAATGTGCAAATCTCAGAACGTTCAATTCAATTCTTTTTCGTTCACAGGGAATATTTGTTCAAAAATCAGTCATATTTTGGAAATATGGCTGGTGAAATTCGGTGCAATATTAAACGGATTAAAAACAAACTGCCAATCTTTTGACAAAAAAATGTGGATTTCCCGGAAATTCTGGCATATTTCTCTAAGAACATTGATGATCAAAGGCCTGAAAGCGTGTTTTTTAGCTTAAAAACGCGCTTTTGCCTGTATGCTGGCAGTGTGAACTGTTTTCAATTCGCCCGTTTTTCTTCCGAAATAACTGATATTCATCTCCACGTTGTTGCCCATTCTGCGGCTTAACTGAATATTCCACAGGTAGTTGTTGCCGTCTTTGAGTCCTTCCATCATGGCGAGCTCGATGGAATTGCCTGGCTGACCACTGTATTTCATGTAAGAGTAAGTCATTCCGGCGTTGATATTGAACTGTTTAAAATTGCGCATGCTGAATTTTACATCCAGTTTATGGCCGGACAAAGTCTCCTGCAGGCCGATACTGTTTTTTTTGCTGATATAAGTATATTTACCATGCATCGCCAATGATCTGGATACCCGGTATCTCCACTCCTGTTCCAGTTCAACCAGACTGATAACATGGTTTTTTGACGGATAGAGTTCGGCTGAATACAGGCTGTTCCCTGTGTTTATGCTCAGGAGCAGATCCATGTTTTTAATCCCTGAATACCGGGTAGTGTATTTTTCCCGGCGTCCGGATAGTTTCACCATTCCGTCGATCTGGACGTCAGTCGTATTATGGTACCTTGATTCTATCCGGACATCATACAGCGGATTCGCTTTGTTGTAATAAAGTGTTACATTGGAAACGGCCTGAAAACCTACGAGAATGCTGTCTTCCGGATTTAAATAAATGGGAATGCTGAAGGCGCCGTTACTGTCTTCCCTGGTTTTTTGGTCCAAGCGGAAATTGCCCAGTAAACTGATCTTTTTCAGCTGTGAGGATAAAAACCGGGTATGATCCTCAGGAAACAGTTTTTCCATATTCAGCTGAAAATCATGATACAGCGATGTGGCATTGATCCGGATAAAAGAGTGATTGTACTGTGCTATTTTGATGTAGTTGGCATTGTCTCCGAATGGGGAAAGTTCAAATTCACCCTTTTGGCGTATATTGTCTCCATTGCTGTCCACCCAGATATAATTGCCCTGACCGGGATTGGTCACTTCGATGAAGATGTATTCTGCCTTGGGCTCCTGACCTGAAATCATCTCTGCCCGGGAATTCAGTACCAGGATATCTCTTGAAGAAGTGTATCTGTGCACGAGGTTGCCGAGGATCGTTCCGGTCGATTTAATGGTAGGATCAACTGCAGTTGCACTGATGTTCAGTTGGCGGTAATTGAGGTTATAATCAAGGCGCATTTTTTCGCCGTTGCTCAGGAATCCCTTTAATCCTGCATCCACTGCATAATGATTCCGGATGAACAGGTCTTCTTTCGGCAGGAGATCTTCCCTGTAGTTGACAAAAACCTGCATCAACATGTTTTCCTTGCTTTTCAGGTCCCAGAACACTCGGTAGTTGTTAAAGGAAAAACTTCTTTTGCCCAGGGAATCAGTGTCGGTTTTTTTGAACCTGTTTTTTTCCTGTTTAAAACTGAAACCAACTGTATGTTTGCTTTTAAACCGGATATCAAAAAAAGGTTTCATAAAGGATGTTTTTTCAAGTGATCCTCTCGTCTGCAAAAAGTCTCCGCCCAGAAGCAGGAAAAGTTTTCCTTTTGTCAACCCGATTGCCGGCTCGTGTCTGTATCCGGAAAAAATACCTGGTTTCGTGAGGCTGGAGAATTGGTAGGAAGCAGAATAACTTTTGATTTTCAATGCAAAATGGCTGCTTATCAGATGTTCCTGAGTTTTTTCAGCAGAAGATTCCAGGTTCCAGTTTCTCAAAAACTCCACTTCCCGGTATGGATTGATGGCATTGAAATTCCGGGAAACAGCTTCGTAACCAATCCCTGCTTTAAAATATTCCAGGTCAACAGGATCCGGAGATCGTTGTTTCAGGGTCTTTTCATAATCCGCCCTGATAAATCCTGCGAAACCCAGGTCGTCTTCACGGTCAATAAGTGAAAACCTGTTGAGATCCAGTTTGCTTAAACTCATTTCAGTGGTCACTGACATTCCGGGTAAGCCCTGGTAATTTCCGCCAAGGCTCATCAGCTTTTTTTGTTCGGGCACTTTCAATCTGATCACAGGTTCATACCTTCCGTTGCCCGGGCCAACCCAATTGTACACCCTTCCGTTGACTGTATTTTTTTCTGATATGGCATAGGATCCATTTCCTTCCCCAAGGTCAGTAAAATAAGCTGAATACCTGGCGCTGTCCGGGTGGCTGGCGTAAACCAGGACCGAGTCCTGGATGGAAGCTTCATATTTTTTGGTGTATAAGATTACGTCCTGGGAAGTGTTTGCAGCATTTTTTCGTACGATGCCGCTTCTGACCAGTTTTGCTGCATCATCGCCGCTGTTTTGCATCACGGACAAACTGATGGAATCCAATTCTTCATCCGAGGAACTGGTCTTGCTGTCCATTTCATTGTAGAACTGGAACTCAATACCGGCATTTTCAGACTCCAGTCTGCTTGAAATATGTTGTATAGACCTGGAATAACTCAGGTCGACGTATTCAAATTCAACTGTTATCCTGGAGTCCCTGCTGATCAGCCGGTTAACTGAAAATATCAGTTCAGCCGTATTGTAATCAATAATATAGTCAAATTCCCTTCCTCTTTTGAGTAAAATACCATCGTAATAGATCTTTTCAGTACCTGAAAGCACGATGAGATATTGTTCGTTTCCGCTACCCCTGAGTTTGTATGGGCCCTGGTTGCCTTCCTGCACTTCCAGTTGGTACCGCGCAAACTTACCTTTGGTGACCGCATATCCCATTTCGTTTTTCCAGCTTGTGGATTCTGCCTTGGTGGCAAAGGAATTTCCGTATGAAATCCCTTTTATTTTTTTGTGATATCTGGCAAAATGCCCTGGTGTGTTTTTCACTTCCAGGTCTCCTGCGGACAACATATGATTTTTCATGTTCAGGCGGATAAAAACCTTGTCGAATTCATTGAGCTGATAGGTATTGCCTTCAGCCTGCACCGGGATGTTTGCATCAGACATGACCGCCTGAATTTCGATGTCATCGCTGATCTTTCCCGACATCTGCAGATTGAAATCTGAATTCATGACCAGGCTTTGACGGTTGCCGACCGAAAATCCCCTCGAAAAACTTCCGTCATAATCCAGTTCCTTTGACTCGATCAATCCCTGGTTTTCAGTCTGCAGGGTTGGCTTCCAGGGTTTGAGCACACCATCAGAAGCAGCCAGGCTGAGAGAATCCAGCCTGAAATAGCTTTTGCCCAGATCCAAACCGATGACCCTGTAAGCAATTTGCAGCGTATCTCCAATAGTGATGATCTGATTTCCGGGAATAAGTTGTATGGTCCGGTTTTGGACCAAGAAAAAATCCGGAGGTAAAGTATCACCGGAGGAAGTGGTGACCCTGAGAGATGATGGAATAATGGTCAGCGTATCTGTGATCAGATGGCCGTTCTGAACAACAATAGTGGCCTGCCGTTGGTTATTCCAAAGTGAAATTTGCGCAGGCATCCAACTCAGGCAAAAAAATGCATGCACGAAAAAAATAATATATAATCTTTTAATTGTCAATTCAGGACCAATATCTTATATTGAGGCTGTTTAAAAATCAGGACTAAACCAGAATATAAATACTTGAAAGTCAAAGTAAAGCACTTTATTGAATTGCATGCCGGAATATACAGAGCCGGAAGAAAGCTGAAGGATTTGACTTTCAATGATTTGATTTCAGGCATTAAGTATCATTTAAACAACTTCCTTAATACGAAAATACATAAAGTTTATTGGGTGAGACAAAAAAATCAGCCTGAACTAAAGTATTCAGGCTGAAACGCGTTTTGAAATTTATACTGACAAACAAAAATGGGATGGATCAAAGAGTATGTCCTGTCAGATCAAAAACGCAACCGCGAGCCTAAGCGAAGCCCGGATTTCAGGTATTTTTGTTCCAGGGGGTAACCGGACCCTGTGATCGATCCCAGGTTGACATGCACAACCGGTGAGACAAATACGACCCAGTGCTCATTGACCGGGAAAAGCGCATTGAATCCCAATATGCCGCTTGCCGGCACCAGTTTTTTAAAGATCGTGTCATCCGGATTTTCCAGGTTAACCGGCAAGCCCTTATGACCTATGATCTCCCCTTTCTGGTCGAAGAGCAGGTTGAATGAAAGACCTGAATATATTTCCAGCAAGGATCTTCTGACCGGGAAAGCGTATCCCAGGTAAACCGGAAGGTCAATATAGTGGTATGCGTTGTATTTCTTTTTTTCCCAGCTTTTGGGTTCCAGTATGATCTTGCTACCGCTTCTTTCTTCAATGCTGCCGTCCGCATAGGTAATGATCTCAACGATATCGTCGGTGATCTTTTCCACCATGACCCTGTCCTTACTTTCAAACAGTTCAGTGGTCCGGTAGTAGACGACACCTGCTCCTGCAAAAAATCCGGAAGTGTGGGTTGCATTCAGATGCGCACCAATATGATAGGATTCAAGTGGTAATTCAGTCGCTTTGCGTTTTTCGGCATACCATGTATCGTCGAGGCTTTTGGCTGCAAGGAATTTTTTGGAATGATCCATGCCTGCAAAAAGGTCCAGGCTCAATTTTACGCGCGCAAAATTTGCCTTTACTGCGGTTTCTGGCATTTGTGGGAATGAATTCAGCAAAATGACGGGCCGGACCAGAGCGCTCAAATCAACTTTAGGGGTGGAGATAGCTGTAATTCCCGGATTCTGATCACTACCGGTAAAGACACTGTGCTGCTCCGATCCAGCCAATTCGTCATTTTCATCAACTGTATTAGAAATAGAAGAATCAAACCACTTTAATTTTTGTGAAGGGACCCGGCTGTTGACATCAGTCAGGGCAGGTTTTGTTTGCATTGCCACATCTGACTGTATGTTTTCTTTAGTAAATATTAGATTATCAACTGGTTTAGTTTTAATCAACTGACCTTTTTTTCCAAAGTATGAGGTGTCTTTACTCACCATTGCATGGGTGCCTGCGCTGAGATCCTGATCATGATCGACGATCAGGAAAACACCTGTAACGAGGCTTGCGCCGAGCAACAGCAGGAATGGCCACCATTTGCGCCGTGTTTTTTTATTGAGCGATGGCTCTACCTTTTGCCAAAGCTCATCCACATCCACCGGAGCCTGGTGTTCTTCAAAAATGTTTTTTATATGTTTTTCAAATGCATCCATTATATGGCTACTTTTTCATAAATTGACAAATAATCCCGGAGTTGGCTTTTTGCCCTGGCCAGAACTGCCCTTGAGCTGCTTTCCTTCATGCCGAGCATTTCTCCGATATCTTTATGTTTATATCCTTCAATGACATACAGGTTGAATACATGTCTGTAAAGATCAGGCAGTTTACTGATGGCATTGAGCAGGTCATCCACGTTGATCTTATCCAGCACTTCGGGTACTTCTGTCCGGTCATCCTGGATCACATCGTGCATGATTTCCTTTTTCTGATATGTTTTTCTCAGTTTTTGCAGTGCAGCATTCACTGCTATTCTCCTTATCCAGGCTTTGAATGCACCTGTGTCGGATTTGAATTCTCCAATATGTGCATAGATCGAGATAAAAGCCTCCTGAAGGACATCCTTGGCTTCCTGTTCATCCCTGGTATACCGCTTACATACACCGAACAAATAAGAAGCATAGGTCTCCATGAGCAGCTTTTGGGCCCTCCTGTCATCATTCTGACACGCTATGATCATTTGTTGAATCTCCACCCCGGAAAATTTATTTATTGTCGCAATGGTATACTGAATTTGATGTACATCATTCCTTCCTTGTTGTTGTTGTTCATATCTCTGGCCAAACCTTCGATTTTGCCCTGTATCAGTTCGTTTTTAACATATTTGGTAACTTCCAGTTTGAAAGTGGACAGTGAGGCGACATCTTTGGGAACCAACTTAGGCGCATCCTGAGAAAAAGGAGTAAAAGTCAGGATAAAATCCGCAGAAGATTCATTTTGGATCAGATATATGCCTTCTCCGCTGAAATCCCTGATCCAGCATTCAACCTCGAATAAACCGGATGCTGCACTGAAGATCACATCACTTTCGTCCTGTTCCACCATGATCTCCTGGTTGACCAGGTAAACACGGTCGTTGAACTGCACTGAAATGTATCCGTCCACTCTGTCGCAGATCTTCCAAATGCCGAGCTGTAATGCATCACCCAGTAAAATATCAACGTCCATGACTGCCTGAATGTTGTTTTTATAATCCACAGCTTCCAGCGTCACCTCATCAGTTTCACCGCAGACCCTGAATTCTCCGGAAATATTACCTTCCTGGTCAGTCCCCAGAAAATAATGTTTGTTTTTGGTTTTGAGCAGCACATAGCCGTTGGTCAGTTTTTTACCCTCGCAATCGACCAGTACACCGCTGACCGGAATTGTACTGCAGTCAGCACTTTCCTCAACCTGCTTGTCAAATGTGATGTCTGATGATGCTGCGTTGATGACTTCCTGTTGCACTTCAATGCCGCAGTCATTCAGGATGACAACAGAAAGGGGCTTGTTGGCCGGCACATGACCAAAAAAGTACCCGTCATGGTCTGTTGACAGTATGGTTTTATTCATTCCTGATTCAACGGTGAGGGAAAAGTTTTTGAGTCCTTTTCCTTTATGGTCTGTCAATGTGCCTTTGAAGGGTACGATCTCTTCCGGATATGCCAAGCTCCAGTCGGCAATGGCCGGCAGCGATGTTTCGTATATTTTTGCAGCTGTTTTGATCCCTTCAGCGCTTTCGATCCATTTATTTTTTTTGGAATCATAATACCACATGGGTATTTTATCCTCCAGCAGACCTTTGTAGGAAGATGTCACCTGGTATCGCAGATCTGCAGTTTTGCCCTGGGCCAGTCTCAGCGGAATACCATTCGGGTCGGTCATCGACATTTGCAGAATACCAACCGGATCAAGACCTTTGCGGATATTTGCGGAGTCCTGACCGATCAGTTCTCCGGGTATGAGATTCAGAAAATGGTTATCCGTCAATTCGTGCCTCGACCAGTTCAAAACGACCTGTCCGGTATAATCCGAACCGTCAGAATTGTAGACGATGCTATTCGGCGGGATATCCAGCCTGGTTTGACTGCCCATTTCAATCCTTGTGCCGCTGCTGCTCAGGAAGGTGGCAGAATTCACGTTTTGGGACAAAATGATGGTTCTGAACATTTGCTGGTTCAGCCTTGGATAAACGGTGATGATGTTTTTCATGAATCCGTCTTTCGAGGCTATGATCTGTGTTCCGTATTTATTGGCCTGGATGTGGTCGAACTCAAAATATCCGTTCGCATCTGTCTTGACTTCGTATTCCCTGATCTTCACTACTGCATCCGGAACGGGCAAAGCATACTCGCTGATCACCTGTCCGTATATGCTGGTGGATACCAGTTCTGCGGGCGGATCGGTGATCGGATCCTCATCCACAAAAATATCCACCTCCTTCCTGCAGGAGAGCAGCAGTAAGAAAGCACAAAAGAATAAAAAGAAATACCGTATCATGAAAAATATAATATGAATTTTCAAATTTTATTAAAACCTGTTCCTGCCGGCAGTAAATCATTTGTTCCAACAAAAGCATAATGCTTGCCGGCTGTAAAACGTTACAAAAAAGTTGAATTTTATTTGATTTTTGTCAATTTGGGTCAAAATTCTTGCTTATGAATGCATTTGGCTTCAAAAAAACAGCATTTCACAAATTATTTCCGGCTGTTCACCACAAATTATGGTTTGTATGAAATTAGTGATGTAAATTTGTTGTGATAAAAATTATCTTTGAGAAACAGGTAATTGTCGTAATACAAAAATAAACAGATAAATTTCTGTATGCTGTTTGTTGTATTGTTTAAAATTATGTTATAGTTTTGAATTGCAGATGTAACTTCCGTACCGTATTGGTGCAGCGAAATTGTTTTTAAAAGAATCCCTTTGTTAAACATATTGGTGTTGCACCAAATTGATCGAGTATTTTGACTTTGACGGTTAAAACCTTTAATAACCAAAAATAAATGAAATGAGAATTGTTCTTATCTTATTCTTCTCCTTAAGTATATTTGCTTTGCAGGCTCAGTTGGTCAACCAGGGCGGCACCATCACCGTAAAGAGTGGAGCAAGCCTGGTCGTGCAAAGCGACATAACCAACAGCAGTGGAAGCATTGTACTGGAAAGCGGTGCAACCCTCGATGTTTCAGGTGATTTTACCAATGCTGCTACGATGAATTTCAATGCTGCATCACAGACCATTTTTTCAGGAACTGCCAATTCTGATGTGACGAGCGGAGGTGGTGTTTTCGGCAATTTACAGGTGGATAAGACCAGCGCCAATGTCGTCCTTTTGGATGCGATGACCATCAACGGTCAGTTGGATTTTGCCGGCAGCAACAATAAGGTGGTGCTGGGAAATTATGATCTGACGATGGGGAGTGGAGGTACAGTTACAGGGGCCAGCAGCAATGAATACGTTGTAGCTACCGGAAGTGGCAAGTTCATCAAGCCGATTTCAGCAAATGGAACACTAACATTTGAAGTGGGCGACAATGTTGCTTCAACCAACTATTCACCTTTGACAGCGGCTATTACAGGTTCCTACAGCAGTGCCAATGTGGGCGTGAATGTGGTCAATGCCGTGCATCCCGACAAACCGGGTACTGCCCCGGACTACCTGACCCGCTACTGGAACGTACAGGCCAGCGGTATCACAGGCTACAGCGCCAACCTGACCGGAACCTTTATTCCCGGTAATGACGTGGTCGGCACCCAGGCCAATATTGACGGGGCCAGCTGGGACGGAGCAAACTGGGATTATACCAATGCTGCCCACAGCGGAAATACGGTTTCTTCAACAGCCACGAATACAAATGTGGGATTTACCGGGTTTACCAAGAATACTATACTAAACCTGACAGCATTTATAGAAGGGTACATGAATGGAAGTACAATGCGCCCGGTTCTTTTGAACAGTGGAGTTCCTGGAGCAACAGGTTCTCAATGTGACAACCTGACTGTTGAATTAAGATCTGCGACAGCCCCTTATGGTTTGGTGCATACATTTACGGGTATCATTAATACGAATGGTACGATGACTTGTACCTATCCAGGAGCAGTAAGTGGGAACAGTTACTTTGTTGTGCTTAAGCATCGGAATGCATTGGAGACATGGAGTGCATCACCTGTTTTATTTGGTAATTCTACCAATTATAGTTTTGCAAGTGGATCAGGGCAGGCATATGGAAGTAATATGGTACAGGTTGGAGGTGTGTGGTGCATGTATAGCGGGGATATAGATGGAGTGCCCGGGGATGGAAACATTGACAATTTCGATTATCCTGTTTGGGAGTTGGATTATTTTAATTTTCTTTCTGGTTATTTCAGAACGGATTTAAATGGAGATGGTAATGTTGATAATTTTGACTATCCGATTTGGGAATTGAACTATTTTAATTTCATATCAGTCCAAAAGCCTTAATCAGATAATATAGATAATTAAGTAAATTTATAGATATGAAAAGTTATAAATCAATAATATTTTTAAGAATAATTAGCTTACTATTCTTCAGTTCAGTATTAAATAATTTGAATAGTCAGCAATTACATGTTGATTACGTACAGACTGCATATACATCAAATTCATTTACTTTGCAGTTATACGTTTCAAAGACGAGTCCGGAACCAATGAAATTGGCCGCATTAAATACTATTTTCGTTTATTCTGCTGGGCAATTTGCGCCTGGAACTGTTACATTTACTTTGGCCCCTGCTTTTGCGATGTTGCCCCCTTTTCTACCTCAAAACTGTGGCTATATTACAGCGCAAAATAAAATGCGTGCCATGCACGCAGTTTATTCTGATGAATCTACAGCACCAAGCATAACAAATACTCCTCAATTATATGGTACAATGGTAGTCTCGAGCGCGAATACTATTGTTTTTCCACAAACAATTACACCTTCTAACTCTGGGAATCCTCAAATTCAAGGAAATATATTTCATAATGGGGCTTTTACTACAATTGCGATATCCCTGTTTAATGGTACAATAACAACAGATGAAAACCCGCTAATATTGGGCACATTGCCAATAAAATTGGAAGACTTTACCGCTGAGAAGATGGGAGAGCGTAGTGTTTTCCTGAATTGGACTACTGTAACTGAGACAAACTCTTCCCACTTCAGTATCGAAAGAAGTCTCAACGGATACAGGTGGGAAACGATAGGTAGAGTTGCAGCTGCAGGTTACAGCAGGGATCAAAGAGGCTACCGGTTTTTTGATGGTCGATTACCCAGGTTTACGAGTTCCAGTCAGGAAGTTTATTACCGCCTCAAAATGTGCGATCAGGATGGACGGTACCAGTATTCGGACATCAGATCTGTGTTGTTTGAAAGGAACGAAGGATTTATCCATATCCATCCGAACCCTGCAACACAAAAGCTGTATATCGATCTTTCCGGGATCGACCACAACGGAGAAGATATGGAGTTGACCATCATCGGAATGGATGGAAGCCTGGTGATGAGGAAAACGTTCAGGGCTTCAGATAAGGAACCTGTGGAAGTGGATCAGTTGCCGGCCAATACCTACCAGATCATGGTAAAACACGGGGATCAGGTGTACCAGCAAAGGATGGTCAAGGTGGATTAAGTAATAATTAAATATTTTAGTTCGGATGAAAGTCCGGCTGGGAAAAAACAGTCTGGGTATGCTCAGGCTGTTTTTTTTATCCCCAGATTTGGGCACAGATCTTCTTCCACAAATTGACACAAATGGTTTTCACAGATGGGCACAAATTGCTTTTTGTTACCTTTTTGAGTCTTTACGAGGAATAAACAAATGCAGTGGCTAACAAATCCCGAATACCCAAAAAATAGGCTGAGAACCCCCATTTCATCTTCATCAAAAGATAAAGTTTTGAGTGACCTTGTCCCGAGAATAGAATCATACAAATCGCATTTCATCCGATCATCTGATATTTTGATTTATTGTCAGGAATGCTCAAAAATAGATTTTGAAAGAGAGGAAATGGGACCATTTTTAATAACATATTGACAATCAAATATAAGTTGGCGATCTACCTCAAATGTTAAAGTTTTTGCCCCATGTAAATTTGAGTTTAGATATTTTTGAAATGCCACTAAAAATTTTTATGTTTGAGCAAAATAAACCCGTAAAAAGACGTTTGAGGGCGAAAATGGATTGTTATTTTTTTGATAATCGCATCTGGTGAATTATTCACCAGTATAAAGTTTTCTTAATTATCAATTCAATTTTCATTGATCCTCAGATCTAAAAGTATAAACAATTTTGTCAATTTAAAACTGAAATTATGAAGAGATTAGTACTTATCATGTCTGCTTTTTTGGGATTTTTCTTGTTTAGTCCGGAATCTAGCGGTCAAATTACTATCAATGAAACATTTGATGGTACTTCCACACCCACTGGATGGACCTACACTTCTTTTGCAAGAACTACAACATCGCCTTGTACAGGTGTTGGAGTTCTGCGCAGGAATTTTTATTCTAGTGCGCAAACAGGGAATATTCAAAGTCCGGTACAAGCTTCAAATGGTCAGAATCTGACAATTTCTTTTAATTATAAGATTATTAATTACACAGGGGGTACAGCAACTCCAAATACACCTGACTGGGGAGATATATATACAGAAGTATCAATTGATGGTGGTACTACTTATACAATTACTGCTGGCACCATTAATGAAGTTAATCATGTGCCTTCTACAAGTTGCGCTATAGTGACCTATATCGTTTCAGGTGCATCTGTTCCAAATGGGAATAATGTGCGTATAAGAATAAGAGGTCAGTGGCAGGCAGGTGACTATTATGTCTACATCGATGATTTTAGTGCGACCCAACCATCTACTACTCCTCCACTATGCGCCACTTCTCCTTCTCCTGCTGATGCTGCAATAAATGTTGCACTTAATGCCCAATTATCCTGGGCTCCAGCAGCAGGAGCTACCTCATATGATGTGTATTTTGGAACGGCTTCTAATCCACCTTTAGTGGGTAACGTTGCGACTACAACCTACAATCCAGGCGCTTTATCAATAAATACTCAATATTTCTGGAAAATTATACCCAAAAATGCCAATGGGGCAGCTGACGGATGTAGTGAGTGGAGTTTTACTACTTTGACTCCCCCTTCGAACGATGAGTGCATTAATGCAACAAGTTTACCGTGTGGAACAAGCAATTTAGCAGGAACAACTGTGAATACAGTTTCTGAATCTGTTTCTCCTGGTGGATGTGCAAGCCTTTACGGAGTTTGGTATACCTTTACAGGGGATGGACAGACTACCACGATTTCAAGTGTTGCTGGTAGCGGATTTGATCATGAAATGGATATTTTTTCTGGATCTTGCGGAGCTTTAAACACAATTATTTGTTTGGATAATGGTGGATCAGGTGGAACTGAGACATATACATTTACCTCAGCAATAGGAACTAATTATTTCGTTTATATTGCTCATTATAGTACTTCAAGTACTTCTACAGGAACATTTACAATTTCTCGCACCTGTACTGCACCTACACCACCTTCTTGTACATCTATAATTTCTCCCGCAAATAACGCAACTAATGTAGCTATTAATGGAAATATTACTTTTAGTGCTGCATCTAATGCAACTAGCTATGATGTTTATTTGGGTACAAGTAATCCACCACTTTCGTTGCTAGGTAATACAATTACAACAAGTATTGCTTACTTGGGACTTATTAATAATACAACTTATTATGTTCAAATTGTACCTAAAAATGCTGCAGGTTCTGCATCAGGATGTTCAATAACAAGTTTTACTACAGTCCCTCCACCACCTCCAAACGATGATTGCGCAAATGCAACACCATTTCAGGTAATTCCTACAGACGGCACTTGTGTGACCTTAAGCAATCAAAGCACATTAGGAGCTACCAATTCCAATGTTACTCCATCAGGAGCATGTACCAGCAACTCAGGGACTCCTGATGATGATGTCTGGTTCTCTTTTGTTGCTCCTGCTACCTCAGTAATTCTGGAAGCGACATTTGTATCAGGAAATAGTGATGTTTACTGGCATGTTTTTTCAAGTGCATGTGCAAGTTCCATGACTGCTATTCTTTGTACTGATAATAATGGTGGTGGAACTTTAACAGGATTAACTATTGGTAATACATATTATATTCGGTTATATACCTATTCATCTGGAGTTAGTACAGTACAGAATATTTGTTTAAAAACCCCGCCGGCGCCACCTTCAAATGATAATTGTGCTGGAGCCTCTCAGTTTCCAATGATACCAACCGATGGCACCTGTGTGACTTTAAGCAATCAATCTACTGCAGGGGCTACAAATTCTAATGTCACTCCAACTGGAGCATGTACCAGCAACTCAGGAACACCGGATGATGATGTATGGTTCTCTTTTGTTGCCCCGGCTGCCTCAGTGATCCTTGAGGCCACTCATGTTTCCGGATCTACAGATGTATATTGGCATGTATTCTCGAGTTCATGCGGCGGTACAATGACTGCTATTTTGTGTACTGATACCGATGCAGGCGGTACATTGACGGGATTAACTATTGGAAATACCTATTTTATACGTTTATATACTTGGTCCTCAGGAGTTAGTACAGTGAAAAATATCTGCTTAAAAACGCCACCGCCACCGCCTGATTGTGCTACTTTAAACACTCCAATAGATGGATCAACAGGAGTCACTTTGACAACAGCACTAACATGGACGCCTGCAGGAACAGGTGGAACTCCCACATCCTATAAGGTCTATCACGGGACAGCCAATCCACCGACTACTTTTTCTACTGTGACTGCACCTACAACAACATTTACTCCATCCGGGCGTGCTTATAGCACATTATATTATTGGTATATAGTGCCTTCGAATGCATCAGGAGATGCATCTGGGTGTAATACGACTATTTTTTCTTATACAACAGAAGCTCCTCCCCCACCTCCAGCCAACAACGACCCATGTGACGGAACGGCTTTAACATTTGGTGGTTCACAAACAGGAACGACGGTCAATGCAACAGCCTCTTCAGTTCCTAACCAGGAATGTGACGGATTTACGAACACCTCTGCTGATGTCTGGTATAAGATAGACAATGTTGATATTTTCCCCGGGGGTACTTTGACCATTACCATTGATCCCAGCGCAAGCCAGGATTATGCCATTTACTTGTATTCATACACAGATTGTAGTGCGCCTGTTTTCATCACTTGCGATGATGATGGATTTGGGGGTGAAAATGAAACAATTCTTTATACAATTCCAAGTTTTGATGGTGGAAATGGATCATCCAATCGCGATTTGACAAATTATCTGGTAAGAGTGAAGCAGTGGAGCACAGCTTCAGGGACATTTTCACTTTCCCTGGCAGGAACTTTACCTCTTGAACTCCTCGATATCAAAGCCACAGTGATGCCGAAATACAATCTGATCGAATGGTCTACTGCCAGTGAGAAAAATACCTCGCACATGGTCGTTGAACGCAATGATGGCAGTTCACTCAGATGGGAAGAGATCGGTAAAACAGAAGCTGCCGGATTTTCTTCAGATATCAGGCTGTACAGTTTTGAAGATGCCAGACCATATCAAAAAGCTTATTACAGGGTAAGAAGTGTCGACAGGGATGGATTGGAACAAGTCTCCAGAAAAGTGTTTGTTGACAGGACGAATGTAAATGGCAGTCCGGGATTGGTCAATGCCTATCCGTTACCTGTGTCAAAAAGCCTGTTTGTTGATTTGAATCTGGATAATGACCAATCGACCACTTTCCATTTAATGACGATCACCGGACAGAGTGTAATGCTATTGCATAGAGAACTGAAAGCCGGAGTTCAGACGATTGAACTCGATCTTTCAGATCTGCCTTCAGGTGTTTATCTGGCCAGGATAAGCAACCCTGAGTTGTCTGAAACGGTCAGGATCATCAAAGAATGATCTTTTCAAAAATTACTGAAAAGCCGGGCTTTGTGTCCGGCTTTTTTTATTTTTATGATCAATTTTGCGATAATAAGGTCCACAGATTTACACAGATTTGGATACAGATTTGCACAGATCTTCTTCCACAAATTGACACAAATGGTTTTCACAGATGGGCACAAATAATTATTGCCATGCAGGTTCGATCGGCTTGCTAATCCGGTAAGATTGCCTTATTTTTGGGGATTCGAAGATTCAACAATTCAACAAATGAAGTTTCTGTGAACTGTAATCTGTAATCAGTGATCAGTAATACGAACATTTCGAACATTTCGAACAACTCAAACAAAGAAACATAAAAACATAGCAACAAAAAAACAACACAAACATCATAACAAATGAAAAATCTTCCTTTTATAATCTCATTCTGGATAACCGTATTGGTAATTGGATGTTGCTTCAATGCTTGCCAGACCGCAAAGCAACCTGCTGATGCTCTTTTCACCGCTGTGGATGTCTATCCCACACCACCCAGACCTGCCGGGCAAAAACACGTGCTGCAACTCCGCGCTGAACCACTGGACGTGGTCCGCATAGCCGTGATCGGTCTTGGTATGCGTGGGCAGGGTTCTGTTTACAGCCTGAGTTTTATCGATGAAGCACAGATCGTCGCGATCGCCGATGTGGTCCCTGAAAATGTAGAAGATGCCAAAGCTACACTCAGGGACAGAGGCAGACCTGAACCGGATGGCTACACGCAGCCGGATGACTGGAAAAAGATATGCCAGCGCGAAGATGTGGATCTGGTATATGTATGCACCCATTGGGATCTGCATACACCCATTGCAGTGTACGCTATGGAACATGGGAAACACGTTGCCACGGAGATTCCAGGCGCTCTGACCCTGGAAGAATGCTGGCAACTGGTCAATACTTCAGAAAAAACCAGGCGCCACATGATGATGCTGGAAAACTGCAACTATGACTTCTTTGAAATGGCTACACTGAATATGGCGCAGCAGGGTTTGTTCGGGGAGATCGTGCATGCAGAAGGTGCATACATCCATGATCTGAGAGAATATCTGTTCGCAGAGAAAGGTGAACCGCTGCATTACTGGAACATGTGGCGTCTGAAACACAACCAGGAAAAGGATGGTGCACTTTATCCGATGCACGGCCTGGGGCCGATCGCTCATGCACTGAATATACATCGCGGCGACCGGATGGAGTACCTGGTTTCTGTTTCGAGCAACCAGTTCGGGCTGACTGAATTTGCCAAAGAAAAGTTTGGTGAAGATTCTGATTATGCCAAAAGAGCCTACAAAAAAGGTGACATGAATACCACTATCATAAAAACTGTTCGTGGGAAAACCATTAAAATTCAACACAATGTTACCAATCCAAGACCATACAGCCGGATACACATGTTGAGCGGAACCAAAGGTTTTGCACAGAAATGGCCCAGGATGGGAATAACCCTGGAACCAAACGGTCATAGCTACCTTTCAGATTCAGCTCTCACAGCAATACTGAAACAATACGAACATCCCATCGTGAAGGAAGTGGGTGACAAGGCGAAACAGGTAGGCGGACATGGCGGCATGGATTTTATCATGGACTACAGGTTGATCTACTGCCTGCATCACGGTTTGCCACTGGATCAGGATGTTTATGACGCAGCAGAATGGTCTTCCGTGATCGAATTATCCCAGATTTCGGTTAAAAATCAGGGTATGCCGGTCAAAATTCCTGATTTTACCAGGGGCGCCTGGAATGAATTGAAGACAGTCATGTATCATACTGTGCATTCAGATAAATAGTAAAACGGTAAAATTTGTTGTTTTACTCAATGTTTTTTGAACACGGATGACGCGGATATGACGGATTATCGCAGATCTTTATCCTTTTAAAACATTGATTTTCCGTCAATACACAAAATCATGTCTTTATTTGCGTATGAATACACAAAAAAAGGCCTAAAATTGGGTATTGGGCTGTTTTTCGGCATTTTTCAGGGAAAATCATGCAGGTGTTCAAATATTATGAATGTAGATTTTCCGATAAATCAAGAAATTACATTTAAATGGGCTATTCCACCCATAATGTCAAAACCTGATCCCTGTGATCTGCTGATTGCTGGAAGACTTTTTTCTGACTGCCATCCGGAAGGGTGAGTGCAATTTCATATCGCTTGTTTCTTTTTAAGGTGAATTTAAGATATCGGTTGAGGTCGTCAATCGGACCCGGTGAATAACCGAAATCAATCACCTTTTCTTCGTCTATAATTTCCACACGGGCAATGACACGATCTTTGCTTTTGACCATATTTTCTGATTTGTACACGACTACATTCAGGATGTAGTCCGCATCACTAATGGCTTTTAAATCATCATCTGCAAGATACAGGTCGATGTATCTGTCTGTTACATTTTGCGCATGGACATAATGTATATTTTCATCCCAGACGAGTGGAAAGGCCAGGCCTGTTGGTTTGAATGAAGATGCATAGATCCAATGTATGGGATTGTTCCTGTCAGCCTTTCCGGCGTCTTCCAGGAACCAGCTGAAATTGAGCCTGTCAGGGTAATACTCTGTAAAATACCATTTACCTTCGATCCAGACTTCGCACCAGTTGTGGTTGCCTCGCATATTGGTCCACATCGGCGTACCGGCGATCCTCGAGGGAATGCCGACAGCCCTGAACGCGGCGGTCAAAAGAATGGAAAGACCTGTGCAGGAAGCCATCCCGGACTTCATGGATTCAAACGGGCTCTGATCTGCTTTTTCTCGCTGGGTATTGTATTCCACACCGGTTATTTTGAGGATATTCCGGTTGATCGAATCAATGGCTTCATATATGTTTTTACTTCCTGCCACCAAGGGTCCAAAGGTCTTAACAAATTCTGCTCTCCAGTTTTCCCGGGTCTCATTCAGGGATGCATAAGGCAACACTTCATTGAGGAAAATGGAATCCGGTAAGTCTGCGCACCAGGAAAATTTTTGCCGGGCTTGATGCGCCAGCCTCACATTTTCCAGGATAAATTCAGCGTTCAGCGTCTGCAGATCCCTTTCGGGCATATAGGCGATCAGGAAACATACAGATCCTTTTTCTTCAGGTGAGGCCATCTCAATGGCTTTGGACAATTGTGAAGCATTCGTTACGGCTTTGCCCAAAGACTCATTGATCAGCTTTTGATAGGATTCGGGAACACCATTGAGATTTTGTGCAAATGCATGATTGGAAAGGACTGATGCAAAGAAAAGTAAGGTGAAGAATATCTTTTTGAATTGCGTCATCTTAATGAAATGATTTAATCAGGTTCCAAAATTAAGAAAAGTAATGCTCTTTTAATAGTTCATACGGATCAGTAGCATAAGTATTTTTTCGATGAATGGATCTGTGAAGATTCGCCCAATCAGTGTTATCCGTATTCCTCTCCCAAATAGGTCAGATATACCCAAAATCGGTTAATACAGTCAAATTTTGGCCGATCAGTTGTTAAAGTCAACTATCACACTTTGCCCTGGATCAACTGACTTATTGAAAATGGTCGTATCATTGGCAACCACCATGATCCTCAGTTTTTCCTGTTCTCTTTTTATATGAATGTCATATACCCGCCCGTATCCGTGAACTTTCTTCAGGCTCATTTGATCCCACTCCCAGGGCAATTTGGGTGACAGTTCAAAACTTCTCAAGGAAACCGGTCTGATCCCAAAAAGACCTTCGGTAAATATCCGGCAATACAACCCGCTTTCGGCAGAAAGATGTCGCTGATTGCCTTCAGGGTATGCCTCAACAGCATAAGGAACATGTTCGCCCAGCAACCTCCTTTCAGAATAGTATTTCAAATAATTAAGTCCTTTTTCTGTTTCCCCGGCTGCAAACACACCTCTCAATCCGTAGAGGGTGGCCCGATCCCAGAAAGTTTTATCTCCGGATTGAGTTGCCAGTCCGTCAGCAGTCCAGAGTTCAGGTGAGAACAGGGCATCAATGGTTCCGTTTTTTCGGTCGAAGATGCCTACGGTCAATGGAATACAGATCCATGAACGCAATACATCGTTGCCTTCATAATAACGGTAGGTTTCGAAACCCATAACGTTTCTGCCGAAAAATTTCTCTATGTTTTTTTTCAGGTTTGCTGCCTGGTTTTTATAGCTTTTCAAAATTTTGGTCGGCTTTCCCAAATCAATACCAAGGCTATGTGCAGACAGCAAAGCGTCATAATACAAACATGATGTGACCAGATTCGCATTACCGGAAGGAAAGCGATTTTCAAGTTCATCTGTATCTGAAGTCACTACACCGTGTTGATTAAGTTTTAGCCTGCAATATTCCAGCGTCCATTCGATCAACGGCCATAATTCTACTGCAACATCTTTGTTTCCCAAAGTTAATGCGAACCTGGAGGCACCATAGGCGATCATGGCTCCATCACCGCGGTCTCCTGCTCCATCCCAGATATCCAGTCCTTCAGCAATGATGGAACTGGGGATGGGTTTATATTCCGGATTCATGAATCGGGCGAAATGTCTGAAGGCGTTGATGGCGGAAACATTTCCGTAGCCATAACCCAGATAAGGGAAAAGCGGGTTGATGTATTCGGCCTGATCATTGGCCCAGATGGCTGCATAATATCTGAGTCCTCCGGGACCGTGCATGGGACCGCCTGCCGTCTGATAAATACTTTCAGCTGCCCGGATCTTGGCAAAATAAAACATTTTATTGAGTACAGCATCAGGAGTTTCAAGGACAAGATGTTGTTTCATGGTTTCCAGGAAGGCCAGGCGTTGGTCAAGCTCCTGTTTAATATCCGGAGCAAAAGCCTGCTCACTTGCTTTTCTTGCGTAAAAAAACATATAAAATTCGCACTTTTCACCGGGATTGAGCCGGAAACTGCCGTGTTGGATGGAATTGGTTTCAACAAGGTAAGCTCCATTTACCCCCATTTCCGGATGGGTTTTGATGGAATTTCGTATCTCAGGGATGTCTATGATCAAGCTTTTGCTGCGTTGATTGGTAATGACATATTTTTCACAAAAAATTGGTTTGTCGGTGGACGGGAAAAGCGTTCTTTCCAGGGCTATATCGTTGTCCAGCAGGCTGTTGACCACCAATCTTCCGTCAAGTTGGATTTCTGTAACCTGTTCTTTTCTGACCCCCCAGCCATTGATACAGATCAGACTGACCGGATCAGTATTCAGGGTTCGGATCAGGCTGGCATGGGTGTCGTTGGGTATCGTCCTCAGCATGGGCCAGACCAGTTCACGGGTGAGCCTGAAAGAACCATCCTGATGAACACCGTATTTGAGTACTGCAGAGATGAATTTGCCGCTCATTTCGATATGGTCACTAAACTGTTCACCAGCGGAAATTTTCCTGCTGATGCCATTGTGTTCATTCAAATGCCAGTATTGCGTCTGTTCCCGGGCTGGCAGCAGTAGTATGGATGACAGGAAAGTCATTACAGTCAGTATTGTTTTCATCAGTATATATTTTTGTTTTTCACCGGCAAAACCTGCCTTATTGCAGCCATTTGGATTCTTCAATGAAATACTTTAAAGCCTTGTTGGTAAGAAAAACCTGATATTTATTCATGTTGATTTTATCTGCAGTAAGTTAAATCATAAGTTATATCGTAAAGGTAAATATATATATCCTTTCATACAATTTTATTGAAGCGGTGTTTTTCCTGCATGAGCATTACTTTTTCAGGGTGTAGATAATTTGTGTGGGCACCAATCTTCCGGATGTATGTCAAAGGAAATTCCTTTGCCATTTCTGACTGTTGACCAGGAAATTCATTTCCTGTAAAAGTTATTAACTGTTCTGACTGCAGAATCGGATCGTCCGGTTAATATCGACGTTTACAAGATCATTTACCTCTATTCTGAAGTCGGTATTATACTGACTCATCATGAATCATGATGTCAGTATAACGCTATTCCAGTCCTTCGTTCACTGTCACTGGTAATGAACCCATACCACGGATGAGCAGATTTCTAATAATCCAACCTAATATGTTTGGTTTGCTCATAATGATTTCGTTTTTTGTGGTTAGTCAGGTGGTTAGATAATGAGTCTGATGGCCTGTCAGGCCCTGGGGAAAGATCGTTTACTTTGAGCCCAAAGTTACCAAATTTATACTGGATCAGAGGGATTGAACCTGGGTATAAATCATTAGCTAACAGACTTTAGACTAAAATACAATTGAGCTAAATAATTACGTTTTTTTTTATTAAATTTGTAACCACCATGTGGTTCATGTGGTCTAAAGGCGTGATGGAGTCCGTAGATGATATACTGTTGATAGAAAAGACACTGGAAGGCGACCTTCAGGCTTACGGGCAAATCGTGCGGAAATATCAATCGATGATCTTTACCATAGCGCTCAGGATAGTCCAGCACCATGAAGAAGCAGAGGAAGTTGCCCAGGATGTTTTTGTGAAAGCATATAAGTCACTTGCCGGCTTCAGTAAAAAGGCGAAATTTTCAACCTGGTTATACAGAATCGCTTACAATACTAGTGTCAGTAAATTCAGGTCGCAGAAGAAATTTCATGATACTATCGGAATGGGCGATTATGATCGTCCGGGCAGCACCGATAATGTGGCTGAACAGGAAAAGCTGGAAGAAAACGAAATCATACGCAATTGTATCGGTAGTTTGCCGGAAAATGAAAGGATCATTGTAACTTTGTTTTACTTTGAAGAACATTCGATCAGGGAAATTTCCGAAATTACCGGCATCTCAGAGTCAAATGTAAAAGTCAAACTTTTCAGAAGCAGGCAGTTGCTGTATGATGAATTAAAACAAAAACTGAATCTGAAACCGAAACATGAATATGCATAAAACAGATGATAAGCTGATCGATGATCTGCTCAGGCAAAAGATCAGCCAGGTGACACCGGAAGTTCCCGGCGCTGATTTTGTCCCTTCCGTCATGTTCAGAATTGAACAACTGGCTCAAGCAAAACAGAGAAGAAAGGCTGAACCGCTGATCTCACGCAAAGGCTGGCTGCTGGTTGCAATGGTCATTGCAGGTCTGAGCCTGTTGTTCGCCATCACCGGAACGGAAAAGTTCAGCCTGGAGCCGTTGACAGAATCGGTGAACCAATTCAATGCCAGTTATTTTCCCATGTTTTTCTCCAGTTTTTTCCTGATTGCCCTGGTGACTTTTGTTGTGTTCTTCATGGTTCAGATCTTTTTGATCAGAGGGTATCTTGATAAGACGCATCAGGTGGAGCAGGTCTAGTTTCATCAGATTCCGGAGATCTTATTACTTGGGGTAATTCTTTGTTTTGCAGGATTTCAGGGAATCTTAAGTCATTGCAGTTGTTTCATAATTATGTTTATTGCTGAAAATGCTGATAAGCTTTAAGATTCATTTTGAAACAACTTCATAATAAAACACGGGTATTTCCCAATCAGGTTTAAAAGAAAATAATTCACCAATAGCGAAAACCGGTTGCCTGTAAACCAAAGTTATCATAAGTGTAATTTTGACCCTCAGGAAAATTTTATTATTTTTACGGTCAGTAACTTTTCCCTGGCTGCCTGATGACGTCAGATTTACGCTGATTGATCATTCGCTTTGGAACCCGGGCAGCTCAAAACAGGACAGCAATTATAAATCCCGGATGAATTTAACGATAGAGAATATATTATTGGTAGGATCGATCCTTTTACTGGTGAGTATCTTCGCAGGTAAAACCTCATATCGTTTTGGCGTGCCAACATTGCTGCTCTTCCTGACGATCGGTATGCTGGCAGGAAATGAAGGCATTGGAGGGATCAGTTTCAACGACCCGAAGATAGCACAGTTCATCGGTGTGGTTTCGCTCAATTTCATCCTGTTCTCCGGAGGTTTGGATACCAACTGGAATTTTGTCCGGCCTGTTTTGAAAGAAGGATTTATTCTTTCAACGATTGGTGTGATCCTGACCGCAATTTCACTGGGGATTTTTGTCTGGCTGATCACCGATTTTACCATCTATGAAAGTATGCTGCTGGGTTCCATCGTCAGTTCAACGGACGTGGCAGCGGTTTTCTCCATTCTCAGATCAAAAAACCTTGCTTTAAAGGATCATATCAGACCGACCCTTGAACTCGAGAGCGGCAGTAATGACCCAATGGCATACGTGCTGACCACGGTTTTTCTCAGCCTGGTCATACATCAGGACCAATCCTTTGTTTCTGTTTTGCCTGTATTTGCACAACAAATGGTGCTAGGCGGAGTCCTGGGCTTTGTTTTTGGCAAGGTCAGTAAAGTCATCATCAACCGGATCAGGCTTGATTTTGAAGGTTTGTATTCTGTGCTGGTGATCGCATTGATGTTCCTCACTTTTTCTGCCACCGATTTTCTCGGGGGCAACGGCTTTCTCGCCATCTACATTTGTGCGGTATATCTTGGTAATCAGGATCTGATCCATAAAAAAACCATCATGAGAATGTATGACGGTCTGGCCTGGCTAATGCAGATTGTACTGTTCCTGACTTTAGGCTTGCTTGTTATTCCAAGTCATATTGTACCAGTCATAGGAATCGGACTTTTGATCGCCTTGTTTTTGATTCTTGTGGCAAGGCCTTTCAGCGTTTTGCTCAGTCTCTCGGTTTTCAGGATGAAAATGCGCCGCAGATTATACATTTCCTGGGCAGGACTGAGAGGTGCAGTGCCGATCGTATTTGCCACCTATCCTTTATTGGCCGGCATTGACAAGGCAGAAATGATCTTCAATGTGGTCTTTTTCATCTCCGTCACTTCCGTGCTCATACAGGGGACCACCCTCAATATCTTTGCCAAATGGCTGAATGTGGTGGTTCCTGAACAGCAAAAACCTGTATCCCCTGCGGAAAGTTTTCTTGAAGAATTACCCAAGGCTATGCTCAATGAGGTGGTGATCACACCCGGTTGCCCTGCTGTTGGGAAAATGATCGTTGACCTGAGTTTTCCCACGAATGCGATCATCGCCATGATCAGGAGGGATGACAAATACATCACTCCAAATGGATCCACAGTTCTGGAAGAAAACGATCTGCTTTATGTGCTTTCAGATGACCAGAATGCCCTTGAAAATGTCAATCAGTGTTTGTTTGCCTATGCAGGGTAAAACATGGGAATAATTTTAAATTTCCTGATTGTGGGAATTGTAATTTTTTCAGAAGTTGTTTAAGATTATGTTGATACCTGAAAATGACCGACCATTCCTGAAAGGTGAATATCCTGTGGATATTCAAGGGAGGGAACACATCGTGGTAGGTCACCAAAAAAATCAGGGCAAAACTCTTTTTTGGAACTCAGATGCTGATTGAAAAATGATGAGATTTATCGTCAGCATTCATCAATAATATGTTTGCATCTTTTAAGATACATTTTAAACAACTTCATAAAGTCCATTCAAAATATTCATGCCATACCGATAATTTATTCCTAAATTTATGTCAACACAACATACCATCCATTCTTTTAGATAATCAATAGATTTTATCACTTCTGACAGACAGTTGGTTGTTTGAGAAGAGGGTAGGCGGCGGCTTGCCACCGCCTGCCCTCTTCTCTCCTGAAACCCCTGAAAGCCTTGTCATTCCCGCTGCTCATCCTGTTCGATCCCAACGTTCATTCTTCAGCAGGGACGCCAGGTTGGTACAGGTTCGGGCGGAGCGAGAAATCCTGTAATTTTTTATCGTTCAACAGTGATTTTTTAAGTAATCCTTAAGGCCCTTTCTCCACGATGCAAAAACCAGGATAGTCAAACTACAATGCTGTTCTACCCATTTTTAATTTTTATTTACCCAAAATAAAAATAGATATTACCTTCGCTTCATGAAGGAAAAATTGCGGATTTTCACTGCGCTGTTATTGACGCTGATCTACAGCTATGCTGTGAGCATCACGACGCAGTCTGTTTTCCTTACAGACAACAGAGATGCCCGGACAGATGAACAAGAGACCTATTTACTTGCAGTGTCTGCCGGTATCTGCGGAACTGCAGTTCCTAAAGATGTCTCTTCTGTCAACAAACCCGGCCTGCAATCTGTCTGCGATATCAAAAAACCCTTTAGCCAGGCCGGACTCATACAAACAGCAGAAACGCTCATACGGAGCGAACTGATTCAATACGAACATTTTTCAACAAACCTGCTGATATCATTCCGAAAAACGGACAAGATCTTCCCTTTCCATTATTTCTGGTAGAAAAATTCTCTGCCGGCAGTATTCAGGCCGGCCTTAAGTACAGGTTTACACAGTTTTCTGTGCCAGGACCTGATTGCTCCGGTCGATCCGGGGCAAGAGTTCAATAATTTTTTTTACTATTTAAATTTCAAAAAAATGGACAAAGGTAGCGCCATCATGGGGGCTGTATTAATTATACTGATTGTAATACCATTCATCATTTACAGCCAAAACGCACGCAGGAAGAAAGCACAATTGCTCAAACAACTCAAAGCTCTGGCTTCTGCCAACAACGGACAGGTCACCAGGTTTGATTACAGTGGTCGTATCCTGATCGGAATGGACGAAGGCAAAAAAATGGTATTTTTCCAGAAAAAGACCAACGATCAGATCTTGGAACAGGTGGTCGCGCTGGCCGGAATACAGGAAGTGAAAGTATTCAACGGAGGCAAAGTGATCAACAATCAAAATGCTGAGGTCAGGATCAGTGACAAACTGGAATTGGGTTTCCTTCCAGGCGACCCCAATCAGGGTATCATCAAACTGGAGTTTTTCAATGTGAAAGACAATTTTCAATTGCACACCGAACTTGAAACTGCTGAGAAATGGGCAGTGCTCCTGAATCAGATGATCAAAAAATGATCACAAATAGAAAGCCCTGTGTGTAGCGCACAGGGCTTTTTTAAATTTGAAGTTGTTTAAGAATTATATTGATACCTGAATGCTAACTGTTCACCGCTTCATTCAGCCATTTAAGCACTGTTTCCCATGCCTTGTTGAAGTAATCGTACACAGGATCCCAACGGGCATCTTCAGGCCAACCCAGGTGAACCAGTTTTACTTCAGTCCTTTGATCATCAACCGGCCGGAACATGACCACCACCCAGGTTTGGTATGGGTGCTCACGGACCTCTTTGAATTGTGGAGGCGCATTCCAGGAAAAGGAAAACATCTGTTCGGGCAGGCAGGAAAGGACTTTGCAACCTTCACTTCCACGAAGTCCTTCTGGCGCAGCCATCATAAAATATATCTCAAATGGTCCTCCTGGAACACATTCGATCTTGTTGTTTTCTCCGAAAAAACTTTTTAATCCTTCATGTGTGGTCCATCTCCGGTACACTTTGGAAACCGGCTCATTGACCACGATGGTCTTTTCAATTTTTTTATCGGTGATCTTCATTTCCGTCTGTGCAGAAAGCATTTGAGCTGTAAAGACCAGGCCAAACAGTAAATAAACTTTATACATACGATCTGTTTTTTGGATAATTAAATAAGATCAAAATTATGCGATTTTTTTGGATTTACAGAAAGACAATGTTGAAACGGATCGTACACAAGGGTTCAGTAAATAAAAAACCATTTCAAAATTCCATGAAAATAAGTGCGAGGCAGTGTTCTGTACAATATGTCTATTGCATCAACAGCAGAAGTTTTTCCCTGAGTGCCTCATAACTGTTGTTGGCGCCGGTCAATTGATGTTGCAATTCACCGTTTTTGAATATCAGGATGGTCGGAAATCCGATCACGTTTTCCCGGGTGAAAATTTCAGGATGCGTAAGGTAATTGACCTGTGCAAAACCTACAGTCAACAACTCCTCCTCCGCAAAAAGTATGCTGATCTCATCTCTTTGCCTGGAGCAGAGCGAGCAGGTCGGAGAGTGAAAAAACACCAGTTTGACCCCTTCAGCCACATAGTCCTGGTATTGTTCCACTGAATTGATCTCTGTAAAAGCATTGATCTGCAACTCATTTTTGCACGAAAACAACAGCAAGCTGACAAAAACGGCCATCCATGAGAATTTCATAAAAAAGTATAATTGGGTTAAAAAATTCAAATATCAAATAAATCAAATGTCAAAAATAATATTTTGAGCGAATAATCAAAAAATGTTACGTGAACGTGGATGCCGAATACCTGTTGAATCGCATTGATGATACAGGTTTATGGCAGGCTCAGGAACTGTCATGATAGGCATTGCTTTGTTTTTTCAAAATCAGGGATCATGTTTCTAAATCTGAAGTTGTATTTTCATCATTTTCAAAAGCCAGGATATCTCCCGGCTGGCAATCCAGTGCTTTGCAGATGGCTTCCAGCGTGCTGAAGCGTATGGCTTTAGCCTTGCCTGTTTTGAGTATGGACAGATTGGACAGGGTCAGATCGACCCGTGCGGAAAGCTCGTTGAGTGATACTTTTCTTCGGGCCATCATGACATCCAGGTTAACTATGATTGGCATAATGATTCAATTATATGGTTAATTCGCTTTCAGACTGCAATTCAGCGCCTTTTTTGAACACCTGCGCGAGCACATACATCACTGCAGAGAAGAAAAGAAATTCCTGGTAGGACCAGTCTGTCGGAATGGCCACTCCTTTTTTGCCCAGCCATTGACTGTAAGCGCTTGCGAGAACGGCCAGTATGCCACCCCAGAAAGCGATGAGGCTGATGGAACCCAGATGTTTATAAGTGGACAAGGTAAATGGTTTATCCAGTTTGAGTTCCAGGGAGATTTTGATAAAATAGTGGGCGATGCTGGCTTTTAAACTCAATAAAATGATCAGGAAAGCACCCAAAATGGAGAAATGGTAGAACCCATAGTGATAAACCTCTGCCAGTTCGTGACCTGAATTGAGGTGTTTCATAGCCCAATGATCGGCAGGAAGTTTCATATAATGGGCATAGCTCGTCAGTACATAGGAAAACATACTTACGCCGGTTTGGATACATAGCCCGATAAATACTATCCAAAGCATTACATGCAGGATGGTCAGAATAACGGAGGTTTTGCTTGACATTGCGATAAATTTTTATTGTTCAATTAAATTATCCGACAAAGAACGATAAAAAATTATTGATAAACAATAAAAATGTAATAAAAAATAATAAATATTTTGTTTGCCTTTGAAATGATTTTTTTGAGGGTAAAAAACAAAGAACTTAATGTCTTTAGTGTAGAATACAAAATACAGCTGTTCCACAAAGTTTCACGAAGCGCACTGAGGGAATACAGTTTATTTAGTTGCCATGCATTTTTCGGGATAAAGTCTGAAAAAGTTTGTGGCTTTTGTGTCTGCTTGGTGCCCTTTGTGGAATTAAGAAAATACAGCTATACCACCAAGTTTCACGAAGTAGGCACGAAGCGCACTGAGGGAATACAGATTAGTTGAATACCATGCATTTTTCGGGTATAAGAAATAGACCTTTGTGGCTTTTGTGTCTGCTTGGTGCCCTTTGTGGAATTAAGAAAATACAGCTATACCACCAAGTTTCACGAAGTAGGCACGAAGCGCACTGAGGGAATACAGTTAAGATCAGTAGCAATGAATTTTTTGGTATTCAAAATTAAAAACTTCGTGGCTTTAGTGTCTGCTTTGTTTATTTCGTGGAATTTTCAAAAAATCGCCTAATCGAAGATTTTTGTGGATCATACTGAATTTTAACCCAAATTGATCATTACATCGCCAAAGGATTTCTTTTCCTTTAAAACAATTAACAATCCATTTTTTGAAAAAGTGTTAACATTGTGGCCGCCAATTTATTTGGAGTATATGCCAGATTTTCTGATTAAGAACTAATCAAGACAAAACTAAAGCAGAAATCTTTATAAAACTGATCGATCCGATGAAAAAAAACAACATTATCCTGGGTTTATTATTTGTAGGGGTGCTGATGGGCGCACTGGATATTTCCATTGTTGGGCCTGCCATACCTTCCATACATGATTCGCTTGGCCTGGACGAACAACAGGTGTCATGGATCTTCTCGATCTATATCCTGTTCAGCCTGATGGGCATTTCACTTTTTGCCCGGTTGTCAGACAAATATGGAAGACGGCCTTTTTATATACTTGCCGTTCTGATCTTCGGGATCGGTTCATTGCTGGTTTCCATCGCGCACAACATTGAGTTGTTGCTGATAGGCAGGGCGATACAGGGATTTGGTGCCAGCGGTATTTTTCCGGTTGCATCCGCAACGGTAGGGGATATTTTTCCCCGGGAAAAGAGAGGCAGGGCATTGGGACTGATCGGCATGGTTTTCGGGCTTGCATTTCTGACAGGACCTGTTCTGGCAGGGATCATGCTTAAATTTTTCACCTGGAATTCCCTCTTCCTGATCAATATCCCTATTGTGGTCATCGTTATCATCGGTAGCATCAAACTGTTACCCTCCAACCGGAATTCAGATTCCAGGATCATTGACTGGCCAGGGATCATCACTTTGGGTCTGTTTCTGAGCGGGTTCACCATAGCCCTGAACAACATGAAAACATCGGGTATACAGGAAACTTTGCTTTCCCTGTCATTTTATCCCTTTATCATCATCGGCCTGATCGCAATGGTGGCATTTATCATCATAGAAAGGAGGTCCAAACACCCCGTGGTGGATACCAGGCTGTTCTACCTGAAGCAGGTCAGGATCGTGGGATTTCTTGCATTTGGGACGGGTTTGTACCAGGCTGCCTTCGTTTTTGTCCCCAATATGACGGTGATGCAGTTCGGAGTGGAACCGTCCACGGCCAGTTTCATGTTGCTGCCGGTCGTGCTGACCATGGCAGTTTCTTCGCCGGTTGCCGGCAGAATGATCGACCGGTATGGATCCAGGATCATCATCAATATTGCATTGGTTTTGATGGCGATAGGACTTACCCTGTTGTTCGCCGTGCCGCTGACCAAAGCTGTTTATTATTTTGCAGGTGTCATGTTGGGGATCGGTTTGTCCGTGCTGGCCGGTTCGTCTCTGCGGTACATCATGCTGAACGAGGTTTCTGCGGGTGAAAGGGCGTCCGCGCAGGGTGTGCTGACGATCATGATCAGTTTCGGGCAGATCATCGCTTCTGCGCTGATCGGTGCGTTCACTGCAGGATACCGGGACAGTATCAAGGGATATCAGCTGGTTTTTGCAATTTTGACGTTCATCACGATTTTGCTCGGTATGAGTTCATTGCGATTGAAATCGAGGAGCCAGGAGAAGGAAATGTATACGGGGCAATAAAGTCCGGGTAAACGATCATATTGCTGAAAGGCAAAACCTTGTATGTTTTTTTGGTTACACAGAGTGCCACAGGGGAGGCACAGAGAGCCGCCGAGAGTGTATTGATGTTTCATGATTTTTGGTTTTGTTGGTTCGTTGTCTGAAGTTTGCAACTTCAGACGAATATGAATGGATCTTTCGGATGCCAGGAATGCAATATGAAGTTTGTAACTTCAGGACTATGAGATGATAGCTTAATGGAAATAAATAGGTTCAGTTATCGGGCTGGATCATACAAGTCTGAAGTTGCAAACTTCAGACAACGGGGAGACCCACCGAGGGTGTATTGTTGTTTCATGATTTTTGGCTTTGTTGGTTCGTTGTCTGAAGTTTGCAACTTCAGACGAATATGAATGGATCTTTCGGATGCCAGGAATGCAATATGAAGTTTGTAACTTCAGGACTATGAGATGATAGCTTAATGGAAATAAATAGGTTCAGTTATCGGGCTGGATCATACAAGTCTGAAGTTGCAAACTTCAGACAACGGGGAGACCCACCGAGGGTGTATTGTTGTTTCATGATTTTTGGCTTTGTTGGTTCGTTGTCTGAAGTTTGCAACTTCAGACGGATATCCTGGGATCTTTCGGAAGCAGGACATGAAAATGAAGTTTGTAACTGCAGGATTATCCGATGATGGATAAATGGAAATGATGATTTTCAAATATCGGGTCGGATCATAAAAGTCTAAGATTTAAATATGAGGCAAAGATAATTAAATTGCATATCGCGATTTGAAATATTCTTACACTAAAAGTTGATTATCAAATATTTTGTTCATAATATTGCATATCGCGATTTGCAATATTTAAAATGAAAGCAATAAATTACCAGATGAAATCGACATCAAAGATTCCATATGGCCAAAGAAAAACAAATAAAAAGCTTACAAATGAAACCACAGGATATTGTGATCCTCTTAAAAATAATAGCTCTCGGCAACGATAACTGGCAGCAAAAGCCATTGGCAGAATCACTGGGTATGAGTCAGTCAGAGGTCAGTCAATCGGTTGCGCGTTCGCTGTATGCCGGTTTGCTTTATGGCAATGGCAAGCAGGTCATGAAATCAGCCTTGCTGGAATTTTTGCAATATGGAATTTCCTATGTTTTTCCGCAAAAGCCAGGACCAGTGGTTAGAGGAATTGCAACGGCGCACACTGCTTTACCGCTTGCAGAAATGATAGACAGCGCTGAAAGTTATGTCTGGCCTTTTGCCAAAGGCGATACTCGTGGTCAGGCTATAACGCCGCTTTATATTTCTGTTCCCGGTGCTGCGCTGAAAGATCCAAAATTACACGAACTATTGGCGTTAACAGATGCATTGAGGGTAGGCAAGGCAAGAGAAAAATCCCTGGCAATTGAAGCATTAAAGAGCAGATTTGTATGAAGAATGCAACCATCAATAAAGGTGTCATCAAAAAAATTGCTTTGGCTTTAGGAGAATTGAATGACCAGGTGATCTATGTGGGTGGTGCTACCGTCGGGTTATACATCAATGACCCGGCAGCTGATGATGTTCGTCCGACAAAAGATGTCGACATCAGTTTATCTGTTGCCAGCTATGGCTAATTGGAACAGATCAGGCAGGCATTGATACACAAGGGCTTTAAACAAACAGCTGAAGATGAGGTTGCATGCCGGTTCCGATATGACGATGTAAAAGTGGACGTAATGAACACAAAGGCAATAGGTTGGGCACCCGCAAATCCCTGGTTTGAATCCGGTTTTGCTTCAAGGGTTAATATTGTATTGGAAGATCAAACCATACAGGTTTTAAAACTATCCTATTTTCTGGCTACAAAATTTGCAGCTTTCAACGATCGGGGTGTTCATGATCCACGCACTAGCCATGACTTTGAAGACATAGTATATATTTTGGATAACCAGTTGGATTTGGTTGAACAAATAGTTGAATCCCCTGAGGATGTGAAATGGTTTTTAAAAAGTGAGATTGAAAGCATTTTGAATGATAGCTGTAAACTTGAAGCAATATATGGAAACTTGTATTACCTGACCAGAGAAGAACGATATCTGATCATTTTGGAAAAACTAAAAAAAATTGTGGAAGACATTTAATTCATCAAGGTCAAACTGGTTTTTTCCCTGACGTTTTCCGGAGTTTATAATTTCAGGACTATGCAATGAAGGTTTAATAAAAATGATGTTTTTCAGATAACGGGGTTTTTGGTTACACTTAGGGCCACAGAGGAGGCACAGAGAGCCACCGAGGGTGTATTGTTGTTTCATGATTTTTGGCTTTGTTGGTTCGTTGTCTGAAGTTTGCAACTTCAGACGAATATGAATGGATCTTTCGGATGCCAGGAATGCAATATGAAGTTTGTAACTTCAGGACTATGAGATGATAGCTTAATGGAAATAAATAGGTTCAGTTATCGGGCTGGATCATACAAGTCTGAAGTTGCAAACTTCAGACAACGGGGAGACCCACCGAGGGTGTATTGTTGTTTCATGATTTTTGGCTTTGTTGGTTCGTTGTCTGAAGTTTGCAACTTCAGACGAATATGAATGGATCTTT
>CAZQKR010000031.1:0-49747 GCA_964594045.1 uncultured Saprospiraceae bacterium | reverse complement strand
GACTTATTTTTCTGAAAGTCAACTACTTGAATATTTAACGAATATCCCTAAATAAGCTTTGTAATTGAAGCAATTTGACGCTTGTTCATGTCCCGTTATTACTGGTCTGACCCGAAAGATTTTGTTGTATTGATTTCGACTACGGGATTGCAGATCAGGTACTGACGTTTCGGTCAGTACAGGTACTGACGCTTCGGTCAGCACAGGCACAGACGCTTCGGTCAGTACAGGCACAGACGCCTCGGTCAGTACAGGCACTGACGCTTCGGTCAGTACAGGCACTGACGCTTCGGTCAGCACAGGCACTGACGCTCGTTTTGCTCGATCAGGACAGGTCAACAATAACGACCTGGTGATGAAAGTGAATTATAATTGTAAAGTTTTGATACAAAATTATATGAGGTTTTGGTCCACTCTTTCTGAATTGAAAATTCATGAAATCCTTAGCACACATTTTTATTCACCGTCCATTATTCACTGTGCTCTTCAAAAATCACACAGATGGGTGTTTTGCTTCAGCCAGCGTTCCTTTTGTTTGTAATCAGGCATGATCCTGCCAACAATATCCCAAAACCGGCTCGAATGGTTCAACTCTTTCAGATGCGTCAATTCATGGATGAAGATATAATCCTGTACTTCAGGCGGAGCAAACAACACACGGGATGAAATATTGATATTGCGCTGTCTGGAACAACTTCCCCAGTTGGATTTGTTGTATTTAATGGTTATGTCGTTGATTTTTTCTCCGAAATACAGGTCGTTCAATTCTAAAATCCTGTTGGCTACCTGTTTATAGAACCGGGATGATATCACCCGGCTAAGCCCTTTTTGAATATATATGTTATGCTTTTCAGGTTGATAAAATACCGGGACTTTAATGGCAATGATATTATTTTCCTTTAATTTGATCTTAACCTCCATTTTATCCGAGTGTAGCAGCTCACAAACAAACTCAACACCATTTACGACTAATTTCCGGTCATTTTCATACGCTTTGACCTGATATCTTTTGAGCAGATCAGGTTTTTTTTCGAGCATATCTTTAATCCACTGTTCAGCCCATTCGAGGTGCTTATCCACATTTTGCTGAGAAGCATGAGCAGGAATTCTCAGGTAAACATATTGCCTGCCGATGGATATCATGGCATTCATCCGTCGTTCCAGGGACACTTTGACCGGGATCTGTGTACCCTTATATTTTAGATATTGTATGTTTGAAGAAGCCATTCTGAATTTTATGGTGAAAGTCTTTCAATCTTCCATTCTGTCTCTTTTCTGGTGTACATAAATCTGTCATGAAGGCGGTTCTCCCTGCCTTGCCAGAATTCAATAGCTTGTGGTACTACCCTGAATCCACCCCAAAATGATGGCAGAGGTATCTCTCCCCTGGAAAATTTTTGCTTCATCTCCTCAAATTTAGCAAGGAGCAATGACCGCGAACTGATCACACTGCTCTGATTGGAAACCCAGGCACCGATCTGACTGCCTATTGGTCGCGAAGAAAAATACTTCAATGATTCCAGTTTGGATATTTTTTCAGCTGTTCCGTAAATGATCACCTGTCTTTCCAGGATAAGCCATGGAAACAAAAGAGATACCTTGTTGTTGCCGGCAATTTCAGTTCCTTTCCGGCTTTCGTAATTGGTAAAAAAGACAAATCCAGCTGCGTCAAAATACTTGAGCAAAACTGTTCTCATGCTCGGCTGGCCATCAGGACTGACCGTCGCCAGCACCATACCGTTCGGATCTGGCATCAGCGTGTTTTTTGCTTCCTCAAACCATTGCGCAAACTGGTCCACAGGATCGGGCAACAACAAATCGGGCTCCAGGTGATCCTTGATGTATTCTCTTCTGAGCGCTGAAATATCCATTTTCTACCATTTTAGTTTTTGAACCCTGACCGGTTAAAGGCAATCCTTCTTAAAATTGCCTCTTTCCTGATCTCATCCTTGGCATTATCATTCCTGTCCACCAATTCCTGACTGATGGAATGATCTGTTCCACCGGCATGCCTGACGACCTCGTAGATCGGATCATAAACCCTTCCGATGCGGTAATGTTCGGCAATTTTATTCACCATCTCATAATCTTCACCGTAATTTCTTGCATAGGGATCATCATTTATAGAAAAATAGCCCATTTCCCGGATCAGCCGGATAGGAACCGAACGTGGCGCACCGGCACCATTGATCCTGAGCAGGTTATTGCGCCCGTTGTCCTCAGTCCACTCATCGTGGGTTACAACAGGAATCTCTTCCATTCTGACCAGGCTGCCATCCTGCTTCTTCTCCCAAACCTCGTATGAACCGATGACCATGCCAATGGCAGGATCGGAAGAGAAAACTTTCAGTATTTTTTCTACTGCATCTGGTTTCAGGCGGTCATCAGAATCCAGCTGAACGTAGTATTTTCCTTTGGATATTGAGGCGCCCAGGTTAAGGCAGAGGCCAATATTGTTGATATCGGTCACCAAAAGTCGGATTTCAGGCTTTTGAGGCTCAAATTTTTCTCCTCCCTGCATGTATTTTCTGACCTCATCTGCTGTCGGATCATTTTCTCCGCCATTCACAACAATGATCGCTTCGATATTCCCGACTGTCTGTTGCCGAATCGATTCGATGGCTGTTCCGATAAATTCCGGTCTGTGGCCAACGGGTATGATCACCGAAGCCAAAAGTTCTCCTTCGGGTCTAAATTCTTTTCGGCCGCCAAAAAACTCACCCGGTTTCAACCAGGAGTTCAATCGTTGAAGATGAGCCGTAAGGATCTTTTCTGCTTCTTCCTGGACCTGTTTACCGGCGAGCAGATAGTCAAAAACATTGGCTTTTTGCGATGCTGCAAAAACTCGATACAAGGAACCGTCATATTTATTTCCTATGCAGACCATTTTGCCTTCACAAGACAGCTTCAACCGCATATCATACCAGTGATTGTATTGTGTTTCATGGTCAAAACCTGCTGTTTTTTCCCAGACGGACTTCCTGATCAGGAAAACCTTTCCATAATCCTGATTGTCCCGAACTCGGCCAATATGATGAAACAAAAGCTTGATCTCCCTGATCAGTTCTCCGTCCTGAAGCTCGTAATCCCCATAAAAAAATCCTGCTTCAGGATTTCTTTCTGAAGCTAGCCTGAAAGCACTGATGCAGGCATTTTTCAAAATGATTTGGGTATTCCTGTTGTCAATATACAGGATCAGATCCGAAGCAAGGCCAAAAACCTGGTTGAACAACACGGAATAATTACCCATGTCCTCCAAAATCCGGTATTTCCATCCGGTTTTTACTAAAAATTCGTTGAGTTCCGGATCCGGAGTTCCCATAAGGATCAGCTCAAAAGTTTTTTCAATTTGCCTGTCAAGGCTAATGAGCAGTTGCATGAACTCATCGCTGGATGGAATTTCAGCCGGTATATGGGTAACAACAGTTAATCGCATGATACAATTATTTGCCGGCAAAAATAGTGATCTGAATGACAAAATACTTGATATTTTCCCAAATTAAGCAGTCAATCAGAGATGAGGGCTATTCCGGTTAACTGGTTCAATGGAATTTTGAAGCGGGACAAAATCCGGAACAGATAAAAAATGAGGATATTCCACGCAAATATTTTTGTCAAATTAGAATAACTCCAGGATATTTGCAGGATGTCTGAAATTGAACAAGCACAAACGGCAAATTTAGCATTTTACGAACCTGATATTCTCAATGAGATCTTCATCAAGGGAGCCAGGACCAATAACCTCAAAAATGTGGACCTTTCGCTCCCCAAAAACAAGCTTATTGTAGTTACAGGCGTATCCGGTTCAGGGAAATCATCCCTGATCATGGACACCTTGTATGCTGAAGGCCAGCGAAGATATGTGGAAAGTTTGTCTTCATATGCGAGGCAGTTCCTCAACAGGATGAAAAAACCGGATGTGGATTATATTCTGGGAATATGTCCGGCAATCGCCATCGAACAGAAAGTTTCGGGAGGGAATGCCCGTTCAACAGTCGGGACACTGACTGAAATATACGATTACCTCCGGCTCCTCTACGCCAGGATCGGAAAGACCTTCAGTCCTGTTTCAGGCAATATGGTTACCAAACACCAGGTATCAGATGTGGTGGATCATATCAAGGATTTGCCGGAAGATGAAAAAATTCTGATCTCTATACCGATTTACTACGAAAACGGGGGCAGAACCATTGGTCAGCAGCTTAAACTGATGCTGGATAAGGGTTATTCCCGGATGATCTTTCAGGGTGAGGTGATCTATATTGAAGAATTTTTGGAACAGGGCGAAAAATTACTGGAATCCTTCACCAATGTTGAAACTGCAAAAGAAATTCACATCCTGATCGACCGGGTGATCGCCAGTCACGAAGTGGAAAATCTTCGCCGGATCGCAGATTCCGTAGACACGGCATTGCATGAAAGCTATGGATTTTGCAGTCTGACTGACGGCAAGGGTATCCGTACAGATTTCAGCAACCGGTTTGAACTGGACGGAATTCGTTTCATTGAACCCAACCAGCAGTTGTTTAATTTCAATAATTCTCTTGGCGCATGTAAAAAATGCGAAGGATACGGGAAGATCATCGGTATCGATCCTACAAAAGTCATTCCGGACGAATCCAAATCGATTTATGAAGGTGCTGTAGCCTGTTGGTCCGGGGCAAAAAGCAGTGCATGGCTGGACCAGCTGATCCAGCATGCATCATTTTTTGATTTCCCGATCCACAAACCCTATCATGACCTCAGCAAGGCACAAATGGAGCTTTTGTGGAACGGGAATGCTCATTTCGGAGGCATTTTTGGATTTTTCAGGGAGATCGAATCACAATTGTACAAAATACAAAACCGTGTTATGATCGCCCGGTACCGGGGTAAGACGGATTGCGACGAGTGCGCGGGCGGCAGGCTGAGGAAAGAAGCATCTTATATTAAAGTTGGCGGTAAAAATATCATGGAACTGACCGTGATGCCCATCAGTCATCTCAGGGAATTTTTCCTGGAACTGCAATTATCTTCCGTAGATCAGGAAATTGCAGGCCGTATTCTGACAGAGATACGGAACAGGCTTGATGTCATGGTGAATGTAGGATTATCCTATCTGACACTGGACAGGTTGAGTTCGACCCTCAGCGGTGGGGAAACACAGCGCATCAACCTGACAAGGATACTTGGGAGTAATCTGACTGACTCCTTGTATATACTGGATGAACCCAGTATCGGACTTCACCCTAAAGACATAGAAAAATTGCTGATAGTCCTCAAAAAACTCCGAGATCTGAGCAATACCGTTGTGGTCGTGGAACATGAAGAACTGATCATCAGGAATGCGGATCACATTGTAGATGTTGGTCCCCAGGCCGGTGTGCACGGAGGTGAGGTAACATTCAACGGTGCCTACAGCGATTTCATCAACCCTTCCAATGACAATCTGACCGCTTCATTTCTGACCGGCCGGAATCGCCTGGAAACGCCTGCAGCAAGAAGAAAAATTTTCAGTTCCATTTTCATCAACAATGCCCGCAAACACAATCTGAAAGGTATTCACGTCAAAATCCCGCTCAATTCCCTTGTAGTGATCAGCGGTGTGTCAGGAAGCGGTAAATCTACTTTGGTCAGATCGGTGCTAGAGCCT
This sequence comes from uncultured Saprospiraceae bacterium, assembly GCA_964594045.1. GTDB lineage: Bacteria > Bacteroidota > Bacteroidia > Chitinophagales > Saprospiraceae > UBA2365. Next base: position 44,115 of record CAZQKR010000031.1, on the reverse strand, counting down.
GCATTGACCGAACATCTGGGACAATCCGAGGGAGAAAACAATCTTTCCAGATTGCTTAGCGGCGACCTATCACTGATCGAACAGGTCGAATTTATTTCACAACACGCCATTGGGAAATCCTCGCGTTCCAATCCGATCAGCTACATAAAAGCCTATGACATCATCCGGAAGATCTTTTCCTTGCAGCAATTGTCCAAAATCAGGGGATATAAGAACGGGCATTTTTCATTCAATGTGGACGGCGGGCGTTGTGATACCTGTAAGGGTGAAGGAGAGATCACGGTGGAGATGCAATTTCTTGCTGATGTAAAACTGATTTGCGAATCCTGTGAAGGTAAGCGTTTTAAGAAAGAGGTTCTGGAAGTTACCTATCGGGGAAAAAACATTCATGAAGTACTCGAAATGACAGTTGAGGAAGCCATTGTATTCTTCAATGACAATAAGGAGCTGAAAAATAAATTACAGGCACTGGATGATGTGGGTCTGGGTTATATTAAACTGGGGCAATCTTCCGGCTCACTTTCTGGAGGAGAAGCACAGAGGGTCAAATTGGCCTCTTACCTCCAGCATCAGCAGAGCGATAAAAAGATCTTTTTCATTTTCGATGAACCCACAACCGGATTACATTTTGCAGATGTAAAAAAACTGATGAAAGCCTTCAATGGTCTGGTCGAGATCGGACATTCCGTATTGGTTGTGGAACACAATCTTGATGTCATTAAAACAGCAGACTGGGTAATCGATCTGGGGCCGGTAGGCGGTGAGGAGGGAGGATATGTTGTTTTTCAGGGGACTCCGGAAGATCTCGTCAAATGTGAAAACTCTGTTACAGGAAGTTTTTTGAAAAACGTAATATAAAATAGCTGCTGAGCTAAAAGATGTTTTGACTATGGGTTTTAATGAATTTCAATGCCCGGAAAATTCAGCTTTACTTCATGGATAAAATAGCACCTCCACACAATTTTTCTCTTCTGTATGGTCCGGAGACGGGAAAACCCCAAAATTTCAAAGGTAATTTTGCCGTGTTTTCAAAAGCCACAATTCATCATCAGCTATAGGTTGTTATGGATGGATAGATGTTTTCATTTTTACATGTTCATTCGGACCTGTTCATATTTTTGATGGCTTGCTCAACGGATAATATGTCAAATAATCCTGTTTTAAAAGCTCGTGAGTGGCTGGCATTGATCATACAAAAAAAAGTGCAGGTTGTGATGCCTGCACTTTTTATGGTTTTTAACAAAATTCAAATGAAAGAATGACCCTTTACGGGTCAGACAGCAAAGTTTACGCCTGATCTTTTTTGGTTTTAAAAGATTTGTTGGTGCTTTTAATGGTTGGGGTCATCAAGATTTTTTTGGTATAATTCTCTCTCGCCTTTTCCATGAAAGACCTTGGCTTTACGCCTGCTGAATAGGGGTCACTGAACAATGAATTAACTCTCATACTACACAATTTTCTTACTAAATCAATATTTTATTTTGCAAATATACAATATAACGTCAATAGTATAAATAAAGTTTCAAAAAATTTAATTTTTCACAATTTTATTTTTTATTATAATTATTTATAATATGATGGCAGATCCTGATAAAAGCTTAAAAAACACATTTTTTTTATGTATATATTAAAAATATCAAGTTATAAAGCATTCTAATCATCAGGTATTTCATATTACATATTTATCACATGTGTAATTTAACTTAATTGTGTGTGAATTTTGTGCAGGGTTGGCAAGGTATTCGATATAATATCAGCGAATCGGATTTTTAATCAGATTACTTAGAAGGTTACGTTCAAGGAAAAATGGCCGGTCTACGGGGGTAAGAGCCGGCCATTTTCTATTTTGGCCGATTTGCTTCCTATTTTCCCACTAGTTGACCCGTTACCTGTTTGTCATTGCTCCAGGGTCACCTTGCTCATGTATGCTTGTAATTTGGCTTATTTGGCCTTAACTGTTTTGGGTCAGGCAAATGAATTTCAAGGTCAAAACCATTTGTGCATGGCTGCCTCAAATTGCCTGAATTTTGTAATACCGATTTCTTATCAAATCAAAAAAAAAAGAGCTGTCTTTTAAGACAGCTCCGGATTTTCTTTTTGGCTAGTTTAAGTAATTAATAAGTAATAAACTGAGTAATGCCCCCGAAAAGATAATGATGAGCCAAAATCGAAAATCCCGTAACAAACTATCGTCTTTCGTTTGTAACATGAGTTTTGGTTTTTGATTTTTTAATATTCGTCAGCTTTGTTTACCAATGTCTTCACATGGAAATACAAGCATTAAAATTCAAAAACCATACCATATAGATTATTTCTAATATATTGAAAGACATGTTATTATTATTGTTATTAATGTGTTTTGCTACATTATTTCACATTAACCAAATGACTAATGTTTAAACGGCTGGCAACTGTTTTTTTTAAGATGTGCTTTTTAAATAATTTCTAAAAAACCTTAATGTGAAAAATTTTGGAATTTTTTTTAAGGCAGAAGTAAAAATTTATCTGTACCAATCTATTTGGATATTCAGGAATTCCGGTTTTCATGTGTCTCATCAACAGAGCTTGGATTCTGGCTTGCCGGTTAATTAAAACGGACAGGCATCAACTTCACTTTGTTGAGACTCGTGGGCCTGACCCAAATGCTTCGATGAGCTTCCAGATGTCCGGGATTTGCAATTGTAACCTGTCTTTTACATCATCCAGGATGTTTTCGCGGGCAAATGGAACCACCCTGACAAATTCCTGGTTTGTTCCGGCGGTTCGTCCGTACTTATATTCGTAGGTAAACCTGCCTTCTGCATCCGTCACAACTTCAGGATTGGTCAGATTAGGCTGACTGATGTAAAACTCGCTGTTGAGTTCCATGTTTCCATCCTTGTTCATCATTCCCGAAGCGTACAAATATCGATACAATTCATCTGCTGTATTGTAAGCAGGGTCGATCAAATGAATTTCTTCTGCCATCAGATGTCTGTATCTGTATGTTTCATTTTCCCTGTAATCGCGCAACTCATCCAGTATCTTTCTGATGTCTGCAGTTAAAAACGGATAATGGGTGCATCCCAGTATAAGGGTTTTTAAAGGAGGTGCATCAGGAAAATCCCTGATCTTTTCCATCAGGCTTACCAAATGGAACCTCAAATAATTCACAGGGTCATTGATTTGAAGCAAACTACAGTTTTCAGGTTCTTTTGCATCGCAAAGCATCCTGTGACCGGTGAAATCAAAATTGTATATTTTCAGCAAATGGTTATCAAGTTTCAGCAGACTTCCTGCAGCATTTGGACCTTTGTAAAGTTCCCTGGGTTTGTCAGACTTCCTGTCAATATAATTGATATCTTCGTCAATCGCTTCTGCCAATCCTGTTCCACCCTGACTGAATATTCCAATGTCTCCGGTATAACCCAGCTCTTTCATCCACATTCTGAGGGATTTTTCATATCCGCCCGATGCGACTGTACCTGCTGTGGCAAAAACGGCAATACTGCCATCTTCATCATTTTGAAATGTCTGCAATGCTGCCCGTGAACCTGCATCGATGACCCCGATAACTTTCATGGGAAAGCCCAGGGAAACAAAAAATGAATCAATGCTTTGCTGCCCGTAAGCCGTTGCCGTGTTACAGGCAATGATAATTGCCTTTACCCGGGGCTTATCATTACGGTTAAAGCCGGTTGAATTGGATTCGTAGTATTTATCTGACAGCAAAAACTGGACATCTTTGAAAATATGCTCAACCAACAATTCGGTTTTCCCGGCAGCGGCATAATGCCCGTATGGCATATTTGCCTGATCAGCAAGATAAATGAATTGCTCAGAAGCAAAATCGGGAACTTCATCTTCCGGGGAAAGCATCGTAGAGTTTTGATACCGGTCGAACCGGACGATCGCATCCAGGACGGTCAGCCCGCCGGTTCCGGAATCAAAAACCCCTATGGGCAAAGCAGCATCGCCAACTGGATAATGCTCAAAATCGACATAATAAAAACTAGCGGTGTCCCGCAAGGATTTCAATATATCCTGAGATAAGCCTGTGTAAACACACAAAACCGTCATCCATAAAACCACTGATATACGGCACATCCTCATAGGCGATAAAACCTTTAAGCCGTTGATCAGGAATGTGCCAGGGTGGCCTTGTAGCCTCGAGCGTCAATGATCCTGATGATCTCTTTGACTGAAATGACAGAAGCGTCGTAAGTGATCTGACTTTTACCTGTTTTTTGTAAAGTCTTGCTTTTTTTGATTCCCGGTGTTTTGGCCAGTTTTTTATCTATCCCGTCAGCGCATCCTTTTTGACAGGTCATTCCTTCAACAGCAAGTACGACATCTTTAATATTGCTTTTTACTGTCGTTTTCTTTTCTGTTTTTTTTGGATTCTGGGCAAATGTATTTGCCGGACTGATCAGATTTACCGAAAAGAAAACAATCAACAAAAGACTAAAGGTCCGGAACATATTGATATACTTCATCATTTATTTTTTTTGTTTAACAAATGTATACAAATTTATGTTTTTACTTAAAATAACTTTTCAGAACATACTGGATGCTGGTCAGATATCTTTTTTTGCCTTTACTAAAATGATTGACTCACAGGATTATGTCCAATTATAACCCATTTGTTAAATTTAATGTATTGATATACAATAATATATGATAATATTTTTAGTTTTTCAGCTCTGTGAATCTGCAAATTATCCTTGGAAAATAGGGTGAATTCTTCAGGAAGTGTTACCACTGTTACTTTTAATAACATTATCTGTTCATTTCAAAATGAAAACCAGGAAAATGCAATTTCCCGAGTTAGCTTATACTTTATCGTCACTGAATAATGAAAAGTTTCATCCATTTATCAGGCTGGTGCCCACCCGTGACTTTCAAATGATAAACGCCGGGCAAAAGAGCTGAAATATCGATTGTAAATGATCCCTCCTTATTTTCCGGTTGAAATGATTTAACGATTTTACCCTGCTGATCAATAAATGTCACTTCAAGATCTGGTAATACCATTCCTTCTGCCGGTGAAATAAAGATCATATTATGGGCAGGGTTCGGGAAAACACGTACCCATTCCGCCGGTCCTTCATTTATGACTGCCGAGATGATCTGAATTTCGAGGCACTTTTCTTCTCCCGTGCAACCTTCAGCAGATGTTTCACTCACACAGATCAATGCACCCGGCTCTCCGTACCATTCCACAAGGACCTTGCCCGGAACAGTCTGGTCAGTGATCCTTCCTCCTTCCACACGCCATGAATAATCTGAACCAATGTTGACTGATCCTACTTCGTATGATGCATAAGCTCCGGGTTCAACCCATACCGGACCTTTCAATGAATCGACCACAGGTGAGGGATGAATGATTACGTCAGCAAATTCTTCAATAAAACAACCATATTTGTACATTCTGACCTGGTATACACCTGATCTGTCAAATCCGATGATATTTCCTTTTTGACCATTAGACCATACCAAGGAATCCAGTTCTGCGCCAACAGTCTGTATTTCAATGGAATCGCCTTCGCACGCTTCCAGTTGACCTGATTCCAATGCGCTTTGAAAAGCAGGAAGCATGGACACAATACATATCGCTTTGTCTGAGCAACCGTATTCATTGCTTACGCGCACTTCATATATCCCGGTTTTATTTACTTTGATCTGTCTGGATGTTGATCCATTGTTCCATTTGAACTGACTTCCTCCTCCGGCAGTCAGGACGATCGTATCTCCGGGACATAATTCGACATATTCCGGCTGGTCAATGGTAGCTGCTACTCCCGGAAAAGTTGTAACGTTTTGGTTTGCAACATCAAAGCAACCTTGTTCATTCGTAACTGTGACCTGGTAAAGGCCCCCCTCAAAAGCGGTGATCCGGTCATCGTCTGTAGTGCCATTACTCCAGTAAAATGAAGTGCCTCCGGTTGCGATCATGATCACAGAATCCCCTTCACAGAATTCAGGGTCACCCAAAAGTAAAATTCCGGCCTCCACCGGTTCACCTTTCATCATATAAACGCAATCCGACGAAACACATTGAAATTCATTGGTCAGACTGACACAATAGGTCCCTTCATCGGATATTTCTATAACAGGACTATATACCCCGGTATTCCAAAGGAACTCACCCTGGCCGAAAGCTCTGAGTATGGCCGATTCACCGCAAAAATAAGCTGAATCCGTAGGGATCAGACTTAAGGATGGTTTGGGAAAATATTGAATAAAAATGCTGTCTGTTGTACTGCAACCATTTTGGTCGATGACCTGCACACTGTACCAGCCTCCGGTATCGACCATGATCTGAGCGCTGTTTTCACCTGTATTCCATTGATGGAGGGTGCCGAAATCCGTTGAAAGGAGCAACTGATCACCTGCGCACATCCGGTCCGTTCCACCGGACAAAATGGTGACCTGTTTTTCGGGAACGCAATTAAATTGGGTACAAGGGCCAAATCCGGTACTGTTGCCCTCAGCATCAGTCATCAGTATGGTCATCACTTCCCCATCTAAGAGTGGCTTGTCGAGCAATATGCTCCAGTTTCCATTTAAACCTGCATATACCGCACCCAGAAGATCCGATCCCTGGCATGTGGTACACTCAGTCCGCTTTTTGTAGATCTGGATGTAACTCCCGGGTAGAAACTGACCTGAAATCAAGCGGGCATGCTGGATCATATATTGAAAATCAGGTTGAAATTCAAAGTTGGACCCATTTTCCAACATCACACCAAAAGGACTGCAAAAATAGGTATTGTTCAATAAGGATACGCGGGCAGAACCGTCGCCAACAAAAATATTCACCGGGCCATAACCGATTAAATTGCCATTAGTTAACTGGTATCCGCCGATATGGATATCTGAAGATTGAAGGACTTCGATTCCTTTTTGACGGTTAGGTATTCCGAAATAGTTGAATTTGGTATAGCCTATCCTGTTGGAATGTATGAAAATGTAAGCTGATGAATCTCGAACCGTAATCCCATTTATCAAATTGCCCGAAAAGTAATTCTCCCTGCTCTGGTCACCGACAAATACATTTTCGCACCTGCTGATCAACAACCCATTTTGGCCGTTGGGTAAAGCAAGGGTCGTTTCCATATTGGTTCCGACAATATTTTTATACAGCCGGACTCCGTCAAAGCATTCCTCCAGGCTGATACCAGATTGCAGATTGGAATGGATCAGGTTGGTGCAGTCGGTACAGGAGTCTCCGATCACAATACTATCGCTTCGAAAGACATATATACCGTTGCCTTTATTGCTGTAAATATGATTCCCCGTGACGGTCGTTTTTGTACAATTCCTGATCTCAATCCCTGAAAGAAAATTGTTTTTGATCAGGTTTCCGTGGAGGTGTACCGATACAGCATTTTGAAGAAAAATGCCATTGCCGAACTGTTCCAGACGTCCATTAAATGCTAATGTATTGAATTTGATCAAAACATCTTTCAAATTGGATAAAACAGAAATTCCGCTTCCCGGGAATTGCCTGATCTGAATACCTGATATAGATACGCTGTCTGACATGATCCTTATGCCATGATCAGAAATATCCGAAAGGTTACTACCATCCAGAATAAATTTTTGGAAAGGATATGCCACTGACATTTGAATTTTTGCCGTAAAGGCAGGCAAAGGGCTGTTGATGTAAAGGATGGAATCTGCTGGTTCAATGAGTCGGATCAGAATACTTATCTTTTTATCTTGATCATTTGCAGCCTGAATTGCGCTGCGCAAACTTCCCGGCCCGTCATCCAGGTTGTTTATGACGATCAAAGTGTCGGTTATCCCTGAGTTTTTTTCCCTTAATGGCAAAACAGGTTTCTGCCCATATACCGGAGCGATAATGGAAAAGATCAACCAGCACAAAAACGCCTGGATCAGTATTTTTAAATATTTACTGTTCAACATGGTTATGATCATCTTAAAATTTACAACGTCAAATACCTTGCCTGAATTTAATTTTTGGCTTATTTTTACTTTGACGTATTGAAAAATAATGAATAATTAACAAAATTTTGATAGCGTCAATGACAGAGATTTAACGTATTTATGGGTGTGGTTTTGCTTTTACAACTAATGAAGTATCTGGATTAAAAATAAATCAATGAACTCAGAGAAAATCATTGTTCGTATTCTTTTTGACCTGGTGGTTTGTTTTTGCTTACTTCCCGTGCCAGGCCCGGCGCAACCGGATCCCGTTGAACTTTGTTCCCATTCGAAAAGCCGGCAAGCCGGGAACATCGAAATTTACCGGGATGAACCACATCCTTTACAGGAAGACTACAGTGTTGTATATTATGATCTTAATATCAAAATTGACCCTGATTCAAAAACCATTTCAGGTGTATCCGGGATTGATGCACAGATCATTGCCGATTCAACCAAGCAAATCGTTGTTGACCTTACATCCAATTTTCAAATCACCGGGATCAATTCTTCCGGAGAAAACCTGGGATTCAGCCGTTCTGCCGATCTTATTTTTATTCAGTTAAGCCGGTTTTATAAAAGTGGAGAAATCGTTAAAATACGGATATCCTATCAGGGGTCACCCGCAACAAGCGCTTTTAATTTCAGCACCAGAGCGGGTAAACCGCTCATCTGGACACTGAGTCAGCCTTTTGGTGCAAAGTCCTGGTGGCCATGTAAAAACTATCCGGAAGACAAAGCGGATTCAGCCAGGATCGCTGTTACTGTTCCCAAAGGCCTGTTGGTTGGTTCCAACGGCACACTGACGGAACAACATGAAAGTGATCATTTCACAGAATTTGTCTGGAAAGTTTCCTACCCGATCGCCTCTTATCTTATCTCCATTGCAGCGCATGACTATCTGATCCACAGGGATCAATATTACTATGGAACAGCTGATTCCATGGAGGTTGTCCATTATATTTACAGGGATCATTTTGAATCGGAGCGATCAAAATACAACATCACAACCGAAATGCTCACTGTTTTTGCCTCCTTATTCGGAGAATATCCCTTTATCGATGAAAAATATGGGCATGCTGAATGTCCCTTTAACGGAGGAATGGAACATCAGACACTTACTTCCCTTCTGGGTCCGTATGAGTATCTCATCGCACATGAACTTGCACACCAGTGGTGGGGTGATATGATCACCTGTAAGGATTATCATCATATCTGGTTAAATGAAGGTTTTGCCACGTATTCTGAAGCGCTTTGGGCAGAATATAAATATGGCGGACAGGCCTATCATGAGAACATGAAAGCCAAACAATATTTTGGTGAGGGCACGATATATGTTCCTGACCTGACCTTATCCGGAAGAATTTTTGATGCAGGTCTGAGTTACCGTAAAGGGGCATGGGTATTGCACATGCTGAGACATGTTGTGGGTACGGATCATTTTTTCAACATCCTGAAAACCTATGGGGATGGACCCAAAAAGTATGGAGTGGCTACCACTGCCAATTTCAGGGATGTTTGTGAAGAGGTCAGCGGGATGGACTTGTCTGCATTTTTCAACCAATGGATTTTTGGCGAAGGGTATCCCAAATATGCTTTTGACTGGTCTTATACTGAAGAAGCAGGCAAGTATATGATCCTGATGGATATTTATCAATTGCAAAACGGCCAGATTTTTTCCATGCCTTTGGATGTCCACATCACGACAACTGCAGGCGAAATCCCGATTGTGCTCCAAAACAACGAAACTTTCCAAAGGTACACCATAGAAGTGTCGGAAAAACCATTGGCAATTGAGCTGGACAAACACAATTGGGTATTGAAGGAACTGGTGCAAAACAGGACTTTTGTCAATCATAATAATGGCAACATGGTGTTTTCTGTTTTTGGCAACGGCGCATTGGGTTTTGAAGAACCCAACGGTTTGGGTAATGGGCTGGTCTATCCCAAAAACGGAGATAACCTGCTGTATTCAGGGAGTTTTATTCTGGGTAACGGACAGGATTATGTGGTTGATAATGATATTGTAACAGGGGAATCCGATTTTGCCCTCAAACAGGATGCATTCTCATCATTTCAGAATTCAACTGACCAGCAAATTTCCAAATGGTTTTTTGATGACCGGAACCATCCGGAATCATCTTCACTTGAAATTGAACAGACGGCCAGGACTTTTGGTACACCACCCACTGATGAATTCGTTTTGCTGGAATATCATGTCAAAAACAAGGGATCAAACGTTCTGGAAAGCCTTTACGGAGGCGTTGTGCTGGACTTTGACATAGTTTATCACCTCAAGAATCAGGTTGGAAAAGACCTGTCCCGGCGTTTGATCTACCAGAAAAACGGAATATATGCAGGGATCACTGCTTTAGCTACAGAGACTGATAATATTATGAGTGCCATTGCAGATCCGCAGCAAAAGTTTGCAGAAAGTTCCAAATTCAGTTATTTGTCCGGCTCAAAAGATGATTTTGTTGCACTCAGAAATGATGACTGGGCTATTCTGAATGCCATTGGACCTGCTCGGCTGGAATCGGGCGACTCCTTAAAATTTGCTTTTGCTTTGGTAGCGGGCAGCAGTGAAGCTGATCTGGTGCAAAAAGCACAATTAGCCGGACAATTGTATGATCAAATTGCAATATCTGAACAATCTTCCCCGTCACAAAAAATCCCGGTCCTGAATATTTTGCCCAATCCTGCTGAAAACAGCCTGAGCATTGGTTTTACATTAAAATTTCCAGATGATATCAGTTTGTATTTACAGGATCTTTCAGGGAAAATATTATTTGAAAAAGGTGAAAACGCCTTGTCTTCGGGGGATCATCAGCGCGAACTGGATATTTCTGAATTAGAGCCTGGCGTGTACATTGTAGTGCTCCGTACCGGGTATGAGAAGCAAATCGGGCGGTTCATCAAAATGTAATGTCAATACCGGAGTCGTCTGACAGTGTCCAGTTTGAGCAATACCCCCATCATCATACTGAAAACCAATAGTGCAGAACCTCCTCTGCTCAAAAATGGCAGTGGAATACCGATTACAGGAACTAATCCCATGGTCATTCCAATATTGATGAAAAAATGAAAAAACAGGTAACCACCAATGGCATACGCATAACTGAGGATAAATTTATTTCCGGAACGCTCACCAATATTGATAACTCTGAGTATCAGGATCAGGTAGATTGCGAGCAGCGCAAAAACACCCAGGAATCCCTGTTCTTCACCAATTGCGGTGAAAATAAAATCCGTTGTTTGTTCAGGTACATATTCGAGATTGGTCATAGCGCCTTCCAGGAATCCTTTTCCGGTCAAACCACCGGATCCGATGGCCATTTTGGATTGAACCACATTGTATAAGGCGCCCAGGGGGTCAGATTTTTCGGGATGGAGCCAGACATTGATCCTGTCCTGCTGATGCGGTTTGAGTAAATTATTGAAGGAATAACTGGTTAGACCGCTGAAGGATAAAACGATCAGCAAGACAGAAAATGAAGCCATTTTAATACTTCTGGGGTATTTGTACCAGAAATAAAATGCAAGCAAATAGAACGCAACTAACCCGGAAATCAATGCTGCTACCGGTAGCTCTTTTATGAATAAAATGATCAGCGTAAGCACTAAAAGGATAATACCGATGACCAGCAGCCTGTTTTGATAATAGATCAGGGAAATGAACAATAAGCCCAGGCTTACGATGACCATACCTGTGATCAAAAAGCCATACATCAGGGTTGATACAAAGATCAGCAAAACCACCAGAGGTACAATAAGGATCATGGGAGATGCACCGTTTCTGAACAAAGTGATGGTCAGAGAAAGGAAGACAATTGCTGATCCGGCGTCCGGTTGCATCAGTATCAATATCATCGGAACCAGGATCAGCAGAATGCCCATGGCGATGATATTGATCTTTCCAAGGCTTTGCTTGTAATAGGAAATAAAGGAAGCTACAGCCAGGGCTGCACCGAATTTGGCAATTTCTGAGGGTTGCAATGAAAACCCGAATAAGTTGAACCAGGATTGGGAACCTTTTATATTACTTCCAAAGATCAGGACGAGTATGAGTAAAAGGATCGAGAATCCGAAAATGGGGTATGCAAAAATATTCCACAATTTCCAGTCAATGATATAGCTTGCAAAAAAAACAATGATTGCTGCAATGACCATGATGGTCGCCTGGCCGATAGGAGTTCGTGGTCTGAGAAATGCAACAGGGTCATCCGGGTTGTAATGAATGGAATACAACATTCCCCAGCCAATTAACACCAAAACCAGATACAGGATCATCGTTATCCAGTCCAGTCCTTCCCGGTTGATTACAGGCTCTTTTTTCATTCCAGACCCAACAGTTCCTTTTTGGTTATTTTTTCATTGATCAGGATAGCGCTGGGAAAATGAACATTGACTTCATCCAGAAATGCCAAAGCAGTCAATTTTGATTCGAAAGAGCCTGTGGTCACTTTGTAATAAGGGCTAACCTGCTTCCAACTCACCTGTCTGACTGAAGGGTAGATCGATTTGAATCTGCGCATTTCACTTTCCATTTTCCGCCTGTCGTCTGTGTTGATGATCTGGATTCTCCATGCCGGCACCATTTCTTCCAATCCATTCCAGGTCTTGTATTTATTCATCAGAGTGGTGATCTCCGGGTCTTCATAAATATTGATCACACCCTGCGAAAAAATTCTGGCAGGAGAAAACAGCCATCCGGTCATCAGGATTAAGAGGGCGGATTTCCGGGAAATTATATTCATTCATTTAATACTTTAATCATTAACACCTCCATACTCACATACGATCTCATCAGGTATATCAAATCCATGCGGGTCAAAAGACAAATATAATTGCTAAGGTACCAATAAAATGTAACAGCGCTGCAATTTTTCTACAGATACTAAAGTAAATCAACTACTTGACAAAAAAATGAAGTGTACAGTCCTGTTTTTTGTCAATTTCCCTGACTGGCTTCAAACTCATTTACAATGTTGACACTGGCAGAAGCGCCGATCCTGTCCGCACCAGCCAGGATCATCTGTTCCGCATCCTTCCAGTTTCTGATTCCTCCAGATGCTTTGATCCTGCATTGGCCATCAACTGCCTTTTTCATGAGTCCGATATGGTGCACCGATGCTCCTGCAGTACCAAAACCGGTGGAAGTTTTTACGTAATCCACCTGATTTTGAGCACACAAAATGCTCAGTTTTTCAATTTGATCATCGATCAGATAGCAGGTTTCAAATATTATTTTGATCGTTTTTCCTGAACTGTGACAGGTTTCAGTCAGTTGTTTCAACTCCTCATCCAGGTATTCCCATGCGCCGTTTTTGACAGCGGCAACATTGATCACTACATCCAGCTCGTCAGCGCCGCTGGCAATTGCTTCTTTCACTGCGAATACCTTTGAAGACGTGCTTTCGTATCCCAGGGGAAAGCCGATCACGGTACACAATTTGACCTGATGTTCATTTTCCAGGTATTCTTTAGCCAGTTCCAGATAATACGGGGGAATGCACACCGAAGCAAATTGGTATTGCCGGGCTTCATCACAAAGTTTTTCAATCTGTTGATTGGTGAGATCAGCTTTGAGTGCTGTATGATCGATCATCGCAGCAAGTTCCTGCTTTTGCATATAGTCAGATTTATTTATAAATCAATTCCTTAGACTACTATTCTATTGTCCGTGGCAATGTTTGTATTTTTTACCGCTTCCACAGGGACAAAGGTCATTTCTTCCCACTTTCGGTTGTGTTCGCTTGACTGTTTCCTGTTTAGCCTGCTGACTGACGCTTTCAGCTGCAGCCCGTGCAGCCTGGTCTTCACGGCTGGTCTTTGTTTTGGTCATATCCGTGGTAACCGCCCTGGCTTCCTGAAGTTCTTTGCCATCAATCATCAGTTTGCTCTTCATCAGATAGGAACCCAACTCTTCATTGATCCTGTAGATCAGCCTTTCGAATAAGTCATATGCCTCGATCTTATATACCACAAGCGGATCTTTTTGCTCAAAAGAAGCTGCCTGAACTGAATCTTTCAATTCGTCCATCGCACGCAGGTGTTCTTTCCAGGCCTGGTCAACTATCGCCAGCGAAACAGTTTTCTCAATATCCATTTTGATGGTTTTGCCTTTGGATTTTACAGCTTCTTCCAGATTGGCTGAAACCGGATAAGGTTTATCTCTTCCATCCGTAAACGGTATTGCAATCCGCTTATATTTATGTCCTTCATTTTCCTGGACACTCTTGATGACAGGCATCAGTATCCTCTGGATTTTGCTCGATTTACCCTGATAGTGTTCTTCGATCTCTGCCCGGAATCTCTCATACAGATTGTTCTCGCCTGATTCTGTGAAGAAAGCCTGCTCTATCTGGGTGTCAATACCCAAAATACTAAAAGCTTCCATTTTGAATCCTTCAAAGTCTTTATTTTGCTTGTGCGTATGGACAATACTTTCTGCAAGGGAGTTGAACATGTTGTAAATATCAACTGACAAGCGCTCTCCCTTCAGTGAATTCTGCCTTTTCTTATAGATCGCTTCCCGTTGGATATTCATGACATCATCGTATTCCAAAAGTCTTTTACGCACGCCAAAGTTGTTTTCCTCCACTTTCTTCTGAGCCCTTTCAATGGATTTGGTTACCATGGAATGCTGAATGACCTCACCATCCTTGTGTCCCATCCTGTCCATGAGTTTGGCGATCCTTTCAGAGTTGAACAAACGCATGAGATTGTCCTCTAGGGAAACAAAAAACTGGGATGAACCCGGGTCTCCCTGTCTACCTGATCTACCCCTCAACTGGCGGTCAACACGTCTTGAATCATGCCGTTCGGTGGCAATGATCGCAAGACCGCCTGCTGCCCTGACCTCGGGGGTCAGTTTGATGTCCGTTCCCCGGCCAGCCATATTGGTGGCAATGGTGATCTTTCCCGGATGACCTGCTTCGGCAACGATCTCTGCTTCCCTTTGGTGCTGTTTGGCGTTGAGCACGTTGTGTGGTATGTTTTTCAACCTCAGCATTCTGCTCAGCTTTTCGGAAATATCCACTGTGGTTGTACCCACCAGGACTGGCCTTCCCTGGTTGCGGAGGAATTCAATTTCATCTATGACGGCATTGAATTTTTCCTTTGCTGTTTTATAGACCAGGTCTTCGCGGTCGTCCCGGACGATCGGTTTATTGGTTGGAATGACCACAACATCCAATTTGTATATTTCCCAGAATTCACCGGCTTCTGTTTCGGCTGTACCGGTCATACCGGACAATTTGTGGTACATCCTGAAATAATTCTGCAGGGTAACAGTAGCATAGGTCTGGGTGATCTCTCCGATCTTGACGTTTTCTTTTGCTTCAAGTGCCTGGTGCAATCCGTCTGAATACCTCCTGCCTTCCATCATACGGCCGGTTTGTTCATCGACGATTTTCACCTGACCTTCGATGACTACATATTCTTCATTGAGCTCAAACAATGTATAAGCCTTGAGCAACTGGCTGACAGCATGGAGACGTCGTGATTTGATCGAATATTCGGAGGACAGAATGACTTTTGCTTCTTCTTTTTCTTCTTCACTTAATTTTTCATTAGCTTCGATTTCCATCATGGAGGCAGTGATGTCGGGCAAAATGAAAAAATCAGGATCCGATTCACCTCTGGCGAGATATTCAGCACCCATGTCGGTAAGCTCAACCTGTCTGGTTTTTTCTTCGATGGTAAAATAAAGCGGTGCATCGACTACAGGCATCCTTTTGGATTGCTCCTGCATGTAAAAATTTTCAGTTTTCTGAAGCAAGACCTTAATACCTTCTTCGCTGAGGTACTTGATCAAAGGCCTGTTTTTGGGCAATGCCCGGTAACAACGCAACAATGCCATTCCTCCGCCGCCTTCTTCCACGCTGGTATTTCCCTGTTCGATCAGTGCCCGCGCATCACTCAGATATTTAGTGGCAAGCTGTCTCTGAACACCGATCAGCTTTTCAATCTTGGGTTTAAGCTGGATGTATTCCTGCTCTTCCTCACTGGCTTCCACCGGTCCGGAAATGATCAAAGGAGTTCTTGCATCATCGATCAAAACAGAGTCCACCTCATCTACTATGGCAAAATGGTGCTTGCGCTGAACCATTTCTTCGGCAGATTTGACCATATTGTCCCGCAGGTAATCAAAGCCAAATTCGTTGTTGGTACCATAGGTCACATCGCAATTGTAGGCTTTTCTTCTTCTTTCCGTATGCGGCTGGTACTTGTCAATACAATCCACTGTCAGGAACAGGAATTGCAGCAAAGGTCCTATCCACTCACTATCCCTTCTGGCCAGGTAATCATTGACCGTGACCAGGTGAACACCTTCACGGCTCAGGCCATTGAGATATACAGGTAAAGAAGCAACCAGCGTTTTACCTTCACCCGTCGCCATCTCGGCGATCTTTCCGTCATGGAGTACCATACCACCGATCAGCTGGACATCGTAATGAACCATATCCCAGGTGATATCTCCTCCGGCAGCAACCCATGAATTTTTCCAGACGGCTTTTTCACCATCGATCATTACATAATTGTTATGGGCAGCGATTTCTCTGTCGTGGTCAGTAACAGCTACTGTCAGGGTGGTATTTTCCTTAAACCTCCTGGCGGTTTCCTTGACAACGGCGAATGCCTCGGGCAAAAGTTCCTTCAATACCTCTTCCAGCAATTTATCCCGCTGCTTGATCATGGCATCCAGATCATCATACATCTGCTCCTTTTCCAGAATGTCCTCCTGAGCTTCGGTATTGGTTTTGTGTTCATCGATCTCAGTATCGATTTCAGATAAATATTCAGCAATCCGCTGGCGAAACTCCAGGGATTTATTTCTCAATTCATCGTGGCTCAGGGAACTATAGGATTCAAAATATTCATTGACTTGATCCACTATGGGAAGATATTCTTTTATATCGCGGTCATACTTTGACCCAAATAATTTTTTTAAAGCATTTAACATCTTATATTTTTTAAAATTCTTTCTTTCAAACGGCAAAAATACGCTATCACATATTATACCAAGACTTTTTTAGTTAACAATATGTCAAATTGTCCTGTATTTTGGCATTTAATTTGGCATACTGGCAGTTAAATTCAATAAATGGCATATAATTTTTTATCTGATCGTTTATCTGAGTTTTGTGTTAAGGCATCCGATTTTGATATGAGCTGCGATTAAAAGTCTTGTTGGACAAATTCCAGGCCATGCCCGATTTTTTTTTATTTAAAAAACCGGTAGTTGCCAAATTGGACTATTTTTGTTTGAGGATTGCTCTGGTGTCATTTAAAGCCAAGGTAATAAGTCATGATACAATTTCGATTAAAAAATTCAACGATCTGTTTAAACTTAAAATCAATCGTTTAGGATGCTGGCTTTAAATATTTACGAATTAACTTTACCTCTCGAGAATCCGGTCATAAAGTTTCTGATCATTTTGCTGATCATCCTGATCGCCCCGATGCTGCTCAACAAGTTGAAAATCCCTCATTTACTGGGTCTCATCATTGCAGGAGCGATCATCGGTCCCAATGGTTTTTTCCTGATCGAAAGGGATAGCGGGATCATTCTTTCCGGAACGGCAGGTTTGCTGTACATCATGTTTCTGGCTGGGCTGGAAATAGACCTTGCCGAATTCAGGAAGAACAGTTCCAAAAGCCTGATCTTTGGTATGTATACTTTTTTAATCCCGATGATCCTTGGTATTGTAGTCGGTCTTTATGTTTTGAATTATTCGGTTGCCACTTCAGTTTTGTTGGCCAGCATGTTTGCATCTCATACCCTGATCGCTTATCCGATCATCAGCAAACTCGGAGTCGCCAAAAACAAGGCAGTCAATATTACGGTTGGGGGAACCATGATCACGGATACGCTTGCACTCCTTGTACTAGCGGTGATCGTGGGTATGACCAAAGGAGAGGTCAATACGGCTTTTTGGGTCAGGCTTTCTGTTTCACTGGTGATTTTTGGAGCAACGGTAATGCTGATCTTCCCTTTGATCGGACGGTGGTTTTTCAAGAAATATGAAGACAGTGTACTTCAGTATATTTTTGTTCTGGTCATGGTATTCATGGGCGCTGTATTGGCTGAAATTGCCGGTGTTGAAGCGATCATCGGTGCATTTTTAGCCGGTCTGGCACTGAACAGGCTTATTCCGCACACTTCTGCGCTGATGAACAGGGTGGAATTTGTAGGTAATGCCATTTTTATACCCTTTTTTCTGATCGGTGTGGGAATGCTTGTTGATTACAGGGCATTCTTTACAGATTTTGAAACCATCAAGGTGGGTACCATCATGGTAGTTGTTGCCAATGTTGCAAAATTCTTGGCAGCCTGGCTGGCGCAAAAAACATTCGGGTTCAGTGTCGACCAAAGACGCATCATATTTGGTTTGAGCAACGCACAGGCAGCTGCAACACTGGCGGCTGTGCTTGTCGGGTATAATATCATCATCGGGGAAAACCCCGATGGAACGCCCGAAAGATTGTTGAGCGAGTCCGTTCTTAACGGTACGATCGTTATGATACTGGTCACCTGTACCATTGCCACCTTCCAGGCTCAGAAAGGAGCCAAAAACCTGGCGCTGAAGGATGCATCTGAAGACGATATGGGCGAACAGGAACTACAGGAGAAAATTCTTATCCCCGTGAGCAACCCGGAAACCATTGACGAGTTGATCAATCTTGCAGTGACGACCAAATCCAGAAAGAATAAATCCCCTTTGCACGCATTGAGCATTGTTGATGCTGCTAATTCAGATGGTTCAACTGAAAAAAGTGCAAAAAAAGTGCTGAATCTGGCATCAGTCAGCGCTTCTGCAACGGATAATATGGTAAATGAATTGCTCAGATACGATGTCAATATCGTCAATGGAATCTCCAGTGTGGTGAAGGAACACAAGATCAGTGACCTGATCCTGGGCCTTCACAAGCAAAAGAGCATCTCCGACCCGTTCCTGGGCAGTCTGACTGAAGCCATTCTTTCAAAGGTGAATACTACTACCTTGATATACAAACCATATCAGCCATTCGGTACGATACGGCGTCACCTCATCGTCGTTCCGGAAAATGCTGAAAACGAGATAGGATTCCCGTTCTGGCTTTTAAAAGTGTGGAACATCGCCCGGAATTCCAGCGCAAAACTGGTGTTTTACGGCTCTGAAAACGTGCTCAGCCTCATCAAACAGATCCAGGCTTCACATCCCATCCAATCTGAGTTTATACATTTCAGTGACTGGGATGACTTTCTGATATTGTCAAAAGATGTTTTGCCGAATGACAACATGATCATCATCATGAGCAGAAAGGACAAGCCTTCTTTCCATCATCACATGTTGAAAATTCCGCATTATCTCAATAAGTATTTTTCCAAAAACAGTTTTATCATGATATACCCCATGCAGCAGGGTGTTTCCGAAAGCACGATGATGGATCTTACCAATCCGACATTCCTGGAACCGTTGGTAAAACTGGATGAGATCGGTAAAACGATCATCAAACTATTTACCGGCAAATAAAGGGGCAGATCATCAAGCAATTGAAAAAATTTGATCATCGATAAATAAAAACCATCCAATAAAAAAAGTGAGGATTCGTTATTTTATTCAGTCATAATTAAAAAAGCATTTTCAAATGGGCAAAACAAAATTTTTTATTTTAACCGGCATCATGATTTTCAGCCTTTTGGCGGCCTTATCGATGACGTCCTGCAGTCCCAAATACGGTTGCCCTACTGAGGAAATCGCCAAAAAGGATATCAATGAACAACTGGAAAAAACTAAAAGAGGAAAATACAACCTTTTTTCACCTTCTGCCAGAAAGAAAATGGAAAAGAAGTAATTGAAAATGCTATAAATCAATTCAATTTTCATCATAAAAAGTGGTCAACTGACTCAACTCAAACACACTGCTCTGAACCAATTGCTTATCCCATTGTTTAGTGGGTATGTAATCAAATGCCTGTCAAAAATAATATTCAAACATGCAAAAAGTACTTTTTTTATCCCTTACCATCATGATGATTTCCTCATTTCTATCCTGCGATAACGCCAAATCGGTGTTGAATAAGGCAGGTGAATCGCTGGACAATGTCAACCTGTTCACCTATAAGGATGATATTGAACTGGGCAACCAATTGAAGGAGGAGATCAGCAACGATCCCAAAAACTATCCTGTTTTGCCAGAGAACGGAAATAAAGAGATCTACAACTATATGAGATCATTGATGAATGTGGTACTGAGTTCCGATAAGATCAAGCACAAGAATGAGTTTCAATGGAACATCAATATCATCAAGGAGGATAAAACGATCAATGCCTTTGCTGCTCCCGGTGGTCAGATCTATGTATATACAGGACTGATCAAATTCCTTGAATCCGAAGATCAGATGCTGAGCGTGATCGCTCACGAAATCGCGCATGCTGACCTCAGACATGCCACCAGGCAGTTGACCAAGAACATGGGTATTGCACTTTTGCTCAATGCTGTCCTCGGAGAGAAGCAATCCATTCAGCAAATTGCCGGAGCTCTGGTCAATCTGCGCTTTTCACGCACGCACGAGTTTGAAGCGGATGAAAATGCGGTCTTGTATCTGTGCTCAACAGACTATAATTCAACAGGCTCCATTGCATTTTTCGAAAAGATGAAAGGCCAGCCAAGTCCGCCGGAATTTCTCAGTACACATCCAAGTCCTGAAAACCGAATACAACAAATCAATGAAAAAAAGAACAGTCTTGCCTGCTCAGGAACGAAAACAAATGCGGCAAAATATGCCCAAATGAAAAAACTGATCTGACAAAAGGCCCTGTAAATTGCTCATTCAAACTTCAGTTCAAATTGTTTCCTGCTTTTTCATGGCATTAGGCCATTAATCTCATAAAGTTTATATATTTGTTTGTTTAAATGAGCAAAATGAATGAAGTCCATATTACCGAAAAAACGCTGGATGTTAAAAAAGTATTTGAGTCTAAATCTCCTGCTTTAAGCAGATGGATACCCGGTTTTGTTTTTTCCTTTATCAGAAGGAAAATACATCAGGATTGGATCAACGAGTTCCTTTTCCGGAACAAGCACAAAATGGGGCTGGATTTTGTCGACGCCGCGATTGAGGAGATCGGGATTAGTTTTAAAATCCGGGGTATTGAAAATATTCCGCAATCCGGAAAATATACTCTTGCTGCCAACCACGCACTGGGAGGTGCGGATGGACTTGGGATCATTCAGATGGTGGGTAGAATAAGAAAGGATTTTACCTTTTTAACCAATGATATCCTGATGCTTTTGCCCAACTTAAAATCTATTTTTACTCCGGTCAACAAACACGGCTCCAATGCCGAAAACATGAAATTCATCAATCAGGCTTTTGAAGCTGAAAATCTGTTGCTCATTTTCCCCGCTGGTATGGTTTCCAGGAAGATTAACGGAGAGATCAAGGACCTGGTCTGGAAATCATCATTTGTGTCCAGATCGGTTAAGAATCAAAGAAATATCATTCCGGTGCATGTTGACGGACGAAATTCCAATTTTTTCTACAATTTAGCCATCTGGAGAAAGCGGCTGGGGATCAAAGCCAACCTGGAAATGTTTCTGCTTCCCGATGAACTGGTCAAACAAAGAAATAAAACAGTAACCTTTACTATTGGCAAACCCATTTCATGGACACTGATCACAAACGAGATCAGCTTCAGAGCCTGGGGTCAGATCATTAAAGAATATGTATACGAACTCGGTAAGAACCCGGATTTGGTTTTTAACAGTGCTTATATTGCAAATAAAAATGTGTTCAGCAAAGACAACGATAAATGATGGAACAGATCATAGCGCCACTCAACAAAACAAAACTCAAACAGGAATTAAAAAGGATAAAATTCATCAGGCCGACCGTAAGGGGTGGAAATGAGATATATGCTTTCAGTTACGTGGAATCTCCACTGCTCATGGATGAAGTTGGCCGGCTCAGGGAATTGTCCTATAGAGGCAGCGGTGGCGGTACAGGAAAGGCAAAGGATATTGATATTTATGATACGGCAGAAACCCCTTTTAGACAATTGATCGTTTATGATCCCGATAAGGAGTCTATTGTGGGAGGATACAGGTTTTTGATGGGTTGTGATATCAAAACCAATGATGAAGGTATTCCCCAAAGTCCCACTTCAAAACTTTTTAAGTTTTCCGGATTTTTTCTGGAGAAGTACTGGAACAATACCATGGAATTGGGGAGGGCATTCGTCCAGCCTGACTATCAGCCTAATGTCAACAGACAAAAGGGCCTTTATGCCCTTGACAACCTTTGGGACGGGCTTGGCTCTTTGGTAGTAGACTTTCCTGAAATGAAGTATTTCTTCGGGAAAAATACGATGTATCCTGATTTTAACAGAGAGGCCAGAGACCTGATCTTGTTTTTCCTGCAAAAGCATTTTCCTGATCATGAAGAACTGCTTACTCCGAATTATCCGGTGGTTATCGAAACTGATGTGCAAGTGCTGAGCAGTTTTTTGACGGAAAAGGATTATAAAGAGGATTATAAGATCCTCAACAGAGAGGTCAGGGCAAGAAATGAGTTTATTCCGCCACTGTTCACTGCTTATATGAACCTGTCGCATACCATGAAGTCATTTGGTACTTCCATTAATCATTCCTTTGGAAATGTTGAAGAAACAGGTATCATGATCACCATCGCAGATATTTTCGCTGATAAAATAGAAAGGTATACCGGAACATATCACCCTGTAAATCAGGATTAAATGAGAACGGTCATTCAACGCGTTAAACAAGCTGCCGTCAGCGTGGATCAAAATGTAGTTGCATCCATTGACACGGGATTACTGGTCCTGCTGGGCATTGAGGAAGAGGACAATGCTGAAGATCTGGACTGGCTGGTGAAAAAAATCGTTCAGCTAAGGATCTTTTCAGATGAGGAAGACAAAATGAATCTCAGTGTCCGGGATGTAAGTGGCTCATTTTTGGTGGTCAGTCAGTTCACACTGCATGCAAGCACCAAAAAAGGCAACCGGCCTTCGTATATTAAAGCAGCCAGTCCTGAAAAAGCCATTCCGCTGTATGAAGCATTTCTTGCTGAATTGAAAAAGTTCAGCTGTCTGCCTGTGGAATCCGGTATTTTTGGTGCAATGATGGATATTTCACTGATCAACGACGGTCCGGTTACGATCATCATCGACACAAAAGCCAGGGAATAATGACGATTCAACAAGCACAGGATCTGGTGGACGATTGGATAAAAACCTATGGGGTAAGGTACTTCAATGAGCTGACCAATATGGCATTGCTGATGGAAGAGACAGGTGAGCTGGCAAGACTGATCGCCAGGAAATACGGAGAACAGTCTTTCAAAAGAGATGAAGATGCCGAAAATATTCAGGATAAAATGGCCGATGAAATGGCAGATGTGTTTTTTGTTCTGGTTTGTCTGGCCAACCAAATGAAGATCGACCTGACAGAAGCTGTGAAAAAGAATTTCGAAAAAAAAACCGGCAGGGATCACACCCGGCATAAGGAAAATCCAAAACTGAGAAGCGCCAAAAATTAAGCCATTCTATGTTTATCAAAACTTCAAATGCCTGACTGTCAATGAGTTGTTGATCAACTGATTGAGTGATTCAATACCGATCAGCAAGTGTTCCTGAACAAAGTTCTTAGTTACATTTTTGTCTGTTTCGGTGGTTTTGACACCTTCAGGCTCCATCGGGACATCTGAAACCAGCAGCAAGGCTCCTGCTGAAATCTTATTGTGAAAACCAACTGTGAAAAGAGTTGCAGTTTCCATATCGATGGCCATCGCCCTGATTTTTTTGAGATAGTCCTTGAACTTTTCATCATATTCCCACACCCTTCTGTTGGTCGTATACACTGTTCCGGTATAGTAATCCTTTTCGTGTTCACGTAAAGTGGTGGAAACTGCTTTTTGCAGGGCAAAAGCAGGTAATGCAGGTACTTCCACAGGATAATAGTCATGAGAGGTACCTTCTCCCCTGATGGCAGCGATCGGCAGGATCAGGTCTCCGATCTCATTGATGCTTTTCAATCCGCCACATTTGCCCAGGAACAGGCAGGCTTTCGGCTTGATGGCCATGAGCAGATCCATTATGGTAGCAGCATTGGCGCTGCCCATGCCGAAATTGATGATGGTGATATTGTTGGCAGTTGCAGCCTGCATGGCAACTTTTTTGCCGTAGATCGCAACATCATATTTTTTGGCAAAGATCTCCACATAATTGCTGAAGTTGACCAATAAAATATATTCACCGAACAATTCAAGAGGCATTCCGGTATAACGTGGAAGCCAGTTTTCAACAATTTCCTTTTTTGTTTTCATAATTATGCTGATTAATTTTCAGTCTGCTATAACAACCATTATGCACGCAATTGAAACCTTTGATCATCACATCCATTCCGGACCGGTCAAAATGGACTGAATGTTACACTTGAAGATCCTGATATATTATCATTTATTGTTCAATAGAAAACTGTTATTTGATTCTGACTTATTCAAACATTAGTCAATGGTTGAACATCCGTTCGTACCCAAAAGTATATGCCGGATAACAATTCCGGGA
Organism: uncultured Saprospiraceae bacterium; assembly: GCA_964594045.1. GTDB lineage: Bacteria > Bacteroidota > Bacteroidia > Chitinophagales > Saprospiraceae > UBA2365. The sequence goes on along the minus strand of CAZQKR010000031.1, from coordinate 19,609 downwards.
TCTCCGAATAACATGATCCGGATAAAGATTTCAAAAATATGGGTAAAATTAACAAGAATTCATGCTTGCAGGAATAATAAGGCTGATAATTGATGCACATGTACATTGTTTTTATGGATCTGCATGGCAAGAAAAACCATTTATTTTTAATCATTCTAAACTTTTGACAACTTGCTCATTTTGGATGGATTTACGGTTTTGATTTCGTAATTTTGTACCCTGATAAAAAATTAAATTTTGTGATTGTGATTTATTTGATTTAAATTCCATATATAAAATTACAATTTTTGATTTATATAAATTTTTATTCTTAAAGCTAATTGCTCAAATTTACGGTTATGGCAAAAATTATCGGACATATTGAAGTGGATACAGATAAATGTAAAGGCTGTGTCCTGTGTATTGAAACCTGCCCTGTTGACGTGATTGCCATGTCGAAAGAATTCAATGGAAAGGGCTATCATTATATGGAACTGATAGCTGACGGGTGTATCGGGTGTGCCAATTGTGCAGTGATCTGTCCGGATGGTGTGATCACGGTTTACAAAGCCAAGGGAGATGGAAACCTGGAAAAGGTAGTTGCATAATTAAGCTTCACCAGAATATTGTTAATTAATGCTCATATAAGGAAAAAACATAAAAAATGGATAAAAATGTTCGTTTAATGAAAGGCAACGAAGCCCTGGCAGAAGCTGCAATACTGGCCGGATGTGACGGCTACTTCGGTTATCCCATCACTCCTCAGTCGGAGATCATGGAATATCTGATGGTTGAGCAACCGATGCATCGTACAGGGATGGTTGTTTTGCAGGCTGAAAGCGAAATCGCTTCCATCAATATGGTATACGGTGGTGCCGGCGCCGGCAAAAGAGTGATGACCACATCATCCAGTCCGGGGATCAGCCTGATGCAGGAAGGTATTTCATACCTCGCGGGTGCAGAATTGCCATGTTTGATCGTAAACGTGGTACGCGGAGGGCCCGGTCTTGGAACTATCCAACCCGCACAATCTGATTATTTTCAGGCAGTTAAGGGTGGTGGACACGGTGATTATAAAATGATTACTCTGGCTCCTTTTTCTGTTCAGGAAATGGCTGATTTTGTTGCAAAAGGCTTTGACCTTGCATTCAAATACCGGATGCCGGTCATGATCCTTTCTGACGGAGCGATCGGTCAGATGATGGAAAAGGTGATTTTACCCGAACAAAGACCCCGTTGGACTGAACAGCAGATCAGAGAAATGTCTCCCTGGGCAACTGTCGGAAGGACCAAAGACCGTCCAAACAATATCATCACTTCCCTGAACCTCAAATCAGATGTACAGGAAGAACACAACAGGCATTTGCAGAAAAAGTATAAATCCATAATGGAAAATGAAGTCCTTTATGAAGAAACGCTTTGCGAAGATGCTGAAGTGATCCTGGTGGCTTACGGAACGAGTGCACGGATCTGCCAGAAAGCGGTTGATCTTGCAAGAGAACAGGGTATAAAACTGGGATTGCTGCGTCCGATAACGCTTTTCCCTTTCCCGGCTCCTATCATGAAAAAATATGCTGAAAAAGTAAAAGGATTCCTTTCAGTTGAAATGAGTGCCGGCCAGATGGTAGAAGACATCAGACTGGTCGTTGAAGGCAAAACGAAAGTGGCCCATTACGGAAGGATGGGTGGAATAGTCCCTTCAACGGATGAGATCATCGAAGAAGTAAAAAAATTAATCCATTAATTGATCATCATGAGTTTCGAAACAAACAAATTCAACAGCCATATCGCAACACCCGAAAACCTCGTGTATTGCAAAACCAGCCTGATGAATGACAAGCCATTGAGCTATTGTCCCGGTTGCGGACATGGTGCCATACACAGGCTGATCATGGAGACAGTCGAAGAATTGGATATCCTGGAAAATACCATCGGCATTGCTCCGGTAGGATGCTCTGTTCTGGCATACGAATTTATGGGAACAGATGTCCAGCAGGCTGCACACGGCAGGGCTTGTGCACTGGCAACAGGTATCAGCAGGCTTTATCCAGATAAATATGTTTTTACTTACCAGGGTGATGGTGACCTGGCAGCCATCGGCACCGGCGAAACGATCCACGCCTGCAACAGAGGCGAAAATATTGTGATCATCTTCGTGAACAACGGGATCTACGGAATGACCGGAGGTCAAATGGCTCCGACAACACTTCCGGGAATGAAGACTTCCACTTCGCCCTTTGGCAGGGATCTTCATGATGCCGGCTATCCGCTCAAAATCACCGAACTGGTGGCTCAGTTGCCCGGAACATATTACGTCACAAGACAATCGGTACATACACCGGTCAATGTGAGAAAAACCAAAAAAGCGATCAGAAAAGCTTTCGAACTGACACGTGATAAAAAGGGTACTTCATTTGTTGAGGTGGTTTCCAACTGCAATTCAGGTTGGAAAATGACGCCGGTGGAAGCCAATAAATGGATGGAAGAAAATATGTTTCCTTTCTATCCGCTGGGTGATATCAAAGTTCCTTCAAAAAAATAAAAAAACAACATCATGACTGAAGAAATAATCATTGCCGGTTTTGGCGGACAGGGTGTTCTGTCAATGGGTAAAATCCTTGCATATTCAGGCATTATGCAGGATCTTGAAGTGAGCTGGATGCCTTCGTATGGTCCGGAAATGCGGGGTGGAACCGCCAATGTGACCGTGATCCTCAGCGATGAAAGGATCAGCTCTCCGATACTTTCAAGATTTGATACTGCCATCATCCTCAATCAGCAGTCAATGGACAAATTTGAAAATAGTGTCAAGCCGGGAGGCGTACTTGTTTATGACAGCAATGGCATTACACACCATCCAACCAGAAAGGATATTCAGATATTCAGGATAGATGCCAACGACGAAGCCGGTAAAATGGGACTTAAGAAAGTGTTCAACATGATCGTTTTGGGTGGTTTTCTGAAGATCAGACCGGTGGTTAACCTGGATAACATCCGTAAGGGACTGGAAAAATCACTGCCGGCAAGATACCACCATCTGATCCCTGAAAATGAAAAAGCCATCTCAAGAGGAATGGAGATCATTTACAAGGTGGATCCGTCCTGATTGATATTGTTCATAAAAGAAAAACCCATTCAATCCATCACAAAATGTGATGTTTTTGAATGGGTTTTTTATTTGTACAGTTTTTTTGGTCGATATGTTTCAGACCCTTCCATCGTATAAACGGGATCAGCTAAAGGCATTCAATCCTGTGATCTCCATCCCGGTGATCAATAAGTGAATATCGTGTGTACCTTCATAGGTAATCACAGACTCCAGGTTCATCATATGACGCATGATCGGAAATTCATCCGTAATGCCCATGCCTCCCAAAATCTGCCTGGATTCCCGGGCGATATGCAAAGCCATATCCACATTATTTCTTTTGGCCATGGACACCTGTCCGGGAGTTGCCCTTCCTTCAGACATCAAAGCACCAAGTCTCCATACCATCAATTGAGCTTTGGTGATCTCCGTGATCATTTCAGCCAGTTTTTTTTGCTGCAACTGATGCTGACCGATCGGTTTACCCCATTGTTCCCGCTGCAGTGAATACCTCAATGCAGTATCGTAACAATCCATGGCAGCACCCACCGCACCCCAGGCAATGCCATACCTGGCTTTTGTAAGACATGACAAAGGGCCTTTAAGTCCCTTGACTCCAGGTAATAAACAATTTTTTGGTACACGGACATCTTCAAATACCAACTCGCCTGTTATACTGGTCCGCAAAGACCATTTTCCATGGATGGTGGGCGCAGTGAAGCCTTTTAATCCTTTTTCTACGATCAATCCCCTTACGACACCTGCTTCATCTTTGGCCCAGACGACTGCTATGTCTGCAATCGGCGAATTGGTGATCCACATTTTTGCACCATTAAGTATGTAGTGATCGCCACCATCGCGGATCGTTGTCACCATTCCCCCGGGATTTGACCCGAAATCCGGTTCAGTCAGACCAAAACACCCGATCAGTTCACCGGTTGCCAGTTTTGGCAGGTATTTCATTTTTTGCTCTTCAGAACCGTACTTTTCTATCGGGTACATCACCAGTGAACTCTGGACACTTGCCATGGACCTGATACCTGAATCGCCCCTTTCCAACTCCTGCATGATCACGCCATAAGCCGTTTCATCCATGCCTCCTCCGCCATATTTTTGCTGCACACTCGGCCCGTAAGCGCCAATCTGTCCCAATTCCTTAAGCAAATGCAAAGGGGTTTCGTTTTTTTGTGCATAGGATTCAATTATAGGGGTTACAGATTGCTTTACCCAATCCCGTATCGCATCCCTGGCCATTTTATGGTCATCTGAAAGCAATTCATCTACCCAGTAATAATCATGCCCTTGAAAAAGGTCTGTTCTTGCCATATATCAAAATTTTATTTTGGACTACAAAGATATGCTTTTCATTAAGCTATCCGGTTATTTATGTTCAAATCCTTCCTGCCGGATAAGAAATGGATCAAGTTTGGCCCAAAATGTTCTGATCATCTTCTGACTTCCAAATTGCGGTGTCAAAAAAATTACAGGACATTTTGAATGCGATATAAATTTTAACAAAGTAAATGTCGCACAGGTTTAAAAAATAGCTGACCTTTACCTGAGTAATTTTATGGAAATAACAAAAACGGTCATTCATCATTATAAACCGTTTTTTAGCCTGTGGTCTTTTGGAATACGATCCAAAACTTCAGCATTCTCTATATGGCCATAGAAAATTGTACAACAACCATTTTGATATTTTTCAAACTGACAGACTGTTCTCTTGACCAGGAAAACAATAACAAAGATTAAAATATTGACTAATGGGAATGATCGTCCTGGATAATATGGAATTTCATGCCTGCCATGGCGTTTACTCTATGGAAAAACTCGTTCCGCAGAAGTTTCTGCTTAGCCTGAGTATTGAATTTGATCTCTCAAAAGCAGGTAAATCAGATCAATTGGAGGAAACAATAGATTATGTAAAAGTAGTTGAGCTGTGTAAAGCGGTCATGAATTCACCCAAATCGCTATTGGAAAAAATTGCTTTGGAGATCCTGAAGCTATTACATGAACGCTATCCCGGGATAAGATTTGCTACCGTGACCATTGAGAAACCAGAGGCTCAGTTGGGTGTGAAGCTCAACTATGTTGCTGTTACCGTCAACTCTGAAGACTTGAATTGAAACCGTATAGCCTTTTAACTTTTCCTTTTGGTTTTTCATCACGCTGGTTGCAACAAATCAGCGCTAAATCAGGTTTATACTTCATTCTGAATGCATTTTATACAAACTTTTAACTTTAAAATCATCTCAATAATGAAAATGAAAAGAATATTTACCATCCTGGCGATGAGTTTGCTGTTGGTTTCCTGTGATCCGGCAACCCTGCAAAGAGCGTTGGAAACCGCCAGCCAGCAATCCGCATCACTGACAGATCAGGAAGTTGCTTCCGGCCTCAAAGAAGCGCTCACCATCGGTGTATCTTCAGGTGTGGACTATTTATCCGCTCAGGACGGATACTATAAAAGTATTTATAAAATTTTACTTCCTGCTGAAGCACAGACAGTTGTCAACAGATTGAAAGTGATCCCCGGATTTGAAATGGTTGAAGATGAAATCGTTAAACGTATCAATAAATCTGCCGAACTGGCAGCTTCAAAAGCAAAACCCATTTTCGTCAATGCCATCAAACAACTTACTTTCAAGGATGTATGGAATATTCTTACAGGCGACAAGAATGCGGCAACCCAGTACTTGTACAGAACAAGTTATGATCAATTGTATGGTGAATTCCAGCCAGTGATCATCAATTCACTCAATCAGTTCAATGCACTCGATTACTGGACACAAGCAGTAACGAAATACAATGCCATCCCTTTTGTTAAAAAGGTCAACCCGAAACTGGAAAACTACATCACGGAAAAGGCACTTGAAGGTCTTTTCGATATGGTGGAGAAAAAGGAGCTGGCTATTCGTAACGACATCAGGGAAAGGCCCACCGAACTGCTTCGCAGGGTTTTTGCCAGGCAGGATTCCTGAAAAATCAGTCGGCAAAGATACAGTTGAATTTTCTTTCTGATTTCAGGTGATCTGAAAGCTAAATCCAATACCTGATGAAATTCCCAGACTTTGGTGAAAATTCATACCGAAATCAATCCTCAGATATTGTTTCATCCGGAATGAAAATCCTGTGGTTACGATCGCATTCTCAGGTTCTGTTCGCATTCCAAGTGATATGCTTAAGGCTTTGAATACAGCGTATCGTAAACCCATGTGGAAACTCGGATTTTCATAACTGTGCTTCTGTACTTCTGCTTTCAGCTCAACCTGGGGTGAGACGCGGTACAACAGGCCAAGTGAAAGGTAGGTCGGGATGATACGCTCTTCACCAAACCGGACAGGATAAGGGCTGAACAAGTGAAATCCGAGCGACAGCTGATCTGTCAACCGGCTTTGCAGACCGATGTCAAAAGTAAAACTATGTCGGTTGCCATAAGAGGATATTCCCATGATCATCCAGTCAAACTGAGCACCTATGGAGATCATTTCCGATAATTTCCGGGCATAAGCCAAACCAATTCTCTGGTCACGGTACAAACTTCCGCCGAAGTCTGTCAGACTGAAGCCCATACAGCCAAATTTGTTTACGGGTATGGCAGCGGCGATTTGGAATGCAGTCAAATCCAAAAGCTCAAAACGGTTTTCGGCTCCGGCATACAGGCATATCCCTTCAAGCCCTGTAAGTCCTGCAGGATTTCCGAAAAGTGATTGGATTCCCTGATTGGTCGCTACCTGATTGCCCTCTCCAATGGCATAAGCAGCCCTGAAGAATGCTGCATTATTCTGTGCCTGTATCCAAAAGTTACACAATATCAGAATGGTAGAAAGTGCTGTTTTCATTTGAACAAGTTTAATTTAAAAGAAAAAGGTGTTTAGCTGAAAAAAAATAACTGATTTCTTCCGCAATATAAAGATGTTTAATGAATTATCAAATGATTAACTAAAATTCAGGTTAGAAAAACAATAAAACCCCGGTTTTTTGGATTTCATAGTGTAAAATCGACAAGTCGAATAAGTTTTGTTTTATTTATAGAAAAATAAACAGAGATTTGTTTTATGGTTAGCTGGGGATTAACCTGATTTCAGGTAAAGTTGTTTCAGTGAACAAAAAAATAAAACTTATATAAACTAGTTTAAGTTCTTGTCCGTTTAATAGGAATAATATTTTCAATGTCAATAAAATTTAACAAAAAAATGATTTTTAAATCCGTCATTATAGCCGCATTGGCAGGTCTTTCTTTGTATTCTGTTGGGATTTTCCCCGTAAAAAATTATTCTGATCAGGAAAGCATGATCATTCAGGCAGTCAAGATCGTACTGGATCAGGTCCATTTTGATCCCAAGCAAATGAATGATGAGTTTTCAGAGGATGTTTTTGATACCTACCTCAAAATGCTGGATGGTTCCAAAAGATTCCTCACTCAACAGGATGTTCAGGCACTTGAAGCGTACAAATTCAACCTGGATGACCATATCCTAACAGGCAATCTTGAATTTTTTGATCGCTCCGTACAACTGTTTGACCAGGGATTGAAAAAAACGAAGGCTTTTTATCCTGAGATCCTGGATCAACCCTTTGATTTTACAGTCAATGAGTCGCTGGATCTGGATGCGGAAAAACGCAAATTTGCTGAGGATGATGCAGAATTAAAGGAATACTGGAGAAAGTTACTGAAATATGAAGTCCTGACAAGATTAGCGGGTTCAATCGAAACGAATGAGAAGGAAGAAAATCCCAAAAGCATGGCAGAACTGGAAAAAGATGCAAGGGAAAAAGTTAAAAAGATCTTCAGTGATTTTTATACCCGGATGGAAAAGTTGAGAAGGTCAGACCGGTTTGAATTGTATATTGATGCGATCGCTCAGGTTTATGATCCGCATACGGATTATTTTTCTGTTAAGGAAAAAGAAGATTTCGATATCCGGATGGGAAATAAACTCGAAGGCATCGGGGCTAGACTTCAATCAGAAGATGATTATACCAAGGTGGTCAGTATCATAGTAGGAGGACCAGCATGGAAGGGTAAAGAACTGGAAGTCAACGATTTGATCATGCAGGTTGCTCAGGAAGGTGAAGAATATGTCAATGTGATCGGCATGCACCTGGAAGATGTGGTACAACTGATCCGCGGCAAAAAGGGAACTAAAGTCAAATTGCAGGTGAAGCGTTCTGATGGCTCGACCAGGGAAATAGTGATCGAAAGAGATGAGGTGATCATTGAAGAAGGCAAAGCCAAGTCTGCCATCATGCAAAAGGAAGAGCACGATAAAAAGTTCGGATACATCAGTCTGCCAAGCTTTTATCTGGATTTTGAAGATCCCAACGGAAGCAGTTGCGCCGACGATATCGCCAAGGAACTTTCCAAACTGAAAGCAGAAAATGTCGACGGTATAGTGCTGGATCTCAGGTTCAATGGAGGTGGCAGTCTCACAGATGTTGTTGAGATGGCAGGATTCTTCATCGAAGAAGGCCCCATTGTTCAGGTCAAACCACGGGCACGACCAGCTTACGTGTATAACGATCTGGACAGAGGTGATGTAAAATACGATGGACCACTGGTGATTTTGGTCAATTCCTACAGCGTATCAGCTTCAGAGATCCTGGCAGCTGCCATGCAGGACTATGGCAGAGCGGTGATCGTCGGAAGTCCGTCAACCTTTGGAAAAGGTTCCGTTCAGCGGTTTTTTAATCTGGATGATGCCATCCAGGGTAACAGTAACCTGAAACCACTCGGTGAACTAAAGGCAACTACCCAGAAGTTCTACAGGATCAACGGAGGTTCTACACAATTGAAAGGAGTGGAATCCGATATCGTTTTACCTGATCCTTATGTGTATATGGATGCAGGAGAAAAAGAACTGCCGACAGCCATGAAATGGTCCAGCATCGACAGCAGGCAATATGCTCAGAATGTATATAAAATTGCAAATCTGGGTCTCCTTAAATCCAAAAGTGAAGAGAGAGTGAGCAAAAGCCCGAAGTTCAAAGCGGTCCGGGAACAGGGAAATATCATCAAAAAACTTAAAGAGAAAAATGTGGTTTCTCTGCATCTTGATAAATTCATGGAAGAGAAAAAGAAAAATGCCCGGACTGACAAACAATATGAAGATATTCTGGATCAGAAAATTGAAAAACTCAATATCACCAATCCGGCCGCCGATGTTCAGTTTATACAGTCAGATACTTCCCGCGTGGCCAGGAACAATGATTGGTTAAAATCACTGGGTACTGATATTTATGCTGATGAAGCGGTCAACATCCTTTTCGACATGGTGAAATCTCCTGCATTGAGCAGCAAAACAAAATAAATTGTACAGCATCCGGACCATTTAATGTGCTTCGGATGCTTTTATTTTGAAAAACCCGGCTGATCAGGTAAAATTTGCCGTTTGTCCAATCCCCATAATAGTTTATTATAGATGTTGTGTACAAAATCCATCCCTTCAAGTACGACAAGGGAGGCATGGAATTCGCATTTTTTGACCCTGAGCATGTGGTTGACGTGAATGGCTTGATACCTGGAATCGAGCGTACAGAGAAAATCATCACTCCTGCCTTCGATTTTGAAGGAAATAACTGATGTATCCGGAATGATGATCGGTCTTACCGTCAATTGGTGAGGGGCAACAGGTGTGATGACGAAATTCTTCGATCCCGGAAGGATGATGGGGCCTCCGCAACTCAGCGAATAACCTGTTGAGCCGGTGGGTGTCGCGATGATCAACCCGTCGGCCCAGTAAGAGTTGAGGTACATATCGTCCACCCAGGTGTGGATCACAACAACGGAAGAAGTTGCGTATTTATGAAAGGTTATGTCGTTGAGGGCAAAAGGTGTTTCTCCAAAAATGTCATCATTGATCTCCAGTTTGAGCATACTTCTTTCCTGAATGGAAAAGCGACCCTGCACCAGTTTATCCAGATCTGATGTGATGTTCTCCTTTTCTGCGATGGCCAGAAAGCCCAGTCTGCCGAGATTGAAACCCAGTATGGGAATTCCCGAATCTCTGATCAGGGTGATGGCTCTTAGGATCGTACCGTCTCCACCCAGTGTAAAAACGAAATCAGGGTTTTCTCTGAGCAGTTGTTCATAAGTTTCCAGCACCTGATAACGCGAAAAATCAACGCTTTGAATAGCTTCTGTTTCTGCTAAATCTTTAAAAAAAAGCACTTCAACATTCAGGATGTTCAGTTTATTCAGTAAAATCTGCAGATAATTTCTGTGCTCCAAAGCGATTTCCTGTCCGAATATCAGTACTTTTTTCATCCGTTTGTTTTTTTATGTTTTTAATTGCCGGATGGCATCTTAGATGAATAACATTCAAGCCTGGTCGCTATAAAAATGGCCTGATCGTTTTTCATATCGATTTCAGAAATAAAACTAAATTTTTCATCCCGGCTAAAATCAAAAATACATTTTTGATGGAAATAATGCTTTACTCAACCAAAAAAATAAACTGCTGAGTTGTTTCTGAGCAAGATCTTCAGACTGAAGCCTGATAGGTGTGCTAATTGGCAGTCTGTCAAAGTAATCATAATTCCAGCTCATATGCAAATGCTGCATAAAAAGCTGACGCGATCACCAGGTCATTTATGGCGATCTTTTCATTTGGTGCGTGTGCCAGGATTTCATTACCCGGTCCAAATCCGATGGTCGGTATGCCGTGAATACCGTTGATCGCAATACCGTTCGTGGAAAATGTCCATTTGTCAATGGCAGGTTTTTCCCCGAAAAAATTGTAATAAGCCCTCACTCCGGTTTGTACCAAAGGATGATCCTCTTCAAGTTTCCACGTGGGATAATATTTTTTCATCCCATACTGTAATCCGGTATATGCCTTTTCGGTATAGTCCAGAACTTCAACACTTGCATTCATGTCCTTGACCAAATCCGTGATCTCTCTGACAGCAGAATCGACCGTTTCTCCCCAGGTCAGCCTTCTGTCCAGGTGGATTCTGGCAAAATCAGCGACAGCACATAAAGAGGGACTGGAAGAAATGATCTCCGAAATCGTAATACTTCCTTTTCCCAGAAACTCGTCGTATGCCAGCCTTTCATTAAGCAGCTCAATCTCAAGGGCTGTTCTGGCAGCCATGTAAATCGCGTTTTTACCTCTTTCAGGCGCTGATCCATGAGAAGATACGCCGTAAAAGTTGACATGCATCTCCATTCTTCCCCGGTGCCCTCTGTATATTTTGAGATTTGTAGGTTCTGTACTGATCGCAAAATCAGGTCTGATCTTTTCTTCTTCGATCAGGTATTTCCAGCACAACCCGTCGCAATCCTCTTCCATCACACTGCCAACGAAATAAATTGTCAAATCTCTGTCAAAGCCCAGTTCTTTCAGGATGCGACCGGCAGTTACGAACGAGGCTACGCCTCCTTTCTGATCAACAGTCCCTCTTCCGTGTACAAATCCGTTGCTGATCTCACCCCCGAGCGGATCAAATTCCCAGTTGTCCGGATTGCCGATATCAACCACATCAATATGTCCGTCAATGGCCAGAATTTTGCTGCCGCTCCCGATCCGTCCGATCACATTGCCGAGACCATCTATGCGCACTTCATCAAAACCAGCTTCCTCCATTTGCCTTTTCAATTCCAAAGCTACTCCTTGTTCATTAGTACTCAATGATTTATGCTGAACAAGTCTGGACAGGTTCTCCGGTGTATAATCCTTGTATTTTATGGCAAGTTCATTTATTCTTTTGAAGATATTTTCCATTTTATGATGAATTATTTGTTATACAAAGTAGTTAAGATTTTCTCATTGGTCATTGGTGCGGAATAATTGACCTGAATGGCAGGATTAAAGCTCCGCATTGCATTCAGTACTGCAAAATACATTCCAATTCCGTACAGGAAAGGTGGTTCACCAATCGCTTTTGAACCCATAATTCCGTCAGGATACTCCGCTGACTCCAAAAAATGTATATTGATTTCCTTTGGAACTGAAAACATATCCGGGATTTTGTAGGTACTCAACATATTGGTCAGTACTTTTCCTGTTTCAGCATAAACCACCTCCTCCATGGTCATCCAGGCGATTCCCTGAACGAGACCACCTTCCATCTGTCCCTGGTCGATCTTAGGCACAAAACTTTTGCCACCGTCATGCACGATATTCACCGAATCCGTTTCGAATGTTCCCCGTCTGCAATCCAGTGTCACTTCCAGAATGCCGGTTCCGGTAACATGGTATGAAAATGGTGTACCTTTTTCCTTTTCCCTGTCAAAAAATATTTCAGGGGTTGCATAATAAGCCTGCGAAGTCAATCCGGTCCGGTTGCGGTAAGCCATCCCGATCAAAGTATTCCAATCCAGTGAGGTCTCTGTACCATTCTGCCAAAGTTTTTCATCGCGGAAGAGATAGTTGTTACCCTGCGGCAAACCTGAAAAAACCGGGATCGCCTTTATCAGTCTGTCCCTCAGTTGTTCGCATGCCAAACGTGTGGCGTGACCGTTGAGATCTGCCCCTGAGCTTGCCGCAGTTGCCGAAATATTGGCTATCCGGCTGGTGTTCGTTGATTCGATACGGATACGGTCAGGAAAAATCCCGAGTACTGTGGCTGCTACCATCCTGATCTTCTCGGCCACGCCCTGTCCCATTTCGATCGCACCTGTGCTGATCCCGACGCTCCCGTCATTGTATATATGCACCAGGGCATTGGCCTGGTTCAAAAATGTGGAAGTAAAAGAAATGCCAAAGCATATGGGCATTATTGACAATCCTTTCTTCAAATATTGGTGTTTTGCATTGAATACCTGAATATTTCGCATTTTTTCATGCAAATTATACCTCCCGGATGCAATAAAATAATTGTCAATTACGTTATTATTCTTTATTTCCATACCATAGGGAAATAATTCACCTTTTCCGATCAGGTTTTTTTGTTGGATTTCAGACGGAAGCACATTCAATTTTACGGCTGCTTCATAAATTGCACATTCCATAACATACATGGCTTGTGGTCCGCCAAAACCCCGGAATGCGGTATTCGGTGGAAGGTTGGTCCTGCAGGAAACGCCTGTTCCTTTTACATTTGGGATAAAATAGCTGTTGGTCATGTGGAACATGGTCCTTTCCAGTATTGCAGGAGAAAGGTCTGCATAGGCGCCTGCATTTTGAAAATATTGAACTTCGTAGGCGAGAATTTTAAGATCTTCAGTCAGTCCGATCTTAAAATCGGATGAATACGGATGTCTTTTCCCGGTGATCGCCATATCGACCGGCCGGGAAAGGATCAGTTTGACTGGTTGTCCCGTTTTCTTACTGGCAAGGCCGGCCATGGCAGCCCATGCATTGGCCTGGTCCTCCTTACCTCCGAAACCACCCCCGATCCTGGTCACATCCACTTCGATCTGATTGAGCGGGACGCCCAGCACATCAGCAACAGTTTTTTGCACTGAAGAGGGAGACTGGGTAGAAGAAATTATTTTTATCCGACCGGATTCCATAGGTAGGGCCACTGCACCCTGAGGTTCCAGGTACAGATGTTCCTGTGCGCCTGATTCCACCTTTCCGGAAAAAATATAGGCACAGTTTTGCCATGCTTCATCGGTATTTCCCATGGCAAAAGTCCGTTCTTTACCTATGATCTGACCTTTTTTGAACGCTTCCCGTGGATCCAGTACAAAGGGTAATGACTCGTACTCAATTTTGATCATTTTTGCCGCCTGCCGGGCAGCATTGACATTTTTTGCCAGAACGATCGCTATCGGCTGTCCGCAATATTCAAAAACTTCGCTGGCCAGTAAGGGCTCATCATGAATGATGTGTCCGATCTGATTTTGCCCCGTAATATCGGCACTGGTCAGGATATCCACTACTCCATCAATGGACATTGCTTCTCCAAAATCCATCTTCCTGATGATGCCATGTGCTGCCGGAGCGGTGAAAACTGCTGCGTGCAGGGTGCCTTCCGGCAAACTGACATCGTCAACAAATTGTGACTGGCCTTTAACATGCAAGCTGATATCATAATTTTTCATGGTTTCGGGTTTTTTCAGCTATGACAGAAAAGTGAATATGCAATTGCTGTTCCAGTAAAAGTCGCTTGTAATTTTTGCTTCCCCTGACATCCGAGATCGGACTGATCTCGTTCAATGCGATCCTGATCGCTTCTTCCTCAAGTTTTTCCTCCCAAATTTTATTTTGCAGGTGATCACAAAATCCTTTGAGATAGAGTGGAACCGGCCCGACACCGCCAGCTGAAGCATGGACCCGGGTAATGATCCTGTTGTTCAATTTTATGCTCATGGCAGAATTGACCGAAGCGATGTCCAGGTGAGTCCGTCTGGAAACTTTTTCAAAATGAATGTGCGCATAGGCTAAATCCATGGGGATTATGACCTCCTTCAACAATTCTCCCGGTTTAAGATCCAGTTTTTTATAGTCCAGGAAAAAATTCTGAAGCGGCAGTATTCTTTCTGTGCCTGATAGATCAAGTTTGAGGCTTGCGTTCAGGGCCAAAAAGAGTATACTCAGGTCACCGATGGGTGAAGCATTGATCAGATTTCCTCCTATGGTAGCCATATTCCGGATGGAAGCTCCCGAAATAAGCCTGGAAAAGGTATTAAACTCCGGTATAATTTGTCTGAAATGATCGCTTTCCTCCAGTTCGCTCACTGTTGTGGCACTGCCAATCCGGAGCTGCCCGTCTTCTCTGCGAATTCCCCTGCATGCTTTATTCTGACGGATAAAATATGGTTCCTGATCTCTGAAAACCTGAGCTTTTTGAATATACAGGTCGGTTGCTCCACCCATGATCACATCTCCGGGATGATAAGCTTTTGGCTCATCCTGTGGAGGCAATTCAGCTATCCAGGAATGGATTTGTCCGAAATAAGCCGGCAGAAAACCCGCTTTGACCAGATAACTGACCCTGTTTTGGGGTTCAGTTTGTTCAAATTCACCCAAATCCAACATGCCACACAGGCGTATCATAGCTCTTTTTATGGAAAGATAACCGGTACATCTGCAAATGTTGCCTGCCAAAAAAGAAACGGCATCATCTGCATTCAGGGTTTTTGCATGGAGAAAGTATCCGGTCATACTGATCAGGAAACCGGGAGTGCAAAAACCACATTGGGAAGCCCACTCATCGATCATGATCTGCTGCAAAGGACTCATTTTCTGTTCATTCAGGCCTTCAATCGTCACAATGTGTGTATTGCATATCTCACCCATCGGGAAAATACAGGAATTGATTGTTTTATAGGACAGCCTGTTGTCTACCATTTGCCCCATCAACACGATACAGGATCCGCAATCTCCTTCCCTGCAGGCTTCCTTTGTGCCTTTTAAATGCAGGTCATTACGGATATAATCCAGCAAATGCATGCCTCCCGGAACATCAAACTGAACTTTTTTTTGATTGAAAATTGCAAATCCCTTCATACCGCAAAAAATAAATTATTTTTAGCATCATACCCATGCAAAATTGATCAGTTGGAATGGAAGCCTGTTTAAGGTATTATCCCATGAAAATTGCACGGCACAAAAGCAGGTCAATTTAGCTATTTTTTGGTAATATTCGCTCAGAATTCCTGATTTTCCTTTGTTGAGATCCGGGGAATCAGCAGGTCAACATTTCTGAATACACGGAATTAATGAAAAATATGATACTTTTTCCCTGCCTTCTGAGATTCCATATAAGCTGTGCAACTGTCACGAATGATCGTCCCGGCGTTACGGAATTCCATTCCAAGCATTTCAACAGCCTTGGATGCGTTGTAGTTGAAACTCATAGATGAAGTCATCAGGGTTTCTCTTGTTACCGTCAAAGGATTTTTGGTGATGAGGTTTTTTAAGGCTTCCAATCGCCAGGCAATTGCAGCGAGCATTGGTTTCAGTGGTTTGGTCGGGGCTTTCAGGTTCAGATGATTGGCGATTTGGGTAAACAGTTCCCGGAAACTGATATTTTCTCCATTGCAAATGAACCGTTCTCCTGAAATGGATAATTCAAGCAGTTTTTCCGCCATTATGGCTACATCACGAACATCAACAACGCCGGTTGAACCGACTGGAAAATAGGGTACACCTTTTGAAATGGATTCAAATATATTTATAGAACCTCTTGACCAATCACCTGCGCCAAGGATAAGACTTGGCTGGATGATCGCTACAGGCAGACCTTCATGGAATCCGCGCCAGACCTCCTGTTCGGCCAAGTATTTGCTGATGGCATAATGCGTATTGAATGGACTGGCAGCCCATTTGGTGTTTTCATCGATGGTCAGATTGTTCTTAAGTCTGCCGAGTGCCGCAACTGAACTGACATGTATGAATTTTTCGATCGGCATATCCAGGGCAACATTAACAAGGTTAGCGGTTCCCTCCACATTGACCTTGTACATTTCATCCCTTAACCGAGGCTCAAAGGAAACCAGCGCTGCAGTATGGATAACCACATCCACATTGTTGATGACCTCCTCCAGCCTGCAAATATCGAGTATATCCAAATCTGTAATATCAATTTGATCCTCAAGTCCTTCGATCATTTTAATGTCACTTCCGGCCCTCACACCGGCCAATATTTGGGTGTATCCGGACTGTATCAACTGACGGACGATATAGCTGCCCACAAACCCATTGGCGCCTGTCACGAGGATCTTTTTACTTTTTTTGCTATTCATTTATTTGTTTTTCAGGCAAGTCATGCCTTGATTCAGAATGATCTATTGGGCAGAAAATTAATACAAAACAAATTTATCAGATAATTTTGTGATTTAACACATTTTTGGCGCATGGGAAGCAAAACTAACCAACATGTTTTTCGTTTCAGATGCTTTTTATGGCTAATCTTCTTTATAAACTTTCTGTTCAGCGACTTTTTTGGTTCATACCCAAAAAACATAGATTTTTTAATTCGAATTCATGGTTTATGGGCATAATTCTAAAAAAAAATAATGTTAGAAATTAGCCACGCAGAATATCGATCAGGGATCAACGATTTTGATAACAGAATACAAAAGCAAGATCTTAAGTCGTTAATCGGTGTTCTTTGCCTGCCCGTATGGGTTCTTAAATCATTTTCCTCTTTCGTGTTCAGGGGTTTTATAGATACATCCGCCTATCGTATTCATTTTTGCTCCGGTTGCCGAGGAAAGTGTGTTTTCCGTTTCCATCACGCGTAAAAACCCCAGAAATGCCATCAAAAATGCTTCCTTGAAATCCACAAGCATATTTTCAGGTACGATCACTTCGGCTTGGGGAAGGCTTTTTCTCAATTGATTGACCAGGAAAGTATTATGCGCTCCTCCGCCTGTAAGTAATATTTTGGGTAAACTTTCTTTTGAATTGGTTGAACCAAGAATATGATGCAGTTCCTTGCTCACGGTTTGTACGATCGATTCCACAGCAGTTCTCAATTTATCTTCATTGGAACAGTTGAACCCGTCCAATATCGGAATAAACCGATCAGTGATATATTGATTATCCAGTGTTTTGGGTGCTTTTTGCTCAAAATACGGATCATTCAGCATTGATCGTAACAGTTCATTCTGCACCAGTCCTTTTGATGCCAATCGGCCCTGAGGATCGTATGGAAGCCCTATACGTGCAGCAATGTGGTTCAGCAACTGATTACACGGACAAACATCCCATGCAAAGGTTTTATCCGGGTAATTTACGGAGATGTTTAAAATTCCGCCCAGGTTAGCCAGGATAAAATATTCTTTAAAAAGGTATCTATCTAGACACGACACGATCGGAGCACCCTGTCCTCCGGCAGCCACATCCATCGAGCGAAAGTCACAGATAACGGAAACTCCTGACCTGCATGCAATTGCAGCGCCATTGCCCAACTGAAAAGTCATTCCTTTGTCCGGTGAATGGAAAACCGTATGCCCGTGGGATGCGATGTAATCGATCCGTTCATTTCCGAAATGCTTTTGGCATAACTCACCGATAAAATAACCGAATTCGTAATCAGCCAATGCCAGTTCCATAGCGCTGGAATTGGGCAATGTCGTCAGTCGTATTTTCCAATCAGCCGGCATCGGAACGCAAATCGCCTGGGTGATCTTCCACTTAAGGCGATCAGGAGAACCGCTGAATTCGCATAAAGCCATATCAATACCATCCAGCGAACTGCCGGACATAATGCCTAATATGGTCATTTTTTGATACTTGAGCATTCGTTTTTACCTGAATTGCCAATCAAAGTCCGGCATGCTCATGATACAGTGCTGCATCAGGTTGATGGCATCGCGAATATCAGATTTATGCACCATTTCAATGACCTGGTGCAAATGGCGGGTCGGTATCGAAATACAGCCTGAAATCGCACCACCTTTTCCGGAACGTTGTAAAGCGGCTGTATCGGTACCGCCACCCTGAAGTATTTCCAGTTGATATGGAATATTGTTTTCTGTGGCAACACTTTTCATAAAATTGACCATCCTGTAATCTGAGATCACCATTGAATCCATGATCTTGATCGCAGGACCTTTTCCAAGTCTGGTCACTACCTCATGAGCCTGCGCACCCGGCAGATCGTAGGCGATCGTAGTATCCAGTGCAATTCCAAAATCCGGTTGGATGGAGGAAGTCGCTACAGTTGCTCCTCTCAAACCCATTTCTTCCTGAACGGTAAAAACAGCGTAAAAATCCATAGGCAAAACGGCTTTGTCCAGATTTTTCAGACATTCCAAAAGTATGAATACGGAAACCCTGTTGTCCAGAGATTTGGAATTGACGCAATCACCCATTTCGATCAGGGTCCTTTCCCTGGTGACAGGAGCGCCGGGTCCGATATATTTCAGTAATTCATCTTTGGGAAGGCCTGTATCTATAAAAAAATCCCTGATTTCCGGTGATTTTCTTTTTTCTTCCGGCGACATGATATGCACCGGCTTGGAAGCCATTACGCCCGGTATGGTCTTGTCACCATGGATGAACACGCGTTGAGCAGTCAGGGTTTTGGGATCAAACCCTCCTAAGGCCTGAAATCGGATAAAACCTTCATCATCCACATGTGTGACGATATAGCTGATCTCGTCCATGTGTGCAGCACACATCAATCTTTGGTCTGATGTACCTTTTTTAAAGGCGATCACATTTCCCATAGAGTCAGTTTTGACTTCATAGGATAGACCGGACATTTGTTTCAATAAAAAACTTCTGATCTCCTGTTCAAAACCGGGCGCTCCCGGAATTTCGCAGATTTTTTTTAATAATTCAATATCAATCATAGTCCTAACCAGTAATATCCGGTAAAATTAAAAAAGATTCGTTCATTCACTAAAAATCAGTGAGAATTATGGAAATATGCAATCGACATGAAAAACATTCAGGCAGATTTCACACCAGCCTGGCCTGTAATTTTCCATCAAAGGTTCCACATGCCTGCAACAAAACACCTTGGCTAATAAAAAGCATGCATATACACGTTTAGTCCACCCTGATAAGTATAAATGATCAGGTATGCAGTATAAAAGCACAATATTTAAAAATTGAGTCTGCTCCGAAAAATCTTTGCCCCCTAAATCCCTACTGACGTTTTCAATCAGCACAGGCACTGACGTTTTCAGTCAGC
>CAZQKR010000030.1:0-50309 GCA_964594045.1 uncultured Saprospiraceae bacterium | reverse complement strand
TTGTTATTTTTTATACAATTCACATTTATTTAGCTTTAGTGCGACAAATATCGCACTTTATCTTTATATCAATTTGATAATCAATTGTATCACTTACTTGTTTTTTCTATGCGGACAAGTCAGGAGTGGTTTTTCCGGAAATGGAGCTTCAGAATACTAAAATTTCGGTATGGCTGATACCGGATATAAGTTCCTGATCAGTAGAATAAAACAAAAAAAACTTTGATTTATACTGATTATCAGAGCTTTATGAATTTTTCTACTGCACCCAGGTAATTTTGCCGGTTAGTGAATTTGATGTAATAAATACCGGGCGGCAGTTCAGAAAGATCAAGGGAATTTTGTGCAGATTGCGTATCCGGGATGACTTGATTCACAACGCAGGAACCCAATTGATCAAATATTTTGATATCATAACTTTGGTCTGGGTCTTCAATGAAATACTGAAGGTGGCTGGTAACGGGGTTGGGGAATAACCGAAGCTTCGCGCTTTTGATGTGAACGGCCAAAACCCTTGAATAACTCAGCGTTCCGTCAAAATCGACCTGCTTGATCCGGTAGTAACTTGTACCTGGCCAGGGATTGTGATCAATGAATTCATATTTTCTTAGAATTCCTTCAATGCCTTTGGAATCTTCATGGTACACACTTATCCAGTTCCATACATCCTTGCTTTTCTCCACAACATAATGTTCGCAATTGATTTCAAGGGCAACCACCCAATAACCGTAAACCTGTGTTTCCTGATTGAAAACATCGAAATCAACCATTTCGATAGGCAACAGAAACGCCTGACAATCAGCTCCGGTCGGAGCATCTGCCACATCAAAATTGGTTCTGGCAGGAAAATCGAGGAGACTGGTGAACTTATCGTCCTGTTTGATTTCAATATTTATCGTCAATGTGTGGATGCCGGGTTGATTGCCAATAAGTTCCAGTAAATGCCCGGCGAGATCAGGCGTTCCGTAAAGGCGGTCTGTCACCGTTTCCGGATCTGATATGGCAGTCGTATTCGGAAAATATGGAGAAACGGGTTCGTTTGGCCAGGGAATGTTCAACAACTCCAACTGTTTTCGGATCAGGATCCCATCCTTTTCAGAACCTATTGTGATGAATAATTCAGGTTCCGGAAGTTGGTGGTGCATCCATAAATGTACCATGAAGTTTTCCAAGCGCGCAATTTCATCTGAACAGAAACCATGGGTGTAGACTCCTTCCAGCAAAACGGGCAATAACTCAGTTGTGTTTTCAGGACAAACTATGCCGTATTTTTTTGCAATATCAATGCCCTGAACATTAAAGTTGAGCGCAGCGGATACTATGCCGATGCTGCCTGCTGATATTTTTGGAAGCTCCGTATGAAAATCCTGGTATCTAAATGAATCACCTGTAAACTTATCCTGAAATATGATATCCAGATCATATCTGCCAACAGAAATTTCTTCAGAAGGTATAATGCTCTTGTAGATTAACTGATTTTCTTCCCGGGACACAAAAATTAAAGGAAATTTATGAACTGAATTCATTTCACCTTTTCCTGCTATGAACTGGTGGCTTTGAACAATCAACGTACCCTGCAATGATGCAGTAAGTAGTTCAGGTCCAATTTCTTCAGCAAGCGTAACTGACACCAAAATTTCTGTCTCTTCATTTGTGCTGATGAAGTAGTGATCTTTGTCAGGAAGCGTTCCAATCCATGTAACCTGCGATAATAGCGGGTAATTATATATTATAAATAATATGAATATTAAGTATTTCAAACCCTGTTTTGGTATTAACAGCACTAAATTTAATACAAACAATTAAATCATGCAAGAAGTAAGGCCTGGAAAGCCGGATTTCATTCAATTTTCCTTTCATCAGTTGTTTCGACTTTTGATCTTTGAAAACTTTCTGTAAAAAGCAATTTCAGGTTCGCAAATGATCAAATTTCCTGCATTTATAGCTCAATTTGTGTCAGTGTCAATCTGATCAACAGACATCAGCTCATAAAAAAACCTCCTGCACTTTGGAGTACAGGAGGTTTTAATATCTGATTTTTCAAATACTATGCTTTGTCAGCAGCTTTTGAAAAGGATTTTTTAACTTGTTTTTTACCGTGCAATTCTTTCACGAGGTCACGAACGATCGGGGTAGCCACAAAAATGGAAGAATAAGTGCCTACCAGAATACCAACCAGCAATGCAAATGCAAAGCCTTTGATACTGGATCCTCCGAACAGGAATAAAGCCAGAATGACCATGAAAGTTGTACCAGAAGTGATCAGCGTCCGACTTAAAGTGGAATTGATCGCATAATTCAATAAAGTATCTCTTTCCAATGTCGTATGCTTTGCGATATATTCCCTGATCCTGTCAAACACGATTACCGTATCATTGATGGAATAACCTATGATCGTAAGGATGGCTGCTATGAATGCCTGGTCCACTTCAAGTGAAAATGGAACCAATCCACGGAACAATGAAAATGCTCCGATGATGATGATCGTATCATGGAACAAAGCGATCACGGCGCCCAAACTGAACTGCCATTTGCTAAACCTGATAAAGATATACACAAAAATGATGAGCAAGGCCATGATCCCTGCCCAGAAAGCGCTGTCTTTGATGTCATCGGCAACAGTAGGACCAACCTGTGTGGAACTGATAACATGTGTCACGCCTTGTGCATCCTCCTTGATGAATTCATTATAATCCATTTCCCCACCATACATTGAGTTCAATCCCTCAAACAATTTTTGCGTAACTTTTTCTGCAACTTTATCTGATTTATCATTGATCATATAGTTGGTCACGATCGTATAGGTGTTCTGTGCATCAACAGCTTTTACAATTGGTGCAGAAATCAGGTATTGCTTTAATCCGTCTCTAAGATCCTGTGGATCTACCTTAGATTTGCTGTCGAATTCAATGGTATATGAAAATCCACCCTGGAAGTCAACACCCAGATCCAATCCACGGGTAAAAAGACTTATCAGTCCAGCCACCATCATAACACCTGAGATGACATACGCAATCTTTCTTTGTTTGATCCAGTCGATATTGATATTGGATAAGGCATTTTTGGAAAATGAATTCCAGAAGCTGATCTTTTTACCTTTGCCGGTCCAGGTATCGATCATCAGTTTACCGAATAGAACGGCAGTGAATAAAGATGACAATACACCTACGATCAAAACAACAGCGAAGCCTTTGATGGGGCCTAATCCAAAATAGGCCAGCACAATGGCGACAAGGATAGTGGTTACGTTCGCATCAATGATGGCAGAATATGAATTAGCAAATCCTTCCTTAATAGATGCGAGCATGGTTTTGCCTGCCCGTAATTCCTCCTTGACCCTTTCAAAGATGATGGCATTGGCATCCACCGCCATACCGATGGTTAAAATGATACCTGCAATACCCGGCAAGGTCAAAACCGTTCCGAAAGAAGCCAGTGCTCCAAAAATGAATAATACGTTGGCCAGCAATGCAATTACGGCTACAATACCTCCACCTGAATAGTACACCACCATAAATGCAATGACCAGGAGGAATCCGATCAAAAGTGCATTGATACTCTTCTGAATATTCTTTGCACCCAGAGAAGGACCGACAGTGGATTCCTGTATGATCGTCGTTTTCGCCGGAAGTTTACCAATTTCCAGAATGCTGGCAAAGTCATCCGCTTCAGCAACTGTAAAGCTACCGGTGATCTGAGAGTTACCTCCTGTGATCGGGCTGTTCACGTTTGGAGCGGAAACTACTGCATCATCCAGAAGAATCGCAATTTCCCTGTTGTTGTCCTCATATGCCTTAGTGGTCATTTCAGCCCATTTCTTTGCACCTTGAGGATTCATCCTCAGGTTGATCATCATCTGACCGGTCTGCGGATCAGGACTTGCCGATGCACTTACTACCTTATCTCCTTCAATAGGCGCTTTATCAGTTCCGGACTGCATCCTGATACCGTAAAGCATGTATTGTTTGGTAAATTTGTTGGTTTCCGGGTCTTTGATGGGTTTGTAAGACCATCTTGGTCCAAATTCCTTCGGGAATAAAGCCTGGACTTCAGGTTTAGCCAGGTATTCGTTGATCACTTTTATTTTGTTTTGGTCAGCAACGCCCATCACTGTTAAAGGATAGGGTAGCATGCCACCTTCAGTTC
Source organism: uncultured Saprospiraceae bacterium (assembly GCA_964594045.1). Lineage (GTDB taxonomy): Bacteria > Bacteroidota > Bacteroidia > Chitinophagales > Saprospiraceae > UBA2365. Next base: position 46,163 of record CAZQKR010000030.1, on the reverse strand, counting down.
CGTAATTAAGGGATAATAAACTCAATAGCGGACCTCCTGCAGAAGCCGGGTTTTTGGATGAAGGTACCACCTGCATGGTGGAATCAATTACATTGCCAAGTGAGTCAAGTACGGGAGTGTATACCGTATCGTAAGTCTCAGGTTGCTCAACTTCAACGACGGTGGAATCTCCTTTCAGGAGGTTGTCCAGCGTTTTGTCTGCTTCCATGAATGCTTCCAGAATGCCTGGATCAGAAATATGAAATACATCCCAGAACTCAAGTTTTGCGCTTGCCTGAAGGAAATTTCTTGCTCTCTGGGGATTGTCAATACCTGGTAATTCAACAAGTATGAGATCTCTGGCTTTATCAAGAGAAACGTTAGGCTGTGTAACACCAAGCTTGTCGATACGCTGGTTCAGCATTTCGTATGTTTGACCAACTGTCTGGTCTGCCTGTTGCCTGATGATGGCCCTGACTTCCTCATCACTTGAGTTGACCGTGATCAGATCTCTCATGGAAGGATTGCGCAGAAATATCCTGGCAAGACTTTTACCTTCCGATATGGCTGTCCATTCGTCATAAAACAATGTAACGAAATCAGTTTGAGTATTTTGCATTGTTTTGGATGCATTGTCAATTGCCTTCCGGAATGTTGGATCCGTATTATAATTGGATAATGCGATCAAAAACTCTTTAAGGTCTACCTGTAAAACAACACTCATGCCACCTTTCAGGTCCAGCCCCAGAGCCAACTGAGACTTCTTGAGATCATCATAGGTGTATTCCTTGATCAACGGGATCTTGAAAATGGTTTCGCTGGACATAGAATCCAGGTAATGAGCTTTAGCTTGCTTTTCAATTTCAAACTTATCAGCTCCGTCCGGTGCATTTGCTGCTAATTCTTTCGCATAGTTTTCAGCTGCATTTTCCACTCTGTTGGTGGGAAGTAAATACAGAAACTGGAGTAAAACAACCAGTGAAAACAAAATTAATAACAGCCTTACGATTCCTTTTACTTGCATGTGTATATAAAGTTTAATATAATACTTGTGAAAAAAACTCCGCAAATATACAGGTTAATATATATTTCAGACAAAAATTCATATTTTATTCTAATATTACTTGATTGTTGGGTCAATACATCAATGAATTCCACATTTTTTGAAAATAATTCTCAGGGTTTCGTATTATTTTGAACAATGGTCCAACCGGCTCCCGGTCTGCATTTTCCATTCAGACACCATACTGATCTTACCTTGAATTCTTTTGCCGGCTATATCATTTATTGTCATGAATGAAAGCTCAACAAGTTTGTTTTGGTTGACAAATGATTGTACTTTTGTCTTTTGAGTGAATGTACATGGTTTTGCAAATTTCGCTTAAGATATTTTACCAAAATCAATGCTCAGGCTGATTTAAGCCTGGTTGGCATGATTTAGTTTTTTGTAAACAGTTTTTTGGGTAACTAATGAAATTAAAGTAATGTTTGATTTAATTAATAATTACCCGCTCCAGGCAATTTTGGTCATCATAATAAAACAAACAGTTCTTTATTGGATGTATCTGGCTTGACAGGAGGTTAATTGAATTTTTAATATCACGGTTGTTAAAATTAGCGGCTCAAACAAAAAAAACTTATGGGAAAACATTATTTTAGGACTGCATTGTCAGTATTGATCCTGATGAATTTTTGGGTGATGAATGCTCATGAAAGTTTGGATACGATACCAAAAGACATTTTAGGTGGTTTGAAATTCAGAAATTTAACACCTGCTTTCGTTTCTGGAAGAGTTGGAGATTTTGCTGTAAATCCGAAAAACCACAGTGAGTATTACGTCGCAGTTGCATCCGGGCATATCTGGAAAACAGAGAATAACGGCACAACATTCACCCCTGTTTTTGACAATTATGGCGTTTATTCCATTGGATGCCTGGCGATGGATCCTGCCAACAGCAAGGTGGTTTGGGCAGGGACCGGAGAAAATAATCACCAGCGCTCCGTCAGTTATGGAAATGGGGTCTATAAAACAGTTGATGGTGGAAAAAGCTGGACTAAAATGGGGCTGGAAAACAGTATGCAGATCGGAATGATCCAGATCGATCCCAGGAATTCTAATGTGGTTTACGTTGCCGCCGAAGGTTCCGTTTGGGGTCCCGGTGGTGATCGCGGGCTGTATAAAACCGAAAACGGAGGAAAAACATGGTCAAAAATCCTGGAGATCAGCGAACATACAGGTGTCAACAATGTGGTATTATCACCGGATGATCCGGATATCATCTATGCTACTTCCGAACAGAGGAGAAGACATCCTCAGATCAGAATTGGGGGTGGCCCTGAGTCTGAAGTGTTCAAATCCACGGATGCAGGCAAAACCTGGAAAAAACTGACTTCAGGAATTCCGGATGTACATAAAGGAGGAATGAGTATCGCGATTTCTCCTGTGGATCCCAACGTGGTCTATATCATGATTGAAGCCCAATTCGAGAAAGGTGGTTTATTCAGATCGTTGGATCGAGGTGAATCCTTTGTAAAAATGAGTGATTACTATGCCAGCGGACAGTATTTTGGAGAGATTTTTTGTGATCCGGTCGATAAGGACATCATCTATGCTCTCGATGTGGTTTCCAGGATGTCCAAAGACGGAGGAAAAACCTGGGAATCTATTGGCTTGAAATACAGACACGTAGATGATCATGCTTTATGGATAGATCCTCAAAATACCAAACACTTTATGATTGGAGGTGATGGAGGGATCTATGAAACATATGACGGAGGCGAAAATTTTGTACATAAAACCAATCTTCCCGTAACTCAGTTTTACAGGGTTTCAACAGACAACGACTTTCCGTTCTACAATATTTACGGAGGTACACAGGACAACAGCAGCCTGGGTGCACCTTCATCAACCATCTATGCTGAAGGCATCAGCAGGGGAGACTGGACCATCACTCTCGGAGGTGACGGTTTCTGGCAGGCTGTTGACCCGAATGATCCGGATATCATTTATTCGGAATATCAGTATGGAAATGCCTACCGATTCAATAAGAAAACAGGGGAACGAACCAATATCAAACCCAGGGAACGAGCTGGTGAAGAAACGTATAAATGGAACTGGAATACTCCGCTCATCCTGAGTAAACACAATCCCGGCAGATTGTACATGGCAGCCAACAAAATTTTCAGAAGTGAGGACAGAGGGGACTCATGGGAAGTACTCACAGAAGATATCACACGCGGAATTCCAAGAGATGAATGGCCAGTAATGGACAGATACTGGAGTATTGATGCTGTAGCTAAAAACATGTCCACATCACTGTTCGGTATGGCAGTCAGCCTTGATGAATCACCGGTCAACGGTCAGATCCTGGTTGCCGGAACTGATGACGGTATCCTCCAGATCACCTCAGACGGGGGTATTTCGTGGAAGAAAATTGAAAAGTTCCCGGGAATACCGGAGTTTACCTATATAAGTGATATTTTATGTTCTAAATATGACGAAAAAACCATATATGTAAGTTTTGACAACAAGAAACGAAACGATCTGAAACCATATATTTTGAAAAGCTCAGATCTGGGCGATACCTGGGTGAATCTCACTGCCAACCTGCCGGCCAATGGTCCTGTGCTTACGCTGAATCAGGATCATAAAATTGCAGATCTGCTCTTTGCCGGAACTGAATTCGGTGTATTTTTCTCCAATGATCATGGTAAGATTTGGACCCAGCTCAAGTCTGGCATGCCTTCCATAGCCGTTTTCGATATTGCAATTCAGGAAAGGGAAAATGACCTGGTCCTGGCAACGTTCGGCCGTGGTTTCTATATTCTGGATAACTATAGCCCGTTGAGACAACTTAATCCTGATGTGCTCTCTAAGCAAGGACATTTGTTTGAGGTTAAGGACGCCTTGCATTATTTACAGGCGCGCAGAGGAGGATACGGTTTTGGTTCGATGGAATATTTTTCTGAAAACAGGACTTACGGAGCAGTTTTTACCTATTATTTGAGCAATGTGCCAAAAACCCTAAGGGAAGAGCGCAAAGAGCGGGAAAAGAAACTCTTTGATCAAAAAGCAAAGATCCCGATACCGACCATGGATGAATTGCGGACTGAAGAAGCGGAATTGCCACCTGTTTTGATGTTCACCGTGAAAGACTCCAAAGGCGATGTGGTGAACAGCTGGAACGTCAATCCGCAAAAAGGAATCAACCGGATCAACTGGAATATGCGCTATCCGTCTGTTGCACCGGTAAATGCGGGTAAAAATAAATATGATCCGTTCCAAAACCGCAGCAGTGGTTTATTCGCCTTTCCCGGCAAGTATACCGTTGAGATGTCTTTACAATTCAGGGATTCAAGCTGGTTCGTATCAGCTCCGCAGAGTTTTGACCTGGTACCTGTTTTCGGACAGACACCACCGGATGCTGAGCAACAACAAAAAACTCTTGCATTCCGGCAAAAAGCGGAGCGCATAGCAGCCACCATACAATCTGCCCACCTTCTTACGGATAGACTCCAGGCTGAGCTTAACCAGATATGGCAGACGATTCATACGATGGAACAGGCAAAAGGATCATTGATGGCTCAGATTGATTCATCGTTGAAAATTCTGGAAGATATTAAATGGGATCTGAGTGGCGAATTGCCCAAAGCCAGCCCGGAAGAAAGACTGCCGGCTAAAGTCACCATCGATGACCGGATTGATGCTATATTTGCAGTTTTTGCACAATCCAGTACAGGCCTAACTAAAACACAGGAGGACATGATGAGTATACTGGAAAAGGAACTTCCTGTTTTGCTGGACAAATTGGAGAGAGTTGCACAAAAAGATATGATGGAGATCGGGATCATGCTGGATGCGATTGATGCTCCGTGGACCCCGGGACGGATCCCAAAATGGCGAGATAATTGATCAGGTTGATCAGATTTTGCAAACAAATGGTTAACTTTTAGTTTTCCTGCATAATTTGAACACTCGCTGTGAACAATCTGATCACCAGTGTTTGTTTTACGGGAGCATGGAGTGCCTGAAATACTGGCCGCAATATTTTGGGTGATTCCTGCTGAGTTGGCTAAATTTGAATTTACAGCAATTGATAACATAATGACACTTCGTTTTACTAAACAGCCTTTTTTCGGATTTTTCCTGGCAGGTATATTGTTGGGCATATTCATCATTTTTGTGTTTTTAATGCCTAACGTCAGGTCTGTTGAAGGTTCTGAAGCCTTTTATGTGCCTACAGGGACAAAAACCAGTCAAATGTTGGAAAAACTGCATCAGGAAGGAAGGCTGGTCAGCGGTTTTTCATTCCGGATGATGGCAAAAGTATTTCTGACTGACGAACAGGCAAAGCCGGGGAAATACCTTTTAACCTCCGGTATGAATAATCTTAAGCTGATCAGGATGCTCCGTTCAGGAAGACAGACGCCGGTTGCGCTTACCTTCAATAATGTCCGGCTTTCCGAAGAACTTGCCGGTAAGATTGCAACATACATCGAACCTGATTCGTCAATCCTGCTGGCTAAAATGAAAGATCCTCTATTCTGCGCACAATACGGCCTGGATACACATACGATCATGAGCCTTTTCATACCCAACACTTACCAGGTGTACTGGAATACAAGTGCAGAAAAGTTGTTTGATAAGATGGCAGACGAACATGCTGCGTTTTGGAAAACAAATAACAGATCAGACAAAGCAGAAGCGATGGGATTGACTAAAGATCAGGTGTATACCCTTGCTTCCATTGTTGAAAAGGAAACTCTGGTGAATAGTGAAAAGGCAACTGTTGCAGGCGTTTATCTGAACAGGCTGAATACCGGCATGCGTCTGCAGGCAGACCCAACAGTGGTTTTTGCTACAAGGCAATGGGATCTGAAACGGGTTTTGCAATCACATCTGACATTCGATTCTCCCTTTAATACCTATCGATACGATGGTTTGCCTCCCGGGCCTATCTGCATGCCAGAAATTTCATCCATCGATGCGGTATTGAACGCAGAACAACATGATTATTTATATTTTTGTGCTAAACCGGGTGGTGTTGGTGAACATGCCTTTGCCTCCTCATTTGAAGAGCATTTACATCACGCAAAAATCTATCGTGAATGGGTGGATAAACTCCAGTCAGAGGATAAATGATATTTCAATGGGAATAGCCATTGGCCTAACTGGCGGATTTCCAGTTAATAAATGTCAGGGTCAAGCTAAAAATCCTAAAAGGTTTCCATACTCCTGAAACATTGCTTATTTTTGCCAAAATCTTTTTGGTTTGAAAATTTTGATCATTGCTCCAAGATTTCCTTTCCCTCTTGAGAAAGGTGATAAATTAAGGCTTTATCACCAGATCAGGAATTTGCATCAGAGAGCATCGCTTTCGCTCATCGCATTGTCAGACGTACATGTTGAACCTGAACACTTTAATGAGCTGTCAAAATGGGTTGACCATATTCAAATTTTCAGGTTGACCAAATGGAACATCATGCTGCAAAATCTGGGGCGTGTTTTTTCAGATCTTCCTTTTCAGGTGCTTTACTTTTACAATAAAAACTTTTACAGATCGGTTCAGAAGATCCTTGAGGATGAAAGACCCGACTTAGTTTATTGTCAACTGGTCAGGTCTGCAGAATATGTAAGGCATTACAGCGGAGCTAAAGTCATCGACTACATGGATGCATTTTCCTATGGAATGGGAAAGCGGATCCAGGGTAGTACCGGAATAATGAAATGGTTTTACAAATTGGAGCAACGAAGGATGGCCCGGTACGAAAAGCGGATCTTTGGTGATTTTAATGGTCATACCATCATTTCGGAACAGGATAGGTTGAGAATTTTGCCCGACACGAACCCGGCTGTTCACATTGTACCCAATGGTGTTGATACTGATTTTTTTACACCTGTGGAAGCTGGTGCAAAGCTATATGATATTTGTTTCGTGGGCAATATGGGGTATCGTCCCAATATCGACGCTGCTGAGTTTTTGTGCAGGGAAATCGTACCACATTTACTGAAAGTCTGGCCGGAACTGAAAGTATTACTTGCCGGAGCCAGACCTCATGCCAGGGTCAGAGCGCTGGAAGGTGAACACGTCATTGTTTCAGGATGGATGGAGGATATCAGGTCTGCCTATGCCAGCTCTAAAGTATTTGTGGCACCTATTTTTACCGGGATTGGCCAGCAAAACAAAGTACTTGAAGCCATGTCCATGGAAATTCCCTGTGTTTGTACTACAAACGTGAATTTACCCATCGGCAGCGAACAAGGCCGGGAAGTTTTTGTGTCCGATCAGAAAGATGAAATCATCAAATATATCGAACAGTTGCTCAATGATGAAACTTTGCGCCGGACTGTTGGAAAACAAGCCAGAATATTTGTCCGAAATAAATACAGTTGGGATAAACAGGTCGGAATATTGTTTGATCTCTTCAGTAAATTAGTAGGCGAAACGCAATAAATATGTCGAATTTAATTGATTAATGAACTTAATTTATGCTGAACGAACCAATAGTATTGGATTCCATTGAATCTGCGATAGAAGATATAAAGGCAGGCAAGGTGATCATTGTGGTAGATGATGAGGACAGAGAGAATGAAGGTGATTTCATTTGTGCTGCCGAGAAAGTCACTCCTGAGATCATCAATTTTATGTCAAAAGTTGGACGTGGCCTGATCTGCGCACCGATTGAAGAATCCAGGGCTAAGGAATTAGGACTGGATCTGATGGTCAGGGAAAACACTGCACTGCACGAGACTGCATTTACCGTTTCCGTGGATCTGATCGGGTATGGGTGCACAACAGGTATTTCCACGCATGACAGGGCTAAAACCATAAAATCCCTTACCGATGACCGGATCAAACCGGAAGAATTGTCCAAACCCGGACATATTTTTCCCCTGGTGGCTAAAAGAGGTGGCGTCCTGAGAAGGACCGGACACACTGAAGCCGCCATTGACCTGGCCCGATTGGCCGGATTCAAGCCTGCCGGGGCATTGGTCGAAATCCTGAATGAAGACGGATCTATGGCCAGACTGCCGGAATTGGTTGCAATCGCCAGAAAGTACCAGCTCAGGATCATCTCCATCGAAGATCTTGTTGCTTTCAGGCTTAAAAAAGAATCGACCATTGAGAAGGAGGTGGAGGTGAAACTCAACTCAAAACGCGGGGAACTGACGGTTTCAGCGTACAGGCAACTCACCACCAATGACATCCACTTCGCTTTGATCAAAGGCCGGATAGATGTGCATAAACCGGTGATGGTCAGGGTGTTTTCTAGCTCACAGATCAATAATGTTTTTGATACCATATGTGGCAGATTTGGTAATGTGTCCTTTGATCATATCATGGATTTTATCGAAAAAGAAGGCAGCGGCGTGATACTCTATATGAATCACCGGGAGACTACTGAAGAATTGCTTTACAGGCTCAAAGAACTGGGCAATGGAAAATCCATTGATGAAATGAGTTTCGAACAGAGGGATTTTGGTATCGGCGCCCAGATCCTGCGTGAGATCGGAGTCAGGGAGATCAAGTTGCTTTCCAGGTCAAAATTGAAAAGAGTGGCATTGCAGGGTTATGATCTGACAATCACAGAAGTAATTGAAATATAACATACATTTTTGCTGCTATTCACATATTTGAAATTATATTGCAAGGTATTTACTCAGGGTTTGGTGAATGGCTACGAAGTTGTTTAAGAATTATGTTGATAGCTGAAAATAAATGCTTGAAAGTCAAGGTGAAGCTCTTTTTTGAATTGATTACCGGAATGTACGGAATCAAAAAAAAGCTGAAGCATTTGGCTTTCAATGATTTGTTTGGAAGCATTAAGATACATTTTTAAACAACTTCTACTTGATAGATTGAAGTTGTTTATAAATTTTTAAACAACTTCATTAAATTATTGCATTGTTTTTCTTTTGTATTTGGATAATTTCGTGTATATTCGATTGTTTGGTGATTGAATTGGCAGGTTAAATCCGACAATTCACTGAGAGAATAAACCACAAAGAAAATGCATTTGAAATTTACCTTCTGAAGCATTTCCGGATCGACTTTCAGAAAGTAACTATAGGTTTAAAAATGAGAATTCTTGAAATTTCACAACATACATGTACAATATGAAATTGTACTAAAAATTGGGACAATCCGTGCAGTTGAGATCCTTGAAAATTAATACATCATACAAACAAATCGTGACCATTGCATTACCTATCATGCTGGGTAGTGCAGGTCAGCAGATCATCACCTTAAGCGACAGTATTTTTCTGTACCATTACGATAAACTGGATTTTGCTGCCATAGGACTGATCAGCGTGTTTTATCTTTTGCTGGTTTCGATTGCATACGGATTTTCAAAAGGTGGTCAGATCATGATTGCCCGGCGAGGAGGAGAGGACAATAAATCCCTGATCAGCCATAACTTTTTCAATCTGCTCTATTTTGAATTATTTATGGCCATTTTGGCATTTCTATTCATGTACTACGGTACGGAATATGTTCTGAAATGGTTTATTGAGAGTCCTGTGATCTACGAAAAAAGCCTTGAATACATCAAAATGCGCGCATTCGGTGTTCCATTCAGCTTTGCCGGAGTAGCTGTCATCGCTTTTCTGACCGGAATTGCACGAAATAAGTTCATCATCTATGATTCCATACTTTTTATCCTGGTCAATATCATCCTGAATTATTTGCTGATCTTTGGCAAGTTGGGTTTCCCGGAAATGGGTATTGCAGGCGCGGGACTGGCAAGCGCATTGTCTGAATTGGCTGCTGTTATAGGTTTTATTTTTTACTTTTTCAGTAAAAAGAGGTATGTACATTGGGGAATGAATTTTATTCCCAGAATTCACTTTCCTACCATCAGACAGATTTTCAATGTATCCAACCCAATTGTTTCCCAATCAGTTGTCGGAATGGGTGGATGGTTCCTGTTCTTTTCTTTTGTAGAAAAATATCTCGGCGAATATGATCTGGCTATTGCCAATCTGGTGCGGACAGTATATATGTTATTGCTTATACCGAGTTGGGGCTACAGTTCAGGTATCAATACGATGGTCAGCCATTTTATTGGCCGGAGAAAGAGGATGGCAGTGATCCCGATCATTCAGAAAACGGCATTGGTCAATTTTGTAAGTACCATGATATTTGCAGTTCCCGTGTTGGTTTTTCCTTCATTTTTCCTGTATCCATTGTTTTGGGGAGAAGGGATGACCATGGTCAATGATACAAAGCCTTCATTTCTGGTTTTACTGATGATATTAAGCATATATTCGGTCAGTATCGTTTATTTTAATGGTTTGGTTGGTGCAGGAGCAATGATCAAAGGATTGTGGATACAGTTTGTTGGTAACGTATTTTATGTCGGATCGGTATTTGTCATGCTCAAATATTTAAATGGCAACGTTGAAATGGCCTGGGCCGCAGAGATCATTCTCTGGGTTGTTATCCTGGGAATGTCCGTCTATTATTTGAACTCCAAAAAATGGCACTTACTGAAACTTTAGTTAGCTGTCCATTCAGTGACTAATGTATTAAATAATGTTTTGATTATCAGGTATTAATGTTATAAGTAATCATTCTGCCTAATTGAATATGGATTATAAAGAATATAATATTTGCTGTCACAGAAATTGTTTAAGGGATAACTTTAACCATCAATTACATGTGATCAGGCTGCAGGTTCAATGGCTAAAGACCTGAATGACTTTTTCTGAATTTTGAACAATAACATCATGAAACATTTGATCGCACCATCCATGCTGGCATCTGATCTCGGGAAGATCAATGAAGAAATTGAGATGATCAATTCGAGCGAAGCGGATTGGATACATGTGGATGTAATGGACGGGCATTTTGTTCCAAACATTACATTCGGTCCGAATATCGTTGAAGCTATGGCAAAAAATGCCGGAAAACCACTGGATGTACACCTGATGATCGAAAAACCTGAAAGATTTGTTCAGGCATACATCGACGCCGGCGCATCCATCCTGACCGTTCACCAGGAGGCTTGTACTCATCTGCACAGTGTTGTTTCCACCATCAGGGATAAAGGCATCAAAGCAGGGGTTTCCATCAATCCGCATACGAATGTTGCATTGCTGGAAGATATACTGGAAGAAGTAGATATGGTTTTGGTCATGTCGGTCAACCCTGGTTTTGGAGGACAAAAATTTATTCACAGAACGTTGGCAAAATTGCGAGAACTCCGGGAAATGGTCAATGAAAGGAACCTCAATGTACTGATCGAAGTCGACGGCGGTATCGGCCTTCAAAATGCACATCCCGTGCTCATGGCAGGCGCCAATGTCCTGGTGGCCGGCAGTAGTATTTTTGGTACTCCTGATCCTATCGAAACGATCAGGAAATTTAAAGCGATAGGAACTGACAACTGGTAATTACAGCAGCATGTTCTTCATTCAGAAACTAAACTTCAGGCAAATTCAAGCATAAACTTGTTCTTTTTCCCGTTTTCAACCATCATATAACGGTCTTTTAACAAAAAACTGCCGTCAATCATGGCCTGGGGATCGGTAAATCTGATCTTGTTGAGGCTGATCGCATTGCCGCTCAAGGCTCTCCTGGCATCAGACCTGGACTGTACAATTTCTGTTTTTTCTGCCAAAAGTTCCACTATGTTCACTCCTCCTTCCAGGATGGCTTTTTCCACTTTGAACGACGGAATTTCCTGGGCAATGGTATTCAACTCTGATCTGGACAGTTGACCCAACTGTTCTGCTGTGGCCTGTTTGTTGAACAGGATCTCACTTACTTTCAGCACAGATTCAAAATCTTCCCTGGAATGCACCCTTATCGTCATTTCTTCAGCCAGGATGCGTTTATAAATTTGCATATCCTCTGCATATTGCTGATGAATGGCCTCAATCTCCTCAAGTGGCTTTAATGAGAAGAATTTCATGAATTTGGGAACATCTGCATCGTCTGAGTTGATCCAGAACTGATAAAACTGGTAGGGTGATGTCATATTGGGATCCAACCAGATGTTTCCAGCTTCTGATTTGCCGAATTTCTTACCGTCTGACTTGGTCAGTAAAGGAGTAGTTGCCGCAAAAGCCTGGGCACCCGGGATATTCCTCCGTATAAATTCTGTTCCTGCCGTGATATTGCCCCATTGGTCAGAACCACCCAACTGAACCTTACAATCCAGCTGCCTGAATAAATGCAGAAAATCGTATGCCTGAAGAACCTGGTAACTGAATTCGGTATAGGACATGCCTGATTCCAGGCGGTTTTTGACGGAATCCTTGGACAACATGTAATTGATCGTGATATTTTTTCCGACATCGCGTAAAAAATCCAGTACATTCATTTCTTTATAAAAATCGAGGTTGTTGACCAAAACAGCCTTATTGGATCCGTCCTCAAAGTTCAGGAATTTTTTCATTTGAAGTGTCTGGAAAGCCAGGTTGTGGTCCAGTTCCTCGTATGACTTGAGTTGGCGCTCAGCATCTTTTCCGGATGGATCGCCAATTCTGCCTGTCGCTCCGCCCATCAAAACAATGGGTGTATGTCCGTGTTTTTGCAGTATGCTCAGGATCATGATCTGAACAAGGTTGCCGATGGTGAGCGATGGCGCAGTGGGATCAAAACCGATATATGCCCTGACCTTTTGATTGGCAAACAATTCTTCAACGCCCGGTGTGAAGTCGTTGAGCATTCCCCTCCATCTGAGTTCTTCGATGAAATTCATAGCTGAAAATTTTTGCAAAAGTAGTATATTAATCCGGTGATACCAAATTTTGTTTGGCAACCCGGGCGTGAAGGCGATCTGCAGGATCTGCGGTTTTATGACAACGCGTTCTCCCTGTGTATGTAGAAACTATTGGCCTGGGCAACAGATGTCAACACCAGGTCATTGATGCACAGGTGATCGGGAAGGGTAGTGGTGTAAAAAATGATTTCTGCAATGTCCTCCGGTGTCATTGGCTGGTATCCTTCGTATACCTTTTTGGCTTTTTCTGCATCTCCGTGAAACCTGACCAGTGAAAACTCCGTTTCTGCTGCTCCGGGAGCGATCTGTGTGACTTTGATCCCGGTTCCTAACAGATCGATGCGCATTCCTTTTGTGATGGCATCCACGGCATGCTTGCTGGCACAATACACATTTCCCTTGAGATAGACTTCTTTTCCGGCTGTCGATCCGATATTGATAATATGTCCTTTTCCGTGTTTGATCATCATGGGAATGACCGCTTTGGAAACATACAATAAACCCTTGACGTTGGTGTCTATCATTTTGTCCCAGTCATCAATGCTTCCTTCCTGAATGGTGTCAAGGCCACTGGCAAGACCCGCATTATTGACTAAGATGTCGATTTTCTGCCACTCTGGTGCCAGTTGGCTGAGCGTTGAGTCAACTGCAGCCCTGTTCCTGACATCAAGCTCCAGAATTAAAGTCTTTACATTGAACTTCTCCTGGATGTCAAGGGAGATATCGTCAAGTCTGTCTTTTCTCCTTCCAGCAAGAATAATATCAAAACCATTGGAAGCGAACCTGTAGGCAGTTGCCCGTCCGATACCGGAAGTGGCTCCGGTCACCAAAACGATTTTATTCATAAATCCTTTTTTGATCACATTTTTGATCCATGATTCCGGATCAGAATTGTATTACCAGGTTATAGATCAGATCGAGTTGAAATCAAATAGAATGGTAAACCTGAGGGTATTATCCAACGGATTCTTGATGTTGTTCGTTGGTACAAGATAAGACAGATTCATTCCATAAACATTATACTTGATCCCAAGTCCAACGCTGAAAAACTGGCGATTGCCTTTGAGCGGATGCTCGTAGAAATATCCTCCTCTCACGGCAAACTGCTTATCGTACCAGTATTCCATTCCGAATGAATAGTAAAACTCTCTCATTTCTTCCAGAAAACCTCCGGGGGCATCAGTCCATGATCTTAATGCTGCTTCAATCGGCGAACCGTCGTATTTTTTACCTGTGGTATCAGGTGTCGGTAATAACAGTTTGTTGATATCCAATGCAAAAGTCAATGCATTGTAATCATCAAAATTAAGTGTTAGCGCACCGCCGATGCCGAAATTGGCAGATATGAAGTCTTTGTCAATACTCTCTGAATAGGATATCTTATTTCCGAGGTTGCTGATCGCCAAACCCAGATCGAGGTTGGAGTCATATCCGCCAAGTTTAAGTTTAGTCTTGTAATAGACAGATATGTCGGCCGCAAAGGCATGAGCGGACTTGATCTCGGTGCCACCAACATTTTGGCCTGAAGCCAGGTTGGAATAAACATATTTACCTGAAAGCGCGGCAGAGAAATTTTTTCCCAGCTTTCTGGCATAGGCACCTGCTATTTCAAACTCCCTGGGCTTTCCGAATCCGGCAGGATCTCCCTGGTCATCCGTAAAGGCAATTTCCCCCATAGAAAAGAAACGCAGACTGTATCCGATCGCCTGCATATCGTCCAGCTTATTGTACCCGGCAAGGTAGGCCAGGTAGATGTCATTCAGTCCCAGGTTTCTCAACCAAGGAGTATATGTGGCAGCCATTTCAAAATCCCGCTCACCGAAAGGAAGCTTGGCTGCATTGAAATGCATCGCGTTGGCATCAGGGGAAATCGCAATTCCTGCATCTCCCATACCTCCTGATCTGGAGTCAGGCACAATGCGCAAAAAAGGCAGAGCACTTAATATGGTATTGGGCAAACATTCACCATTGGCATCGACTACACATTTTTTATTCGGGTCCCAGGTTTGTCCGTAACCCGGAGTCGTGTACATCGAAATAAATATAAAAGCAAACGCTATTAATAATACGATTTTTTTCATTCGGAGTAAATTAAGATGATAACCCAGATGTTTTTTCTTGTTCAAAAATTTGAGAATTGCTGAAGTCAAGCGAGATGAATTCTTGGAAACATTTCGCTCTCAAAACGCTATTGGATTTCCAAAATTGTATTAAAAGCCACAAAAGTATAAATTTTTACTATTCTCGATCAAAAAAATCCATTTATTGGGATCCGGTCGATCAATACACCCTTATTCCAGAATGAATTCATTCAGTTTTTACATATTTCTTCGGTATTGTCCGCCTATATCGAATAATGCATTGGTTATTTCTCCAAGAGAACAGTACTTGACCACTTCCATCAGGGACTCAAAAAGATTTTCATCATGTACTGCACTTTCCTGTAGTGCAGTGGTCTTTAGTTTATTGATGTCAGTCATCGCCTGATGCAAAGTCTTCAGGGACTGGATCTGATCTTCTTTTTCTGTTTCCCAGGCCCTGATGATCTGTTCCGGAACAATCGTCGGTGAACCCTCGCTGGAGAGGAAGGTATTTACTCCCATGATCGGATATTCGCCTGTATGCTTCAAAGTTTCATAATACAGACTTTCTTCCTGGATCTTGCTGCGCTGATACATTGTCTCCATTGCGCCCAGCACCCCGCCTCGGTCCGTGAGCCTGTCAAATTCAGCTAAAATGGCTTCCTCCACAAGGTCGGTCAGCTCTTCGATGATGAATGAACCCTGCAAAGGATTTTCGTTTTTCGCCAAACCGAGTTCGTGATTGATGATCAGTTGTATCGCAACGGCGCGACGTACACTTTCCTCTGTGGGAGTGGTGATCGCCTCATCGTAGGCATTGGTATGCAGGGAATTGCAATTGTCATAGATCGCATATAAAGCCTGCAGGGTAGTCCGGATATCGTTGAATGAGATCTCCTGTGCGTGCAGTGACCGTCCTGAGGTCTGAATGTGGTATTTCAGCATTTGTGAACGCTCATTTGCTCCGTATTTTTCGCGGAGGGCTTTTGCCCAGATCCTTCTGGCCACCCTTCCGATCACGGCGTATTCCGGATCCAGACCGTTGGAAAAGAAGAAGGAAAGGTTATGTGCAAATTCATCTATTTTCATTCCCCTCGAAAGATAATATTCCACATAAGTGAAACCATTGGCCAATGTGAAAGCCAGTTGTGATATCGGGTTGGCTCCTGCTTCTGCGATATGGTATCCGGAGATGGACACGGAATAAAAATTCCTGATCTGCTGATCAATGAAATACTGTTGGACGTCTCCCATGATCTTCAAGGAAAATTCCGTGCTGAAAATGCATGTATTCTGGGCCTGATCTTCTTTCAGAATATCTGCCTGAACAGTTCCTCTGACCGTGTTCAAGGTTCGTTTTTTGATTTCCCGGTATATTTCCGGCTCAAGGACCTGATCTCCTGTCACACCCAGGAGCAACAACCCCAGGCCGTCGTTTCCCTGAGGAATATCACCTTTGTAAGATGGTCTTTCCAGGCCTTTTTTGTCATATAGCTCCGTAAGTTTTGCTTCAACCAGATTTTCCAGATGGTGTTCCCTGATATACAGTTCACATTGCTGGTCAATGGCCGCATTCATAAAAAATGCTGCCATGGTTGCGGCAGGACCGTTGATGGTCATGGAAACCGATGTCAACGGATCGCAGAGATTGAAGCCGCTGTACAATTTTTTGATGTCATCCAGGCAGCAGATGCTCACCCCTGAATTTCCGATTTTCCCATAAATATCCGGTCTGTGATCAGGATCCTGACCATAAAGCGTTACCGAGTCGAAAGCCGTGGATAGCCTTTTTGCCGGCATACCGATACTGAGATAGTGGAATCGCTTGTTCGTCCGTTCAGGTCCGCCTTCTCCGGCAAACATTCTTGTGGGATCTTCACCTTTGCGCTTGAACGGAAAGACTCCTGAGGTATAGGGAAATTCCCCCGGCAGATTTTCCTGTAAAAGCCACCTGAGAATATCACCCCAATCCTTATATTTCGGCAGGCTGATCTTGGGTATGTTGAGGTGTGCAAGG
Organism: uncultured Saprospiraceae bacterium; assembly: GCA_964594045.1. Taxonomy (GTDB): domain Bacteria; phylum Bacteroidota; class Bacteroidia; order Chitinophagales; family Saprospiraceae; genus UBA2365. The sequence goes on along the minus strand of CAZQKR010000030.1, from coordinate 29,354 downwards.
GATTCGGCGTGAGTTTTGACTTTGATTTCCCTTCCACGCACGAAATAGGAAAAATATTCCTCTTTGTATGAGGCTTTCCGGCTTTCAAACTGCTCAATAGCCTCCATGTTGCGAGGGTGAAGCTCTCTGGAAAGTCCGGAATATCTTTCCTGCAGTGACTTTGTTGCAGGATCATTTTCGGCCAGAGTATCCAGGGCAATTTTTATTCCGTACAATTGCGAAGCGATCTTAGCCTGGTTGTCTACCCATCTGTCGTAGTTGCGGTTATTTTCTGCTATCTCTGACAAATACCTTACACGGCTGGGCGGGATGATCTGACTCTTTACTCGTGCGCGCCTGTTGACATCGAATCCGGAATTCAGCAGGATGCCGGTTTTTTCCTCCGTTTTTTTAATGATCAGCTGGTAGAGTTGATTTGTGCCAAAATCATTGAATTGCGAGGCTATGGTGCCGATCACGGGCAGACTTTCATCTTCGGCATCCCAGAGTTGATGGTTACGTTTATATTGTTTCCTGACATCCCTGATCGCGTCCAGCGATCCTCTTTTGTCAAATTTATTGATGGCAATGATGTCCGCAAAATCGAGCATGTCTATCTTTTCGAGCTGGGTCGCCGCACCGTAATCCGGTGTCATCACATACAGGGTCAGGTCAGCGTGATCGACGATCTGACTGTCGGACTGGCCAATGCCTGAGGATTCAATGATGATGAAGTCAAAACCCGCCACTTTCAGGATGTTCACTGCAGCGCTGACATGTTTCGATAAGGATCTGTTGGATTCACGTGTGGCAAGTGAACGCATGAAAACACGGTCTGAATGGATGGCATTCATCCTGATCCGGTCACCCAGCAGTGCACCGCCGGTTTTCCTTTTGGATGGGTCAACAGAGATGATGCCGATCGTTTTTTCAGGCAAATCCATCAGATACCTTCTGACCAGCTCATCTGTCAGACTGGATTTTCCGGCACCTCCTGTTCCCGTTATCCCCAAAACCGGTATCTTTTTATTCATTGCCAGTCGGGCAAGTTCCTCCTGTAGGATGTGATGTTTTTCGGGGTAGTTTTCCACACAGGAGATCAGACGTGCAACCAGGTCTTTTCTGGAGACATCCAGTTGATCCAAAGCGACGTCACAATTTTCTCCAACTGGAAAATCACATTTTTCCACGAGGTCATTGATCATTCCCTGAAGACCCATTTCCCTCCCGTCGTCAGGAGAATATAATTTGGTGACGCCATATTGCTCCAATTCTTCGATCTCAGAAGGCAAAATGGTGCCTCCGCCTCCTCCAAAAATTTTAATATGATTTCCGCCATTCTGGTGCAGCAGGTCATGGATAAATTTGAAAAATTCGTTGTGACCTCCCTGGTAAGAAGTAATGGCTATTCCCTGCACATCTTCGGCAATGGCAGCCTGAACGATCTCACGTGCACTGCGGTCGTGGCCGAGATGGATGACTTCGACTCCTGTGCGCTGAATGATCCTGCGCATGATATTGATCGCTGCATCGTGCCCGTCAAACAAGGAAGCGGCAGTGAGTACCCTGATCTGATTTTTTGGTTTGTATACTTCTTTTTCCTGCATCATATAAATTCCTGTTATGATTCTTTTTGTGCATTAGTTCATTGTCAATGAAGGATTAATGCGGATTATTATGGTTTGAAAATCCCGAAGGATCCAATAATGTTACGATCTCATTCAGCATCATAGCCGTGGCTCCCCATATCTTATAACCATCCAGTTCAAAAAAGGGAACATCATTCAATTCAATTCCGGATGGCATGGCGATAGTACCCTTTTTTTTGTTTTGTGCATCCAGGAGCGCAAACAGATCAAATTCGATCACACTTGCCACCTCTTCCGGTTGAATGACAAAAACTGGTTCTTCCTGATAGATCCCTGCAAAGGGATAGACCATGAAATTACTGATGGGTATCCATAATGGCGTCAGCGCACCCAAAAACTTGATTTTGCCTGCTTCCAATCCAAGTTCTTCTTCTGTTTCCCTGATCGCACAAGCCCAGTGATCCGCATCATTTTTTTCCATTTTGCCGCCCGGCATGCTCAGCTGACCGCGATGTTTATCCTGTTCATTGACCGAAGGCCTCACAATGATCGGGAAGCAAATTTTCCCGTTTTTCGGATAAAGTAAAAACAGCACGCTGGCTTTGACGGCACTTTCAGAATAATTGTCCTGATAGGTAAGCCTCGAGACCGGTGCCATTTCCAGCATTGCTGTAATTCCTGGCAAGGGATTTTCAACCAGTTTTTTCCGGATGTATCCAGCTGTTTCTAAAAAATTTAACATGCTGCAAAAATATACATTACAGACGTTAAAACAAAATTGTGCCTCATATCAAATTATCTGACAGGGACAGGTCCTTTTTAAACAGGACAACGTAATTATTTTCTGTATTGCCTGTGAATTTGTTTTTGCAGGCTATGTTCCCGAATTAACTGCTCTGATCTCATCAGTCTGACTGTTTTTTTTTCGGATGGTTCTGTAACTGCATTCTGAGGTAATACATGAACTATTTAAAATAAAATATTGTTTCGATAGTTTTGTTAGAAATGTTCATTTGTAATATTGCTATTCGGTAGGTATTTTATCGGTATTCACTAAAAGCACGATCAGTTGATTTGTGCAGAAAATGATTGAACCATAGCTTAAAGTGTGGTACATTTGCATTTTTTTAATCATTGACAGAAATTAATAATTCAATCAGGATAAAATGAGCAAGGAGATTAAGAGAATCGGTGTTTTGACATCAGGGGGTGATGCGCCCGGGATGAATGCTGCCATACGGGCAGTTGTGCGTGCAGCCAGTTTTCATGACCTGCATGTCTATGGTGTTTTTGAGGGGTATAAGGGTTTGATCAACGGTAACTTAAAGCGCCTGGAAAGCGGAGATGTCGCCAATATCCTTCAGAGAGGCGGTACGATTTTGAAAACGGCCAGATGTGAAGAATTCAGGACACAGGACGGAAGAAATATTGCATATGAAACGATCAAAGCCTTTGATATTGACGGAATGATCGTCATAGGAGGAAATGGAACCTATACCGGAGCGAAGATATTTTCTGAGGAATTCGATATACCGTTCATCGGATTGCCGGGAACCATTGATAACGATATTTGGGGAACTGACTACACCATTGGTTATGATACTGCGATCAACACTGCGGTTGAGGCTATTGACAAGATCAGAGATACGGCTGATTCACACAACCGGTTGTTTTTTATTGAGGTTATGGGAAGGCATGCGGGATTTATCGCGTTGGATACCGGGATCGGTTCCGGGGCGGCCTATACTTTTTTGCCGGAGATCAACAGCGGCATGGATCAGTTGCTGGATATGCTGAAAAAAGCAGCAATCAGGAAAAAGATGTTCAATATCGTTGTTGTTGCCGAAGGTAATGAAAACGGGTCCGTTCATGATCTGGCAAAAGCTGTTGAGGAAAATCTTAAAGGTTATGATACCAGGGTAACCACGATCGGTCACATGCAAAGAGGTGGTTCTCCGTCTGCTGCTGACAGGGTTCTGGCATCCACGCTGGGTTACGAAGCCGTCGAATGTCTCGTTAAAGGTATCAAAAACAAGGCTTTGGGTATAGTCGATTCAAAATTGTTCATGTGTACATTCGATGAGGCGATCAATAACAGAAAACCGCTGAACGACGCCAAGATCGAATTGCTCAATGTGCTCGCGATCTGATGGGCAAAATCGCAATGTTGTATGTCACTTTTTCCGGTGAAGAGGAAGCCAGGACAATGGCTGACCTGCTGCTTGACCAGGGATTGGTGGCTTGCGCAAATACTTTTCCGTCCGAAAGCCGGTATTTCTGGGAGGGCAAGCTTCAAAGTGACGCTGAGTGGATTGGAATTTTTAAGACAAGGCCTGAATTATCAGAAAAAGTAAGCACCTTGATCATTAAAAAACACGCTTATGAGTTACCTTGTATACTCATGTGGGATGTCGAAGCCAATGATGCCTACCATAAATGGGTATCAGAGCAAACCATTTGAACGACTTATGATCTGTATACCGGATATATTGCTACTCAGGTTGACCTGATAACCATTCATTTTTATATTAAAAATACTTGCAATGTATAACCATCGATTTTTATACGTATTTATATTGATTTTTGTTTTTGCTCTGCCCATGAAGTCCCAGAATATTCTGGACTTTTTTACAGGGGTACCGGATTCCTCGGTTCTGATGCTTCCAAAAAAGGACAGAGCGAAAATTGTGAAGTTGTCTAAAAACAATCGAAATGCCAGGGACGCGCAGGCAGTCATACAAAAACATGGATTGTTCTATACTTTTGAGCAGGTAGATATTCCTAACGGATATCTGAAATTGATCGGTGCCATGGAGGGTCATCTGGAAATGTGTTACTGGAATCTGCCGAATGGCAGGAAATTAATAGCTGTTTATCATGAAGCATGCGGACCCGGTTGTTCTGCCGAAAGCCTGGACTTTTACGAATGGTCTGCCGGAAAATACAAATTGATCCCTGTTTCAGCGGTATTTACAGACCTCGACCAAAAACTTTTCGGCGTGGCGAGGGATGATGATTTTACTCTGGAATTCAGAATTGATTTTAAAGAAACGATGACGGTCAAATTGCCACAAAAAGGAAAAAATATCCAGATCGCCTGGGGTTCTGAAGAGTTTACAAATGAAAACAGAAATAGTATGCCAGGCAATAGTGCAAAACTGATCTGGAAGGAAGGAAAATTTTTGATTGGCGAAATTTTCTGGGCTAAATAATCATTTATACTGCTTTTAACCCGGTTTTTTCCCGTATCGAGCCAGCATTTCATCCATTTCGGAGATCGTCATTTGTCCGGGAGCCGTTTCATTGCCGGGTAAGGCAACATAAGCAAAAGGAGCACCCAACAGCAAACTGATAGCACGAGTGGATTTGCCTTTTTCACCCATGCAGAATGCCAGAATGGAGTTGAAGGTCTGGTTTAAACCCAAAACTCTTTTGTTATCCCTGATCCCATGGCTCAGGCATGCGATCTTGATCAGTTCAGGAGAATACTCCATCGCTCTGATGATGATATCGAAAAGCTTCAGGTTGGTTGGCGTATTTTCGTAATTGTGATAAGAAATGATCAGCTTTGTCTGAAGTCGGTTGTTCATCGACGAAACAACCTGATCAAAAAATACAGGATCTTCATCGATATCCATATCGATCCAGGCAGCCTGGTGTTCAATAGCCGTTTGGAGTGCCAGCAATCTGGTATGATCATCAGTTGACTCATTTTTTCTGAATGTGAAGATAAGCGGTTTATCCATACGGCAAAATTCAGCAATCTCCGGGAGGCTGAATCCGCAAAGGTCCAGTCTGATCTCGGCCATATCAGCACCTGAAATGGTGTTTTTTGCTTCTTCAAAACTTTGATTTCCTATACTGATACAATACATGGCTAAATGATTTGTTTAATGACCTTTTCCAGTTCTTCAAAACTGATCTGCCTTATGCCGGCTTTTCCGACTGATTCAAGGCATATAAAATCGATGTTTTGACCTGTTTTTTTCTTATCAGTCCGTAAGGATTCCACAATCGGTTCTATTGGACCCTCAAGGTGGATGGGCAGTCTGCACTCTTGCAGGATCTCTTTAACTTCAGCCACGGTCTGTTCCGATGCAATTCCAAGTATTTGGGATATCCTGGCTTCCAGTACCATGCCGCGGGAAATTGCAAATCCGTGCGGTTCATGTGTAACCCTTTCGATCGCATGACCCAGTGTATGTCCGAAATTCAGGATTTTCCGTATTCCATTTTCTCTTTCGTCTGCTTCTACAATATTTGCTTTCAGCCTGTTGTGGTGAAAGATCAGTTTCTTTAAAAACCCGGGATCTTTTCCGGTGAACAGTGCAAAATTTTGTTTAAACCACTCAAAACCAATTGCATCTGCGACCATATAGTGTTTGATCAGTTCTGCTGAGCCGTTGATGAATTCTGCTTCAGGCAGTGTTTGGAGGAATACAGGATCATTGATGACGAATTCCGGTTGGCTGAATGTACCTGCCATATTCTTGTAATAGTCGACATTGACCCCGTTTTTCCCGCCGATCACTGCATCAATTTGTCCCAGAAGGGTAGTGGAAATAAATCCAAAATCCACTCCTCTCATGAAGGTGGATGCCACAAAACCTGACAGGTCGGTGACCACACCACCGCCCATTCCTACGATAAAGCATTTTCTGTCTGCAGCTATTTCGATTAGATGTCTGTATACTTCATGAACTGTATTCAGGTTTTTACTGGCTTCTCCGTTTTGGATGACAATAGTTTCCCTGTCCCGGAAAAAATCATGGTAGATCCTGAAGACATTGTCATCGGTGATGTAAATACAGCGTTTATCGGGCAGAAGTGAACCCAACAGGTTTTCAACTTCACCGACGTGAATATCACAGCGCTTATCTTTTGTATGGATGGTAAATTGCAAGTTTTTTTTTGCAAAAGTACGAAAAATTGTTTTTTGAGGGTCTGATACAGAACATTATGGACTGTAATTTGATTATTATAAAGAAAAATCCTGATGTTGAAAGACAGACCTTTAACAGATTGGTTGCCGATCACCTGGAAAGAAGTTGAATTGAGAGGCTGGGAAGAGTTGGATGTCATTATTTTTACAGGCGATGCCTATGTGGATCATCCCGCATTTGGCTCAGCTGTGATCGGGCGACTGGCAGAGTCTCAGGGATACCGGGTGGCTATCGTTCCTCAGCCCAACTGGAGGGACGATCTGCGGGATTTCAAGAAAATGGGCAAGCCCAGGCTTTTTTTCGGTGTCACATCAGGTGCCATGGACTCGATGGTCAATCATTACACGGCTGCAAAACGGATAAGATCAAATGATGCCTATACGCCCGGAGGAGAAGCAGGATACAGGCCAGATTATGCCACGACGGTGTATTCCAATATTCTTAAGGATCTTTACCCTGATGTCCCTGTTGTCATTGGTGGTATAGAAGCTTCCCTCCGCAGGGTGACGCATTATGATTACTGGTCTGACCGGTTGAAACCAAGCATTCTGTTTGATTCAAAAGCAGATCTGCTCGTATATGGTATGGGTGAAAATGCCCTTCTGGAACTGATGAAATCCATGGATGCTGGAATTCCCTTTCACAAGATCAATTTTATCAGGCAGACGGCCTATCTGTTGGACAGCAGGGACTTATTGGAAAAACAGGAAGGTTGGTCAGATGTTGAATTGAGCGGGCATAGTGTGTGTTTGAAGGATAAGAAAGCTTATGCTGCCAATTTCAAGATCGTCGAAAAAGAGTCCAATAAAGTCAATGCTCAAAGGATATTGCAGGATGTGAACGGCAAACTTTTGGTCATCAATCCCCCTTTTCCCCCTATGGAAGAAAAGGAAATAGACCGGTCTTTTGATCTGCCGTATACACGTTTACCACACCCGAAATACAACAAAAGAGGCCCGATACCTGCATACGAGATGATCAAATTTTCGTTGAACATGCACAGAGGGTGCTTCGGAGGCTGCAGTTTCTGTACGATCTCGGCTCACCAGGGAAAATTCATAGCCAGCAGGTCAAAAGAATCCATTTTGAAAGAAGTGGATGAAATTGCGAAAATGCCGGAATTCAAAGGGTATATTTCCGATCTGGGAGGTCCGTCAGCCAACATGTACAAAATGAAAGGTAAAGACCTGTCCATTTGTGCCAAATGCACCAGTCCATCCTGTATACATCCCGTAGTTTGTGACAACCTGGATACCAGTCATAAACCTTTGCTGGAGATCTACGATGCTGTGGATCAGCATCCTGCCATCAAAAAAGCATTTGTAGGTTCAGGGATACGTTATGATCTGCTGACTCCCGGGTTCAATAAAAAAGCGGATAAGTCCATAGATGAATATATGGACAAACTGGTTAGCCGGCACATTTCAGGAAGGCTGAAGGTTGCCCCTGAACACACGGCTGATGAAACTCTCAAGGTGATGCGGAAACCATCCTTCCGTCATTTTCATGAATTTAAGTCCAGGTATGAAAAAGCCAATCAAAAACACGGACTTAACCAGCCATTGATACCCTACTTTATTTCAAGTCACCCAGGCAGTACTGAGGCTTCGATGGCGAATTTGGCACTGGAAACCAAGGATATGGGATTCAGACTTGAACAGGTTCAGGATCTGACACCTACTCCGATGACCGTGGCCACGGTGATCTATTATTCCGGATATCACCCATATACCATGAAAGAAGTGTTTACGGCAAGGACAGAAAAAGAAAAGAAAGCCCAGCACATGTTTTTCTTCTGGTACAAAAAAGAAAACAGGGATAAAATTATCAGGCGATTAAAGGAACTCGGAATTCCTGAAATGATACAAAAATTCTATCCGGTGAATTTTGGACGAAAAACGAATAAGCATTAATTTCGATCATCTTATTGATAATTGTCATTCTTTAGCTTAAAATTGTAATGAATTTTCCTTAGAAACTATTCAACCATTGATAGATAATGTATTATCTTAAAGCTAATGAAATTTAATTACTAATGCAATTCCGTCTGTAACGGAGCTAAAAGCAGGCGATACAAAATTAACCGGTCAGGGATGAAAATAATTATTGCAGGAGCAGGAGATGTTGGTTTTCACATTTCCAAACTACTGTCGAATGAAAAACACAACATTGTACTCATTGACAGGGATGAAGACATACTGAGTATTGCCGGTAATCATCTGGACATTTACACCATCAAGGGAGATTCATCATCCATTGACACACTTAAGCAAGCAGAAGTCAGAGAAGCAGATATTTTTATCGGCACAACTTCCATTGACCAGAACAATCTGATATCCTGCATTTTTGCGAAAAAACTTGGAGCCAAACTAACCATTGCGAGGGTGAGCAATGAAGAATTCAGCACAGATCAGAATGTTAAGCTGATGCAGTCGATGGGAGTGGATCAAATCATCAACCCGGTTCAATTGGCTGTTCAGGAGATCGAGTTGTTGGTCAAAAGATATGTGATGACCAACGACTATGAGTTTGAGGAAGGAAAAATATCACTGGTAGGGTTTATTTTACGCCAAGAGCCATATTTCCTGAATTATTCTGTAAGGGAAATTTACCATAAAAGTATACAGAAATGGTTTAAGATCATCGCCATCAGGCGAAAGAATCATACGATCATACCTCAGCTGGATACTGTTCTTTTGGAGAACGATCAGATTTTTCTGTTGCTTAAAAGTGAAGATGCCGGTAAGTTGTATAAAGTGCTTGGTATTGAAAAAAGAATTATTAAGGATATTATGATCCTGGGCGGAACGCCGCTATCCATACAGGTTGCAAAAAAACTGGAAAACAAATACAGGATCACCATGGTTTCAAATGACACCCTTTTCTGCGAAAGTTGTGCCGATTCACTCAAAAAAACATTGGTGATCAAAGGTAATCCCAATGATTTCGATCTTCTGGAAGATGAAGGTTTGGTGAATATGGACATTTTCATTGCCCTGACATCGAATACGGAGACAAATATCCTTACATGTCTGCTGGCTGGAGAAATGGGTGTGATGAAAACCATCGCCATGGTGGACAACACTGCCTATTTTGCTGTTTCCCGGAATCTTGGTGTGAATACGCTGATCAACAAAAAGCTGCTTGCAGCCAATGAGATTTTCAGAATTATCCGGAAAGGTAACGTTGAGGACCTGACTACCATTCATGGTGTGGATGGAGAGATCATCGAGTTCTTTATTGATGACCACAGCCGCCTGATCGGTACTCAAATAGATAAACTGAAGTTGCCTGATTCCATTATTTTGGGTGCTTTGCTAAGAGAAAATGAATGCTTTGTAGTTTTCAAGGGTTTGCAATTCCACTATGGTGACAAGGTGATCGTTTTTGCCAAAACCCGGGCATTGGATCAGGTCCAAAAGATTTTTTCCTGATATGATCCATTACAGAATTGTCGGCCGTTTTATAGGTATATTGACCTTGGTGGTAGCCCTGGCGATGGCAAGTACGGTTGGAGTCAGCTACTATTATCAGGATGGTCAAATGAAAAATATGGCCATAAGTGTTGCGATCGTATTTGTGATCGGAGCCTTATTGGTTTGGTTTAAACCTCCCAAAGAGAAATATATCGGTAAACGAGAGGGTTATCTTGTAGTGGCTTTCGGGTGGTTGACCATGGCCGTAATGTCATCTTTACCCTATATGATTTCCGGAACGGTCGACCACGCATTTGAAGCTTTTTTTGAAGCAGTCTCAGGTCTTACCACAACAGGTGCTTCCATATTCAGAGATGTGGAAGTGCTACCAGAAAGCATTTTGTTTTGGAGAAGCCTGACTCAATGGATCGGTGGTATGGGAATCATAGTGCTGACGGTGGCCATCTTTCCTTTGTTTGGCATCGGAGGTGTAGAATTATTTACAGCCGAAGCGCCCGGTCCCAGCACGGACAAGATCCATCCGACCATTCAGGGAACTGCAAAAAGGCTTTGGCTAATTTACCTGGGATTGACACTAGCCTGTGCCATTACATTGTATCTTGCCGGGATGACAGGTTTTGATGCGGTAAATCATACTTTTACCGCCATGTCGACAGGAGGATTTTCAACGAAAAACCTGAGCGTTGCTGCGTATGCTCCCAACATTCAGTATATTATTACACTTTTTATGTTCCTTGCCGGTGCCAATTTCACTGTGATCTATTATTTGCTGGTCAGAAAGTTCAAAATGGTCATCCGCAATGAAGAATTCGTTGTTTACTTCTTTTTTACTGTTTTTGTCACAGCCATTTTTACTTTCAACATTTTTTACATTGCCCCTGGCAAATATTCCATCGAAGAATCATTCAGACTGGGTATTTTCCAGGTCGTTTCACTGATGACCACTACCGGGTTTGTGACGGCAGATTATACCAGCTGGACTCCAGGATTGACCATGATGTCATTTTTTCTGCTATTCGTCGGTGCCTCGGCCGGATCAACTGCCGGTGGTATAAAAATGATCCGGCATGTGGTATTCGTAAAGCATATCTGGAATGCATTCAGGCACATGCTTCACCCCAGAGCCTTTATCCGGATCAAGGTCAATGAAAGTGTGGTTCCTGAAAGAGTGGTGTCCAATATCCTGGTATTTCTGATGGTTTATCTGATACTTTTTATGCTCGGCAGCCTGTTTATGACAGTGATTGGAATGGATTTCATTTCTGCCATGAGTGCAACGGCAACATCCATAGGCAATGTCGGTCCCGGATTAGGAACGGTTGGCCCGGTCCATAACTTTTCAGAAGTTCCGCTGTTAGGGAAACTGGTGCTTCCGTTTTTCATGATCCTGGGCAGGCTGGAATTGTTTACCATACTCATTCTTTTTGCGCCATATTTCTGGAAAGCGCATTGACCATACGTCTTTCTGATGGTTAAATGGTATTTTCTACCCTTAAAAATCCATGTTAAGACCTGGTATTCAGATCATAAATGATAAAGCTTTTATTTACTGCAATCTTAGTATAAGGTAACTTGTGGTGAGCATAAGTCACAAAATATGCGATGTTCATGCCCTTCAATTTCTCGATACCTGAAACATCCATTGCAGTGTAATTTTTGTACCCGGCATCATAAAGATCCTGTCCGTTTCGCCTGTTTTGAACATCAATTCCGTAAACCGTCCTAATGCGCTCGTACCACTTATCCAATGCATCTTTGCGATGGACAACTGATTTATAGTCAATGTAAAGACTTCTCTCACTGAAATATTTGAATTCCGTGAAAGACATGGGAACAACAAAAACTGCGTCTTCGGGAGTATGTTTTTTCGCCAGCAATGCTATTTCAGCTTCATCGGAATGAACATCATTGAAGAAAAACTCATATTTTTTTTCTGAAAAAAATGGGTGACCGCCAAAGGATAAAATAACCACCAATACTGCAGTTAGAGGGAATATCCGGGTCAATGGCCAATTCAGCATCCGGTTAAAAAAAGATTTTTTCCACACCTGTTCAAACCAGGCAAGCAAGGCGATAACTGAGGACAATTGTATCCAGATGCTCGTTTTGAACCATTGCGTACTCAAAACAGAGGAAACGGGTAAAACTTCAGTGAAAATGGAATAAAAGATCATACCGGCCAGTGTTACAGCCAAAAAAACCAGCATCTGCCGGGCTTTGATCCGGATAAAATACCAAAAACCAAATCCCCACAGTATGAATGCAAGAAGGTAAGTCAGCCTTGGGAAATAGGAGGGAAAGAAATGATGTGCGATCCTGAATTCAAATATTTCAAAAAGTTCTTCCGGTCGAATACTGCTGTTTGCATTCATCTTCAGCTGCAGCAACACAATGTAAACACCCGCTGTGAGCAGATAAGCAGAAAATCCCTGGAAAAAACTTTTCCTGTGGGTGGTTTTCCACAAAAAAACTGAGGCCGCAGTCACAATCAGGAATAATTGTGCGCCGACGGTTGGGTGAATCAGGGTGGCAGGGATGAGCAGAAGATAGCTGGGTCCGGTCTTTTTTTTCAGGAAAAAATAAAGTGCCCAAACTCCGATCGATTTTGCTGTAAGGCTGGAAATGAACATATTATAATAGATGTCACAAGCCCCGGGATTGAGGCCGTACAGCGGGCCGGTGATCAGTAATACTGGCAACCATCGTAAAAATTCGTTTTCTGTGTACAAAGTTGACACCTTGAAAATACCAGCGAAAAGAAATAAGGATGTGATGGCATGGAAGGGTAGGCTGAGCCACCGGATGTTATCTCCTGATAGTGCCAAAAACCCGGAAAAAATCCATCTTTCATTGGGAAATGCCTTATGAAGGTGCTGAATGTAAAAATCGAAAGGGTATAGCTCAGGATTGGATAAAAATTTTGCATAGGACATCACATCGACCAGGTCATTGGAACTGAATAAGAATCCCCGTAAACCCAGAACAATGATGTAAATGCTCAAGAGGGACAGTGTATGCCTGATAGAAATCAAATCATTCCCCTTAAGTATACAACATTTTCGGTTCATGGAACCAAAAATATGGAAAAATTGCCAGATTGAACAGCCTGTTCAGCATTATTGTCAACCAACAGGAATACCGCACTGTTATGTCCTTTCTTCAGGCATTCATTTTATGAGAATAATCCTTCGACGGAAAGATATCTTTCTCCGGTATCATAATTGAAGGTAAGTACCCGTACCTTTTTCGTTTTACCGTTCAAAACCCGGGCAACTGCTGCCAGAGAAGCACCTGTTGATATTCCGGTAAAAATGCCTTGTTCCGAAGCGATTTTCCGCGCATACTCAAAAGCCTCTTCTTTTTCAATTTTAACGATTTCGTCAATGATGGAAGTGTTCAGGACTTCAGGGATAAATCCGGCCCCGATTCCCTGTATCATGTGTGGCCCGGGTTCACCTCCGCTTAATACGGGAGAACCAGCCGGTTCTACAGCGATGATCTTCATTTCCGGAAAATTGTTTTTTAGGATTGCCCCCACTCCGGTGATATGTCCACCGGTTCCGACGCCTGTGATCATATAATCCAGTCCTTCAGGAAAGTCCTGCAGGATCTCCAGGGCAGTTGTTCTTTTGTGTATGCCCGGATTAGCCTGGTTCCGGAACTGGAACGGCATCCAGGCTTGTGGTATGGAGTCAAGCAATTCATTTGCCTTTGCAATAGCTCCTTTCATACCCTCTGTTTTTGGTGTCAGGTGAATTTCAGCTCCGTAGGCAGTCATCAGTTTTCTTCTTTCCACACTCATGGATTCCGGCATAACCAGGATGATCCGGTAGCCTTTGACAGCTGCAACCATAGCCAGTCCGATACCGGTATTACCTGAGGTGGGTTCGATGATCACAGCATCTTTTTTTAAGATACCTTTTTTTTCAGCGTCTTCTATCATTGCCAGTGCGATGCGGTCCTTGATACTTCCTCCGGGATTGGCACGTTCCAGCTTTATCCATACCTCGTGATTGCCCGGATATAAGCCTGAGATATCAATTGCAGGTGTATTTCCAATGGTTTCCAGTATATTTTTATATTTCATTTCCTGTAATTTTTATTTGATTATAAATCGTGGTCAAATCACAAAATCCAGATGATCATGTGATTTTTCCCTGTTCTTGATCCGTATACGGTGCTCATTGAATACTGTAGAGTTTTCTTCCACACTTTCAACCAGCCACACGTTGCCACCAATCACACTGTTTTTCCCGATAACGGTATTTCCACCGAGTATGGTTGCATTGGCATAAATGATCACCCCATTTTCAATAGTCGGATGCCTTTTTGTGTCTTCGTTGATTTTGCCGACGCTCAATGCACCGAGCGTGACACCCTGAAAAATTTTGACATCGTCACCTATTATTGTCGTTTCTCCTATGACGATACCCGTTCCGTGATCAATAGCCAGTCTTCTTCCAATTTGAGCACCCGGGTGAATATCAATACCGGTTTTGCCATGTACATATTCTGAAAAAATTCTTGCAAGGGAACACAAACCAATGTTCCAGCAAATGTGAGCGATCCTGTGAACCGCCAGGGCAAAAAAACCGGGATAGCTGTTCAGAACGTCCTGAACGGACCGTGCAGCAGGGTCGAAATCATAAACAGCCTGAGCATCTTCCATGGTAAGTGGATACAGTTCCTCCAACGCCTCGAAGAATTTTTCCCTGATCAAACTGTGGTCCACATTACCGTTGATCAAAAGCATTTCAAATTCTTTTTCCAGTATTCCCATCGAATGCTTGATGTCATCGGTTTTGAAATGGAACAGGTAAAGTGCAGCATAAAGATCTTCGATAAATGCGATCGCTCTTTTTTGGGAAGGGTAGTGCAGGCTGAGTTTTTCCTTTTCTGCTGATATCCGTTGTAACAATGTTGTCCTCATAAGCTTTTACCGGTGTGTATCCATTTTGGATACCGGCAACCAGTATATAATGCATTTAGACCTGAATTGTTCAGGTTTAACCTCTTAACATTGCAAAACAACTGTTAAAAAATTTTTTTCCTGCATTACGGTGTGTTTCACGTAAGAAATTATGAGCTAGCGGGAACATGCAGGCTGCAAAATAAATCTACCGGAACAGCAGAATCTTAATCCTTATCCACTATTTTTTTCAGCTCATTCAGTTTAAGCATACATTCTATGGGTGTCATAGAATTCAGGTCCAATTCTCCGATTTTCTGTTTTAATTCACCGGCAAGTGGGTCTACTGTCTCAAATATGCTCAATTGATAGGGAGCAGGCATTTGTTTCAGTTTTTTTTGAGGGCTTTGTGGGTCCTTTTTGTCATCATCAATTGTTTTTTTCTCCAGCTGATGAAGGATCTCTTCAGATCTTTCGATCAATGCTCTGGGCATTCCGGCCATTTTTGCCACATGGATCCCAAAACTGTGTTTGCTTCCACCCGGAATGAGCTTGCGCAAAAAGATCACTTTATGGCCCACTTCCCTGGTGGATACGTTGAAGTTTTTGATGCGGTCGAATTTGTGTTCCAGTTCATTCAGCTCGTGATAATGGGTTGCAAAAAGTGTTTTCGGTTGTGCATAGGGATTATTGTGCAAATATTCTGCCAGAGACCATGCTATGGAAATTCCGTCGTAGGTGCTGGTACCCCGGCCGATCTCATCCAGGAGGATCAGGCTTCTGGCCGAAAAATTATTCAGAATGTTGGCTGTCTCATTCATCTCCACCATAAAGGTAGATTCTCCGCTGGAAATGTTATCCGATGCGCCAACGCGCGTGAATAATTTGTCGATATAGCCGATTTCCGCTGAAGCAGCCGGAATGAATGAGCCGATTTGGGCCATCAGGCAGATCAGGGCAGTCTGACGCAAAATAGCGGATTTACCTGACATATTCGGACCCGTGATCATCATGATCTGTGTCTCGTCATTGCTGAGATAAATATCGTTAGGTACATATTGTTCGCCCAGAGGCATCTGATTTTCGATCACCGGATGCCGTCCCTGTCTGATGTCAATGACCAGGCTTTCATTGACATTGGGTTTACAGTAATTGTTCTTTTTGGCGACCAGGGCAAACGAGATCAGAACATCTATTTGTGCCAGTATGTGTGCATTCCGCTGAACAGGAACGACATATTCCATGATTTTACTGACGAGATCCCCGAATATCCGTTCTTCAAGTTCCAGTATTTTCTCTTCTGCGTGCAGTATTTTTGTTTCCAGTTCCTTTAGTGCAGGAGTGATGTATCTTTCAGCGTTTGTCAGGGTCTGTTTCCTGATCCAGTCATCCGGGATCGGATTTTTGTCTTTGTATTTGTTGGTTACTTCAAGATAATACCCGAAAACGTTATTGAAACCGATCTTGAGTTTTTCAATTCCTGTTTTCTCAGCCTCTTCATTCTGGATGTTGATGAGTAAGTCCCTGGAGTGCGAAATAGTATAACGGAGATCATCAAGTTCGCTGTTGATGCCTTTTTTGACCACATGTCCTTTACTGAGTTGGTTGGGTGCTTCTTCGCTGATCGTTGCCTCAATTTTTTCCCTGATCTCAGTGCAAAGATCTGTTTGTCTGCCCATGGATTGCAGATCCTCCTGTTCCATTTGCAAAAGGATCTCTCTGATCTGATGGATAGCGCTAAGGCCTTTGCCCAACATCAGGATCTCCCGTGGATTGACTTTGCCCAGCGAAACTTTGGAGATCAGTCGTTCCAGGTCACCGATCTTTTTTAATTGGAAAATAATTTCTTCTCCGTCAAAAATATGCTGTGTAAAAAACTCCACCATGCCGGATCTCCTCCTGATGGCTTCAGGATTGACCAAAGGCATCAGAACCCATTTTTTGAGCAGGCGGGAACCCATGGGAGAAGTGGTTTTGTCAATAACTTCGATGAGTGGAATACCTGAACTGTGCTGTGGTTCAATCAATTCCAGATTTCTTATGGTAAATCTGTCCAGCCAGAGGTATTTTTCATTGTGTATTCGGCTGATGCTGCTGATGTGTTTCGTCTGGCGGTTTTCCAGGCTTTCAAGATAATAAATGATCGCTCCCGCTGCTGTCTGTGCGGCTTCCAGTTCTTCGATCCCAAAACCTTTCAGCGAACTGACTTCAAAATGACTGAGCAGTTTTTCCCGGGTAAAATCAGGCGTATAAACCCATTCTTCCAGCGTAAATTTGTAAAAATCCTTCCCGAAAGACTTTTCAAACTGACCGGAAAAACTCCTTGAAAGCAGTATTTCGGAAGGGTTGAAACTCTGTACCAGTTTTTCGATCTGTGTGCTGTTCCCTTCTCCTGCAAGAAATTCACCCGTGGAGATATCCAGGAAAGCGATACCATGATTGCCTTTTGACTGAAAATTGATCGATGCAAGGTAATTGTTTTGGCGGTGATCCAGCATCTGATCCCCGGTTTTCAAACCTGGTGTGATCACTTCAGTTACACCTCTTTTAACAATTTTTTTTTCTTTGGATGGTTTTTCCAATTGCTCACATACCGCTACCCTGAACCCGGCCTGGACCAGTTTGGGTAAATAAAGATCCATGGAATGATAAGGGAATCCAGCCAGTTCCACATCGTTTCCACCATTGTTGCGCGATGTCAGGATGATACCCAGGGCTTTGGCTGTTTTGATCGCATCTTCTCCAAATGTCTCATAAAAATCACCCACGCGGAACAACAGGATGGCATCAGGGTGTTTGGACTTTACCTGATGATATTGCTTCATCAGTGGTGTCAGGCTATTGCCGCTATTTGTGTCCTTGACAGTCAAAATCTTTTTTCTGCAAATATATGTATCTTAAAATGAAATATAAATTAATTTCAAATTCGACACTGCTTTGGATGATGCAGAAAAGCAACTATGATATGACATGACCAAGGATTTTTTTTCAATATCTCTGATTGTTGGCCCATGATCATTCTTGATCTTACTGATGGCAAATCAACAAAATACATGGCATTTGAGCAAACTGGGGTTTTATTCTCAATATCAGTATTTTGGAGGTAAATTCCCGGATGGAACAACTTCAGGCGGGTGTGATCAAAAATACAGCAGGATGACCAGAGGTGCCGGGTCTGTACTTCACCCGATAATCACAAACTTAAATCATCATGGTCGCAATCATGTTGTGGAAACTCGTACTGAATACTAATAATCAAAGACTTTTTTGGTAAAAACCTTAAAGTGTCCCGAAGCCTTGGGGTTCAGGAAAACAATGCCGAATTTGTACATATCTATGCTTGCCGTAACACGCGGGTGTTTTATGATCTCTTTCCAGGCCCTGTTCATACCTTTTGACCAATAGATGTCATCCATTACGATCACTGATTCTTCCTTTGATTTATGGATGATCCAGTCAAAGTATTTTTTGGTAGATGCATAACTGTGATTTCCGTCGATAAAACTGAGGTTGACTTCAGGCAGATCTTTCAGAATTTCAGGCAGGGTGACATCAAAATTTCCCTCGATGAGTTCTATGTTGGACAAGTTCAGTGAACTAAATACAACCCTTGCATATTGCGTCAGCAAATGAGTTCCTTCAAAAGTATATACTTTGGTCCCATTATTCAGCGACGCCAGATAGGATGTACTTATGCCAAGGGATGTGCCGAGTTCGACGATGGTTTTTGCTCCGGTTTCCTTTCCGAGCCGGTACAGAATCCTGCATTGCCATGGTTTGGAAAGTACGTATTCAGCAATGTCCTTTACTGCAACTTCCTTAGTTTGGTTCACTGAACTGCCTGCTCCGAATTCTGCCATTTCAATCATTTCAGGGTTGCCCCGCAACTGATTTCTTACCTGTTCAATTTTTTCAGAATTTCCCGGATTTATGGTGCTGTTGAGCAGGGATGCCAGAGTCTTGTTCATAAAATCGTTTCTGCTTTTCTCCTGGAAGACAGCGCTTAAGAGAAAAGATGTGAAAGATTTCATTCGCCAGAAGTATTGACCTGTTTTAAGCAAAATAAAAATTTTGTGTTTTCATTTCCACCAATGTGATGACCACACCCGGAAACCAAAAATAAGAATCGAGTATTTTTAAACAAAACACTACTATAAAATGATATTATATATGTAAATTGGTTAACCTTTGTCCTGAAAAGGTCTTAATACGATTGTCAGGCAAAGGTAATTCAATTAAATGTCTTTTGGGAATTATATTTGAATAATCGGACAATTTCAGGCGAACTTTAACTTTTCAATAAAGCTTATGCGCATTTGTTCAGGAGTTTTATCTTTGACCAATCTTTCATCGTTTAATTTTAAAAAACATTTGGAGTATGCTCGATTTTTATGAGGTAACCGGCCTGAACAAGTCTGATCATCAGGAAGAACAGTATAAACTGGAGGTGTTGAAAGATTTGTGGGTTTGCCTGGTGAGCAGGGAGGCCAGCATACTGGGGCGAAAGGAAGTGTTGAATGGTAAAGCTAAATTCGGAATTGTCGGAGACGGCAAGGAATTGCCCCAGGTTGCCCTGGCCAGGGCATTCAGAAAAGGGGATTTCAGATCAGGATATTACAGGGATCAGACTTTGATCTTTGCGTTAGGGATTGGCAATCTGGAAGATTTTTTTGCACAGCTTTATGCCGATACTTCCAACGATCCGTTTTCCAGGGGAAGGCAGATGAACAATCATTTCGCATCTCCGCTCATCGATGAACAAGGCAGATGGCTTAAGCATACCGAGATGTACAACTGTTCTGCAGATATTTCCCCAACTGCCGGGCAGATGGCCAGAGGACTTGGTTTGGCACTTGCTTCAAAACAATATCGTATACATGGAGAAATGGACCTGGAAAGGAGATTTTCCATTCAGGGCAATGAGGTTGTTTTTTGTACCATAGGCGATGCCAGCACATCTGAAGGAGTTTTCTGGGAAAGCCTGAATGCCGCTGCCGTAGCCAGAGTGCCGATGGCCGTTTCCATCTGGGATGATGGATATGGTATTTCGGTGCCAAAAGACCTTCAAACGGTCAAAGCGAATATCTCCCAGGCTCTGAGCGGTTTTCAGAAGCAGGACGAAACGAATGGTATCATGATCTATGAAGTGGCAGGGAATGATTATCCGGCACTGGTGGCCACCTATGATCAGGCCATCTCCTTCACCCGAAAAAACCACTGGCCTTGCCTGATCCATGTGAATGACCTTACTCAGCCTCTGGGGCATTCAACCTCCGGTTCACACGAAAGATATAAATCCGAAGACAGGCTCAAATACGAAAAGGAGGCTGACGGTATCGAACATTTTATCAGGTGGATCATTTCAGCAGGTATCGCTGATGAAACTTACATAGAAGAACTTCGGCAAAAGGCCAGGACTTACAGCCTTGAAAAAAAGAATGCCGCATGGGAAAAAGTTAAAAGTCAGTCAACTTACTGGAAGCAAAAAATCGTGGGTATTGTCAGCAGGTTTAATGAAAAACAGGCAGAATTGACATCTGCAAGTCTAAGGGAACTGGAAACTGCACTGAATCCGGGTTTGGCCACCACGATGAAATATGCATTCAGAATGCAATGGTCGCTGAAGGACCAGGGGCAAGGTTCAATTGAACTGGAACAGTTTATTGATGAGATCAAGCTGGAAAGTGAAAAACGCTATCATACCCATCTGTACAGCCAATCTCCAAGAAACGCCAATAATGTTGATACCGTTCCGGCAATATATGCACCCGATGCACCGGTATTGAGCGGCCATGAGATCATCAACAGGTTCTTCGATCAGAAATTCGAACAGATGCCGACGCTCATGGCTTTTGGAGAAGATGTAGGCAGAATCGGTGGTGTAAATCAGGGATTTGCCGGTTTACAGGAAAAATACGGAGCCGACAGGATATTTGATGCAGGTATCAGGGAGTGGACCATAATGGGTGAAGCCATAGGACTGGCAATGCGCGGTTTCAGGCCAATTGCCGAAATTCAGTACCTCGATTATCTGATATACGGAATTTCTCCGCTATCTGATGATCTTGCCACACTCAGATACCGTTCAGCCGGACAGCAGATGGCTCCGGTGATCATTCGGACTCGCGGCCACCGACTGGAAGGTATCTGGCATGCAGGTTCACCTATGGGTTTGCTGCTCAACACGCTCCGGGGCGTATATATTGCTGTTCCCAGAAATATGACACAGGCTGCAGGATTTTACAACACCTTATTGAAGTCAGATGATCCCGGGATCATTATTGAAAGTCTCAATGGATATCGTTTAAAGGAAAAACTTCCGCAAAACCTGACAGACTTTACACTTGCCCTCGGTATCCCGGAAATATTACAGGAAGGAGATGACCTTACACTGGTATCCTACGGATCTGTGCTCAGGGAAGCAGCGCATGCGATCGAATTGCTTAAGCAAGCAGGTATTTCGGTTGAGTTGATCGACGTGCAGAGCCTGTTGCCTTTTGATAAACATCACAAAATTCTGGAATCGCTTAAAAAAACCAACAAACTGGTAGTACTGGACGAAGATGTACCGGGAGGTGCTTCTGCTTTTATAATGCAACAAATATTGGAAGTTCAGGATGCCTGGCATTATCTCGATATGAAACCACTGACCATCACGGCTAAAGATCACCGTACTCCTTATGGTTCAGATGGTGATTATTTCACCAAACCCAATGCAGAGTCCATCGCATCTGACATTCTGGATTTTATGAAACGTTATGATACTTCAAGATTCGGATGAAGTGGACATTTATAAAAAGGTGGAGAACAAATATTTAATCAGAACGATCCGAATGACTGATGAAGTTTCGGGAATATAAATACCACAATGAAAATATATACCAAAAAGGGCGACAAGGGATTTACTTCATTATTTGGAGGTAAAAAACTATCCAAGGACCATTTGCGGATTGAGGCTTATGGAACTGTTGATGAACTGAATGCGCATATCGGCGTACTTAATGCGCTTGTCGGGAATGATAAGATCAGAACGGATCTCCTGCGCATTCAGCGCAATTTGTTTGATCTGGGTGCAATTCTGGCGACTGACCCGGAAAAAATAGACTGGGTTAAGTCATTTAACATTGCTGAGATCACCTTTCTTGAAAAGGCTATTGACGAAATGGAACAGCATCTTCCACAGCTCAGGAATTTTCTGCTACCATCAGGATCTCAGGAGGTCAGTCAGTGTCATGTCGTCAGAACGGTTTGCAGGAGAGCAGAAAGAAGAACAGTTACACTGAACGCTTCAGATCCTTTACAGCATGAAGTGATCATCTACCTCAACAGGCTGTCAGACTATTTCTTTGTGCTCTCACGCAAGATCTGCCAGGATGAGGGCTGCTCTGAGAATCTTTGGTTCAGTGAGTAAGATCAGGGTATAAGATAATGATGATGAATTCATTGGCGAAAATACTTGTCTTTCTGATATTGGGAAGCATTCATTCAACGGTTGTCATGAATGCCCGGGATGGATGGTTTTCCCCTGATTTGAGTTTGACTGGGGCTAAGATGAATGATGCCCGTAATCCTGGTCAAAATGTCCATACAACAGCATTTTCTTCGGAGTTATCAGTTGCAGAATTTTACCGGAATAACTTCAGTGGAGGTGTTTTCTTTTTGTTGAATGCCTCTGAAGAGATGGAGGTTGATCATGAAGACAGGTCAGATGCCAAAACATCTTTAAAACATGCGGTGGGTAGGATATTGGGATATCTGCTTTTTGGACTGATGATCTTTGCCTTGCTATTTCTCTACTTAAGAAGAAATTCAAGGCGGGTATTTGAAAACAAGACTAAACTGTTGTTCATTGCTCAGGGTGTTTTGATCATAGCCTTATTGATATTTATAGCTGCTAAAACGGAGTATGACAGTATTTATGCTGTTCCATTGGTTTTTTTCATCACGCTGAATTCCTATTTTTTCAGCACCAGGATTGGTTTGTTCATCCACATGCTGAATTTGATGGCTGCAGGGATGATCACGGGGTTTGACGGGGAATTTCTGACCATTCAGCTGATCACAGGACTTACTGTAGTCCTAATCTTCAACGGTAATAAAAGTTGGAAACAGGTCATTGGCCGGTTTTTCGGCATTACAGCTTGTTATTTTATTTGCTATGGTTTGATCACGCTGATGAATAATGGCTCCTTGGCAGAACTGGATGCCAGGATACTTTACTGGATGCTGCTTAATGGCATACTGACCATTTTTGCATATCCGCTCATCCCTGTTATTGGCAGGTATTATCATTTTACTTCTGATCAGGTTCTGGAAGAACTGAGCGACCTGAACCACCCGCTTTTAAAGGAACTGGCATCCAAAGCACCCGGCACCCTTCAACACTCTATCCAGCTATCGAGCCTGGCGGGCACTGTTGCCGAGGCCATCGATGCCAATGCCTTGCTGGTCAAAGTCGGAGCGCTTTATCACGATGTCGGCAAGATCATCAATCCGCATTGCTTTATTGAAAACCTTGGAGGTAAAGAAAATATACATGATTCATTGACCCCTTTCGAAAGTGCTGCCAGGATCATTGACCATGTTCCTCAGGGAGAAAAACTGGCAGAAAAGTATCACTTGCCTGCGGAAGTTGCACACTTTATTTCCACACATCACGGGACATCAAGAGTGGAGTATTTTTACCGGAAACAAATTGCCTCTTTTCCAAGTGTTCAGCCTGATGAAAAGCGGTTCAGATATCCGGGTCCCGTGCCCGGAACAAAAGAGGAAGCCATTCTGATGCTGGCGGACAGTCTGGAAGCATCGGCCAGGAGTTTCTCCAATATGTCCGGTCCTCAGGTTGACCAGTTGGTGGATAAAATTATCCGCATCAAGTTGCAGGACAGGCAACTGGACGAATGTGGTTTGTCCTTAAAAGAGCTGGAAACCTGCGCTGAAATGTTCAAATACATCATCAAAAGTATGCATCACCTGCGCGTGGAATATCCGGATGTGGACTGAGCGGGTGAAAATTGAATTTTAGTGTTCGGACTTATTCATTTTTTTCGTAAAATAATACAGTTTCCACAGATCAAAATACCTGAGCTTCGGACTGGTGCCAAGTAAATTTTGCTCATAAAAAGTCATTCTTTTTTCAATGAAGCGGATCAGGAAGTTCAATAATCCGAATTTTTTCAGGCGACGGTGAGCCAATATCAATCTGGTGTCCAGAATGCTGCCATTAAGGAATAACTGAACCAGGTTATCCAGGGCATTTTTCGTTTTTTTCAGAAAAACTTCACTGTTTTCCAAACCTGTATGTAACAAAGGATTATCAATGTGCCCCACAGGTATACCGGATTTCTTCAACTCAGTTGCAAAAACAGTATCTTCATAGCCATAACCCTCATGAGCGGGATCAAAAGGATGAGCAGCAAAAATTTTGGCAGGTACCACAAAATTGTTGGATAAAAAATTGAGATGCGGTGAACGGTTTCGTTTTTGGGCTGACAAAGCTTCACGTTGTGAACCATACAGCCAATGCAGCATTTTTTTTGCTCCCGGTTTGTTTTTTTGGTAGCTTCTGCCACCGTAGATCACCAGTTGTGTATTCAGGTGTAATACATAATTCCTGATATACGATTTGTTCGGGATCTTTGAATCCGCATCGATGAAAAGCAAGTATGGATTGCTCGCATTGGATGCCAGGAGATTTCTGATCTTTGCCCGACCTTGATTTTCGCTTAATTCGACATAACTTACGCCAAACAAAAAAGCCAGCACTTGATTTTTTTCTTTAATTTCGGGTTTTGAACAATCGTCAAAACATAAAATTTCAAATTTGACCTTGCTTTTAACGCATTGTTTATGCAACTCATTAACTAATTTGGTGCAATCGATGTTATATATTGGAATAAGTATTGAAAGCATTGGACAAATATAGAAAAAATAGTATTCCCATGGTGCATGGATCAGATAAACATAAAACGCTCTATATCGTCCGTCATGGTCAGACGGACTTCAATGCAAATGGTATTTTACAGGGAAAAACGATTGATGCACCGCTCAATCAGACCGGCAAGGCACAAATGCGGGCCTTTTATGAACACTATAAACACATTCCCTTTGACCTGGTGATCACATCTGAATTGCAAAGGAGCATCCAAAGTGTTCAGCCCTTTATCAATTCAGGGATCCGACATGTGGTTGATGAGCGGATATCTGAATTTTCCTGGGGAGAAAATGAAGGAAAACCTCTGGACGCCATTATCATCCACAATTACAAAAAAATGCTGGATTCCTGGAATGAAGGTGAGTTGCATGCATGTATTCCCGGAGGAGAATCCGGATTGTCTCTGCAAAACAGAGTACAGTCTTTCACCGCACATATCCGAGATACACAGGCAGAAAAAGTGCTGATCTGTACGCATGGAAGAACCCTCAAAATGCTGATTGTCCAGTTGATGGAATGGAAGATCAGTCAGATGGAGACTATCCGCCATTCCAACGCAGCGCTTTTCCAACTGACATACAACAACCACAAATTCCAGCTGGAAAAGAACAACGATCTGGATCATTTGCCTCACCACCTCAGGCATGACGCTACCTGGGATAAATAGGACAGCAGAAAACCGGCCCAAGCTATCCGATTAGCGACGTTTTCAGGTACTTTATTGATTTGTGCAGGCTAAATTTTTCCTTTTAAAAATAGACTCTTGAGGTTCAGGCAGTACTTCAATTTGGCGTGCATAGTCAATTTGGCATTTGTTCCTGCTTTTGAATTTTTTGCCAGGTAGAACGAATTCAATAATATCATTGGGGTTATTATGAGCTCAAAGCATGATTCCTTTGCTTTTTATTTGATCAATTTTCCGTGCATTCAGCTTTTAAAGCAGTTTTTCTACTGAGGGATTTACTGTGATGAGAAAGGGCTAAAAATCAGGTTTCATCAGCATATATTTATTTTTAAAGTCTGATCCGATAAATCATAGCTTTTAATAACCAGCAAAAATGTACTTTAATTTGTTGGTTTTCAAAATTTTCCATTTATGGGGTGGGGCGGAAAACGACTAATAACCGACAGATTGAACTTTCTGAACAGACTCAGTTTTTATATTTGTTCGTAAGCGGGAAAACGAAAGATTGTAGAGTTGAGAGTCCTCAGTCAAGTCTTGAACCGTCATTCCAGGCGTGACTTATCATTCCTGGCATGACCCGGACGACTACGGGATTGCGGATCAGGTCAGCAATGACGCCCTGGAGATATTGGTTAATTTAGATTGCTGTGCACCGCTCGCTCACGGGCTTGCATGCTTTTTTACCCGGGGGAATGGATTGTTTTATTTGCACTGTTCATTGTTCCGGATCCGGAGTGCAGTGCCGGATCGTCCAGTTTATACCGACGTTTATAAAATCATTTACCTCTTTTCTAAAGTCGGTATTATGCTGACTCATGATGAATCATGGCGTCAGTATAACCCAATTCCAGCCCTTCATTCACTATCGCTGGTAATGAAACCTTTCCACGATTGCACAGGTGTGCAGTTATCAAACCATGAAGTTGTTTAAGAATTATGTTAATTGCTGAAAATGACCAACCGTTCCTGAAAGGTGAATATCCGGTGGATATTCAAGGGCCGGAACCTTTAGATCAGCAGTCACAAAACTACATAGATCATGATAATCGTTATTTTTCTTTTTTGCTTCTTTTTTCTTTTTTAGCCAAACAGAAAACTGTCAGTAACTTTTCAATTAGTATGATAATTGATCATAATAAAGGAGAATGGGGTGAACACGAAGTGGCGGGTCAGCCAAAAAGTCAAAGCAAAGCTCTTTTTTGGATCTAAAATGCTGATATGCAAAGCATCGTCAGTGTCGAAGATACTGACAAGCTTGCTTCGTCAGTACCAAAAATGCTGATATGCAAAGCATCGTCAGTATCGCAGATGCTGACAAGCTTGCCTGATAAGTGCTGACATACAAAGTATCGTCAGTATTCGTCAGTATCGGAGATGCTGATATGCATAGCATCGTCAACATTCGTCAGTAATTTGTTTGCAAGCATAAAGATACATTTTTAAAAAATTTCCATATATTATTGTATTGCTCACGTTGATTTCATTCATTCCCCAGGCTTGAATTTTTACTATCCGGGATCAACATAGTACCAGTAGGCTAATCTGACTTAAATCAAAAATTTGCAAGGATTCTGATCAAATGATGTGCCTATCCTTTGCTTTATTGCAAAAACTGTTTTAGCTTTATAGCAATTTTCGAAAACATCATTTTAGATCCTACTATATGAAATTAATGCAGCAAAGGTTGGCTACGTACGATATACCTCAAAAGGTAATGGCAATGGGTGTATACCCTTTTTTCAGGGTGATTGAATCGGAGCAGGATTGCGAGGTTATTGTGAATGGTAAAAAAGTTTTGATGTTCGGGTCCAACAGTTACCTTGGCCTTACGAATCATCCGGCGATCATTGAAGCCTCAAAAAGGGCAATTGACAAATATGGCACAGGTTGTGCCGGTTCCAGGTTTCTCAACGGCACGCTTGATATTCACCTGGAGCTGGAAGAACGCCTTGCAAAGTTTGTTGGCAAGGATGCTGCGATTTGTTTCAGCACAGGTTTTCAGGTCAATCTGGGAGTTGTTTCGGCGCTGACCGGAAGGGCTGACACCATTTTGCTTGACGAGTCAGATCACGCTTCCATCATCGAAGGTAGCCGGCTTGCCTTTTCGAAGGTGCTGAAGTTTGCCCATAACGATATGGGATCTCTCGAAGCCAAACTTAAAATTTGCGACCCGGACAATGTCAAATTCATTGTCGTTGACGGCATTTTTTCAATGGAAGGTGATATCATTCAATTGCCCGAACTTGTTGCACTGGCAAATAAATATGGTGCAACGGTGATGGTAGACGATGCGCATGCACTAGGGGTTTTGGGAATGAACGGAAGGGGAACAGCCGATCATTATGGCCTTTCCGACCAGGTTGATCTGATCATGAGCACCTTTTCAAAGTCCCTGGCCTCTTTAGGTGGCTTTGTTGCCAGTGACCTGAATACAATAAACTACCTGAAACACAATTCCAGGTCCCTCATCTTCAGCGCAAGCATGACACCAGCTTCAGCTGCAACTGTTCTTGCTGCACTGGATATCATTGAAAAGGAGCCTCAACGCATTGAAAAACTATGGGAACTTACCCGCAAATGCCAGCAAGGTTTTAAAAAAATGGGATTCGACATCAGGAATTCCAATTCTCCGATCATTCCGTTATACATTGGGGATGACATTAAAGCCCTGACCCTGACTAAAATACTTTTGGATCGAGGTATTTTTGTCAATCCGGTGATTTCGCCGGCAGTTAAAAAAGAGGATGCTTTGATCCGTTTTTCCCTGATGGCCACGCACACACATGAGCAAACTGACTATGCGCTGGAGACGATCCGGAAAGTATCAAAGCAACTTGGGATAATTGAATAACAGACAAATAGTAATCAGGATGCAACTTGCCGTACATGGGTTGTTTTTCTGCTTTAAATCTGCCCGATAAATTATGAAGAAAGTTATTTTCATTACAGGAGTTTCATCAGGATTTGGATACCATATAGCAAAAACCCTGTCCATTCAGGGGCATATAGTTTATGGCAGCAGTCGAAAAGAGGGGTTCAGGCTTGAGGGTGTGCAAGTGGTCAGTATGGATGTTACCTCAGAAACGGAGGTCAAAAACACGGTTGATGCCATTGTTCAAAAAGAAGGCAGACTTGATGTATTAATCAATAATGCAGGTGTTGGCCTTGCGGGTGCTTTGCAGACATATTCCGAAAAGGAATCGATGATTGAACTTAACACCAATCTACTCGGTGTTTTCAGGTGTTCGAAGCATGCACTGTCCCACATGATCAGCAATAGAAAGGGAATGATCATAACCATCGGATCCATTGCCGGGCTCATCGCACTCCCTTTTCAGGGATTCTATTCTACAAGCAAGTTCGGTGTGGAGGGATTAATGGAATCCCTGCGTTATGAGGTTGACAGGTATGGAGTCAAAATAGTATTGATCAATCCGGGCGATTTTCGTACTGGTTTCACAGCCAACAGGAGATGGGTGGAAGGTGCTTCTGATGAAAAATTCAGGGAAAGCCTGGAAAAAGCAAGATCAATATTTGAAAGAGATGAAACCAAAGGTCTTGATCCAGACATACTGGCAAAAAAAATTGGTCAGATTGTAAACAAAAAGCATCCACGTAACAGGTATATCATTGCTAAATTTGATCAAAAACTCGCTGTTGTGCTCAAAAGGCTGCTCCCCTCGAAATTGTTTTATAAAGTCCTTGGATCCTACTATAAGGTGAATTGAAAAGGTACCATTGAGCAAGCCAGGAAAGAGAATGATGCAAGTCTGAAGTTGCAAACTTCAGTTTTTCCCAACCTATCATAATTATAGGGTCCATGCGTTGTCTGAAGTTTGCAACTTCAGACGAATATAGGATGCAATATCATTTTAGCA
>CAZQKR010000029.1:0-50416 GCA_964594045.1 uncultured Saprospiraceae bacterium | reverse complement strand
GTTGAATACGGGTTGAATACGGGTTGAATACGGGTTGAATACGGGTTGAATACGGGTTGTTTTCTACCTGTTTATGATCAAATATGTAGCGAACTCCAAACATGTAGGTTGTTTTAATGGCTTAAATATACTATAATTTTTTGAAAATCAAAAGTTTTCCATTAAAAAATATTCTTCATGGGTGGTGAAAATTTGAAAATTCGAAGATTCGAGGATTCGAAAATTAAGGTTCAAAACATTTGAAAATTAGATCATCAGAAGATTCTTCGCTTCGCTCAGAATGACAAAACAGGTCTGTAAAAAAGGGGAGGAAAAGGGCGGCATGCCGCCCTTTTCCTCCCCTTTTACCCCAAAAAACGCTGTCGTCATCCCCGACGCTCATCAATCCCGATTCAAAGTTGATTTTTCAAACGACATAGGTCGGGACAGGTTCGACCGCAGGGAGAAATCTTGATTTCAGACTACAAGTTTTGAACCATATTCACCCTTTAACCCTAAAGTAACTATCGTCATCCCCGATGCTCGTCAGTTTCGAACCTAACGTTCATTCGTCAGCCGGGACGGGTCTAAACAGGTTCGACCGAAGGGAGAAATCATATATTCGCTCAGCCCAAAACACTTGCTTTATTTCATGACAATCAATACATTTCAAATCATGACGATAAATATCATGATCTTCGACATTTCAAACATCAAAACATTTCGAACAATTCAAACATCTCGAATCATGACAATATATATCATGATCTTCGACATTTCGAACATTTCGAACATCAGAACATTTCAAAGATCAGTTCATTTTCACAAACCGTCCTGTCCCTCTGAACCTGCCTGTTTTGTCTGTCACCCGAACAAAATACATCCCGGTCGGCAAATGTCCAATGTTAATTTGGGTAGATCCTCCTTGTGTTTCCCTCACAGTAATATATATTTCCCTTCCCATATGATCCAATATGTCAATTACACCTCTTTGATCTTCTTCCAAACTGATCGTTATACGATCAGATGCCGGATTAGGATATATGTTGATCATGCTGACATTTTCAGTTTCTTTGGTTGATGTCAGACCTATATCCTCTGCATTGAACTTTAGCAAGGTAGGCCAATTACCTTGATAAAGATCCTCATCAGCAGGCCAGAATATGTTGATGCCATTTAATAAAATATCTCCGTCGGGAAGTTGAAAGATATCAGTCGGACTGAAAAAATACTCGGGATTTTGATTACTTATAGTTTTTATTTTTTCAAGTTCATCAAATCCTTTTGTTTTAAAAAAATTCAACCTGAATGATCTGTCACCGGTAACCCCAACCACCAAAAATTCGTTTTCTGATTCCAGATATGTTGTTTTAAATGTAAAATGTTTTGTGCCATTTTGGGTTGTCATAAAGCGTTTGACAATATTCCCTTCATAATCCAGGATAATATGTTCTAAAATAAATGGCTCCCATGGATTACGCCATAAATCTACCATGATTTTTATAAATCTATTATCTGCATTTTCAATATAAATTTGCCCGTAATTTACACCAATTAGATCATCCAAAAAGTACTCTCGCCTTTTTTTCAGGTCTTTATCATAAATAGTCAATCTGCTCTGCCCATCCGCTAAAGGATCTTGCTTAACAACATGACTCAAAACTAAGATGGTATCTTTGCTAACGATGAAAACAGGCTGATAATGATTCGTATAACCTGAATTAGGAGCATTAAATCTTATGGTATCTTCATTCATTTGCTGAATTTGATGACCATTTTCATCGATTAAATACTGTTTTAACACAAATCCCGATTTTGTAACTTTTTCAATAAATTGAAAATTTCCATTTTTATCCCCTTTGAAAAATCTTGAATTTTGCATTTGATGCTTAAGCCTCAATGATTCATGATCCGTAAATGACGGGGTGTGATGCTCAATTAGTTCACCTGTTTCAATATCAAATTTCCTGATCGAAATAAGCGAACTGTCGCCATCTTCCGGCCATATTAAATGAGGGTCTGGTTTGGGTGCAACTATCCTT
The DNA here is from genome assembly GCA_964594045.1 of uncultured Saprospiraceae bacterium. Lineage (GTDB taxonomy): Bacteria > Bacteroidota > Bacteroidia > Chitinophagales > Saprospiraceae > UBA2365. The sequence continues at coordinate 48,395 of CAZQKR010000029.1, read as the reverse complement.
CTAAAAGAAACCACATTCAGCCTTCTTTGATCATCAATATAAAGATCCTGAATAACCTCTTGTCTTTCTTCGGTACGTAAATCAAAGGTGTAGATCCAGTCAACTTTTCCCGTCATCGTATTTATCCTTTCTACAAACCCGCCATCAAGCCCATAAATTGTTGTTGCAGTGGATGGGGCAATGTACAAATTGTCTTCAAACAAAACTAAACAGGAAGGATTTTTACTTTGAGTAAAATGATTTCTACCATCAAAATTACTTACGCCTATTAGACTACTATCTATAGGCGCATGTTGCCAGACAGGTTCAAAATTATTAAAAATCAATTGCTGATAGATAATTTGTTGTGCTTGTACTCTTAAAGCAATGAATAAAATGATTATGGTAATGTAAGTTATTTTCAACATGATTAGATTATTAAAAGCGACAGCAGTCGCAGTTGCAAATTAGCTGTCGCCTTGATGATATAATAGTTTTACAAGCACCCCTTTTCTACACATCCACCTACTGTATTCCCTCCTTCACAATCGACAATAATATAATTGCTGCAGGAACTGATAGGTTGAATCCATCGTGAAATGATTGGCTGCCCACTATTATTCAGACAATAATCTACCCATTCCAAGCAACATCCGTCATCTGCACATGGTTTTTCTGTTATAACAAAATCCAGGCCGTCTTTGGTCTGAATTGTCTTATGACAAAGCTGTGTACAAGGAGACTTGTACACATAAGCCGCCACCCGATAACTTTCTCCACACGGTAAATTAAGATCATAGATATAATCAACCATGTAATTATCGATAAGCTCCCAACGTAAATCATCTACAAACTCATAATAAAACGCACGGTTATCACCTATATATGTGCTGGAAAAATTATCCTGATACCATTGTTCGCAGGCCTGATCCCAGGGCCTTAATGGCTTCCATCTAAATTCTCCGAAATCATAATATCGCCCCGTTGAGTTTATATAGATTTTAACATCAATTTCCACTTCGAAGGGACAATTTTGATAAGGATATAGCGTGTCATAAATTGTTAAAGATGAATGATAACTCAAATTAGGGAAAAAATCTGATAAACCACAATCAGGTGCTACCACTTTACTATAATTTCCAGTAGAACGTGTTTCCACCACAGGGTTTGTTTGATCGCTATCCTGAAGACCTGCATCCTTTTTCTGACATTGAAAAAATATAATAATTCCTATAAAAACTATTAAAATTAAAATGAACTTTTTCATAAATAAAAATTTGAAAGTTAAAAAAAATTGAATTCAAAATCCTCACTTCCAAATGCTTCAGCTAAACGGAGGATCGTCCAACAACCGTCGCGGCTTCCTCCGGAATATATTGTTTTTAAGTCCAAATAATATTTGTTGAATACGGGTTGAATACGGGTTGAATACGGGTTGAATACGGGTTGAATACGGGTTGTATACGGGTTGTTTTCTACCTGTTTATGATCAAATATGTAGCGAACTCCAAACATGTAGGCTGTTTTGATGGCTTAAATATACAATAATTTTTTGAAAATCAAAAGTTTTCCATAGAAAAATATTCTTCATGGGTGGTGAAAATTTGAAAATTCGAAGATTCGAAAATTCGAAAATTAAGGATCAGAACACTGGATCAGAATGACTACACAGGCTGTAAATAAGTGGAGAAAAAGGGCGGCGTGCCGCTCTTTTTCTCTCATTATACCCTAAAAAAACGCTACTGTCATTTCCACCCAGGGAGAAATCATATACTCGCACAGTCCATAAAACTTGCTTTAAACCCTGAAATTCAAATCATTATAGCATCTGAATATCAGATAATCAGATCATTAGATAATCAGATCATTAGATCATCAATACCCCGAGGAGAGCAACAGATCAAGTTCAGCGTGCTTTAAACCAAAATATTCGGCCAGATACCGGTTGGTAGCTTTGCCTTTGTAGGCATACACGCCGTTGCGTACACCACGGTTTTGGTACAACAACGATTCATAGGAGTCCATCAGGCCGGCCTTAACCAGCAAGGGAGTGATGATGTTGCTGATGGCTGCAGATGCGGTCCGGGCAACCTTAGAAGGAATATTCGGCACACAATAATGGATCACACCATGCTTCGTGTATACCGGATTGTCATGCGAAGTCATCCTCGAGGTCTCGATACAACCGCCCTGATCTATACTGACATCCACGATCACACTACCCGGCTTCATCGTGGCTACCATATCTTCGGTAACCAGCATGGGTGACCTGCCTGTACTCGAATGCACTGCACCAATCAGTACATCGGCGCTTTTCAACTGGTATTGCAGATAAACCGGGTTGATGGTACTGGTATGCAGGTTGTGCCCGACCCTGTTTTGCAGCCTGATGATCTTATGAAGATCGTCGTCAAAAATTCGTACCGATGCACCCAGTGAAAGCGCTGTTTTGCAGGCATATTCCGCTACCATACCTGCCCCCAGAATGACCACCTTGGCAGGCGGCACCCCTGAGATGCTGCCCAACAACACTTTACGACTTACGGAAGAGTTGGACAAATACTCGGCAGCAGTCAGAATGGCTACCACTCCGGCAATTTCACTCATGGTACGTACTACAGGAAACGAATTGTCATCAGACTGAAAATACTCCATCGCAACGGCGATCGTCCGCTTTTCGAGCAACTTTTCCATATAGGTTTTGGTGATCAAAGGTATCTGCAAAGGTGAGATCAGCATCTGATCCCTGGTAAAATGCTCAATTTCTTCCACCGTTGGAGGAGCCGTCTTCAGGATCAGGTCGGATTTGAATATGGTTTCATTGTCCGGCACGATCTCTGCACCTGCTTCTGAAAACGAAAGATCACTGTAATTCGATTTTTCTCCCGCACCGGAAGCAATTCTCACTCGTAGTCCTTTCATTGTCAAATGTTTGACAGAATTAGGAACCAGAGCGATCCTGTTCTCCTGCAGGGTATTTTCTTTTGGAACACCGATGACCAACTGTTCCTGACGTTTTTTGATCTGAAGCGGACTCTCCTGGGTAATAAACCCGGGGCTGCTCAAATAAGGTGGAAAATTGAATTCTTGCTGCATTTTCGTTGGTTTTGCTTGTTAATTGGCGGTGATCAGGAACAGTCGTGACTCATCCGGTTGAAGAGTGATCTGTATTTGTACAAATTTTTCAGGTAACAGTTCCGTGATGATCTGTGGCCATTCTATAAAACAATAATTGTCCTCCCAAAGGTACTCTTCAATGCCAAAATCAATGGCCTCTTCCCTGGATTTGATGCGATACATATCCATGTGGTACAGGTAACCTTTGTCTGTATGGTATGGATTGATCAGTGAAAAAGTCGGGCTGACCACCACATCCCTTGAATGCAATAATTCACATACTTTTTGGATCAGTGTCGTTTTTCCGGCACCCAGATTGCCTTCAAGTAAAAATATGGTGTAATCGTCCATCAATTGGACGATAAATTCCGCTACCTGCTTCAGATCGGACAAGCTTCGGGATAAAAATTGCTTTTCCATTGGTTTTGTCCTGAATAATATTTGCAAAATAACAGAATTTTTCGATTCTCTGCTGAAATGTTTTAATTTAGTCAGGAATATGGGTAAGCAATCACAAAAAAAAACAACACATCAGGAACTGTTCCTGGAATGGCAAAAACACAGATCTGACGCCCAAGGTCTGGCAGAGAACATTTTTGAGCAAAAAAACCTGCATGGAAGTTTGCTGGACCAAATGGCATCAGATGTCCATCAACAGGTTTTCGGGGTGATTGACTGCACGCAATGTGCCAACTGTTGCAAAACCACGCCACCCATTATCCTGCCGGCGGATATCAAAAGGATCGCTTCATTTTTGAAGATCAGCCCGAATCAGTTCAAAATGAAATTCACGCTCACGGATATTGACGGTGAAATGTCTTTCAAAAAAGTACCTTGCGTGTTTTTAGGTGAAAACAGCCTGTGTCAGATATATGAAGTGCGACCCACCGCCTGCCGGGAATATCCGCACACGGATGCACCAGGTTTCAGACGTAAAAAGAAACTACATCTGGCAAATGCGTCGATCTGTCCCGCGGTTTATCATATTTTGGTGAAAATCGATTCAGCGATCAGACAATCAAAAAGCCTAATTTAATACTCAAATTAGTGTTATGTAAAATTAATTTTGACGCATTTATTCAAATGCCGCCCCATTTATGGGTTGGATGCTGTAGAATTATTAAACCAGGCTTTTGCCAAATGCTTAGCTGTTTTTGGCTAAAGCCCATGCAATATCTCAAATATATCCGGCAGCTAAAGCGGCCGGCAATTCATTGCTAACAAAACATTAGATTCTGAAGACCAATTAAAATTTGGTCGAATAATTGGGTGATTCCTTAGTGATCGCCACATCATGCGGATGACTTTCCGTAACTCCCGCGGAAGTGATCCGCACAAATTTCGCTTTTTTGAGTTCCTCAATATTTCTGGAACCAGTATAACCCATCCCGGCTTTCAGACCACCGATATATTGAACCATCACTTCTGAAAGATAACCTTTGTAAGGCACTTTACCTTCGATGCCTTCAGGGACCAGTTTGTTATTGTCTTCTTCCGCCTCCTGGAAATAACGGTCCTTTGAACCCCTTGCCATGGCACCCAATGAACCCATTCCACGGTAAACCTTGAATTTCCTGCCCTGGAAAATGATGGTTTCACCCGGCGCCTCATCCACTCCGGCAAACAAAGACCCCGCCATGATCGAACTCGCCCCTGCCACAATAGCTTTAGCCAGATCTCCTGTGAAACGAATACCTCCGTCTGCGATCACAGGTACTCCCGTACCTTCTATTGCCCTGGCTGCATCCATAATGGCAGACAACTGTGGTACACCAACTCCGGCAACGATCCTAGTCGTACAGATACTTCCCGGACCAACCCCAACTTTTACGCCGTCAGCACCGGCTTCTACAAGTGCCTTTGCCCCATCGCCCGTAGCAATATTTCCACCTACCACATCGATCTGAGGATACTTTTTCTTAATGTATCTCACCATGTCAAGCACTCCTTTTGAATGGCCATGGGCTGTATCCACTATGATCACATCAACGCCAACCTGCACCAGGGCTTCAACCCGGTCATGGGTATCTTTTGAAATGCCCACAGCTGCGCCAACCAGCAACCGACCAAACGAATCCTTCACTGAATTGGGATAATCCCTGAGTTTGAGGATATCTTTATAGGTGATAAGCCCTGCCAGCCTGTTGTTTTCATCCACTACTGGCAGTTTTTCAATACGGTATTTCTGAAGGATATATTTGGCTTTTTCCAGGTTGGTTCCCACCGGTGCGGTGATCAGGTTTTCCTTGGTCATCAGGTTGCTGACCGGTTGATCCAGATCCTCCTGAAATCTGAGATCGCGATTAGTCAAGATCCCGACCAGCCTCTCCTGTTCATCTACCACCGGAATACCACCGATCTTATGCATTTTCATGAGATTGAGTGCCTCCTGGACAGTGCGATCCACAGTCATGGTGATGGGATCCAGTATCATCCCGCTTTCGGACCTTTTGACCTTCCGCACATGTTCAGCCTGAGCTTCAAATGACATATTCTTGTGAATAATGCCAATACCTCCTTCCCTGGCGAGGCTGATGGCCAACTGGTATTCAGTCACCGTGTCCATCGCTGCGGAAGCCATTGGAATATTCAAACGCACATTTCGGGAGAAAAAAGAGGAAGTATCCACTTCATTAGGCAAAACCTCTGAATAGGCAGGCACCAAAAGAACATCATCAAAGGTAAGTTTTTCCTGAATAAAGGAAGTCTGAGTAGTATTTGTATTTTCCATCTGCAAATATACTAAGTCAGTTAAGTTTTAAAAATTTTCTTTGGTTAAGTTTGATTTAACACTCAAAAATTTGCCCTGGAAGCCGGTTTTTTATTGATAAGCATTCATTTTTATGAATTGAAACCGATGTGTTTGCTGAATTATCATACTTTTGTTTGAATTGAGTTCAATTGATAGCATATGGAGATATTCACGGACAGATATTTCATGAATGAAGCTTTGAAGGAAGCAAAAAAAGCATTTGAGCAGGATGAAGTTCCGGTGGGCGCTGTGGTAGTTGTAAAGGACCAGATCATTGCCAAGGCTTACAACCAGGTAGAGATCCTGAAAGACCCTACCGCACATGCTGAAATGCTGGCCATCACCTCTGCAGCCAATTTCTTAGGAAGCAAATACCTGACCGACTGCACGATATATATCACATTGGAACCTTGCCTGATGTGTGCTTCCGCGCTTTTCTGGTCCAAGATCAGCCGGATCGTTTTTGCTGCTGCAGACGACAAAAACGGCTATATGCGTTTCGGAAAAGGTGTATTGCATCCCAAAACAAAGATCGAATACGGTTTGATGGAGGAAGAAAGCAGGTCATTGCTTCAAAGGTTTTTCGAGCAAAAAAGGAATTAGTGAACTGTGAATAGTGAACTGTGATCAGTGATCAATAATTGATTTAACCCTGAATTATAAATTGTTATGTCATTTTTCAGGCATTTACAAAGAGTGAAGAGTGATCTGTAATCAGTAATCAGTAATTGATTTAACCCTGAATTATAAATTGTTATGGCATTTTTCAGGCATCTACATACAATTCACTGTTCACTCTTCACTGATTACTGTTCACTGTTCACTCTCAATGTGCCAGTTTCCTGACCACTCCATCCACATTCATCACAATTTTTCCGTCACCCCCTATACCCATAACAATTCCTTCCACCGTACCTTCGTTGGTTGAAACTGAAGCTTTTTCACCACGGTGAAGCATTCTCTCTTCAAAGGCAGATTTTTGTAAGGCAAAATTACCATTGGTCAGAAGACGATAGTAATGATCAAGTTCCATGATCAGATCATCCGTTAATTTATCCAGGTTCATATCCAACGGAGTAAGCATGGAAAGCGAAACCGCATTGCCCAACTCACCAAAATCCTGTTGCATCACATTCAATCCGATACCGATCACGGAATGCTCAATGCGATCCGATTTCAGTGTATTCCGGATCAACATACCTCCGATTTTCAGATGACCGGCATAAATGTCATTTGGCCATTTGATCCTTACCTGATGTTGCGGGATCAACTTATCCAGCCAGGAGACGATTGCATTGGCCGTAAAAATACTCAGGTAAAATTGTCGGGATGCCCTGATAAAGTCCGGATAAAGTATAAATGACAAAAGTATGTTTTTGCCGGCTTCACTCTGCCATTTGTTGCTGCCCTGACCCTTACCGGCCGTTTGAAAACCTGCCGAAATGACAGTTCCATCAACTGGTTTGCTTTTTGATAGCAATTCCTGTGCAAAAGTATTGGTAGAATCAATGTATTCGAGGTAAATCCTGTGACTTCCGATGATCTGCATAATCTGAGAATACGTGATAATAATAATTAGTGTACTTTTGTGTAAATGTAATAAAAACTTAAAAACTTTGAGTATTAAGAAAACAGATTCCTTAAACACTATTGACCTTCAATTGTTGAACAGTACAATTATTGACAGCATTCAGGATATAAAAGGAAAAAACATCACACAACTGGATTTAAGAAGCATTTCAGGAGCGCCTGCAGAGTTTTTCATCATTTGTGAGGGAGATTCCTACGTTCAGGTCAGTGCTATTGCTGCCAATATATACAAACGGTTGAACGAGGAAATGCACATCAGGCCTTTACATACAGAAGGAAAAAACAAATCCAACTGGGTATTGGTCGATTATTTCAACACGGTTGTACATGTTTTTCATCCTGAAGCAAGAAGTTTTTATAATCTTGAAGGTTTATGGAATGATGCCGTCATCACCTCTATCGAAAACGTCTGAACATTTGACCATTAATTTAGCAATTCATGATTGAAGATAAAAATAAAAACGACGAACAGCCCAACATGGGTAAAGACAGAGAACCGCCAAAGCCCAACAACAGGTCTCTCTGGATATATGGATTCATAATTGTTGGCGCAATCCTGCTGAACCTTTTTGTCTATACCAACAATGACACTAAGGAGATCACCATGAATAAGTTTGAAGAAATGGCCCGCGACACTGCGGTTGAAAAGGTGGAAGTGATCAATAAATCCTATGTGAATGTGTTTTTAAAAAAGGACAAATTAAATAAATACATTGAGGAAAAAGAACAGTCTAAGGTCGATCCCAAAGGTCCGCATTTTACTTTTGAACTAGGTGATGTAAGGACTTTTGACGAGTTGATCAAGGAGATCAACCAGGAAAAGAAACTGATCGATCCGGTTTACAAAACCAAACAAAACTGGGTTGGACCCATATTCAACTGGCTGCTGCCTATTCTCATTATTGTTGGACTCTGGATGTTTTTCATGAGAAGGATGGCCGGTGGTGCGGGAGGCCCCGGCGGGCAAATTTTCAGCATTGGTAAATCCAAAGCAACTTTATTCGACAAAAAAGCGGATATCAATGTCACTTTCAAGGATGTGGCGGGCCTGGAAGAAGCCAAGGAAGAAGTGATGGAAGTCGTGGATTTTCTAAAAAAACCTAAAAAATATACAGCCCTTGGCGGAAAAATTCCAAAAGGTGTTCTGCTGGTTGGCCCTCCGGGAACAGGTAAAACATTGCTGGCCAAGGCAGTTGCCGGAGAAGCCGAAGTACCGTTTTTCTCGATTTCCGGATCTGATTTTGTCGAGATGTTCGTGGGTGTGGGTGCCTCGAGGGTGAGAGACCTGTTCAAACAAGCCAGGGAAAAAGCTCCTTGCATCGTTTTTATTGATGAAATTGATGCGATCGGCCGCTCAAGGGGTAAAGGTCCCATGCAGGGCGGTAATGATGAAAGGGAGAATACACTTAACCAATTGCTCGTGGAAATGGATGGTTTCAGCACGGATAAAGGAGTGATCCTGATGGCTGCCACCAACCGGCCCGATATTCTGGACAATGCTTTACTGCGTCCTGGCAGGTTTGACAGGCAGATCGGAATAGATCTTCCTGATTTGAAAGGAAGGGAAGAAATTTTCAATGTACATCTTCAGCCCATCAAGATCAGTGAAGAAGTCACATCCAAATATCTCGCTGAAATGACTCCGGGTTTTGCCGGCGCAGATATTGCCAATGTGTGCAATGAAGCCGCATTGGTAGCCGCAAGACGCAACAAGAATTTTGTTGAACTGGATGATTTCAACTATGCGTTGGACAGGATCATCGGCGGTCTTGAAAAGAAACACAAACTGATCTCTCCAAAAGAGAAGGAGATCATCGCATATCACGAAGCCGGTCATGCGATCTGTGGCTGGTATCTGGAACATGCTTCACCTCTCCTGAAAGTTACCATCGTCCCGAGAGGTATAGGCACTTTAGGATATGCCCAATACCTGCCAAAAGAGGAATACATCATCAGAAAAGAGCAGTTGCTGGACCGTATGTGTATGACTTTTGGTGGTCGTGCAGCTGAAAAGATCGTTTTCGATAAAATATCTACAGGCGCCCAGAATGACCTTGATCAGGTGACCCAACTGGCGTATGGCATGATCATGGTCTATGGTATGAATGACGAAGTGGGCAACGTTTCTTTCTATGGTATGTCAAAGGAATCCTATAATAAACCCTATTCAGAGGCAACTTCTTCCATGATCGACGGAGAAGTTCGCAAATTGGTGGAATCACAATACCTGCGCGCTCAGGAATTATTGAAAGAAAAAAGAACAGAACTGGATCTGGTTGCCAAAACGCTTCTGGAGAAGGAAGTGATCCTGAAATCTGATCTGGAAAAACTGATAGGCAAACGTCCTTTCGCAGAGGATAAGCCCCTTCTTGATCCCGAACATCATGAAGAACAAGTTGTTTAACAACTTGTTCTTCAATTGATTATATGATTAAATGCTCAAATCGAAAACCAGTTTTCCCTTTACACGCTCGGTTTCCATTTTCCGGTGCGCTTCCTGTCCTTCTGCCAGTGAAAACACCTTCTCAATAGAAGGAAACAGTGCTTTTTCACGGATCATGGATGATAATATTTCCAGGTCTTCCTTTCCGGGTTTTGCCATGATGGCGAAATATTTTTTGGCAGTGAACCTATTTAAAAACTGCCGGATGAATATTTGTGGTAAAGGCATGGTGGATATATAAACGCCTTGCTCTTCAAGCAAATTACCTGCTTTGAACACCGGCAATTTTGCTACAGCATCAAAAACGATATCGAATTTTTCTTTTAATTCCATCGGATTTTGAACGGTGTAATCCACCACCCTGTCAGCACCCAAAGACTTGACCCAGCCTGCATTTTTTCCACTGCAAACAGCAGTAACATCTGCGCCGTACCATTTCGCTATCTGAACAGCGAGATGACCAACTCCTCCGGATGCACCGTTGATCAACACTCTGGAACCATTACCGATCCTGCCATGATATTTTAGAGACTGTAATGCGGTCAATCCAGCCAATGGGATAGCTGCAGCTTCTCTCAAATCCATCAGATCAGGTATTTTGCAAAGCCAGGCAGAAGGTACGGCTGCATATTCAGCGTATCCGCCACCCTTAAAATTCAACATGGCAAAAACCCTGTCTCCTGGCCTGAATTGACTGCCTTCCGGAGCTTTTTCCACTATTCCGGCAATATCGCCACCCGGAATTTTTGGAAAGCTGAAGCCTGTTATGAAAAAGACCATGCCTTTGCGAATTTTAAAATCCACCGGGTTGATCCCCGCATAGTGAATTTTGACCAGAACCTGATCATCTTTGATATCCGGTACAGGCATATCCCTGATCGCCAGAACCTCTGGTCCGCCATATTTAGTGATTACCAATGCTTTCATATGTAAGCTTATTATTTGTTTTTTTTGGCCAAATGGAATTTTTGATGAAAATACTGATCTTGTGTTCGCATACCAGCATTTACCACATTTATGTCTGGTTGGTGAAAAAAGGCCAGCATGTTTTTCATTTAGATTTCATGAATTAATTTTCAGCAAGGTAAATTTTTCAATCCGGATTTAATAAAAAATCAATTAATAGTTGTGCAAGAAAATTTGAAAAATGCCCTTACCAGTGAACGGGAACATTTACCGTTTAATTCCTGGTCATTGCAACTGAAACTTAACCGGCAAAGTATAAAGCACATTTACTGGTCTGCCTCTTTGTTTACCGGGAGTCCAGCGTTCGTCCAGCCCATTCATTCCCTTAACTACTAAAGCTGCTGCTTCTCCGCAACCACCACCTATGTCCCTGACAATGTTAACGGATTCGATCCAACCTTCGCGATCAACCACAAACTGGATCACAACTGTTCCTTCCACGTTGGTTTCCCTAGCTAAAACAGGGTATTTCAGATTTTTATAGATGTATTCCAGCATTTTTTGTCTTGCACATTCATCTTTCTCTTTATTGGACATTGTTGCATCCTCGCATCCCGGAAACCTGGGCATATACTCAGCGATTCTTACAAATGGAGCATTATCCGATTTGGGAGGAGGCGGGGGCGGTGGTGGAGGAAGAGAAGGTTCCTGAGTTTCAAATCTCAGCATGGCATCTTCTGTTTCCAAATCCATGGATATAAAATCCGGTGAATTTTCCAGATCCACACTTTCATGAACAGTTTCTATTTCTGCCGGCGGAGGCGGAGGCAAAGGCCTGGGAAGCTCTGCGGTTCTGGGTATATGCTCAATGACCTCCTCCATCTCGAGAGTACCTCCAGGTATATAAACCGGTTTTTCAAAAATAGTCCAGCTTAATGCAAGCAAGGATACGCTGAGCGCAACAACCAATCCATACTTCAAAAGAATTCCGGTAAATCTGTAAGCATTCACCTGTGAATATTTGTTTCTTTCCTTTATAGAAAAAGCCGGTAAAACGCCCTTAATCCTGGTGGCAGACAATCGTTCACCAGCCCGCTTCATTATCCATCTCAGGGTTCCGGTCACAAAAATGCTAAGCATGATCAACGCTGCAATAGCTGCAAAAACCTGTAATGTGTTCAATTGGATGTTCATAGTCTCTATTTTTAAGTATGAATAATCTAATGGTCGACAATTCTGTTTTCCCGGACAAGTTCTATTATGAAAGATGGTCAGTTTTTGACTATCCTCAATGAATAGCTTACTTTAACCCATAGCTCCGCCCCTTACACTTTTGAGGCAATGATTTTCAAAATATGAAATGCGAATAATACAGGAAGGAGTCAAAAAAAAACCTGAAGTTTCCGAAAGTTTCAATTTTCTATAGTGATCAGCCGCCTCTTTTGACAGCGAAAGATATGACTAATCACTGATCACAGCGCAAACACTTGTCTGGTTAATTAAACAGCTTAATGAATATTCAGATCAAGCCAATGCTGACATGAATGAAAGTACGGACGAAACAGTCAGATCAAAAATGCGGCAAGATAATTCAACCGGAACGAGCGAGATGTGTAGGATAAAAAAAGGCAACTCACTGAGCTGCCTTTTTTTATGTTATCCTTCCAACTGGAATTTTACCGGTAAGGTATAAAGCACTTTTACAGGCCTTCCCCTTTGTTTACCCGGAGTCCAGCGTTCGGGCAATTGATTCATATCTGTAACTACTTTGGCAGCAGCTTCACCGCAACCTGCACCGATATCCCTGACGATATTCACCTCGTCCACTTTGCCTTCCTGGTCAACCACAAACTGTATGACCACTGTGCCCTCCACACCGTTTTCACGGGCAATAGCCGGATATCTGAGGTTCTTGTAGATATATTCAAGCATTTTAAGCTTTGCGCATTCTTCTTTTTCCTTGTTGGAACCACCTTCGTTTTCACAACCGGGAAATCTGGGCATTTGCTCAACCACCTTGAATATCTCTTCTTTTTTTGGTGGTGGCGGTGGTGGCGGTGGTGGTGGCGGTGGCGCTTCTTCCTCTGTTTTCTGAGCTACAACCACATCATCTGCCTCAACGTCCATTGATTCAAATACAGGTTGTTCCTCGTCCAATATCGCTTCATCCGGCACTTCTTCGATCACAGGTGGCGGTGGAGGTGGTGGCGGTTTGGGCGGTTCAGTCGTTCTTGGCGGCTCCTGCTCAATCACCTCGTCCATATCCAATGCACCTTCAGGTACATAAACCGGTTTTTCAAAGGTTGTCCAGTTGAATGCAAACAAAGTTACTGCCAGGGAAACCACCAGACCATACCTCAAAAGGATCCCGGAATACCTGAAACCGTTTGCTTCCGGATACTTGTTCCTGGATTCCATTGGAGATGCCCATTTGGTGTCCTTATGTTTTTCCGTGAGAAACATATTGGACGGTCTGTTCAGCCTGGACTTCAGGACGACCACAATGATGATCGTCAGGATGACCAACGCCAGGACAGCGAGCAAAGTTTGGGTGGTATTCAATGCAATATCCATTAGTAAAAATTTTAATGGTTATAAATTCTGTAAATCACAACGGCTATAAAAGCACCTGCGACATTAGCCAGAACGTCAAATGTATCAAAATTGCGTCCTAAATCAAAACATTTTTGCAAAATTTCTAAAAAAATCCCCAAAGCAGAACAATAAAACAATATTGCCCATCGGGTCCATTTCAGGCTGCTACACAGTGGTTCTGAACGGGTACCATACAATAAAAGCAAACCCAATACAAAATACATCCCAAAGTGGATCAGTTTGTCCTGATGAGGTATGATTTGAAACTTGTAATCCGGAATTTCACTGGCAGGCAACAATGATCCTATGATGATCAAAATATTCCAGCCAATGATGATTCCCTTGTTTTTCACTAATGCACTTTTGCCAATTAGCCTTTTTCCTGTATAGATTCACAAAGAAGAAAAATGGTTGTGTGATCAGCCAATTAATTCTTCATAGGCTTTCGGATCCAGCAAGTTCCCGAATTCGGAAGGATCTGACATTTCTACTTTGACGATCCAGCCGTCTCCATAGGGATCTTCATTGATGATACCGGGATTGTCCCCTTCATTTTCATCGATCAGGGGATTGAATTCCAGGATGCGCCCGGAAACCGGCATGAAAAGATCTGAGGTAGTCTTTACCGCTTCCACGGTGCCAAAAACATCTCCTGCTGCAATTTCTTCATCTACTGTATCCACCTCAACGAATACGATCTCTCCGAGTTCTGACTGGGCGAATTCAGTTATCCCGACTATGGCGATATTCCCATCTACTTTAACCCATTCATGATCATTGGTGAATCTGCAATCTGATGGAATTTTCATTTTTCAAAGTTTTTTATGAATTAATATTAATACACAAAATTGAAAAAATTCCCGCTCATTGCCTAATGATGTGCTTGATATTTTTACTGAAAAAAGAGGAAACCGGAATTTGTGGTATAGTCTAAGTCAGGCCAAGATTGTGGGTTTGAAATAAGGATGTATGGATTGATTAGCATGAGTTGTTGATTTGTTCGGGTTGCTGAACATACTCAAACAACCCGAACAAAATAACATTCAGGGTATTCGGGATACTGCCAGTACTTTTGTCAATTGCTTTTCTACGCCCTGAACAACCACTTGCCTACTTCCTTCAAAGTCACTTTTTTGCCGTACATCAGAATACCGATCCTGTATATACGACCGCTGATCCAGATGAAGAGCATGGCGGTGAGCACCAGAAGGACCAACGATGTGATGATCTGCCACGCAGGCGGATCAAAAACCAACCTTGCAGGCATTACTATGGGAGAAAACAACGGGAATATGGATCCGAACACGGCGATACTGCTGTTTGGATTTTCGAGGGTATTCATCATGATCATAAAAGCAAAAATAACGGGTATAATAATGGGCCACATCAAGCCCTGGCTTTCACCCATGTCATCACCTATGGCTGAACCGATTGCTGCAAAAAGGGAAGAATAGATCAGATATCCTCCCAGGAAGAATATGATGAAAACAGGCAAAATGACCCACCAGTTCATCATCCTGAATTCTGCCAGTGCCATTGCAACAGAAAAATCATTGGCTTCCTGAGGAATTTGATTCATGGCATCTGTCATTTGTGAAGACTGCATCGGGTCAGTTCCGGTGAAAATACTTGCCACAACAGCGATGAGCGGTATCAGAATCACCCACAACAACAACTGTGTCAGTCCCACACCACCAACTCCGATCACTTTACCCAGCATCAGCTGGAAAGGTTTGACGGTGGATATCATTACCTCAACGATCCGGTTGACTTTCTCTTCCATCACGGACCGCATCACCATACTGCCAAAAATGAAGATGACCATATACATCAGAAAGCCCATCACACCACCGAGGACGGTTGCAATGATCAGGCTGAGCTTCCCGGTCTTATCTGTCGTTTCAGATGTTCCGGCCTCCTCTTCGGATGTCTCCATGGTATAGCCGTTTTGAAGACCAACTTCGACTTTGAAATCTTCGAGCATCCCTTTGTCAATTCCCGCTTTTTCCATTTTGTAATCCTCAAATTCTGCGGAAATAATACCTTCAATCCTGTCCAGGGTCGTTAGTCCGATTTTTTCCTGAGAAAAATACTGAGCGTTGTGCTTTTGAAAAGCAGTATCAGAAACAGCAGGAATGTATAAAAACATATCATAGCCCTCCTTGCTGTAAGTTTGCTTAACGTCATTCAGTTCCGAATGCGTAAATTTAAACAGGATATTGCCTTCACCCTGATAATTCTGCTCAAAAATCCCGGAGTCATCCTTAACCAAAATGGATTTTTCGGAATCAGCCATAGATGCAGACAACAAAGCCGATCCAACAATAAATAATCCAAATGCCAACGGGGTCAAAAGCGTGATGATGATGAAGGATTTCTTTTTGACACGGATCAGGTATTCTCTTTTAATGATAAGCCAAAGTTTATGCATAGTATTGTATTTCAATATTTTAAATAAAAAAATGTGATCAGAGTGAATTTTCCTCCACTTTCATGATGAAAATCTCATTCAGGGTGGGCAGGATCTCATTAAAAGACCTGATCTCCATTTTGTTTTGGATCAGATGCATGAGCAACTGATTGGACTCAGCGCCGGAATGGAGTTTAAATACCAGGCTGTTGTTAAATCGGTCCAATATATCTGCAGTACTGCTGATCACCTCCTCATTGTAGTTGCCGTTGAAACTCACTTCGTATTTATGTTCCTTGAATTGTTGCTTGATGTCATCGACATGACCTTGAAGGATCACTTTTCCCTTATCTATCAGGGCAATTTCCTCGCAGATCTCTTCCACCTGTTCCATTCTGTGAGTGGAAAATATGATGGTAGTTCCCTTTTCCTTCAATTTATAGATCTCGGATTTAATCAGATTGGTATTGATCGGATCCAGCCCTGAAAACGGTTCATCCAGGATGATCAGTTCAGGGTCATGCATCACTGTGGCGATGAACTGCACTTTTTGCTGCATACCCTTGGAGAGTTCCTCCACTTTCTTGTTCCACCAACTCCTGATCTCAAATTTGTCCAGCCATTCCAATACTACTTTTCTGGCAGACTTATAATCCATTCCCTTGAGTTGAGCCAGATAAAGCAAATGTTCGCCGATCTTCATTTTCTTGTAGAGACCCCTTTCTTCCGGAAGGTAACCTATTTTGGTGGGATGGAATTTATTGAGCGGCTCGCCGTTAAAATAAACCGTGCCTTCATCTGCGCCTGTGATAGAGGTGATTATCCTGATCAGTGTGGTTTTACCGGCTCCATTTGGTCCAAGCAGACCAAAAATGCTTGCCTTTCTGATATTCAGGCTGATCTCGTCAACAGCAGTCAGGCTCGTAAAACGTTTGACAACCTTGTCAATTTTTAAAATGTCTTCCACAAATTTTTTTTTTGATTGATTTAACTATATCGGGTTTTGTAAGAAACAAAAGTATCATTTTCAAGCATTTTAACCCTTTTTTTTATATTATTGTACTCAATTTTCGGACAAAAAAATGCAACAGACTGACAAATGGTTTTTAATATGTAATCCTACCTCCAACAGGGGACAAATGCTCCAATCCTGGCCTGTGGTGCAAAAAATTCTGGACAGGGAACGAATCAATTATGAATTTGTACTTACAGAATACAATAATCATGCAATCGAGATCACGCACAGGATTCTGAAAGCCGGCTTCCGCAAAATCGTTATTCTTGGTGGCGACGGTTCTGTAAATGAAGTAGTTACGGGAATTTTCTCCCAAAATGATGTTGCTCCGGAAAATATAGTCATCGCTCTGATACCTTTGGGTACAGCCAATGACTGGGCCAGAATGCACAACATTCCCAGGGATCCTGAAGCTGCTGTACAATTGCTCAATACAGGCAACATCCACCAACAGGACATCGGAAAAGTGGTTTATCAAACCGATGAAGGCAGCACTACCCGGTATTTCAATAACATCGCCGGAATGTCGTATGATGCTTTTGTGGTAAAGTACATCGCAGATCTGAATACCAAAAAAATGAACAAACTGAAATACTTGTTCTTCACCCTGTATTGTCTGTTCAAATTCAAATTGCCTGAAGTTCGCGTGAGCCATGACGGAGGCGAGATCCGGGATTTTGCATACACGATCAACGTAGGCATTTGCAAATACAGCGGAGGCGGAATGCAATTGGTTCCGCATGCAAAACCCAACGATGGTTTGTTTGCCCTGACTTTTGTGCGTAAACTTTCCAAAATCAGGGTGGTGCTGAATACTTATCGCTTTTTTACCGGCACCCTGGATGCTTTACCTGAAGTGATGACACATGATACTACCCAGGTATTGGTAGAGCCCATCGGCGATTCGACGGTAGGCCTGGAAGTGGACGGCGAATTTATGGGTTATGCCCCTGCTGAGTTTGAGATTATACCCGGCGCGCTGAATTTCATCGCCTGATCCAGTGTAAACCGCCAGGGTTTTCCGATATATTCTTCTGCATAGGGAATGCCGATCCTTGGTCGGGCAAGTATGGCATCGGGTTCAATCTTGATCCCGGCGTCAAGCAATTGCACAGGAGCATTTTCATCAGTCAGATCCACGGCATCCCATCTTGTGGTTATACCCAATGCCTGGCTTATTTTGCCCGGACCGTCAAAATCTTTAATTTGCCAGCCGGGTGAGTTCAGTTTTCTTCTTTCGCATTGAAGCACCTGATTTTCAACAGGAATGATCGCTCTGATCAGGACCGCATGAGGCAATCCTTCCGGTCCGGTGACGATATTGAACAGGTGATGGATCCCGTAGTTGAGGTAAACATAGGCATGGCCACCACGCAGGAACATGGTTTGTGTTCTTTTGGTTCTCCTGAAATTATACGCATGGCTGGCTTTATCTTCCGGCGCCTGATAGGCTTCCGTTTCGGTGATCATCGCGATGGTCACTTTCCCGTCCACTTCCGTCCTGATCATTTTTCCGATCAGTTGTCTGGCCAGGCTGACGACATCGGTGTTGAGGAAGAAGGATTTTGGAAGGAGGTACATTTGGTTGAAGGTAAAATTTTTAGCAAAAATAGGAGTTATGAATGTTATTGTTACTTTTCTATCAACCCGGGGTGCCAATTCTTGACCAATAACAAAAAAATAAGGAATATGGAGCCTCGGATCGAGGAATGTCGGGATTTTTTGAGACAAAAGAACAGGTATCGCCTTGCCCTTTTTCCCGATTTGTCAGAATGCTATATTCAAACCACTTAGGGTTGACTTAGTTCACCATAAACTTGTTCTGAATTATGTTGAACTTGTTCAGAGGCGTGTTGAACTTGTTCAGAGGCAAGTTGAACTTGTTCAGAACCGAGTTGAACTTGTTCAGAGGCAAGTTGAACTTGTTCAGAGGCGAGTTGAACTTGTTCAGAGGCGTGTTGAACTTGTTCAGAGGCGAGTTGATGTTGTTCAGAGGCAAGATAATGTTGTTCAGAGGCGTGTTGAACTTGTTACGGGTCAGATTGAACCGGGAAAGTGATTAAAAAAAATTGGTGATCATTTTGATAAAGCATAACCAGCCATTGTAGGTGATATCAACAAAAATTCTATTTCAGTTAAAAGAAAGCTTTCTTACAAATTTTTTGAAATTTCAATAAGTTATTCTTAAATTTGGCTGATATACCAGACAATATTTAAAAGATTTTTATTAGGCATCTATAATGAAAATAACAAAATTTCTATTCAATTTATTATTTATATCGATCAGCTTATCATTTAGTCAGAACCAATATGCACTTTCACAATGTGTGGATAACATTTTAATAAATGGTTCATTTCACGGAAACGTTGGCAGAACTCTTTTTGCCTCAGGCTGGAATGGAAAATCTTCACCTGATATTAATGATGCAAGCGGAATACTATTTACTTCTTCACCAACATATAGGTGGATTGGAGAAATTCTTCCTTCCCGCGATGGAGGAACCTGGCAAAATATTATTGGGCCGGAAACTATTTCACAAACTGTGGAATTAGAAATGGGAAAAAAGTATAAAATGTGTATTGAATACTCAGCTCAGGGAATAATTGCTACTCCAAAACTTTTTTATAATGAACCAGTTGGTGTAAAAATTATAATTAATGATGTTGAAATGTATAGAACGGCACAAGACACTACTCAATACACATGGGAATATGATTGTTTTATGTTTATCCCAATCCGCACAACAAATAAAATTGAATTTCAAGCAACTGATTATCAATATCTGGGAATTGATGGCGCTTGTTTAACCGAAGCCTTTATTGCAGAAAAATTTGTCCATTATTTTTATCCTAACCCTATATTATCAAATTATGATATAAAATTATTCACATCATATAATATTGAATTTGACATACATATATTTAATGAAATCGGAATATTAGTTTATTCAGATTCCAACATTCTAGCAAATGAATTGGAATTTAAAAGCTCTGGGATACCTCCCGGAGTATATTTTTATACTTTAAAAATTGACAACGATTATTTCTATCAGGGGAAATTTATTCTTCAATAAAGTATACATGAAAATGGGTTCTTATCATCAAGGTCAAAGCATAATTATTTGGATTTAACTATTTTTTTTATTACAATCATATTGTTTTCCAATTCAACTTCTACAAAATAAATTCCTGAATTATGATTTAAAAGGTCAATTTCTACATTATTAACTAATTCCCTTAAAAATATATCTGTCAATACTAAACCTAAAGGGGTTATAATTCAAAAGGGTATTATATTTAAAGTAGGTCTGAACCTCAATTTCCAGGAAAATTTGTTGTCTTTTGCTCAATGTAATCTCTCAATTCCAAGAGACAAACAGACTTACAGGCTAATTTGCTAACCACCTGAATAACTACAATTTTCTAGTATTTAAATGGCTTTCAAAATTTTGCTAACTGAAAAATTCGAAATAAATACTGTCCTATGAAAAATGCCTGTCTGTTCATATTTTGCCTGACGTTTTTATCCTTTGTTGGCTGCAAAAATAAGGAAGCACATGTGCTTCCCGGGAACATCAGGATCCAATTGACAAAGGATTTACTTAGCAAGCTATACCTACCGCTTTCCATGAAAAAAGTATATATAGATACAACCCTGAAAGATGAGTGGTATTATTCTGAAGATTCAACTGGAGAAAAACCAAAAATGAATGACATTCATGCCATCCTGGATATCAAACTTTTGAAAAGTATCATTCGGGATAGTTTGAACATTTCTGATTTCGTCACTACTGATAGGATTATCTTCAGTAAAGTTAGCGAGGAATGGTCAAAACGATTTCTTGCTGAAAGATCTATGGTTTTTTTCATTTCCCATGTTTATATAGGTGAAAATGGAAAATTGTATATATTTGAAGTCAATATGATATGTGGAAGATTATGTGGTTCTTCAGTCACATACCAAATCAAAACCACTGACGATGGAAAAATGGAAATCGAAACGATCGCTCATGGCATTTCATGAAATTATTTTTGACAAACAGTTTGCCTGCAGCAGACCTTTGAACACCTTTTATTTTGCAATTTTAACCGATATTCCACATTATTTTTGATACCGCCATTGATGAAATAACCTTTCATTCCAGATAACTAAAATCAATCAGCGTCCGAAAAAAAATGTTGTTTTTTTGGCAAAATTTTAAAGAACTTCTATTGTTTCTGACAAATACAATCCGAATTTCGAACCTCGCATTATGTATATCCAACGGAGTGAACCTCGCATGATCCAGGATCTATTGAAGCAGGCAAGGATTCTTGGACTTTAGTTTTCAGAATAAAAATTTCAGATCCAAAATAGTTAATCGTTGTTATTTGCCTGCCTATAGTGGCTTGCCCATAGCGAAGATGATCAGAACCTACCGGTAAGGGTCTGCCAGTATAGGTTCTTAAATCAATTTCCTCCTTGGTTCTGGCTTGTCATGGTTTGGAATATTAGCATTGTGGCACTCTTCCTTCCTATTGGCATTTATTAGAATTTCAAAAAAATGCAGTCAAGCTTTTACTAAGTTGCGTTGCCTACTTCAATTGGTCGTAGAATCCATTATGGTTTCTATGGGGAATACACAGTGCATATCTTGGAAATTTATATATGGAGCTTGTGCATTTATCTCTGCCGCTCGTACACTTTGATGCGTTTGCATTTTTATCTGATGCTTGTGCATTTTTATCTGGCACGAGTGAATTTATATCTGACGCATCTGCATTTATATCCTACGCGTGGCACTTAAATCTGGAGCTTTCCCACATATACTTGTAACTTGTGTGTACACCAAACGGGAACAGTAAAAGCTGAAAACTTCGAAAGTAGTAAGTTAGAAAGTAGAAAGTTTATAAAGTTGATTTTAGAATTTGAAGATTCGGACATATGTGTGCTTAATTGAGAAAAAACTGCTCGTTTGTGTCAATCTATGTGAAAATTGAGAAAATCTCTGTGGGGAAAACATTCGTAAATTCTCATACTCGATTTTATTATTTAATTAAACATTTTATTTGGTCACTTTAATATCCAAGATACAATAAATTAATACTAATCAAAAATAGTAATAAATATAAAATTATTAATCACAATGTAAAGAAATTACAAAATTAATAAACATTTTAGTTGAATAATTAAAAAATTTAGTACGTTTGAAATATCAATCATTTCTGAATGATTTATTAATCCCATTTAATTAGAAATGAATTGAAATATATGAAATGTAACAATTAATAGTTCTTTCTATTTTCTTCTAATTTTAAAATTAAAGATCAAGTTTTAATAACCCAAAAAATTAAGTCATGAGCAGATTACATGTCCTATCATTTGGTGTGGATACCACATTAAACAATTATACCAATCCTCTTACTTGTTGTGAAAATGATGCCAAAGTTTTTGGTGAAACACTGAAAAAGCTTTACAATTTAGAAAAAACGCAAGTTGAGATATTTGGTTCGGCAACTACAAAAGTTTCATTCTTTGAATTTAAGTTGAAAGAAATGGCATCAGAATTGGATGCTGGAGATACATTAATACTGTATTATTCCGGCCATGGTGGTTTTATTCCAGATCACGACAATGATGAAATGGATTCTTCAACAGAAAACTATGATGAAACCTATTGTTTTTATGACCGGATGTTGGTAGATGATGAGGTATACAATTTGCTTTTGAATTTTAAAAAAGGCGTCAATGTATTAATATTTGTAGATTCATGTCATAGTGGTGATTCATGGAGAGAATTAAAGTCTGTACCTACAGAATTCCCTGAAAAACTATTCACTTTATCAAAATTGTCTTATATTAAAAATAAAAATCTCTACAATAACATTTCACGAATAAGAAAAGAAATCCAGGCTTCGATATTTTTTATTTCAGCATGCCAATCTACACAAACAGCTATTTGCGGAGACCCAACCAGCCTGTTTACAACTCATCTAATAAAAGAATTAGTTAATGACCCGAAAATAAGTCTTCAGGCATTGGCCGAAAAATTACAATACGATTCCGTTTTAAAAGAACAAAAACAGATTCCATATTTTTTTCAATTCAACTTCAATAATTCATCCATTAGAGATTTGTCCAAGAGTGTTAAAAAAGTTCCAAATGCTCCTTTAACGAAGGCAATATACTTGTCATTCAAAAAACTTCCTGATTTTCAGGAATTAAAATCAATACTGGAAAAATGTACCGATTGGAAACATTCACTTGAAACGTGGGATAATGATACAATTATTGTAAAATTTGAACAACCTCAATACTTGTCTAAAAAAGAATTGCAAAATTTTGAAACAATATTAAAAAAGCATTTTGGTATTGACCTGATTCAGGTAGATGTCGATCTCGAAATTGATGAACCGCCACAGTATACCAAATCTAACAACGAAGCAAATACTAATGAATTTTTAAAAACATGGCCTAGTCCAACATCTGATATATTTGATTGGTATAAAAAAGAAGAATACTCACAATTGGAAAGTGCATGTAAAGAAATACTCGAACTTTTCCCTGATCCTAAACAAAGAAAAGTAAAAATTGCCATCATTGATACTGGAGTCATTCCTGAACATCCTTGTTCTCCTGAATTTTTAAACATGGAAGCCGGCAGGAGCTTTGTTGAAGGAGAGGATTCAAAAAATGCCATGGTACGAAATAAAGGAAGTAAAAACAACTTTCACGGAGTTGCTACAGCTGCAATACTTGCCGGAAAAACAGTGGATCCTTCCAAAGGCAGGTATGATGGGAAATCAGGTCCCATAGGCGCTATACCATTTGCTGAAGTTGTCCCGATAAGGATTGCTGATAATGTTGTTTTAATAGGAGGAAGTATAAAGTCATTTGTGCAAGCTATTGAGTACGCTATTGAAGTTAAATGTGACGTCATAAGTATGTCCATGGGAGGCGCTCCAAGCAGGAAAATGGCTGAAGTCATTAATAAAGCTTATGAAGCAGGAATCGTCGTTGTCACTGCTGCAGGAAATAATTTTAATACCCTGGGGGATATTTTGGTACCGGAAGA
The DNA here is from genome assembly GCA_964594045.1 of uncultured Saprospiraceae bacterium. Lineage (GTDB taxonomy): Bacteria > Bacteroidota > Bacteroidia > Chitinophagales > Saprospiraceae > UBA2365. The sequence goes on along the minus strand of CAZQKR010000029.1, from coordinate 24,533 downwards.
AGTGGTATATCCATCCCGATTTGAAAGAGTTATCACGGCTTGCGGTGCAACATACAATCACAAACCTTATGATTTTAAAGCTCAAAAAAACAAAAGCTTTTCTGATGGAGAAAGAATGCAGGGTAACTCTGGCCCTCCTGAGGTGATGAAGTATGCATTAGCGGCTTATACCCCAAATGTACCCTGGGCAAGTGTTCTTTCTAATGCTAAGAATAAAATTTCATCATGGGGTATTTCCAGAAGAGGAGGTGGCACTTCAAGTGCTACACCTCAGATTGCTGCTGCAGCAGCTTTGTATATTGTAAAATATAGAAGTGAACTGGAAAAATACTCAGGAAAAGACAGATGGAAAAAGGCTGAAGCAGTAAGACAGGCGCTTTTTCGTAGTGCAATTTCATCTAAATATACCAAATCAACAAAGTATTATGGCAATGGCATTCTACAGGCAAAAGATGCATTGGCAAAATTTTATAAAGTTAAAGATTCGGATATAGCTCCTAAAGCAAAAGTTGAATTTGGTGATTTATTAAAATTGTATTTTTAAAACTTTAAAAATGACAGAAAAAACTATCTTATACAATTCAAAGATGAAAAATCTTGATACATTATTAGATATTAAATCAGGTAATAAAATATCGGTAAATGTGAAAATTAAAGAACCTTGGAAAGACTGGGTGATTCCTTCAAGTTTGGAAGGATTTAATTATTGGTTAGCTTTTTTATTCCCCCCTCGTTGGAACTCACAAAAGTATTATTGCCTTTGCGCTTGTATTGGTGAAAATGAAGATTATTTTTTCAAAATCGGTATAGGTCTTACAGAACTCGAAATTAAAAAATCTGGCAGATTATACATTTTTGTCAATGATTATGAAAAAGAAATATCTTATGCAAATAACAAAGGATTAGTAGAATTAGTCATCAGAATATCATAATTTTTTTAAAAATACAATATTATGCGCTCATATAAGATTTCTGGAAATAAACTGGATCAGCTTCAGATTGAAAAAACATCATTTTCTTCAGTTTTGATTGAAAAAATTAAAACGGAAGTCACATTTTATCAAATTGACACAACTACAAGAGCAGAAGGTAAGGCTTCAGAAGACGATTTATCTGACGATGGCATGGTATATTATGAGTTTGAAGACAAATCTTACCTTTTTCTAAGTCCCGATGAAGTTCACCAATTAGCTTTGCGTGAGAAGTCAGTTTATTCCCGCGGATCTGATATCGGTTCCAACGAAGAATTATATTTATCTACTTCCTTTGCTTTTGACAACACAAGAGATGGTTGGTTAAAAAAAGGAATTGCTAAAATTGTAAGTTTTATTTCAGGGGATGTTCTTGATAAGTTTATTGAAGAAACAGGTGAATTTGCTGCAAAAAAAATAGCCAAAAAACTTGAACTTAAAAGTGTTACCGAAGAAGGTTTATTCAAAATAAATAGTTCAAGGATTTTGGAAAAATTTATTAAAAGCGATGCTACCGGTCCATATTTTTTATTCATACATGGAACCAACAGCAATACAAGAAATGCATTTTTTGACCCGAGCAATTCAGAAAATGAAAAAATTAGCAATACTTTAATATGGGAAGCAATCAATAGCTCTTATGGTAGCAATATACTTGCTTTTGAACATCACACCCTCACAAAAAGTCCTTTTGAAAATGTTCTATTATTGGCAGATAAACTACCGGATAATATTGAACTGACAATTATGTCACATTCACGAGGCGGACTTGTTGCTGATACCCTCTTGATGTGTATTGATATGGTCAAACAGAACAAATTGGAAAGTGTTTTAGCCTACCTTGAAGAAGAAAACAGGAATGAAGATGCTCAAGTTGTTTCAAAAATTTCTTCTATATTAAAAGGAAAAAAAATAAACATCTCTCAAGTTATAAAAGTTGCGAGTCCCGGAAACGGAACAACTTTGCTGTCAGATAATATCATCAACCTACTCAGGGTAATCACAGAAGTCACTAAATGGGTTAATAAATCGGTATCACAGGAAATCATTGAGTTGCTGGAGAAGTTAATAGTTGTATTTATTAAATCGAAAGATAAAACTGATGTGCTTCCCGGGCTGGAAGCAATGACTCCAGATAATTCCTACTTGGATTTGATAAATACATATAGTGTTATAGAAGAACCTAAGTGCTATCTATTAGCAGGTCAATCCAGTATGAGCCTGAATATAATTCATTCTCTTAAGTTTTTCTTTACCAGAATGCTTATCCAGGATCATAGTGATATGGTTGTGAATACAATTTCCATGTTACAGGGATTGTCCCTCAAGGGTGCATTTTACAATAAAGCTACAGGTAACAGAGTTCATCATTCATCCTATTTCTATCAACAGAATACAGCAGAATTAATCACAACCGCAATTAAAACAAAAGGGATTTTAAATTCATCTGATATTGTGAATAGAAAGGCATTATTAGAGGAAGAAAGAGGTGTTACATTGGAAAATGGGAATTACTTGTCGAAAGATATTTCAGGCAGAAAACCAGTTACCATACTCATTCCGGGCATGATGGCATCAACCCTGAAAAAAGGAAATGATCAATTGTGGATAGATTATTGGGGCTTTCCGGGAGGATCTCTATTTAAAATGGGGAAGGAGGAAAAATTGGAAGTCGCCGGTGTGATTGCAACTGCTTATGAGAGCTTTTGCAAATTTTTAATTAACTCAGGTCATGATGTATATGTGATACCTTATGATTGGAGATTATCCTACGAGAGCCAGCTTTCAATGCTTGAAAAGGAAATCGAAGCAGTATTTAAGCTTGCTGGCAATCAACCAATTAGAGTAGTTTCTCATTCCAAAGGAGGGTTATTGTTAAGGCAATTGTTTTTAGATAAATCTGAAGTATACAACCGGTTATCCTCAAGGCAGGGTTTCAGATGGATCATGTTGGGAACTCCATGGTATGGATCCTATGCAGCTGTTAAAACAATTATCGGTCAGAGCAAAACGCTAAGGAGTCTTAGAATCTTATCAGGAGTTGTTTCAACCCAAAGATTATTGAAGATATTTTCCAAATATCCCGGTGTATTAGAGATGCTTCCTATGGATATTACAACGACTCATGATCAGCAATTTGATTTTTCGGATATTAATGTATGGCAAAATATTCATACTAACGACTATAAAAACAAGCATAAATGGGTTGTGCCACCAATTGCTGAATCACAATTTAAAACCATTAAAGAAAAAGTTGAAAAAATTAAATTTTCAAATATTGAAGAGCCAGGTAAACTTAACAAAACTAATATTTTTTATATAGCCGGCACTCATGAAGAAACACCAAAAAGTCTAAAATATAATCAAGATCAAAAAACATACTATTGTGAGAATTCTAACTTTGAGGGTGACAGTACAGTAACATGGAAGGAAGGCTTTCCTGTAGGTATGGAAGAAAACAATAAATACTTTGTTAACACTAAACACGACAGACTACTTGATGATCAGTCATTTTTTAAAAGCATCTTACAACTTCTGGAAACCGGAAAATGTAATTTAAGTAACACACCACCTGCCATTTCAACAAGGTCTGCTGATCAGGAATTTGTACCATCTGTGTATAAAACCCGAACTATTGATACAAATGAAAGATTTGATGTCATAAATAAAATCTTTGGTAAAGATGATATCACTTCAGAAAGTTCAAAACCGGAACTGATCAATGTTAGCATTTCACATGGTGATTTGAAATTTGCTTCAGGCCCCTTAATGGTTGGCCATTTTAATGGAGAATTTATTGCCAATGCCGAATTCGGCCTTGATAAAGCGCTTGGAGGCTACTTATCTGACCGTTTTAAAAACAAAGTTTATCCAGGGCCTTTAGGAAGTTCACTATTTATCCTCCGGGAAGCATATCATAAACCCGTGGGTGCCCTGATTGTTGGATTAGGAAATCAATTTGATTTAACGGGATTCTCACTTTCAATTGCAATCAAAGAAGCAATTATAAACGCCTATCATCAACATAAAGAAAATGATTGCTCAAACAAATGCCCTTTCCCTGACCAATGGAGCACATTGCTTATAGGAACCGCTTTTGGAAATTTATCAATTGCAACTTCTGTAAAATCTATAATATCAGGAGTTGAAATGGCAAATAAATCTATAAATGAGACCAAAAAATTTACAGAGATTTATGAAAATTTAATTAAGCACGTAGAGTTCATAGAATTATTTCATGACAAAGTATATTCCGTATACTATGCCATCCGGCAATTTGAGTCTGATGGTTTATTAAGATTTGAGAATAAAGTTCTTACTTCCAAACCTGGTGGGGTTAACAAATTGAGTATCTCGTATGTCGCTGACAGATGGAATCAAATGACAATCAGAGGAAAGAAAAATTGTCCGTTGAAAATAGATCATTGTCTAAGGAATAATTCCAGTCTTATATTTGATTTAAATATTGGGATAGCCAAAGAGGAAAGCAACGAGATTTTTATTAATAAACCGATCATTGATAAAATGTTGTTTGACCTCATCCAAGAAAAAGAAAAACTTAAAACCTGGGATAGGAGAATTTCAAAAGTACTCTTTGAAAGATTGATTCCACAAAGTTTTAAGACGAATTTGAGAATGCAAAACAACATGGTTCTTAACCTGGATAACGAATCCGCGTCATATCCCTGGGAACTGATTCAGGACACTTCTGTAAACGACAAGCCGCTTTGTGTATCTGCGGGTTTGATAAGACAATTAAACACAAATAAGTGTGGTCCTGAAAAAAGATATGCAGAAGGTAATAAAATATTGATCATTGGCGATCCGGATCTTAATTCAACGAAATACCGTCAATTATCAGGCGCAGCTGCGGAAGCAAGAGAAGTGTCTGAGGTTTTTCAATCTGCCAAATTTGAAGTCATTGAACAGATCAGAAAACTTGATTATGAAATAATTCAGTCTATCTATTCAGAACCATATCGAATCATCCACATTGCAGCACACGGTGATTTTGATCCAAAGAACACATTTAAATCAGGAATTGTAATAGGCTGTTTGAAGACTTATGTAAAGGATAATGAGGGAAACAACGTGCAAGTGGAAGAACCTATTTTTTTGACCGCTACTGATATCGTACAATTGGATCCAATACCTGAGTTTGTTTTTATAAATACCTGTTATTCCGGTAAGAACACCTCAGAAGCTTCAGATTTCTCATATAAAACATATGAATTTGCATCAAATATCGGAGAGCAATTCATTAAAGAAGGTGTTAGAGCCATAATTGTCGCAGGATGGCCGGTATATGATGATTCTGCTTTGTATTTTGCTCAAACATTTTATCAGGAAATGTTTGAAGGAGCCAATTTTGGTCAAGCCGTCCAAAAAGCTCGGGAGGCTTGTTATGAGTATGATCCCGACAAAAACACTTGGGGTGCGTATCAATGTTATGGCGACCCAATGTATAAATTTGATACAAAAAGTTACCATTCCAAAAAAAAGCTGAATCTTGACATTGAAATTCTGAACGAATATAACAGTATAATCAGTCAAGCTGAAATGTCAAAAACATTGGGTAGGGCTTTAAAGAAACAACTTGCAGAAGTAGATGATGCACTTGAATTGCTAAATATACAGGATGCCAATGTTTTAGAAAAACAAGCAATGGCTCACTATAAACTCGGCAACAACTTAAAAGCAAGCTCAATATTTGTTAAGCTTTTTACTATAGAAAAAGCAAATTTTTCATTAAAAAGTTTAGAACAGATATATAATGTGCAGGCTAAGATAGCCGTGGAGGAAGCAATAAATGATAAATCAAAAATCGGTAATTCAATAAAGGAACTTGAAAAGGTTATAGAAAAATTTGAAATACTAATCAAAATTGGACCAACATCTGAGAGATATTCTATGTTAGGAAGTACCTTTAAGAGATTGGCTTTTATTCAAAAAATTTCAAATAATAATGGTTTTAAAACATCGATTCAAAAGTCAATTGAATCATATGAAGAAGCAAATAAATTTAAATCTAAAAAATATCCTTTCTATAATTCCATAGTATTATTACAACTCAATTTTTTAAATAATAAAACCATAAATAAAGATCTCACAAATCTTATTAAGCAATTTAAATCCGAAAAGTTTAATGATGATTATTATGATCAAATTAATTGGTTCAATGTGCTGGTAACTCAATATTTAGTTAATGGACTATGCAAAGATCAGAATGACAAAATTTTAAAAAATGATGACATTTTGAACTTTTTAAAAAATGCTTTTGATGCAGTTTGGAATAATTATGGGGCTTTTAATCATCTAAAAGGAGAATATGAACATTTAGAGATTATCATTGAATTTTTACAAAAAAAAGACAAACGACGTTCCGTCCTGAAAGAAGTCATAGATCATATCCGTAATATTGAAAAAACCAAAAATCAATTAAACTCTAACTAAAATGAAGAAAAAATAATTGTATTACCTATTTTGGTATTGATTTTTATACGCTCCGAAATAGTCAACACCATTTATAGATTTTTACTCTCTTAATGCTAATTGAGACTACATGAAACTTATGAAAATGATTCTAACTTCTTTGCAGTATTATTGAAAGATTTCTGATGATCCATATTACATAATACAATAAAAGTCACAAATGATACCAACCTCCAATAATCCAGAAGATATCATTAAATATTGTTTAGTTAATAAACTGATTTATCTTGACCTTAGCCAATGCGGAATTGACGATTATTGGATTGAACAACACAAAGAAATCTTCAACAACTTAGAAACTGTTGAAGAGATTAATCTTGGAAATTACCTATGGATAGAGGGTCAGAAACAAAAATCCAAAATTGGAATAAAAAACCAATTGTCAAAGTTTGATATTGGATTATTGCCCACTAGTATTCAAACGATACACTTATGTGATCTTGGATTGACAGAAATCAAAAATTCAGCACACCCAAGTAAAAATTTAACACGGATTGAACTTTCAGACAACAAACTGGAGGAAGTTGATTTATCAGGTTGTGAAAAACTTACATTCCTTGGCTTATCCAATAATAATATATCAAAGTTAGAAGAAAAATTAAAGTTACCCTCTTCACTTAAACAACTCTTTTTGATGCAAAATCCTATCGGTTCAATCAATAGTGATTATTTTAATTCTTTTCAATTAACGCTGCTTGATTTGTCCGGTACTAATATAAACACGATAAACTTTATTCAAAATCATAGCTCATTAGAAAAACTATTTCTATATAATACTTCACAGCTAACCGATGTAAATGCCTTTGATAAAGTGATTTTTACACTCAAGAACCTTAGAATTCTTGATTTGGATAATAATATCGAATTAAATAAATATAATACAAAAAATGCATTAAAATATCGATCTACCTTATTCAATCAACTATGTGGAAAAAAGGAAGATTTTATAAGATATCTCAAAGACGTCTCATGCCAATTTACAGATAAAATGCTTGCTGAAGCTTTTGAGCGCACAAAGCAAACTGATTTTAGTTATCCTTCATTTTTAATATATAATCATGTTTGGAGTAATTTCAAAGGCTGTCTGGATCTTGGAAATTGCAACTTAACAAGTGAAAAAACAGACATCTCAGATGAAACTAAATTGAATAGTTCTGATGCCAATGTGCCCATTATTGCAAAAAACAGCACAATTATATTTGAATTATTGGATGTTTTTGGAGAACATATCAGGGAGCTTAATTTAGGTTCCGAGTACATTAACTTCGGATCAAAAGGAGAATTAATTCAATCAGCAAACGAAAATCAGCCAAACAGATTTGACACAGATACATTATTGAATTTTGCTGAATTAAAAAAACTTCAAAGGATAAATATCAGAAAATGTAACTTAATCAAATTCCCTAAATTTTGTGAAGAAACAATTCAAATTATTGATTTGAGTAACAATCAATTACAATCTGAAGAAATTGTTTTTGATAAGTTTAAAAGTCTTAAAAAACTTTATCTAAGTGGTAATAACCTAACCACTTTCATCGCCAAGTTTAATCCTGATTTTGCAGAGTTGGTTTTAGACCAAAACAAAATAGAAAAAATTGAATTAAAAGGAAGTAAACAAATTGAAAATTTAGGTCTTTCCAACAATGAAATAACAAGCATTGGTCATATTAATTTAAGTTCAAATTTAATTGTTCAAAATATTTCACTTCAATCGAATAAGATAGAAACTATAGGTGATGAAATATTTAAACTATCCAATAAAGTTCAATTCATTAATCTTTTAAACAACCCAATAAAGGATTGTCCGGACTATGTCCTTCAAACAATTGATTTGAAACAAATTACCAATTATTTTGAGCAATTCAAAAATAAAGAGGGAGGCAGCCATCAGGAAGACAGGATTTTTAAACTTGTAATTATCGGTGATATAGGTGTTGGGAAAACGACAATATCTGATTTTTTGATAAATGAAGGTAAAAAGTCTGAAAATGATCAAAAAAATTATATTTATAATGATTGGAAAATAAGTAAAAAATTAACCATTAAAGTTTTTGATTTTAATAATACAATTTATGAAAATGAGCTGTATAAATTATGGATGGATAATGATACTACCTATTTGGTTGTTTGGAAAAATGACCTGTTAAATAATCAAAATTCTGACAGAATAGAGTTTTGGCTGGACACCATTGCAAATATTAGTTATGATCTAAATAAAACAACTACTTTTTTAGTTCAATCCCATGTAGAAAACTACCCCATTGACCGATTGTACATCGATAAAAATTTGCTGACAGCGTACAGAATTAATGATGTATTTTATGTCAATAAAGAAAACCTGTTTAAAATTAAATCTAAACTTGTTACTTATTTCAAAGAAAAATCAGAAAAACAAGAGACAAATTCAAAACAGTTTTATGACATCAGAAATAAAATACTTTCAAGAATAAAAAAAAGTGTTAAAGATTGGGTAATACTGGAAAATGAAACTCAGGAACAAAATTTTGCTAAATTCCTTCACAATATAGGTTATATCTATTTTGATGAAACAGAAAATAAAATCTATAAGTCAAATTATGTTTATAATGAACTTACCAAATTCATTCAAAATAAAATAAATAATGGTAATGGTGAATTTCAAATTGATGAAAAGGAACAAGAAAATCTGGGATATAAAATATTAAAAAATCATCAATTCTTTTTTCCAAATCCCCTTAAACAGAATTACTACTTTTCACCAAAATATTTGCCCAGCACAGATGTTATTGAGGATATTATTGAATTGTTCGAAAATGACTTGAATGAGGATTCTTTACTCCTCCGGTTTCCAAATTTTTACTATAGTAAAATAATGGAATCAGTGCTTAATTATTTAATGAAATCCGATACTACTACATTGAAGCACTTTTGGCGACACGGTCTTTTTGCGCTCAGTCTGGTTGGTGACCAAAAAAATGGAAGTAAAATTTTTATAAGAGGTTTTCAAGAGTCAGCAGGAAATAAAAGTACAATAAGAATTACAGTTCAAAAAAGTGAGAATCAATCACAGATCTTTAAAGAACTGACAACCATGATAAACCAATTGGCATTTAGAAATAATTTCCAGAAAGAAAACTCAAGCGACTTCCTGTTTATAGACAGATTAGAGTATGCGAATGGGATAGACAGTTTATTTCATCCTATTAAGAGTATAAAGCTTGGGCTTGAATCAAATAATACACTCTTTGCAGCATATAGCAAATTCTTTAATTATTCCACTTCGATGACTATGGCAAAGAATGTATTCATTTCTTATTCGCACAACAATGCTTCATACATGATGAAGTTGAGGACTCATTTGGCATCTTTGCGGTATAGCAACTTAATTAAAGATTGGGTAGATTCTGAAATTCGACCCGGTGATAAGTGGGAAGAAACAATTATTGCAAATTTAAGTAAAGTCGACATTTTTATTATTTTGTTATCAGCAGATTTGATAGCTTCCAGATATAGTATGGATATAGAATTGAAAAAAGCTCTTGACCTGAACAAGTTCAGGAATGTCAGAATAATTCCAATTTATATTCAACCCTTTGACATAGAAGGATTTCCTATGGTAAGTGGTCAAAATTTACTTGATTTTGAAATATTGCCAAAACGTGGAGAGAAACTCCTTCCAGTAAGTTTATGGCCTGACCAGGATGAAGCATTTCAAAAAATTACACAAAGAATCCGGGAATTGATTTCATAATTTTAAAAAACATGCTATGCCATGCATAAAATCACCATCTACATCTCCTCCCGCAGCAAAACCCAATCCTCAGGATTGGACAATAACATCACCTTGTCAGACCTGCGGATAAAGTTACGTGAAGAACTAGAAAAGGAAACCTTTCTTGGAGAAGAGATCATCGAAGTCATTATCCACGAAAACAACTTTGCTCCGGATGGTTCACAGGATGCACATCAGATCAGTATCAATAAAATCAATGAGTGCAATATCGTGGTAATATTGTACAATGGTGATTCCGGGTGGAATCCTGCGTTGAACGGTAATGGAATATGCCATGATGAATACCTTTATGCAGTGGACAAGTATTCACAGATGATGTACATGCTGGATGTTTCCAGTGTTTTCCCACGTTCGGATAAAAAAGGTTTGGAGCAACAAAAAGATCTTGACTTTCAGGCTAATGTAGAAAAGAATAACTTCGGAAGAGAATTTATCAGTGCAACATCTACTGAGGAACTTCACGAAAATGCATTAACGCAAATAAAATCTTACATACTGGATGCACTGGAAAAATCTTTTAAGACACAGAAGTTTCACGTCAGGAAATCTACAATTTTCGGTGAGACTTTACATTTTGCGCAGCTAACTTATGCCGAACGAGCCGACAGAATTAAGAAAAAACTTGAAGACAGCTTACCTGCTATGTTTCCTGACATCATCCTGAATATTAATGCCGTACCTGACAATATGAGTGTGGCAGATGCCCGTGCCAATGTCGGACGACCATTTTTAGTAGAACTCTCTTTCATTCAAGGAAAAAACAAGAATAAAGGAGTCATTCACATCATCGGTGTATATGGTACAGTCACTGAGCTACAGGTCAAAAACCTGGTTGGCTTTCCTGATTTAGCTGTCAACAAGACATCTTTTGGCTTCTATCTTTGGGACACCACCAATCATATACAGATGTTTTTCCTGCAAAAGTGTATCAATACAGAAACGGTGGGTTCCAACATCAATTATTTAGAACAATGGTTGAAAACATCGGGGGAGAGGGAACGAATTACAAAACGGGCTGAGGCGAGATATTCTATTTTGCAGGCAATAAATAATTCAAAGCAATTTATAACTAAGTAAAAAATCAATAGTTATGTCAGATTTCCAATCTATTATAAATGAAGACCCGATCGTCAAAGATAAAACTCAGGTAAAATCAGTATCGGGATTTCCTAAAACTTACCCATTAAAAAAAGAATATGAGTTTGGTAGCGATAATTTGCCAATCAAATTAAATATAGGTACAAGTCTGGAAATTGACCTCCTACCAAAAAAAATCAAAAAAGAGCATGATGACGACAATCTAAGCGTACTGACAAAAGATAGTTACTATGCAAGTTATGGCGTCGATATTCTTTCCGGACTTGGTGTAAGTGCAACAAGTGAAAAAATCAAAGCATCCATCGATTTGGAATCAACTTTCAAATCCATATATCTCACTAAGCAAGATGACAATACTGAACTTGGTCCATCTATCCTGAAGGATATGATAGCATATAAAACTTTTCTGAAAACGTCAGATTTAAGTAAATTAGAGATTGATAATATATTAAGTGTAGAATGGCAAGGAAAATTAAATACCAAGGCAAGTTTTACCTGGGCGGGTGTAGTGACTGGTTCTATTTCATCTGTAATGCGTTCGATCAAACAAACAGGAGTCATAGATGTTGATGTCAAATCCGGTGTAGAAGTTGGATTTGATGTGACCTTTTCAGACCATTTTACATTGGCTGTAAAAAGAACAGAACAAAACGAATATCACCTGATTGTCCAAAAGAAAAAAAACAGCAATAAAAGTTTTTCAATCGATGCAGGAGTTGGCGTTTCATTCTCAAAACCAGATGAAGCTAAAAGTGTAATTCAGGGACTTGCAAATCAAATAATTGAAAAACTAACTAAAAAAACCGAAATAGAGATTACAGATGCATTAGATAAGTTTGACAACAAAGTGACTGGTGTTAAGGAAAACGAAATTGTATCTCTGATTTTAAATCTGCTCCCGGAAAGTATTCAAAACAAGGTGGATGTGTCGCTCAAAGAAAAATATCAGGAATATAAAAAATACATAAACACGAAAATAGAAGATGGTGTAAAAAGAAACATCAAAATAAGTTTTGGCTACCAATACTGTAAGATAAAAAGTTCAGAGGTAGTCTTGTCATGTTCAATGGATTTGGAGACACTCGAAAAAATTCATTTAGAGTTAATCCATTTCAATATTAAACCGGTATTAGACGCCATTTTAAACCAAGACAAAAAGATCAGACTACATTCTTATCTGAAACTTGAAGAGATAAAAGTCAATAAAACCTGGGGTTTTTCTCTCACTGCGTTGGGAATAAAACTTATAGGAAATCAAGATAATACAGAAAATATTTTTAAACGAATAAGTATTAATAATCATCAACAGATTACAGACCAAAGAATATTTACTTACAAGTCTAAAATAGGAGATTGGCAGCATCACTGGGGTATAGAAATAGAAGCAAAAATGCCCAAATTATCTAGAGATGCTAATGTGGCGAAATTATCCGAATTTGAATACACGCTCGCCTTTGCTGATATCAGTGGCGGAAAAATTAGTGATCAAGATAAACTTGGAGAACATTTGGATACCACCTTTTTATGGCAGTTTTATCCTGACAGTAAAATAGAAGAAACCATTAAAAAATTATTTCAGGATGTAAAAAAACGCGTTCTGACCGTATCCAATCAGGTTAAATTTTCACCAGAAGCTATTCATTGGCTGATTCAAACTTTGGGAACCCAGAGTTATGAAAAAAATATAGGGGTATTGGATAAATTTTCCAAAGCCATGGCAGCTGCCTTACCGTATTGGAGCACTTATGAAGAAAGAAAGTATCCATCTACCAGAGAAAAGATTTACGCTCCCTTTTGGAAAGGGCATATTATGAGTAATTATAGTACAAATTCAGTATTGAATTTAAAAGATCATCCAAAATACAATGAACTGAATATAAGTCCTGGCCTATTAATCATCGAACAAGAAGAAGGTTCTAACAGATGCCTAACTTTTATGGATATTATTAAAACATATCATATAGATTCACAAAGTCTTGATCACATTTTTAAAACCTTTTCATTGATGAGGAACTATTTGTTAAATGGACAAATTTATGACAAAAAATATGCCTCATTAGTAAGGCAGTTAAGCAGTATACAATCAAATTCTCATTATTGCAGAGCATTTGGCAGGTTTTTGATTGATATTTTGCCTAAAAATGTGCAGCAAAATCACGTTGAATGTATCACAAATATTTCATATAATCGAAAAGATGGCATTGAAATTAATAAAGTCTTTAATCACTAAAAGATAAATTATTCCGAAGACTTCAGACTTAAAAAACATGCATTTCAAGGCATATAAAAATAGTAAATAAAACTAAAAACAATATAAAAATGAATTCAAAGTGTAAGGGCGATAGCTTAAGCAACTCAGAAAGAAAATCGAAAGCTTCATTTTTATTTTTTTGGAGAGATTTTTTTTATTTGTTAAACAAATACTCAGATCATGGAAAAAAACAAATAATACAGTTGAGCCTGAGTTAATAAAAAATGAAAATGTTACAACGATATATTATGATGGTATTCTTGTAACTAAAAAAAGCATTCCTAATTCTGTATATACAAAAACTGAAATTCAGAAGGATAATGACATTTTTAAAAATGTAGAGGAAAATAATCACCTTTCCGGTGAAGAATTGATTCTTGAACAAAAACTAAGACTGAGATTTATGTCCGGTGGATTACTTGAAGATGAAATAAGCAGGGTTCAAAGATTAAACCCGTTGTGGCCAAGATATGAAATACTTAAATATATTGATGAATCACTGAATAGGTGTAATAAGTGATGCTTAGTGCAAAAAATCGTAATAAATAAAAAGTTTTAATGTCTTTACATTATATATTTAATAATTTATTCCATACAATGCAAAAACAATCGTCAATAGAAAATAATGCCATATTTTCTAAAAGTTTCTTCACCTCTGAAATTAAATTCAGTTAATGGTCAATCAATTTTAATCGTTGTATGAGTTATATTTTTATCTCTTATTTTTCCAAAAAACACACCCGCTGATATGAAATCGTAAATGTCAGATGATTCCCTTTTTTCTAATTTCATTGCAGGAGCTCCAAATGGCCATTGTACACCACTACAAATAGCAATGATATTACTTGCATCAAAATTATTATTAAACTGATCAAAATAAAATCCCCTATCGAGTTCGACTGGGTCTAAGCATCCTTCGAAGTTCAGTCCTGACAAATTTGCTCTTATTAAATCCAAAACATCTGCACTTTCTGCAGTTACATTATCTTTTAAAATTTTAGTTAAATAAGTAACAGCCTCAGTGGAAACAACACTTTTGGTTTCCAAAATGAAATCTTTTAATAATAGATAGTCCGGATAAATTTCACCGTATTGCTTCTCACCCCAGCCATAAAGCCAAGAGTATATTGGCTTAAAATCATATAAAGTTGGTTTCCACTTCCGGTTATTTGATTCCCTATGGGTACTCGTATTAAAAATAAAGGAATAATCATTGGTCCTTTTACAAAGCTCATATAATTTAGTGAATTCATTCTCAAAATGAAGTACATCTAAATTTTCGCTTGTTGCCAGAAAACTATTGATTGCTGTTAGTTTATTATCATCGTTACTTGATTTTCTGTACTCCATATGGACCATAACCTGATATATTGACCGGAATTCTTGGATTCGCTGATCCAAAATAACAGCTTCCAGAGCACTTATGCAAGGATACTTTTTAATTGATTCTATTGTCTTTATGTTTTGAAAATGGCAAAAAACATCAAATTCTTGGGTTAGTTTCTCAAAGAATTCAGAAGCATGTACAACTAATGCCCCTATTGATTCCGATACTAAATACACCTTTCCGGATTTTACTATTTCCTGATAAGTCCAATATCTTGAGACCCATTGATCATTATTGATTATTTCAAGATCTTCTTCATTGAATGGAACCCTTAATGTTACTTTTTCCAGAACCTTAGAAAATTCTTTTGAAAGTACCACAACCACTATTGAAGACTTATTATAAATCTCACCTAACAAAAAAATATGTTGATCTCTTTCTTTACCTACCCCTGGCATACATAAACTATCGATCCAAAATTTATCTACTACTGGCAGGTCTTTCTCATTGCTATTTTGCAGGCTTTGGTAAGCATACATAGCTGTTGTTATAACAGGTAATGTTCTTTTTGAAATGTCTATACTTTTATCATAAGGATGGGGAATAAATTCATCTCCCCATGCATAAGATATGCATGTATATCCAAGATTTGAATCAATATCTGCATTAAATATTTTTATATTTTTGAAAGTGGAATCAAACCCATTTTCTACGGAAATAAGTTTTAATGATTTGAAGTTTATATTCATCTTGTTAGAAAATAATCCTTATTTACGCTAAAAAAAAAATACTTTATAATATTTTCTTAACTTTTTCAACCACTTTCAAATAAGCCTCATCTATTGAATTAAAATTACTGCTTAAAATCCATGCAATATTTTTAGTGTCAGGTTTATCATTAAAAAATGGTACTCCTTGCAATGGATCAATTCCCGTACCAACAAAATCACAATGACGCAAAAACACAGGAATAATAGTTTTTCCTTCTTCTCTAGCTATTTTTAGTTCTGTTTCCCAGATATAAATTGAGTTCATAAAATCAACACTCAATAGTAAAAGTACTATATCTGACTTGTAAAGATTGCTTTTGATGACTTCATCCCATTTTTGACCGGGTAGGATTTTACCATCATGGAAGGTGTCCACTTTACCTTGCAGTTTGAGTGCCGCAAGATGTTTATCCAATTCATCTCTGTGAATTACATCTGCATGGCTATAACAAATAAAAATGGTCTTTGGTGCTTTTACTTGTTTATGCAATAGAAAATAGAATATGGCGGGCACTTGTTGGTAACTTCCATCACTGTTTAGAAGGTAACCGTGGCAATGTTCCAAATCCTTTGACATCATTTCAATACTAAAAAAATCCTTGTCGTTGATTGATAATTCTAAACCCTGGATATAGTTCTTTTCTGGTTCCGGCATATCTTTTTGATCAGATAATATATCAGTTCCTGAATTTTTCATCAATGTGAAAAATTCAAAAAAATCACGCAACAAGTTGTTTTTTTGATCTTTAAATTGAATAGTAGGTTTGGTAGGTGATTCGACTAATTTAAGCGGTTTTCTCTCATCTACATGGATATAAACTTTTTTAGCATCTCTGTCCATTCTAACCATACAATAAGAGTTTTCATGATAAAATATAGCTCCGTATTTCCAATATTTTGCATCTTGATCAAACTTTAGATATTGACTTAAAAATTTTCCCATTATAGCCATTGGAATAAAATCGTTGTACTTTATTGTCAATGAAGCAGGTATCAGATCATTAAGGATGCCTTGGTATGGAGATTCACTTAGATATTGAGGGGCAACATATTTATCAATATTAGTTGGATGACGAAATATAATGTTGTAAAATGTCAGTATATCGATAACCCAATTATAAACTTGCAAATTGATATCTTCATCTTTTTGAATTTGTTGCGCATTTGATCGTTCAATTATACCTTTATTATCCGCCGCTTGTTTGGTAAGGATTGAATACATAATTTTCATCAATCTCTTCGGATCTAATATGACTTTATCTTTTAGACTTTCAATTGCATCGAACAATATTATTTCCCCACAACTATTTAAGTATATCAAAGCAGATTTATAATCTTCATGAGTGCCATGTTTCACTCCCAATATGGCATTACACTCATCAAAGAAATACTCATAATCTACGATAATGTAATTTTGACTTTTAAATGAGGGCAATACTTCATCTTTTATCGTTTCCCACATTTCAGTAATTTGAATCTCACCAGCTAATTTTGTCAATTTTTCCAGTAAGTGTCTTCTAAAGTAAGACCATTCGCTCTTCCAGCCACTTTTCAAGTCTTTGAATTTCAAAAGACTTACATAAAAAACACCACATGGATCAACCTTATATGTACTGCATAAATGAGAATCAGGTAGCGATTTTGGATTTACTTCAAATAAATCACCTTTATTTTGGACAAGCCAAATAGCAGTAGAATCATTTATCTGACTTTGTTCAAACTTATCCTGCAAAAGATATTTAATATTTCCTAGCCAAAAACCTATGTCAAAGTGCTGACCTTCTTCATTATTTAAACTATCATTCAAATTATGATGCCAAAGAACCACATATAAAGTATTATGAGTAAAAAACAAATGATGCGTAGCATGATAATAATCCTGTCCTCCAAAATCATAAATATTGATGCGAAGATTCAAGTCTTTGTTTATTTGTTCCTCCCACAACCAATGTTCCAAACCATGTGTTCTTTCGTCGTCTTGCTTATTTTGATTTTCCTTTAGGATATGAGCCAACTCAGATTTTCCCGCTCTTGTGTTACCAAGCAGAATCATTTTAATGGTATTATTGGGAACTTTTTTACTGTCAAACCAGTTTCTTAATGCTCCAATATTATCCAGAATACCGGGTGGTATCTGTTTCATGTAGTTATATGAAAAGTTAGCATACTTCAAGCTTGGAAGATTAAGGACAATACTTTTTACACCTTCGTCTGAAAGTGCATTTGTCCTTAGATCAAGATAATCAAGCTTAATTTGATTTTCACCAATCGCAATGGCTCCCTCATTTCCTATTTTATTATCTGCCAAGTCTAAATGTTTCAAACTCGTTAATTTTTGAGAAAGTGCTGCAGCTCCTTTGTTAGAAATATTATTTTTACTAAAATTCAAGTACTCTAAATTATTTAGGTACAGACCAATCTGTGATGCACCAATATCACCAATTTCATTTTGCGCTAAATTAAGCCTGATCAGTTTTCTAAAATTTGATGCCAATTCTTGTGCACCTTTATCTCTCAATAAATTATTTTCCAAATACAGTTCTTTAAGGTTAACTAAATTAACTAAATACATAATTCCTTTTTCTGTAATTTGATTCCATTCCAAATTCAACAACTCAATTCTTCTATGATTTTTTAAAGAATTAAGACCATTATCCGTTATACTACAATGGCTTATGTTTAATTCACGAAGGTTTGATAATTTATTAACAGGAATATTTATATTGAATTTAATATTGGTATTATAGCTAATATTTAATTTAACCAAATAGTTCAAATTATCCACAATATATTTTATTCCTGTATCGCTGACATTGTTCTGTTCGATATTAAGTGATTTTAATCTTGTGATATTTTGACATATATCGATGAGACCAGTATCTGATATGGATGCATAAGAAATATCCAATATGTGTAATGATTTTAATTGCCGGGAAATAGTAGTAGCTCCATTGTCCCCAATTGGGTTCTCTGATAAATATAGCTCTTTAAGATTTTTAAGTTTACCAATATCTTCAGGAATCGATGATATGCTATTCTCAGAAATATTATTCAAAGAACTATTATTTCCATCTTCATCATATTTGGTAGAAAAATCCAATATTATCAGGTGTATACAATTCCATAATTCCGGTAGTTCACTCAAATCAGCCAATCCGCAGTTACCTAAATATAAGGATGTTTCTTCGGTTTTCATGTTCTCTCTGATTAGTTTTCTTGCTAACGCTAATCCTTTCGTACTATTTTTTGAAATATTTGGAAGTAGCATTTCTTTTATTGTAATCGTAATTTTTTTATACCCTTCATCCCAGTTTTCAGTATTACTTAAGTCTAAAGTGTTAAACTGATTCAAAAGCGTATTTCTCCAATCACATGCTCTTATGATTATTGGCAGCAAGAGTGCATTGTCGTCAGGATCTTTTACTCTTTTTAAAATAGCTTTAAGTTCCTTTTCCCAAATATAGTCAGAAGCTATAAAATCTGCACTAACTAAAAGGATGAACAAATCAGCTTCATTAATTTCTTTAAGGTTTTGGTTGTACCATCCTTTACCTATTACAATTGTTTGATCATAAAAAGTCTGGATTAGTCCACTTCTTCTAAGTATTATTAGATGTTTATCAAGGTTGTGAATAAAATATTCATCTTCTCTGGAATATGAAATAAATACTTTTTTCATGATTTATTTTTTGATGATTTCCTTCAATTTCTCCACCACCTCAAAAAATGCAGCGTCAGTATCATCAGCCAAACTTATGGCTCTACCCTTTTCTGTACCCGAATTATAAACCCCCAATGGTGAATCAGTCCAATCGCATGGTCTGACAATTATAGGCACAACAAAAACATTTTTATATTCCTGATCCCTTTCTATTGCTCCTTTAATTTCAACATCCCAAATATAGTCCGTAGCCAAAAAATCAGAACTGACCAAAAATAGAATGATATCTGCTTCTTTAATTTCCTCTTTAATTTTCCCATCCCATTTTTCTCCGGGTAGGAGTTTGCGGTCATGCCAAGTAGAAATATTTCCATTGCGCTTAAGGACGCTGAGGTGTTTTTCGAGTTCATTGCGGTAATGTTCGTCAGATTTAGAGTAGGAGATAAATACTTTTTTTCCTGATGATTCAGTTTTAACTTTTTGATTCACTCTCTCTTCATTACTCTTCTCCTCCTGATCCCAAAACCCTAACCTCTCTAAAGTAAACAGATCACCTAACATTTGTAAAATATCCACTTCTTCCAAAGATTTATCACATTCTACCTTGCGGCGACTTTTTTCCAAACGGTTCGTTAAATTTTCTAAATCAAAATAGTGCTGTTGATTCTTTTTTTGTTGGCATCCTTTACAGGGGCATGGCACTACTTCATTCATACGGATACCTTTGTACTCTGTGTGCAAATCCCGGAAGGTTTTGATAATTAGTGTCAACAATCCTTTCCGTTCCAATCCGGTCACAAGTATCTGAAAAGCGTCTCTTCCACGAGATTTAATTTTCCTGATTTCTGCTTTGGTATCGGACGGCCATGTTAGCACCACCCCATCTCTCCAAACCAAAGTTCTTTCACGGTCGATGTCTGTGTGTCGACTGACAATAAACTGAGTCATCAAGGCTTTTGGCAAGAATTCATACTCTACAAGTGCAGTAATATAATCAGTACTGTTGAATTGCCAATCCTGCGGGGGACTGTGTGGTAACAAAACCGGAGTAACGAACTCATTTTTTTGGGGCAGTGGATAGGCTAACTTGAATTCACACATCAAAGCCAGCAATTGAGGTATCATATCCTGATAATTGTCATCAGTCCATATCCTGTGCAGATCAGACAGATTAAAAAATCCTTTTTTTACTTCTGCAACCTCATGATCTTCCAGTATTTTATACACAGCAGTTGTAGCCCATTCATTTTTAAGTATCAGATGCTGACTGAGGAGATCATTATTCTGATAATGGAGACAAACCCCTATATTATGTAATACACTGCTCAGCACCATAGCACTATGCCTTTCGGGAAGATTATTAGCTGAACAAATTCTTAAATATTCCTGCAAAGAAATAAAGTTTTCATCCCTTTTCCTTTCCAATTCGCTTCGGATGTTTGCCCAGTTTTCCGGGTATTCATATCGAACATGAGGTAGTTGGTATGCTAAATGTCGTATTTCCTGTTCAACGGGAGGAAAGCCTTTTTGATTCAACAAATTGACCATATGTACACTTCTGATAAGTTTTGGAAACTGTCTGCGCCATCTTTCTTCATCAAATATGCCATAACCCAAACCATCCCGAAACTCATTGAGTACTACGATCAAAGGACTACCTTTCCCAAACAATTCTGCCGTCTCAAACCAATCGGCAAAATCTGTCATGGCATTGCCACTATCAGCTACCATAACATAAACAGCACTTTCTGAATAGAAAAACTGGTGTAGTGGTTTGTACTTATCCTGACCACCAAAATCCCATATATTCAATTTAAAATCTCCTTCTTTAACTGGAAAGCTGTATGCTCCAACAATAATATCCACACCAGGGGTTCGATCCGCTTCTTTAGGCAAATCTTTACCCATCATCCTGCATGTCAATGTAGTTTTTCCTGATCTACCATCGCCAAGTAGCACCATTTTAGCTTCTAATAATAGTTTAGTTCCTGAAATTTCTTTTTGTCTGTAATATTCAAGTATAGCCTCTTTGCCCTGCTCAACGATTTCCTGGGGTGGTTCAACAAATTTATTTTCAGACAAGTTAAGTCCACTTAGTTCATCATATTCAAAATTTGTAAAAAGTTTTAAATTCGGATTGTTTTCAATAATTGGTATGAAAGGTGTAAAATTTGAGATTTTGTTATCCATTAATAGTAGCTCAGTGATTTCTTTAAAACTATCTGCAATAGCTCTCGCTCCTTCATCTCCGATTTGATTCCCTCCTAAATTCAAAGAAGTCAGGCTTTTGCAATTCGCTCCAATCACCTTCGCACCTTCATCTCCGATTTGATTACCTCCTAAATCCAAATAAGTCAGGCTTTTGCAATTCGCTCCAATCACCCTAGCACCTTCATCTCCGATTTGATTATCTCCTAAACCCAAATAAGTCAGGCTTTTGCAATTCTCTGCAATTACCTTCGCTCCATCATCTCCGATTTCAATAAATCCTAAATCCAAAGAAGTCAGGCTTTTGCAATTCTCTGCAATCACCTTCGCTCCTTCATCTCCGATTGGATTCCGACTTAAATCCAAGAAAGTCAGGCCTTTGCAATTCTCTGCAATCACCTTCGCTCCTTCATATCCAATCTGATTCCCTCCTAAATTCAAAAAAGTCAGGCTTTTGCTATTCTTTCCTATCACCTTCGCTCCTTCATCTCCAATCTGATTCTCAACTAAAATCAAAGAAGTCAATTGACCTAAATTTTCTGCTATGGCTCTTGCGCCTTCAGAACCAATTTGATTCCATCCTAAATCAAGAGATGTCAATTGACCTAAATTTTCTGCTATGGCTCTTGCGCCTTCAGAACCAATTTGATTCGATCTTAAATCAAGAGATGTCAAGTGGGCCAGGTTTTCTGCTATGGCTCTTGCGCCTTCAGAACCAATATTATTATACCATAAATTAAGTGAAGTTAATTGGCCTAAATTTTCTGCTATGGATTTTGCGCCTTCAGAACCAATTTGATTCGATCTTAAATCAAGAGATGTCAAGTGGGCTAGGTTTACTGCAATGGCCATTGCACCTTCAGAACCAATTTCATTAAGTCCAAAGGCATTTTTTGATCCAATCCATTTTTCCTTATACGAAAAATACGATCCCATATTCAAACCTTCCAAATGCTGACATTTCCACAACTCAGGTAATTCACTCAAATCGCTCAATCCGCAATTTCCCAAATCCAGGAAAGTAGCCTTGGTTTCGAGATTTTCTTTGATCAGTTTTTTAGCATGGGTGAGGCCTTGAAGGTCGTTCATCGACATAATGATGTTGTTTTAATCGTTAATGGTTTGCTCAGATTTCCTTATATGTCTCATTGAACTCCTTATGATCGATCCTGTAAAACTCAGATCCATCAGGCGGACATACCAAATAGTCATCCATAGCACAATACTGATTTTCTCCCCAACCTGCGGTCAGCAAAAAATGAATGGGCCACATTTTTTCTGATATAACTTGGCCCGTAAGACAAATGGCATACACCCGGCCTTTGGGTTTGAATTCGGACCATTCCTCATCTTTTTTACTGCAAAACTCATAGCGCTGCTCAAATTTTGAAGCATTTATCACATACTGCTCCCGGGCTTCCGTCTGATTCATCACGATAAAATCTCCGGGCTTGGCAGTGTTGCGTGTTTCTTCCCCGGAAGAAGTAACTGAAGCAACTGTTTCTTCCTGCGCGGCTTTCCTGGCATAAACAAGTTTGAATTTCTCATACAGTTTACCCTGTGACATCAACCAGGAAGATATCTCCGTATTTTGTGCCTGGGTCAGTATTATTTTGATCTGATCTGGCAGGGTGTCAAAAATCACAGGAAAATGTCCGCTTTTAATTTTTTTATCAGCAAAGGTTTTACCTATTTCATACAATTGCCGAGCATTTTCGCCATTACTCATCTCAGCAAGATGGTCAATTTCTTCCTGAGTATATGGCCTACCCATTTCTGCCTGTAGAGAATTTATGCTTAGGGCAACATTGTATCGCTGGTATGTCAGCAAAGGATCCTTAATGATCAAAATATTTCTCAGGTCATTAAATTCTGAATTGATGTATTGGGGTGTTTGGGTAAAAGCCAATGTTTGCAAAACCAGTTGATTGAGTGATGTAGCATCTGTCATAAACAAGTCCGGAATATCTGATGCCCACATGAATATTTTCCGTTTTTCCAATTTGGAGGCATCTTTTTTGGCATGATTAAATCCCGTTCCTACCGATGTCACCATCAGATTATTACGGCCGGTTTTCCATTTATAAGGCAGGCTGGACAAAGTGCAAATATAAAACATGATCAATGCAGGATTATTATAGGAACTGACACCCCCATCGATAAAAACGGCATCTTCATTGGCAGCAACCTTGATCTTTTTGGGTTTGAAATAGCTCGGAGCCGCAGAAGTTGCTCTAAGCAAATCTCTGACCAGAATACCTTTGTTTGCTTCGTAATATTTTCCGAGTGGGTGGTTGTGCATCACCCAAGCGCTGAGTGTATCAGCTCGTTTGGCAACTATGCACAATCCGGTTTTGAATTCATCTGAGCCAAAAGTGATACTCCCAAGTACTTTTTCAAGCTCTTTTTCCAGTTTTTTTTCACTGAAATGAGCAGATGCCAGCATAATTTCCACGAATTCTATAAAGGATTTAAACCATCTAAGCCATCCGGGAATTTTCTTCTTCCAGGAAGAAAATATATTTTGGCCTAAACTCATATATAAATCCTTTACCTGACTTACCGTCATACCTTTCGCCAGGCAGGTTGCGATGATAGCTCCGGTACTGGTACCTCCAATAAAATCATAGTAATCTGACAAAGTAAAATCCTTGTTAATGTTCGTGATTTTCTGCCGGTTAGCAAGCTCCTTTTCAATTTTTTCCAAAAAACCTATACACAATGCACCCCTGATACCTCCTCCATCCAATGCAAGAATGCGTTTTGGCCCGGAGGCTATTAACCTTTGGTAAACAGGATGATTTAGATAGTCTGAATTATGGTTCTTTTCCATGGGTCATAAGATTTTTCTTATTTTCTAATATTGTTTAAAAATAGATATTTTTAAACCTCTTTTAATCAAAATTTATAATTTTTTACAAGAAATAAATAAATAGTCGCTCCTTAATATTCATATAAAATATTATAAATCAGTTAAATAGT
>CAZQKR010000028.1:0-50471 GCA_964594045.1 uncultured Saprospiraceae bacterium | reverse complement strand
AAAAATTTATTTTATTTATCAAAATATTCTGACTGCGAAAGGTCAGTTATTAAATGAAAATTTTTACGAGATGAAAATAAATAGTATGAGTAAGATCATTGGCTTCATAACTTTATTCAAAGTCACATTTCTGCTGATGATCCCTATATTCCTGACAGCTCAAAAACACGGAAGAACTACAGGTCATGTGGCCTGCATGCTCCCTGAAGGTGTGGAATTGTATGCCAAAGGAACAGGGAGAACAACTGGACACATAGCTGACTTCTATTTTATAAATAATTCCGGGCAGGGAATTGAAATGAGTTTTCCTCCTGTAACTATTCCATCAACCGGAACATACCAGGGTTACATTATCCCGGATGATATACTGATCAATATACCGACAGGGACTACACAGATCATTCCTGTGAAAGGATATTGCACGGATTATCAGCTACCTGCAATGGAATCAGGAACTGATCTGCCTGAATGTAATACCTGGTCAACCGAAGTTCCATTGATTGACCTGCTAAAAAGACTGGAAAATTCTATTTCGGGATTTCAGGAAACAGGAGATATGGTCACCCCTCTGAGCGATTTTCCCGAAAAAGAAAAAGAGTTCATCATTCAGCAAGTGGTGTGGTTAAACACTATGCCTGAAGGTACATTTGATCCATGTACCTCCATAAACAATTACCTTCAAAACAATGCGTCTGATTCGGACTTGAATACAATAGGCAATTTGCCTGTCGATCTGATGACCGCCCAGTTCATGGATGCTTTGGTCCAAACCTGCAGAGATCTGGAATTGCCTGAATTTATTCCGCCATCCATTCCCGAGGAGCTTGCCATCCCTGTTCCTGCAGACAATGGAGGTGAAGTAGGAACATTATTGGCAAAAGTAAAAGGAACAGGCAGGACAACCAATCATATCATCACTCTTTATGTTGAAAATCCCGGCAAAAAACAGGTCACGCTGAGGATTGGAGAAAATAATGGATACTATATTCCATCTTCCGGTGATCATCAGCCCTATATCGTTCCGGAAATACCGGAAATCATTGTTCCGGGCAGACAAACTGTGGAAGTACCTTTGTATGGTTATTGTGTGGATATCAGACGACCGCCTGTTGGCCCCGGAGAGCCAATTCCTGATATCAGCGAATGGGTGGAAAGTCCCGGGAACGGCAAAACGACCGGAATGAAGCCGGATCAAAAAAACTATGTGAAAATTCCTGTTCAGCAAAGTCATCCCATCCCGGTTATCTCGGAGATGCTTCAAAATCCACCATATGATCGTGGTGGATTGCCATGGGACTGTCCTGATATTCTGACAGGCAACATACCCACAATCCCCGGAACGGATATTCCTGTGAGGATACCTGTAGATTTTAACAATGCAGCCGGAGTTGCAACTACATTGCTGGTTGAAGCCATCAGGCATATCAGCACGGCATTTGACAACTTAAACCAAAGAGGCGGAATAACAACACCTTTCTCAAGTCACCCTGACAGGGAACGTGAAGCGGTCATTCAGCAAACCTTTTGGATGTATACCTCAGCCCTTGAAGGAAAAGCTTATGATAAGGCAGATTTTCATCAAAACACAGTAAAGCAGTTTGAAGGGACTACGAATAAGAAATATGACGATCTGCCGCAAGAACAAAAAGATCAGTTGGATGTCGGTGTGGATGATTTCTGGAATTCTTTTCAGGCAACAGGCGCTGAAGCAAAAATTCTGCCCAAAGCTCCCGAGATAAAAAATGATGTCAATACAATTGAAGAATTATTTGATAATGCCGACTTAAAAGGAGTCAGGATCCACTCAGGAAATGCGGCTGAAGAGGCCGGCCGTGCCATGGGAGCAGAAGCAATTGCAGAGGGAGAACGAATTGTCTCAGGAAGTGAACCCGGACTGGAAACCATCGGAGAAGAACTTGCGCATGCCAGACAAACGGAATCCAAACCACCGGTCAGCACAACACCCGAACAGCCACCATGTAAATGTGATACGGCAACTATTCTGACTCCAATGAAAATAGTGACTTTAAAAGGCCGGGAACTCAGGGAAGACAGAATCGGCTGGCATGTAGGCGGTTTGAAATTTTATCCTCCTGAGATCAATTGTGCTTGTCCCAACCATTGTCACCATACATGTGATGCGCTCATCAGTTATAAACCCAGATACAAGTATAACAGAACGGGAAATAACCAGGAATATGGTATGATCCATAGTGAACTTGTACTTTCGAAAATTGAAGGCGCCGGCACGCTGGAATTAAAGACCCGGATCAATAATACATGTGGTGATACCGATTGCTCTCAAACCATTATAAAGCGGATCGAATTGACAGAAGCCAATGATTGCTGTGAAAAGATCAGAAGTCAGCATAATGGTGCACTGGTATTTTCGCTTGGCGGGGCCGGACAGGTTGAAATCAGAGGCAACGAGATCATTTTTATTGAAAGTGACCCATATCAAAAGCACACCATCACCGGGCAGGCCAATATGGAAGCCTTGT
Source organism: uncultured Saprospiraceae bacterium (assembly GCA_964594045.1). Classification (GTDB taxonomy): domain Bacteria; phylum Bacteroidota; class Bacteroidia; order Chitinophagales; family Saprospiraceae; genus UBA2365. Next base: position 47,970 of record CAZQKR010000028.1, on the reverse strand, counting down.
TCTGCAATTTAAGCAGGAACCAGGTTTATGGCGACCTTTTAGCTGAATCCACGCAACAAACAGGAATGACCGGCATCAGTGAATCCAATTGGGCTAAAGACATCACCATGTCACATAACAGCGGTGGAAGAGGTACCAGACCACATTATACTTTCAGTTACATGCAAGATGTAGAAGGAAAAGAATTTCTATTTAACATCAGTATGGATGAGGAGACCTGTGAAGCCGATGTGAAGCTTATTCACGAAGGTGAAAACTATTTTAGTGTGGGCAATCCAAGTGTAGGTATGGCTGCATTGCAGCGCGCCATATATCAAAACAATACCCTAGGGGATGATTATTTTGATCAGGTGATCAATCAATTGTTCCAGTTGCTCAAACACGAATATCATGGTTCTGCACCTGAACCGGGCGCCACCAGACAAACAGTGAAAAATGCACTGATCAACCAGCTCAGTCGTGTTGTCAATCATTATTTGAGATCAGAATTGCCGGCGGGTGTCAAAGAAAATCTGAGGGCATTGGAACAGGCCCTCAATACAGGGGATCTGGGAAAGATCGCGCTCGCTTTGGTGCCTTTGACAGGTACTGCAGGCTTGAAATAAATTGTATCTGAATTGTGCTTTTGTGCGTTCTCAGAGCCCACAGTAATAAAAACCTGAAAAAGTAATGGTTAGTATTATTTTAGGTTGAAGAAAAACATAGAGTGGATAAGAAATTTATATTTTTATGACTTGTTTTCCTTTTTTAGTAAATGAATACAGTGACAATAGTAATTGGTGTTCTTGCTTGAGTAACAAAAATGAGAATAGGGGTTTTAAAGATCAATTTTTTTTTCCCCTGAAAATCAGAGTTATGATTGATCACAATGATTTCCCAATGATCAACCCGGATCCAATTGATCTTTCAGGCAGTTGATGATGATATACATGAGTAAATATTCTGAGTTTTTCAAAAGGTACCGTGATTTGGTCCTTGCAGTCCTGGCAACCATAGTGATGATCGTTTATGCCCAGTTCGTCTTGGGGCACTTCAGTAAATGTTTTTTGTTGGTGAACGGGCATAATTCACTCGGGCTTACTTTTGGGTATTCCCAAAGCCAGATACTCTCTTTTTTCAATTCAAGGGAAATTGACCAGCTTTTTTGCTACGGCCGGTTTATCCGGGTTTGGGATACTGTTTTCCCTGTCATCTATACAGCCATGTACATTCTTTGGATTCGTTTTTTCTTTAAGAACAAAAACTACCTGCTGATTTTGCCTCTGATCAGAATGTTGACTGACTGGGCTGAAAATTACACTGAATTGAACATGCTGGAGCAATACCTGAACACAGGAAACATCAGTGATGATACCGCATTTTGGGGTTCCGGGCTGACTTTATTCAAATGGGGACTTTCTCTTTTGATCTATCTCATGATCCTTTTGGGCATCACAATCAGAATAATACCTTTCTTAAAACGACTTAAACCATTTTAATTTGGTAAATTAGCTGAAAGTTTGTGCTGTTTTAAAAGAATTTTTACCATGAAAGCATTAATGATTGGCGCAACCGGAGCCACCGGCAGGGATTTACTGGAATTGCTCCTTTTGGACGAAACGATCAGTCAGGTGGTCGTTTTTGTCAGAAGGGAGCTGATAGTAGATCATGAGAAGCTTACAACAAAGATTGTTGACTTTGATCAGCCTGAACTGTGGAAAGCGGATGTCAAAGGAGACGTGTTGTTTTCCTGCCTGGGAACAACTTTGAAGATAGCCGGAAGCAAAAAAGCACAGTGGAAAGTGGATCATGATTACCAGTATTACTTTGCAAAAGCAGCCAGGGAAAATGGTGTACACAGTTATGTGCTGGTATCAGCTGAAAATGCGTCCACCAGATCAATGTTCTTCTATTCCAAAATGAAAGGTCAGCTGGAAGAAGATGTCAAAGCCCTGAAATTTCCAAGACTGATCATTTTCAATCCTCCTTTGTTATTGAGGGACAACTCTGACCGCCCGGGAGAAGTCGTGGCAGCGAGAGTGCTTCAATTCCTGAACAGATCAGGGATTTTACGCGCACAGAAACCTTTGCACACAAGACAACTGGCAACTGCTATGATCAATGCCATTAAAGTGTTGAATGATGGAACACACTCTATTAGTGGCCAGCATATTCTGGATTACAAATAGGAAAGTGTTCGTTTTATAAGCACGCCAGGCCGATCTGTAAAACGAAGAACCAATTGACGCTCCGGGAGCATCGCCCTGATTATGAGCATTTATTCAATTTTATTGCATTTTTCGTTGAAAATATGGTATATTAGTACACTTGATCGAATTTTTTCCATTACAATGATATGCCATGTCAACTAAAAGCTTTAACCAATCCAATTTCCGCCTTTTACAACATATCAGCGCCCTGTTTTTAATCTATTTATTTTGTGCTTTACCACAAATGATCTGTCAATCCGAAATAAATACTTTCCCAATAGGTAAATGGAGGGAAGGCAGTTGCACCGCAGCTATTCAAAAGGATAATCTGATTTTTTATAGCAACGGATGTATTCTTGAAATCGCAGAATTGAATGAGGACAACATTCCGGTTGCCTTGTCCGCTTTCGAAAGCAAGGGGAGGATTTTTGATCTGCTGATAGATGGAAATTATGCTTACCTGACGATCGAAGATGAAGGATTGAGCATTGTCAGTCTGGCAGACATCATGCACCCGGTAGAAACCGGTTTTTGTGAGTATAAGCAATATTACCCCAGGATACAGTACAAAGATCAAAGGATATATAGCATGTCGAGAAGCACCAAGCAGGTAAAAGTGATCGATGTTTCTGACCCCAACGCTCCTTTTATCCTGCATGCATTATCTGTTGAGTACACCAGCAATGCTGTAATTCATGACCACTATATAATTGCTGCCTGTCAGAGTGAAGGATTGAAGATATTTGATATATCAGATCCCGGGTCATGGGTGGAAGTATATCATCAAAAAGGAGGTTATTTCAAGGAAGTCGATGTTCTGAATAATAAGGCTTGTATACTGGAAAGCGACACTCTGAGAATACTGGATATATCAGACCCTATGAATCCTATGGAAATCAGTAAATTGAAATTGTATAACTATGCAGAAAAGGCAAAGATGAACGACAACTTTGTTTTTGCAGCGGGTCATAACCTGGAAACCATTGATATCAGCAATCCAAATGTCCCGGTTATTGCAGATACAAAGAGTTTACCTTTAAATGCAAATTACTTAAATGTTTCAGAGTCCATGATTTCCATAAGTATAGACAATGGCATATTACGTTATGAAGCGGATGCAAATGGAATACTCGATCCAAAGGGAGAGATCCCGGTTCCGGGACTGACGACCAGCCTTGCCATCAGGGATCATTATGCTTATGCCAGTCAATTTTCCAATGGGATCACAATTCTGGATGTCATGGACCCGGCTATGCCTGTTCCGTTAAAATTTATGCCTGTTGATAATGAAATTAATTCTCTACAAGTGCGAGATCAGTATTTGTTTGTTTCCAATCGAGGGTTAAGCACTTTTGACATTACTGATCCCCTCAATCCTGAATTATTGAGTTATCTGGCTCTGAATCAGCCTAGTTATAAAATGTATATCCTGGAGGATGTCCTGTTCATGGCTGCCGGCGCAAATGGTTTGGCCATCATAGACATCAGTGATCCGGGGCAGCCCGGATTGATAAGTACCCTGGATACCCCCGGTTCAGCGCTGGATATGGATATCCACCATGATGAAAAAATAATTTATCTGGCTGACCTGAGTGGCGGTCTCAGAATGATTGATATTTCTGTCCTGTCTGCTCCTGTTGAAGTGGGAAGTATCACAATTAATGCTTTTAAACCACTGTACTCTGTTAAAGTGAAAGATGGGTTCGCCTGGATTGGCAGTTCGAATTTCGGGATTAGGATCTATGATATATCAAATCTCTCAAACCCGGCTTATATAAAAGATCTGAACACAAGCAGGGGCTATGACATCCACATCAAAAACCAGTTTGCAGTTGTTGCTGCCGGTTATGTTGGCTTATACATATATGAGATCAGTCAGTTTAATGCTCCCAAATTTATTGCGCTGTACAATACTCCCGGGGACATTAAGACAGTCACTTTAGCACGTGAACTTTTATATTGTTCAGATTATTATTGTGGGGTCAGTATATTTGAATTTGATCAGTGTTCGTTGTTAAAACTGAATGCTCAGACTTTTGAAAACAAATGCTTCAGTGATTGCGAAGGGAGTATTGTGATCAATAATGTGGATTACGCCCTTTTACCCCTGCAATACAACTGGTCTGGCGGGCAAAACGATTCTGCAGTTTCCGGGCTTTGCGCCGGAACCTATTCCGTAACCATTACAGACGACAACAATTGTGTGATCACAGAAAGTTTCACCATATCCCAGCCACCGATTCTGGCTTTTGATCAAATATTTATAACAGATATCACTGCCGGATCTGCCGGCGCTATATCTGTCCATGTGATCGGAGGTACACCTCCATACGAATATTATTGGGAAGGCCCCGGGGGATTCGGGTCTTCAAGTCAGAATATCAGCGGACTGGATGCTGGTTGTTATACACTGACAATAAAGGACTCCAATGAGTGCACGTTGATATCAGAAGAACTGTGTATTCAGGACCTTACATCAGTCAAAAATATGGGCGATGACCACAAAGTCATAATGCTTTTCCCGAATCCGGCCACAAATAAAATAATCCTCAATTCAATAGGCAGTGATGATGAGTATCTTGATATCTCAAATATTAAGATCTTTTCGACGGATGGAAGTATGATCAAACAATTCAATGATCTGAAAGTTCCGGAGTTTGATATTGAGGATCTTAACTCAGGGATATACCTTGTGTTGGTGGTGAAAACAAACGGTGAAGTGTTTTCACAATGTTTAGTAAAACAATGAAATGTATGTTGATAGCTGAAAATGACCGACCGTTACTGAAAGGTGAATATCCGGTGGATACTCAAGTGAGGGAACGCGAAGTTGCGGGTCAGCCAAAAACTCAGGGCAAAGCGCCTTTTTTGGATCGTAGATGCTGACAAGCTTGCCTGATAAGTGCTGACATACAAAGTATCGTCAGCATTCGTCAGTAAAATAAATACTGACATGCAAAGCATCGTCAGTATCAAAGATGCTGACAAGCTTGCCTGATAAGTGCTGACATACAAAGTATCGTCAGCATTCGTCAGTATTCGTCAGCATTCGTCAGTAATTTGTTTGCAAACATTAAGGTGCATTTTTAACCAACTTCAACAAATAAAGCTTAAGATCAGGGGAAATGATATATCCTTATGACGAGAATAGTGCTTACTATCAATGATCCTTTTGCCGTCTTGATACGGGAGTTCATGTTTAAAGGGTATCAATAGCATTAAACCGGTTGCCGTTTTCTTCTGATGAAAATATTTCATTGCCGGCTTATCCAATAATATCATCTTCCCGGCCAAATACTTTATTATCAGTTACAGATTGTTGAAAAAAGTCCTTGATTTCCATTTAGATGGTGAAGGGATTTGATAATAGAAAATCGCCGGATGGTCTTAAAATGAGCATCCGGCGATGATACATAATCAGCCTAAGCTGTAAAAAAGTGTGAGCTGTATTGATTTATTGATCAAAACATGGAAGGAAAAGATCTAAACCATTCTGCAGTCCATATTCTAAATCTATTTTGAATTTGATTACCTCAGTTTAAAACTTCCTTTTCCAGTGAGGTACCCTTTATTGTAGATTTCAATATTATAAGTCCCTTTTTGTAACTCCATCTTAGGTTCATATTTGGTACAAACTTTTTCTTCTTTGCCCGGGCTGGCATAATTGGCTGAAAAAGTATATTTTGATTCGGTCCCGTCGGCTTCTTTTTTAAATGTGCCGCCAATCTGCTGATTGTGGACCGTCACACCGTCAGGTCCGATCAGTTTAATGATGAACTTTTCAACTCCCTTATCTGCAATTTCATTGGGTATCATAGTAAAGCAAAGATCAAGCAGGTCAACGCTGCTGGCACTTTTCCTTTTGGATAATTTACCACTTTCCTTGATCCGATAACCCTTGACATCAATTTCCTTCAATTCTATAACGGATGCTTTGTTGGCTTTAACAGAAACCATGGCAAAATCACTGCTCAATCTTTCTTTTTCCTGAGTGATCTGCTCTTTTTCCCTTAAAATGTTTTCCTTTTCCTGGCTGACAGTCTGGAGGTTGGAACTCAGATTTTCCGTTTCAGTCTTAAGCTGAGTATTTTCAGTTGCGAGCATTTCATTTTCCGCTTTTAACTGATTGATCTCCTCAACATATTTCTGAGCCGTGGCATTCAACATGGCGATTTCCTTTTTGGCCTGTTCCAGTTGACCTGAGGTTTTGATCAATCTTGAAATTTTATCTTTTTGAGTTTTGAGATCAGCTTTTTGCTGTTCGATCATCTGATTCAATTCTTCATTGTCTCCTTTTAGCTCGTCCAGACTGGCCAGTGCCAGCTCATAGTCCTTTTCGAGCAATGCCTTTGTTTCTTCAACTTCGTTCAACTCCGTTTTTACTACTGTTGTTTCATTCTTTAACTGACTGATTTTCCACCATTGGTACACATTGGTTGCGAGCAATAAAACGATGGCCACTATTGCCCATGCCATAAATTTTTGATTTGAATTTGATGATGTCATACTTGTTTGATTTTAGTATTTGAAAAGTTGCTTTAATTAAATATTATTTACGATTGCATAAACCATAAATGATTCTGTCCATATTGCTATCATGAACATACAAATATAAGGCTTTATTACTATGGATGCATGAAAATGTTTTGAAGTTTCAAATTATTCATGCTTTTTAAGAAAAAATGAATATTTTGCATAAAATTTCATAAAATGGAAACGAAAAACCTTCACCGAATATTATTTTTTGATATTGAAACCGCCTCTGCAACACCTGATTATCTGGGGATGGATTCCGAATTGCAGGCATTATGGGACCATAAGTCTGCTTATTGGTTAAAATCAGTTGATGACCCTGCTGATCCTGCTGTTTTTGCTGATCTTTATTCAAAAAAAGCAGGAATTTATGCAGAGTTTGGCAGGGTAGTCTGCATCTCCATGGGATTTTTGATCCTGGATAAAGGCGAAATTAAAGAATTGAGACTGAATTCTTTCAGTGGTTCTGATGAGTCAGTGATTCTGAAGGAATTCTCACAACTGCTGGAAAAATATTTTGGTGATCCTGCTTCCAGCTTCCTTTGCGGACACAATATCAGAGAATTTGATGTGCCTTACCTGTCCAGAAGGATGATCATCAATGGGCTCAGATTGCCCCGAATGCTGGATATTGCAGGCAAAAAGCCTTGGGAGACCACTCATTTGATCGATACGATGGAATTGTGGAAGTTTGGTGATTATAAAAATTACACCTCACTGAAATTGCTCGCTCATGTTTTGGGTATTCCTTCTCCAAAGGATGACATTGATGGTAGTATGGTCAGCAAAGTCTATTGGGAAGAAAATGATCTGGAGCGAATAAAAAATTACTGCGAAAAAGATGTCAAGACCACAGTTCAGGTATTCCTGAGACTCAACAACCTGAAGATGGTTGAAGAAGAAAAAATCAGATCCTCAATTAAGCAAAAATAAGTCTCGTTAAAGGTCAGTCTCAGGCTGTCATTTGAACTTTCTGAAAACCAATCGAATACTGTTTCCAACTACTATGAGATCTGAAAAACTCATCAGAAGTGCAGCCAGCATTGGGTTAAGCATTCCGGCAGCAGCCATGGGTATGGCCACAATGTTATAGGAAAATGCCCAAAATAGATTTTGCCTGATGGTCGTCATCGTGGCTTTACTGATCCTGAAGGCTTTAGGAAGCAAGGAAAGATCCGGTCTCATCAGCACAATGTCAGCTGAATTGATGGCAATACGTGAAGCTTCACTGAATGAAATTCCTACCGCGGCCTTGTGCAATGCAGCGGCATCATTGATCCCGTCTCCGATCATGGCGATATGCCCTTTGAGGTTTTCCTGCTCTATCAGATCGTATTTTTGCTCAGGTTTCATTTCACTGTGGTGGCTTTCTATGCCCAATTGGGCAGCCACTTTGGCAACAGTACTGGTTTTGTCACCGGAAATGATTGAAATACCGTATCCCTGATCTTGTAACTGCCCGATTACTTGTCGGGCATTTGACCGCAATGTGTCCCCGATATGCACAATAGCTACCAGTTCATTATTCCTGAAAAGACCAATGGTGTTTTGATCCGCCGGTTCATCTGTCCGGACAGATGATATCTTCCAGTGATCACCTGCTTCATCTTCAGCAACAATTCCTTCTGACCTCAATTCTTTTACCTGCTTTAACGGGTGTTTGATCGCTTCAGAGTCACTTGCTCTGAAAGTTTTTACAATGGCTGTTGCGATCGGATGCGACGAGTGTTTTTCCAATTCATAAAACACAGATTTAGCCAAGGCAGGCTCAATGCCAAAAGTCCGGAAGTCATTGATCACAATTTTTCCTTCGGTTAGGGTTCCAGTTTTGTCAAACAGAAGTTTCCTAACACTTGACATGTTTTGCAAAACCTGTCCGCTTTTGACCATCATACCATTTCTGGATAGCTGCCCAACGCCTGCTGCAATTGCTGTCGGAGTAGCCAGCCCCATTGCACAGGGACAGGAGACAACCAATACGGCAATGCTGTTGAGAATGGATGGAGTTAATTCAACACCTGCCAAAAAGTAGGAGATCAAAAATGTGATCACTGAGATGGTGATCACGGTAGGAACAAAAATATGACTGATCCGGTCGGCCAGCCGCTGAATGCCTGGCTTCTCACGTTGTGCCTTTTTGACCAATTCGATCATGTTGCTCAAAACCGTTGCTGTTCCTGTCCTGGTGATCTGCAACCGTAGTGATCCGGAAACAACGATCGTGGCACCGATCACTTCATCACCTTTCACCCTGGATTTTGGTGCGCTCTCTCCTGTGAGCATAGATTCGTCGATCAGCGCCTCACCGCTTAAAATGATCCCGTCGGACGGAACAGCATCTCCTTCATTGACCATGACCTGATCATAGTTACGCAGATCCTGAATTTGAACTTTAGTGACTTGTCCTGTTTGTGGATCAAGACGCATTGCATAGTTTTGCTGAAGTTTCTTCAGCCCTTCAATGGCATTGCTGGTTTGTTTGACTGTACGTTCTTCTATAAAATTCCCTATAAGCACTAAAGTGATGATCATCGCTGCAGTTTCAAAGAAAATCATGGACTGATCTTCCCAAATCATACCTAAAGTACTGTAGATGAATGCTGATGTACTTCCTATCAGGATCAGCAGGTCCATGTGGTAAACACCAAGCTTCAAAGAGGCGAAAGCACTCTTACCGAAGCGCTGAAGTCCGATCAGAAAAACAGGCGTACATAATATGAATTGCAGCCAGGCAGATTCCATGAAATGTACATGTATTCCGGGGATCAGATGGAAAATATGCTGCAAAAAAAGGGGTAGGGAGAAAAGTATCGCAAGGATCAGCCTAATGTCAGGCCTTTTTTTTTACCATGTTCTGGTAAGATCACCCTGAAACCAAGACTTTCAATGGAATGAACAATCTGATCATCAGTTTCAGATGTCGGATTACTGAAAACGAGTTCTCCTGTGCTGAAATCCACCTGTACATCCTGCATACCTTTGGATTCCAACAGGTTCTTTATGGTCGCAGAGCAACCTGTACAATTCATTCCGCCAACTTCCCACTTGATTTGTTTCATACTACAACTGTTTAGATCATTCGCTCTTTTCTCCAACAAAATAATCTTCTTTTTGTTGGAATAACACGTTGAAAGTTGTCAGACTTCCGTAGATTCTCGTGATGTACTGCTGAAGATTGACCTTGTCTTCATCGGTGAGCCCCTCGCTGCTGTTGATGCGTTGTTCCATTACCCTCAGCCTATCCCTGACCATTACGATTTTATGGAAAAAAACTTCAATAGGAATTTCTTTTTCCTTCAGCTCAGTGTTGCCCGGAACCAGGATCATTTTTCCATTATTCCATTTATTGTGCATAGGAATGACTTCACTGATATCGCTCCAGGTTTTGAGTATCTTGATGAGTGATTTTTCGGCCATTGAAAAAGATACGGTGTTTTCATCTTCGATCAATTCGACAATATCCCATGCATTGTATTGTTTACCAACGTGTTTGATCCCCTGTGAAATGAAACATACTTTATATGCTGCAACTTCTGATCCGATGATGACACCCGGACCGTAAGCAGGATGGTTCACCCTTGACCCGATACCCAGTAATTTGTTATCCATTTCGATAAAATTTATATTATCAGTTATTTTAATATTTATTAAATGACAAAAATACGAATTTATGTATGATTAAAAATACTTATGTAAAAAATATGATTGTTTTTTTGGTTGAGCGAAAATGTGGACCTTCGAACTTTGCAAATTCATGATGCTGATTTGTTGAATCCATATAGCTGAATAAAAGATGGCCTTAAAAATTGTGGTCAAGCAATTCTAAAGATAATTAGGTGATGCGTAAAAAAATGCTGAAATTCGTACCGGATTCCGTGCTCAGATATATTCATATTAAAAATTATTTCTATGGAATTACTCGATGGGAAACTGTTGTCCGGTAAAATCAAGGAGGAGATCGCTGCAGAAGTTGCCAAAGCAGTAGCAAAAGGATTCAGAAAGCCCAAACTGGCTGCTGTTCTGGTTGGAAATGATCCCCCAAGCCAATCTTATGTAAAAAGTAAGATGAAAAGTTGTAGTCAGACAGGATTTGACTCAGAACTGATCTCACTGGAAGAAAACATCTCTCAGGACGAATTGCTGGAAGAGATCAAAAAATTGAATTCCGATCCCGGACTGGACGGATACATCGTTCAATTACCCCTTCCTGCCCACATCAACGATGAACTGATCATCCGTTCGATTGATCCGGATAAGGATGTGGATGGATTTCATCCGTTCAACATGGGTAAACTTACCCTTGGCCTGGATACTTATATTCCTGCAACACCTTATGGCATCCTGCTGATGCTTGAAAGATACAGGATCGCCACAAAAGGAAAAGTTGCTGTAGTTCTCGGAAGAAGTAACATTGTGGGCACCCCGATGGCCCTATTGCTCTCCAGGAAGGCAGATTATGGCAACTGTACTGTGATACATACGCACAGTGCAACTGTCGGCCTCGAAGAAATTTGCCGGAAAGCGGATATTTTGATTGCAGCCATCGGTGTTCCATTATTTGTGAAAGAAAATATGGTGAAAGAGGGAGCTGTAGTCATCGATGTGGGGATCAACAGAGTGGATGACATAACAGCCAAAAATGGGTATCGTCTCGTTGGGGATGTGGATTTTGAGCAGGTTGCCTCCAAATGCAGTCACATCACTCCAGTTCCCGGAGGAGTAGGTCTGATGACAGTTGCTGCTTTATTGCTCAATACGCTGAAGTCATATAAACAAAAATTTGAATTATAAACTTTTTCCTGAAGACCGATGAATACGATCAAGTACACCATTCACTCAAAACAGCCGGCTGAAGTGATCATCGCCATGATCTCTGATTTCCCTTTTTACAGTTTTGTTGAGTCGGACCACGCCGTTGAGGCCTATCTTATAAAGGGTGATCATGATGAGAACACACAAAATGAAATAGTGCATTTGCTCAGTTCGTCAGAATTGGATTTTCATGTGGAGGAAATCGAATTTGAAAACTGGAATAAAAAATGGGAGACTCATTTTGATCCGGTAATGGTTGGTGACTTTTGCTGTATCCGGGCTGATTTTCATCCATCTTCAAGTGATGTGTTATATGATTTGATCATCAATCCCAAAATGGCTTTCGGAACAGGACATCATGAAACAACACGGGTGGTCATCTCTTTGATGAAAAACATTGATTTCAAACATAAAAAAGTGCTTGACTTCGGGACAGGAACAGGAGTGCTAGCCATTCTGGCAGAAAAATCCGGAGCTGAATGGGTTCTGGGCATCGATAATGACGCATTGGCCACCGAAAATGCAGAGGAAAACATCAGGGCCAACCATTGTAACCGTATCTCGATCAGAACATCTGGTATTGAAGCTCTTCCGCCTGAAGAAAAATTCGATGTCATCATCGCCAATATCAACCTGAATGTATTGACATCCAGCGTGAAATATATAAAGGAGAGATTGCTTCCCAATGGTATTCTGATATTGTCCGGCGTGATGATCATGCATCAGGAAAATCTGCTCCGGACTTACGATCAAGCCGGATTCGTTGCTGAAAAGATCCTTCACGAGGGTGATTGGTTAGGTGCTCAATGCTTGATTTCAAACAATTAGACGCTATTTCAGGCTGACCAGCGTAATTCCGTTTCCTCCGTTTTCCTCGGACGGATGAGAGATCTCACGCACATCACTGTATTCCTTTGCAATATCCCTGACCAGTTTTCTCAACACACCATTTCCTTTACCATGGAGGATTTTCAGGAAACTGGCATTTGCCAGGATAGCATTGTCCATGAATTCATGCATAGCTTCCATTGCATCAGATTTGGAATATCCTCTGATATCGATTTTGGTCTCAAACTTACTCCCAGGTTCTATTGAGGTCATAATTTTAACACCCGACATTTTTGAAATGGGTTTTTCAGTTGGGATGAGATCAGAAAGTTTGACAGTCAGTGAAATTTGTCCCACTTCAATTTCAGCTTTTTTATTGAGGATGGCTGTGATCTTTCCGGTTTCACCGCCGGTTTTGAGTTTGGCATAATCACCGACACGAAGGTGTTTCCAGAGATGGCCGGTACTCTCCAGAACAGCCTGATCCAGTTGTTCTGCTTCCTTTTCAAGTAATTTTTTGTCTTCCTCCAGCTTTTTGGCCAGTGCGAGCGCTTCTTCCAGCTTTTTTTCACTTTTGATCTCCCGGATCGTATCGGCCAGTTCCCTGTTCTTCTTGTTGATGTCAATCAGCGCAATCTCTTTTTTTTCCAGTTTGAGCTTGGCCCTTCTGTAATCCATATCCCTGTACAGATTTTCATAGTTTTTGATCAATATATCCAACTTCTTCTCCTTGGAAAGCATTTCGTCGAGTTTCTTTTCAATCAGCTGTTTTTCTGTCTGCAGTTCAATGACCAGATCTTCAATCCTTTTGACATTTTTGCCTGTTTTGAATCGAGCATATTTCAAAATTTCCTTGTCCAGACCTGATTGCTGGGCTATTTCAAAAGCATAGGAACTTCCGGGTTTTCCAATTTCAAACTCATAAGTTGGCTTAAGATTTTCCTGGTCAAAATGCATGGAAGCATTAACGATACCAGGTGTTTTATATGCGTAAAACTTCAGGTTGGAGTAATGTGTTGTGATCAGGCCAAAAGCTTTTGATTTGTTCAGTGCCCTTAAAATTGATTCTGCTATAGCTCCACCGATCTGAGGATCTGTACCGGAACCGAATTCATCGATCAGGAACAAGGTCCTTCGGTCAGCTTTGTCCAGTAATGCTTTCATGGTGACCAGCCTGGAGCTGTATGTACTCAGGTCATCCTCAAGGGATTGCTGATCTCCGATATCTGCTATGACCTGGTGGAAAATGCCAGCGACAGAATTTTCGTTTGCCGTGATCAGCATACCCGACTGGAGCATCAATTGCAGCAGACCTACTGTCTTCATGGTGACGGATTTTCCTCCTGCATTTGGACCGCTGAGAATGATGATCTTGTTGGGTCTGTTCAACTCCATGTTGAATGGAATAACAGACAATCCTTGCTGGCTGTTTTTCAGAAAAAGCAATGGATGATAGGCCTTTTTATATCCAAAATGAGCCTTATCTTCAATATGTACCCTGTGAGCTTTCATAGCTATTGCCATTTCAGCTTTAGCAAACAAGACATCAAACTCACCTGTCAAACGGTAAAAAGCAGCCAATTGGTCTTTGAATGGTCTCAGTTTGTCTGATAATCTTCTGAGGATCTTATAAATCTCCTTTTTGTAATCAGATTCAAGCTCAAAAAGCTCATTGTTGATTCCGATAAGTTCTTCAGGTTCAATGAAAACTGTTTTGCCTGTGGCAGAATCATCATGTATGATCCCCCTTATTTTTCTTTTATGTTCAGCTGGAACACTCAGAACCCGACGATTGTTACGGTAGCTTTCAAATGCATCACTTAATAGTCCCTGTTCTTTATACTTTTGGGCAGTTGCATTGAATTTCTTATTGATTTCCAAAGTTTTAGAGTGAATGGCTTTGCTCACAACCAAAAGTTCCGGTGATGCGTCAGGCCTGATCTCCCCCGATTCATCGATGACCTTATCCAGTCCAAGCATCAGTTCTTCCGGAACAAAAAATGCTTTTGACATTTCCGCCAGTTGTGGGTAACGATCGGATTTTTCTCCTTTAAAATAATTGAAAATGTAGGAAGACAAACGGATAATAGTGTCTATTTTCACAATGGATTCCAAACTGAGCACATACCCAGCGACAGCCAGATGACTGGTTTCAGTTTCAATGGAGTCATAAGTGCCAAAAGTGAGCGGGGCGGGGGATAGTAAAATTTTCCTCAATTCATCAACCGCCTGCAGCTGCCTGTTAATGTATTCAGGATCTGTCGAAAGCTGAATTTTTTCAAAATACTGCTTCCCTAAAGGTCCGAAGCAATAGGATTGTGCCAGCCTGAGCACTTTGTCGAATTCAAGCGATTGAATGATATGTTCCGGGAAAAAAAGCATTTCAGATCTTTAAAATAAACAACACATCGGCCATTTTCGTTCTCAATTTTCAATCAGTGACAAAATCCAACTTTTATTGTCAGGTTTGAACGTTTAAAAAAAGAGTTCAAAAATATGGACAAAAATGAATAAAAATTGTAATTATGCCACTCATTTGGCAATTTTCTTCCGGGTGACATTGAACTAATCCTGATTGCCGCTTTTGAACAATCACGGGTTTTGTCCTGTCAAAATAACAATCTGTGCTGCTGAATCGTTTATAGCTGATGTAGTATTTAAAAAAATAAAATGAGATATTTTTACCTGATATTGTTTTTTTCCTGGTTTTTGATCAGTTGTGATAATGAACTGGATATTTCCGAAGACTGGAAAAATATACCAATCGTTTATGGGATCGTGGACGGATCAGATACTGCACATTATTTCAGGATAGAAAAAGCTTTTTACGATCCTGAAATTAATGCATTCACCATCGCTGCGATTGCTGATTCGCTTTATTATACAGACGCTGAGGCTTTTTTGGTGGACCCTAAGACCAAACAAAAATTTCCGTTAAAAAAGGTGGATGGAAACCTTGAAGGCTATGTCAGGGAAGAAGGCGCTTTTGCTCAAAGCCCGAATTACCTGTATAAAATTTTAGCCAGTCAACTCAGATCAGATCTGAAATCCAATCTTGATTTCAAATTGGTGATCAATCAGGGCAGGGATACTATTACAGCCTCCACGCAGGTCGTAAAAGATTTCAAATTTATCAGGCCTATTCCGGGTGAGGTTCAGCGTCTGGATCTCAGCTATCAGAACTATATCACTGTCAGATGGGCGCCTGCAGAAAATGCACATTTTTATGATGTTTCAGTCAGGGTAAACTATAGAGAGAGGAATCTACAGCAATCATCTGTCTGGCAAAACAGATCAGTTGAGTGGATTGCATCCCGGTTTGTTAAAGACAATTCGATCACCATCCCGGGTCAGGACTTTTTTGTCAATATAGGCAGCCTGATCGAAACAAACCCTTTCGCTGAAAGAGAGTTTAAAAACATGGAGTTCATCATCACAGGATTTGGCAAAGAAGTTTTTGACTATATCAGTATTTATGGCGCTAACCTGGGTATTACAGGTTCCCAGGAGATACCGTTGTATTCGAATGTCAATGGTGGTGTCGGTATCTTTTCGACAAAGAAGACTATAGAGTTGGGAGACTTATTGATGATGGAGTCATCCCAGGATTCGCTCGTATCCGGCATCTACACCAAAAACCTGAATTTCAGGTAGTATTGGTAATGATTCGTTACCGGCATTCTTCGCAGAATTACTATTGCACTTTTTCAGATTTTCACCGGAGAACGGAGAATTATTAAAAACTTGGATATGCATAAAACAAACGCAGGGGTCACATTGCTTATGATGTTCTTTCTGTTTTTGTCCCCTCAATTATCCGGACAAAATACAGAAATGCTGTTGGGCAATCTGAAAAAAAATGATTTCCTGGTAGCACCTTATGATGAATGGTTTAAGGAAAATTTCAATGCCTATCAGGTTGATGTAAATGCATTGCAGGATATAGATCTGCAAAAGGATGATTTATCTGTCCTGGTCTTTCTCGGAAGCTGGTGTGGTGATACCAGAAGGGAATTACCCCGGTTTTTAAAAATCATGGAGTTCCTTGAATTTCCTGAAAATAAGATCAGTTTGATCGGACTGGACAGAACAAAAAAAGCACCGGTTTATACTGAAAATATATGGAATATCGAGTTTGTACCTACATTCATTTTCCTGAAAAAGGGCGCTGAGATTGGCAGGATCATCGAACAACCCACGTTAAGTCTTGAACAGGACTTGAAACAGATTCTGGGTATGAAATATATTAAGAAAAAAGAGAATAAATTACTCAGCAGCTGGGAAAAAGCAGATTCACCACCCATTTTCGGGCATTGTGATCAGTATTCCAACCCAGTGGAAAGACTGAATTGTTCGGATGCCCAATTGCACTTGTATTTTAAAAACAATTTGATCCACGTGTATGGAAATGAAACTTTATCAGGCTCTGCTATGGTGCGTTTTATAGTAGATTTAGATGGAGATGTGAAGAATGTGAAGATTACCCGAACTGAGTCCAGTTTTGCTGAAGTGGAAGCCCGAAGGCTTATGAATGGAATGAATGGCGCGGGAATTGGCTGGAAGCCTGCGAAAAAAGACGGGAAGGCGGTGGCAGTCTGGCACGAATGCCTAATCCGCTTTGATCATCAGTGAATTGCATTTTTTAGGTACAAAACTCAATTACATCCAATGCAGGATTGTTTCCTGACCATAGAAGGTGAAGGCGCCGGAATTTACAGGGAAAAAGGCTCAAAATTCCTTGCTTTTGCATTTCACTGCGATGATATTCAAGCATTTGAGTCCCGACTGGACATCCTGCGTAAGGAACATCCGAAAGCCAGGCATTTTTGTTTTGCCTATATATTGGATGTTCAGGAAAAAGTATTCAGGTACAATGACGACGGTGAACCGTCAGGTTCAGCCGGTTTGCCCATTTATAATCAGATCAGGAGTACTCAGCTCAAAGAAACTGCAGTGGTGGTGATCCGCTATTTTGGTGGCAAAAAACTCGGTGTTCCGGGATTGATCAATGCGTACAAAGAGGCGACCATTGATGCTTTTTCAGGTGTCAGAATGATTGAAAAATATGTTTGTGACGTTTTCCGGATCACTTTTGGGTTTGAACAGACAGGCCAGGTGATGAGGGCATTGAATCACGAAGAAGTTTCTGTCATTGAGAATGGTTTCGAAACAACACCTGTTATTACTTTTGCCGTCAGGCAAACCAGATCGGAAGAGATCATCCATAAATTGCATGCATTTTTGCTGAACAGAAGCGTCGCAGATATCAGCGGGGATGAGTTCATTCCCGGTTTTTCTTGTAATAAAACAGGTATTATTCATGCTTAAAATTGGCGTCACGGGCAATATTGGCTCCGGCAAGTCACAGATATGCAGGATATTTGAATTATTGGGCATTCCGGTATACTACGCAGATGAAAGAGCTAAATCCTTAATGACCAGTGATGCTGAACTGGTTAAAGCCATCAAAGCTCTGATAGGTGAGGCTGCCTATTTTTCCGATGGTTCACTTAACCGGCAGTTGATCAGTCAACTGGTATTCAACGACAAAAAGCTGCTTGAAAATCTGAACAACCTGGTCCATCCTGCCGTAGGCCGTGATTTTTACTCATGGTCTGAGGTACAACATTCTGCCTACGTGGTCAAGGAAGCTGCCCTGCTGTTTGAATCCGGCTCATACAGAGAGCTTGATGCGGTCATCATGGTGCTGGCTCCGGAGCAACTGCGGATCAAAAGGGTGATCGCAAGAGATGGTGTCACGGAAGAACAGGTGTTGATGCGGCTCAGGAATCAGATGGAAGAAAGCATTAAAAAATCAATGGCAGATCATACGGTCACCAATGACGGGGAATCTTCAGCGTTGATGCAGGTTCTTGCACTGCACAAAATTTTCCTTGCACAGGGGAAATAAGCTGTTTACCCATGTTTCGATTGTATTTTCCTGAATAAAGGAACTTTGCAGAAACGCCCTCAAGATTGCAAAATGAAAATAGCCGGGGTGTTTTGATGTCTGTCTCTGCATGCTATTCCTGATGCCTGGTCAGGAAACTACCATCAAATGCCAGCGGCAAAAGGTCCCGCGCTGATTTGAATTTATAGTAAATTCCTGTGTCATCCTTGAGCAGTATCTCAATAGGACTTTTGAACCGGTGTTCATATTCAAGAATTACCTGACGGCAGGCACCACATGGCGGAATAGGCCTGGATATTTTCTGAAAACGGTTGGTGGCAACCACGGCTATTTTCACAGGAGTGGCTTCCGGAAACTGAGAGCTGCAACTGTACAAGGCAACACGTTCTGCACACATGCACAAAGGATAAGACGCGTTTTCCTGGTTGGACCCCGCAACGATCTCATGGTTATTCAGTAATACTGCTGCCCCGACATGAAAATTTGAATATGGAGCATAGGCTATATTCAACTGATTTTCAGCTTGCTTAAACAGCATTTGTTCTTCTTCAGTGAGTTCGCTGATGGAGTGAAAAGTTTCGTATTCGAAAAGATTAACCAATTGTAACATCAATAATTATATATGTGACAGATATTACATCAAAAAATAAGCCAAATTGTTTGGTTGGCTGTTCATAATTGATCAATTCATCAATAGTTTTTCTTTCGTGTCCATAAGTGATTGCTCCATATTCTGAAAATTCTGGTATTCTTTTTCCAATGCGACGAGGGCTGATTTGACATCGTCAGCGATCCTGTTGAGTATGGCAAGGTTTTTCTGGGACTTTTGCTGAAAGATAAAATCAGCGATCATATTGTCCAAAAACACATCGAGAATGGTATTGAATGATTTCATATCCAGTTCCTCAGCCTGGAATTTAACGCCGATGCCTGCCAGATCTTTTTCAAAATTATCCAGGGCGCGGATCGCTTCGCTGGCTAAGTGCTTTGCATCACTGATAGCTCTTTTCCGGTGGTAACCGCGTAGCTTTGGCCTTTTCTTGCCGGTTTTTTCCCAGGGACCAAGGTTGAAAGCTTCCCTCAAGGCCAATATGGTCATGGTTACTTTCTTCATGGTCAGTTTACCGGAGTTGATGATCGATCCGGTCAATTGAAGGCGGTGGTCGTTTTCGCTGATTTCACCGAGCAGTTTCCTCAGACGTTTTCCCTGAATGGAGTCTTCTTCTCTGAGTTCTTCTTCCCTCACATCCAGAAGTGAACTCAACTCCCTTTCTTTCTCCTCCAGATGATCTGCTTTCCTGGACACGATTTCCAATTCATATTCAAGGGCATCAATGCTTTTTTTTAAGTTCACACATTCCAGGTTAACTTCATAATAGGCCGATCTGGCTTTCTCCAACCGCTTCTCCTTGTTGCCAATAATTGAATGGAACATGGCAGTAATACCCTTGGATTCAAGAGATTCAATTTCCTCATAAAGCCTGATCAATCTGGTTTCCAGAACTTCATAAGCCTGGTTCTGCGATTCCAGTTCTGCCAATTGAGTGGTATAATGCGCGTTGACAAGCTTCAACTGTTCTATCTCCTTGACAAGTTCTCTTATTTTATCCTGAGTGGAAGGCATTTTTTATTGTAAAGATACAAACAAAAGTATAAATTTGCTTAGTTTTGGCCATAGACTGATATTCAGATGATCTGTTTTTGTTTTTGACCCGATATCCGTCAGGTCTGTGGCAAGTACAGGCCTCTTTAAAGAGTCCTATTGGAATTTCAGGAAATATTTATTTAAAATATAAAAATAAAATATCATGAGCATATTAAGCGATTTTAAAAGAATATTATTTGGCGCAAAAGCTGTTGTAAAAAATGCTGTTGATCAGCCTGAAGAAAAACCCGAAGTGTTGGATGAAAAAAAATCTGTTGACACAAAAGAAGATCTTGTAGCGGAAAGTGAGCGTATTCTGGAGAGTCTGAAGGAAGAGTTCAAAGACCAGCCCGAAACGAAGAAAGAATCGTTTAGCGAGGGTGCAAAAGAGGTTTGGGATAAAACAAAAGAGAAAGCTCAGGATATCGCTTCAGACATCAAAGAGAGTGAGTTATATCGGAAGACAACTGAAACAGCTGAAAAAGTCGGGGATGCCATATTGGATACCGGAGAAAAGTTCTATGGCAAAACCAGGGAATTTATGGATGGGCCTGGCAAGGAAATGGCGGAAAAGGCAAAGGAAATTTCTGAAGATGTAGGAGAAAAGCTGATGTCTGCCGGCAAAACTGTTCTGGATAAGGCAAGGGATTTACTGGATGAAGCGGGAGAAAAGCTGGAAAAGACCATGAAGAAAGCTGATGAAATGGCCGCCAGTGAAAAACTTGAAACAAAATCAGAATGGGCGGAAAAACCTGTTGATCTCAGTAGATCCACACTTGAAGGCAAGGATGATTTTTTTGCAAAGGCAGCCCGTTATGCCGATGGTGATTTTACCAAAGATGTTGAAATTATTCCGCCAAAGCCTGAAACAACACAAAAAGTTGAACGTGTGGACCTTCCGGGAATGGAGGATAAGGATAAGGATGGTGATGCACTGATCGATGATGCAGAAGTCGTGGAAGATAAACCAAAGTCTTGATATATACAAATTTATTTAATATTTCAAAAAAATATTTCTGTAAAATCAAAGCATCAGGCAGCACAATAAATAATTTAATTATCTGTAATAAAAAGCCTGACTAATATCAATATGTCAGACAGGGAAATTGTTTTAGGTTGTATACACAATGACAGAAACTATCAAAAGGCATTGTTTGATAAATATTCAGGTATGCTTATGACTGTTTGCAGAAGATATTTCCCGGATGCTGAACTTGCTGAAGATACTTTGCAGGAGGGATTTATACGGATTTTTCAGAGTCTGCATCAGTTTAATTTCCAGGGGTCTTTTGAAGGGTGGTTGAAAAAAGTGGTAGTAAACGTTGCACTGAGAAAGATCCAGACTGAAAGAAAAGTCAGGGATTGGATGGATTTAAGTGTGGCAGATACTAAAGAGTTCAGATGTTCTGCAATAGACAAATTGGAGGAAGAAGATATTCTTGGTATTATAGGTACTTTACCAGTTGGTTACAGAACTGTTTTTAATATGTACATCATTGATGGTTTTTCACACAAGGAAATCGCACAAATCCTCAACATCACAGAGAGTACTTCCAGGTCGCAACTGGTAAAGGCGAGACAGATGCTACAAAAAATGATAATAGAAACGAATGAATTGGACTGACATGGATCAACTTTTTAAAAACAAACTCGATCAGTACGAATCCGAAGTTCCCCGATCTGCCTGGCAGGGAATAGATGCCAGGCTTACGGAAGAACAGAATAAAACCAGACCTTACCTTTGGATAGTCCTGATCACTTTGGTGCTTTTAACACTGGGATATCTGTTCTATGTGAACTTTTTTGAACAAAACGAAACAGAACCGGTTGAAATGAAAGATAACGCCATTGCTTCCGTGCAAACTTACCCTGCCTCCTATAGGGTAAATTACTTTCAAAAGGAGGACAATGACGTGTTTTTCCATCATCAGAATGAAGGTTCCGCTGATCACTTTCCATCACTTCCTTCCATGCAGCAGGTCAGACTGGATGATCTGTTGACTACATTAAATGACGATGCAACATCCACCGTTCCTGATGAGTTCAAACCACAACAACAGACGATGATTTCCAGGCTCGGATCCTCAGGATCCCTGCGGACAATTGCAAAAACCGAAAATGCAGACCTATTTGATATCAAATGGCCAGGAACAGACGATCATTGCTATTCAACTTCAAATCATTATTTTTTTGCAGAATTAAGCTCCGGACTTGATTTTCCTTTTCAAAAACTGGGTATTCAGGAGTTTGCTTCAGATGCCATGCCCTACCTTGAACAAAGAAGTGCCTCAGAACAAGGATTCGTTTCCTTCAATACAGGACTTATGGCTGGATATATACATCCTTCAGGACTGCTTGTGAAAACAGGGATACAATATGCCCAACTGAATGAAACTTTTAATTTTGTAAAACAAAATATTGAGAAAATTCAGACACAGATCACCATTGACACCATGTTTATGCCTGATGGCACTTTTGTAATTCATAAAGATACTACCACAACCGAGATCATGAAAGAAGAAAAGTTCGCAACACGTAACCGCTTCCGTATGATCGATCTTCCTTTGATTTTTGGATACCGCTATGCAGGATCAAACTTTGGTATTGAAATAAATACCGGATTGATTTTCAATATTATGAATTTCAGCTCTGGTAGAATTTTTAATGAATCTCTTGAACCTTCCTATTACGGAGCAAAGAGTGAAGGATCTTTCTCGCCCTTTAAAACACAAATTGGACTGTCGTTCTATGCAGGAATAAGATATATGACAGGATTTTATGGCAAGACACAGTTTTATATCGAGCCTAACTTCAGATATTACTTCAACTCATTCTCGCAAAAAGAATACCCGATCAGTCAAAAGTACCTGGTTACCGGAGTCACAACCGGAATGAAGTATTTCTTCTGATACTGAATTAATGCTGAGTGTTGACCAATGACCTGATTCCAATAATCCGGAATTTACATTCAAACTGGGACATGGACTCAGTTAGATTCTCTTATGATTGTGAATCCCGAAAAAAGTCAATTCACCATTTACCTAAATTTCCAGGAACAATCTTTACGCATCCGGATCTTTTCAATTTTTTGTCAAGTTTTTGTGTGTTGTATAATTTGATTCATACATGATTAATTCCTGAAACCGGGCAGATACCCTGATCATTCGAATTTTAATTCTTTTCGCTGAGTTTAGTCTACAGCTTCAGTTCAACAGCATTGAATATGTCTGTATTACAGTACATATATCTGCAGGTTCTGATTTTTTTGATAAAAATCCAGTTTCAATTGAGCTATATTTTAAAAGTTTTCATGCTCAAAAGCGAAGTAATTATATATTTGTAACCAAAAAGATATATGGATTTTGTAATGGAGTTATTAAAAATTACCATCCCTGCACTTGTCGTCTTTCTGACTGTTTTTTACCTGATGAGAACTTATATCAAGGGGCAGATCAGCCTGAAACACATTGAAATTCAGGGTGAGTTGCAGAAAAAGGATAGTCAGACTTTTACTATGAGGCTTCAGGCTTATGAAAGGATCATCCTGATGTGCGAAAGACTCTCGCTGGATCAGATGTTATTGAGACTCAGAACAAAGGGTATGAGCGTGCCCGATTTAAAAAATATTCTGATTCTTGCTGTTAATCAGGAATTTGATCATAACATTGCCCAGCAATTGTATGTTTCGGTAACACTCTGGCAGATCATCAAAACAAGTAAGGATCAGCTGATCGAACTCATCGCCCTTACCGCAAATGAACCGGGATCACAGGATGAAATGTCCTACAGCAATAATCTTTTGCAGCATTTTATGCAAAACAATCCCGTTGAAACGGCTAAAAAAGCAGCAATTAAAGAAGCTCAGTCATTTTTTTAGTAAACAATCATATTCACAGAGAGCCATTCATGATCTGCGCATGCATTATTAAAGAAAATAATGCAGAAAATAAAGGGTGAAATTGGAATTATTTGTAACACACATTTTGAAAACAGTCTTATTATGAAGCAGCTCTTTCGCGGAAAATACTTTAAGGTAAACGGATTCACTGTGTTTCCAAAAGTCATCACAGCGATTTTCCTGCTGTTTTTCACATCCTGTTACACAAGCTTTCAGCCGGTAAAATCAGAATTTTCGACGATCAGGATAGATCATAGGATCACTGAAGAGCATCCGGATATCATTAACCTGATCAGTCCATATAAAAGTCAGCTGGAAAGCGAAATGAGTGAAGTTGTGGCTGTGTTGGAAACCGAACTCATACGCCAGAAACCGGAATCCACACTGGGCAACCTGGTAGCAGATATTTTGCATGAACAGGCCGTGCAATTAACAGGGAGACACGTCGATTTTGCACTGCAGAATTACGGAGGACTCAGGATAGGACAGATCCCTGCCGGACCTGTGACCAAAGGTAAAATATTTGAATTGATGCCTTTTGAAAATTACCTGGTTGTGGTTGAAGCTACCGGAAATGATCTGCTGACTTTGTCAGAGAAGCTGGTTGAATACGGAGGCTGGCCGGTGAGTTTTGGGTACCGTTTGAACCGTGAGCAGAATGGAGAGATCAATCTTTTGATCAATGGCGAACCGGTTGTAAATGAAAAAATTTACTACGTGGCAATGCCTGATTACATTGCAGATGGCGGTGATAACAGCCATTATTTTGTGGGGAAACCCCGGGTCAACACCGGAAAGCTCATCAGGGATATCCTGGTCAGCTGGTTTGAAGATAAAGGAAAATCCGGTGAAACAGTCAAGACTAAACTGGATGGTCGGATTGTTCTCAATTGATAAAAGAGTGTAATGTGGTTGATAATCATATAAATATATATTATAATAATTTATAATCAATGTGTTGAACCGGATTGAAAACAAAAACTCAGAAAAATGAAAAGAAGGAGTTTTATGCAGCTGATGTCCATTGGAGGTATGGGTTTGGCTACCAAAGCATTTTCATTTGAGCAACTGGCAACGGGTAAGTTTACAAAACTAACGATTTTGCATACAAATGACACTCACTCCAGAATTGAGCCATTTCCAATGGACGGAAGCAGGAATCAGGGTTTGGCCGGGGTTGCTAAAAGGGCAGAAGTCATACGCCGCATCAGGAGCGAAAATGAGCACGTGCTTTTGCTTGATGCAGGCGATTTTTTTCAGGGAACGCCATACTTTAACTTTTTCTCAGGTGAACTCGAAGTCAGGTTGATGAATGAACTGGGTTATGATGCAGTAACCATCGGCAATCATGAGTTTGATCTGGGAATGGAAAATCTTGCCCACCAATTGAGCAAAGCAAAGTTCAGCGTGGTCAATGCAAATTATGATACGGCAGGAACACCTTTGGATGGAATTGTTAAACCCTATACCGTTATCAGGAAAGGTCCGCTTAAAATTGGCATTTTAGGCCTTGGTGTTGAAATGAAAGGTTTGGTTCCGGAAAAATTCATCGGTCAAACAAAGTACAATGATCCTGTAGCGTCAGCAAACAATACAGCCCTAATCATGAAAAATGAAGAAAAATGTGATTTTATCATCTGTCTTTCTCATCTCGGTCTCGAATATGATGATGCGCAGGTATCAGATCATGTTGTGGCCCGCAACACGCGCAATATCGACCTGATCATTGGAGGCCACTCACATAGCTTTATCAATGAACCCAGGAAAGTGAAAAATCTGGATGGAAAGGAGGTTATGATCAACCATGCAGGGTGGGGCGGAATACTCCTGGGCCGGCTTGATTTTTATTACGAATCCAAAACACGCTGGAAATGGTTTGAATCTGAAAAACTGGAAGTGGGATAAAGTTGACATGTTTTAAAACCTGACTATTGGTGATTTTATAAAAGGAGAATACATATCCAATTAAAGTTGATTTGTAAGAAAATGGAGCAGCAGCGAAGTCCGGAGCTTAATTTTCCCGTTTCCGGTCAGAGATTACAGCGTTGACAAGTCCTGATAAACCATTTGTATTGACTTTTTCCCTCATGAAAAAAAATACCAGATCCCAATTGTTTATACAAAGCATTTATGCTGACTGAACGAGCCTCTCTGTACTGATCCTTTTGTGATTTCTTTCCTCGCAAAATTTGTATTATAATCTAATTTTTTGATTGTTAAACCATTTTATATTAGAATAGATTTTATTCATGCTCTTGCTTTGAATTCATGATTATTTATTGAAAGTTTTCATATTTTTGTGATTCGATAAAACTGGATATTAGTTCCATCCTTGTTTGAAGATATTTCTTTTTTAACGATCAATCTGATGATTAGATGATGCTCGCGCATGAAAAAGTGTGGTCAAAGTGTTTGAAGACAATTGCAGAGCATGTCACACCCCAGGCATATAAAACCTGGTTTGAACCCATCAGACCCATCTCTCTCAAAGATGATTCTCTCCTGATCAGGGTGCCAAACAAATTCTTTTACGAATGGTTGGAACAACATTACATTGACCTGCTCAAACTGGCGATCAGTAAGGAACTCGGTTCAAAAGCCCGGCTTGAATACCAGATTTTTGTCGAGAATCACAGGGATATCAAAGGTAATACCCAGGATGGCATACGCAAAAGGGTAGAGGACCATATCGATCCGCGAAATAAAGGCATGCAGTCAGGGATCATGCAAATTCCGCTCAATTCAGAGTTGAAAACAGAATATACTTTTGACAATTTTATCGTTGGTACATGTAACAAGCTTGCGAGAAATGCCGGACTGGCCATCGCAAAAAACCCGGGTAAGACTGCATTCAACCCGCTGATCATTCACGGAGGAGTTGGCCTGGGTAAAACCCACCTGGCACATGCGATTGGCAATGAAACCCTTAAAAATTTTCCTGAGAAAAAAGTTTTATATACCAACACCGAACGTTTTACCAATCAGATCGTACAGGCATTGAAAAACAATGAAATGTATGATTTGATCCACTTTTATCAACTCATTGATCTTTTGATCATAGATGATATCCAGTTCCTCGATGGAAGAAAGAAGACACAGGAGATCTTTTTCAATATATTTAATTATTTGCATCAATACGACAAACAGATCATCATCACCTCTGACAGGGCGCCGAAAGATCTTGAAGGTATTCAGGATAGGTTGATATCCCGCTTTAAATGGGGCTTGACCACAGACCTTCAGATACCTGACATAGATACCAGGATCGCTATCCTTGAGGCAAAAATGAACCAGAAAGGAGTAGAAGTGTCAAGAGACATCATTGACCTGATCAGCCAGAATATCAGAAGCAGTATCCGCGAACTGGAAGGCGTACTGGTTAGTCTTATTGCTACTTCCGCTTTAACGGAACATGAGATCGACCTGAACCTGACCAACCAGGTCATAGAAAGTTTTGTCAGTCACATCAATAAAGAGATCACTGTTGACAATATCCAAAGGCTGGTTTCTGAGTATTTTAATATTCCCGTTGAAGATCTGCGTAAGAAAAGCAGGAAAAGAGATGTTGTGGTTGCAAGACAATTGTCAATGTATTTTGCCAAGGAGTTTACCACAGAATCATTGAAAAATATCGGGGAGTACTTTGACAAGGATCATAGCACTGTACTTTACTCACATAAGGCGGTGCGGGATATGATGGACACAGATACCGGTTTCAGAGAAACTGTTGACAAGATCAAAAGGCAGGTTGAATTGAATCTGCATTCCAATTGATCTGTTCACCTGTCATTGCCTGTGAAGTTCCCAAACCGATTTGGTTGCTGCAAAAACTGATAATGAAGATGCCAGGAGTAATCCGATAAAAGGTATGAGCAATACGGTCAGATAGACTGCGCCATTTCCCAGTGCCAGGCCTCTGTTCGCCTTTGTCCAAGGGATCAGCTCTTCAGCAGGTTTGAACCGGGCTAAAACCAGCTGTGTATAGCAGGACCCGATATAGTAGGACTGTACCACAAAAAACCCGATCAATCCGGCAACTGGTACCAGGATTCCTACAAGACTGAACAGGACAGTCCATAGTATTTCTTTGTAAAAAGCTCTTCCTGAAATTTTCAAAACTTGTTTTAAGTGCTGAAAATGAGTTAGTTTGACCATTTCGGTATTGGATTCATATTGCCTGCTTTGCATTTTTCTGCTGAGAATGTCCAAAAACGGTGATACCGATATAAAAATCACGTATTTGATTACGGTTACAGCAAAAATATAGGTGAAAGGTACCAAATGAAAAAAAGTGTCTGCTGCTTTTTTTCCAAATTCAAACGGATACCTGTCCGTAAAGTAATCAGCGATATAAGCTCCTGTTTTATAGGCCAGGAATAATGCTACTGCTCCAAGTATGGATGAGATTACAGCAATAATTGCCATATACCCCCAATACCCTGACTTCTTCAACAGATGGAGGATTCCGATATAGTCGAAAATAGCTCTTTTGATCAGGTCCATATTACTCTTCTATATATAATTCATCCAATTCATTGATCAGCCTGATTGCTGCTTCAACATCATCCTCAAGAACCTGAAGGCTGAAAGTTCCGGCTCCCATAGGGAAAAGCGTTGAAACAATCGCATTTGAAATTACGCATTTGATGCCTTCTTCGTCCAAACGATGTTTGTACAAGTAGGCTTTTGCCTCATCCGAGAACTGTTTGACTGTGAGAATTCTCATATATTTTGATTTAATGATAGATCGTATTCATGGTACAATAAAAATTGATATCCGGCTAATGCAACTTCACTTCTTTTTCACTCACCTCATCGATCAGGTTCCTGCATGCATCATACAATAGATCAAAAACTTCCCTGTAATTTCCGGTGAAATATGAATCCGGCACCGAACGGTTTTGACCCGGAAAGCTGTAATTGAGCATCATCCTGATCTTGCTTTTCTGCAGATCGTTTGATGTCATACGCATCAGGTCATTGTAATTGGATGTGTCCATAGCCAGTACGAGATCAAAATGATCCAGATCTTCAGGCTGAATTTGCCTGGCTTTGTGCTTCCGAATATCTATCCGGTTTTCCAGGGCAATCTGTACTGACCCCCGGCATGGCATTTCCCCTTCATGATAGGAAGCAGTACCGGCTGAGTCAACGAACATTGCGAGTCCTTTCTTCTGAGCTAAATGTTCGAGAATACCATGTGCCAGCGGTGATCTGCAAATATTACCTAAACAAACTGCGATTACCTTCATACTGCAAATTACACAAATATTACCAAAGTTTAAATGTAAAATTAATAATTTTGTTTTTAATACCTGAGTTAGCTGAAGATCATTTGTTAATTTTACACCTTATTAATCATTGTGCATCCAAACAAAATGGCATGCGTTATCTTGTAGAGATCAGTTATGACGGGTCAAATTATTGTGGTTGGCAAAACCAGCCCAATGGACTCTCCATTCAGGAAACCATTGAAAACCGCTTATCCGTCAAACTTCAGGAAGATATCCGGATCACCGGATGCTGCAGAACAGATTCAGGTGTCCATGCTTTGAAAAGCTATTTTCATTTTGATTTGGATAAAGAGATCCCACTTGATTTTAATTATGCCATGAATCATTTATTGCCACCGGATATCTCTGTCAATGGAAAAACGCCGGTGGATGATACTTTTCATGCACGTTTTGATGCGACAGAAAGGGCTTACATCTATAAAATCCATAGTCGCAAAAATCCTTTCAAAGTTAAGAGAAGTTTTTTTATGCCTCAAATCAGGAATATTGACCCGGGAATTCTGGAGAAAGCTGCTGAGATCATATCACAAAATCGCGAATTTGGCCCTTTCTGTAAGACCATGTCTGATGCAAAGACCATGTTTTGTGAAATAAAGGAGGCTCACTGGCAATTTGATCCACTGAATGATACATATGAATTTCACATCAGTTCAAACAGATTTCTTCGTGGCATGGTCAGATTGATCGTGGGTGCTTGTTTACAGATCGGCATGGGCAAAATGGACCTTGAAGAACTGAAATTATCTTTTTCTAAACAACAGGCTTTGAGCAAGCCATGGTCGGTAGGTGCAGAAGGACTCTACCTGAAACACATCAAATATCCTGGAATTCTGGAGTTTCAATGATTTTTTCTTTCCGTGTTAAATTTTAAAATAAAGAAAGTCAGGTTTTTATTTGGAATATCTTGAATAGAAAAAAAAAGCGGGGAAAAACCCCGCTTATAAATCTTGATGCTTATGATGCACCGCTTCAATCCAGATCATTGAGAACTTGGAAAATTATTTGATCGTCTCAACTATTGAATAAAGTTTATGTACATCAGGCGTAATAATAAATTCGATTCTTCTGTCGTAAGCTTTAGGATCTTTTCCCTGCATGATCTCTCCTGTGGTTACAGCATCAGCACGTCCTGAAGCAGATAACTGCTTGGAAGGAACACCCATTTTGATCAGTTCCCTGACAACATTCACTGACCTTGAAGTACTCAAACCCCAGTTGTCCTTAAACAAATGCCTGGTTCTGACCACCGGATCATCGTCTGTATGACCTTCTACCACAACATCCATCTTTGGGTTCTTTTTGAAAACTTCACCCAGTTTTTTTACAACTTCCAGACCGGTTTTAGAAATTTTATCACTTCCTTTATCATATAAGACCCTGTTTGGAAGACTTACATATAGTTTGTCAAATTTTTCAGTGATCTGAAGATCGCTGTCCATGATGGAGGCAAAGGCAAGTTTAAGTTCATTTTTGATCTTTGCAAGTTCTTTTGCCCTTTCATCAGATAAATTTTGGAACTCCATTTTTTGTTTTTCTGAAAGCTTGTAGTTGTTTTCGAGCTCTCCGTATTTGGTCGTCCAGGAAGCATTTTTATCTTCCAAAGATTTCATTTGTGCATTCAAATCAGCCAGTTTTTTGTCATAGCTGGCTTTTTGCGCGTCTTTATCTGCCATCAGGTCTTTGTATTTTTTTGAAGAAACACAGGAAGATAACAATAAAGAACCTATTAAAGCCATTAAGGAAAGCAATCTAATTGTTCTCATTTCGAATAATTTTTTTTATTAATAAATGTTAGTTTATACGGTTTAATGCCGCGAAAATAATCAATCTTCTTGAATTAAAGAAGTTTTAACAAAAATCTTACCAAGTTTTAATGCTAATGCTGTTAAAGTGGTTCAGGATTGGATGATCTGATTTTGTAAATTATGGATCAATCTGTGTGAACCATTAATTAAGCAGGATCATGTATAATCATTTGGGTTATCTTATGAGTTTTTCTTTTCAAATGATCATTTGAAAAACCAACATTACCGTTGTTGTTGGAAATACTTCCAAAGTTTGTTATGTTGACAATTTAGACAATTACCTTCATGACTGGAATATTTTCTAATCTATAATTAGACTATATCTAAATAAGATATTATTTCAGAAGTATGCCATCATTTCATTTGAATTAAATATATCAAAATTTATATTTGTGATAGCAATAGTTTTTTCATGAGATTGATTCAATTTTAGCTATCGAAAAAGTTTTACGAAATGATACATAAAAAAATGTGGAAAACCCTTTTCCTGTTTGTTTTTTTTACTGCAATTAATCAGTTTGCATTCACACAGACAGCGGAGGAGGGCG
This sequence comes from uncultured Saprospiraceae bacterium, assembly GCA_964594045.1. GTDB lineage: Bacteria > Bacteroidota > Bacteroidia > Chitinophagales > Saprospiraceae > UBA2365. The sequence goes on along the minus strand of CAZQKR010000028.1, from coordinate 16,507 downwards.
CCAAACTTTTTGAACAAAATGCTTGTGGTGCCTGTCATACGAAGGATATGAAAACCGACCTTGTGGGTCCTGCTCTGGCTGGTGTCCGTGAGCGTTGGGAAAATCAGGAAGAATTGTATGAGTGGGTAAGGAATTCATCAGCGATGATTACCAAAGGCCATAAATATGGCACTGCTTTGTTTGAAAAATACAACAAAGTTCCCATGAATTCATATCCAAATCTGACCAATAAGGATATAGAATCAATCTTATTATTTGTTGAAAGCGTTGCAGGTGGAAATGCTGGATCTTCCGGCGCTGCAGGCAAGGATGGCATCACCCGGGAGATGGTAGACAAAGGTCGTGAAGTTTTTGAGAAAAATGCCTGTGCTGCCTGCCATTCAAAAGACATGAAAACAGACTTGACAGGTCCAGCACTTTCCGGAGTCCAGGATAGATGGCCAGACAGAAAAGAATTATACAGATGGGTAAGGAATTCTGCCGAAATGATCGCAGAAGGTCATCCATACAGTGTGGAACTTTTTGAGAAATACAATAAGGTTCCTATGTTGCCTTATCCTAATTTGACTGATGAAGAAATAGATGCGATTCTTGCATATATTCAGTATCCTGAAGGATTGCCGGCAGATTCAACGGCAGTTGCCGAAAAAACCCCAATGGCCGGTGATGAAATCAAAACCGGATCATTCTGGAACAGCACTTTCTTTTACATTCTTCTTTTAGCGGTTTTTGGTGGTCTTGCATTTTTCCTTGCAACAAGACTGGCAAATTTAAAAAACCTGCTGGAAGAAAAGTATACCGGAGTAAAAGGAAAACACAATGTATTCACTGTAGTTACCAGCAGGAATTTGATCAAATACACCACTTTTGGTTTGATCGTTTTTGGAATATATTTTACTGCGATCAAGGCAATGGATCTTGGAAGGCAGCAAAATTACGAGCCTGAACAACCTATTCTATTTTCCCACGAAACCCATTCCGGGGTAAATAAGATTGACTGTCAGTTTTGCCACGATGGCGCTTCCAAATCCAAAAGCGCCGTCATTCCTGCAACCAATACCTGCATGAAATGTCATAAGACCATTAAGGTCGGATCCACATACGGAACACAGGAACTCACCAAGATATATGCATCCATCGGCTTTGATCCATCCGGAAATAAATACATTGAGAACTATGATCAACTGAGCCAGGATGAAGTCAAAAAGATATTCACTTCCTGGATTGCAAAACAAAACGAAGGATTTGATGAAAAGGCAGTAAATGAACAATGGGATCTGATCGTCAAATCGCTGACAAATGAGCTGAAACCTGATGTCAGGGGGCCAATCTTGTGGAAGAGGATCCATAATCTTCCTGACCATGTTTACTTTAACCATGCCCAGCACGTTGCTGTTGGTAAATTGGATTGTACTGAATGTCACGGACCAGTGAAAGAAATGAAAGTGGTCAGGCAGTATTCTACTTTATCTATGGGTTGGTGTGTAAATTGCCACAGGAAAACGGAAGTTCAATTTACCGATAATCCTTATTATGCCAACTATTCAAAATTCCATGAAGAAATTAAAAAAGGTTACAGAGACCGGGTAACTGTGGAAGAGATCGGCGGATTGGATTGCAATAAATGTCACTATTAATATTAGGAACAATTTTTCCATCAAACAATATCTACGACCCACCAGTGTGGAAGAACTAAAAACAAACAGATGAAAAAAAACAACTCAAATAATGTTTGGATTGGAGAACTGGATCTGAAGCAAGATCCTGAATTCATGGAGAGCGCTTCAAATGAATTTAAAGACACACCACTCTTTGAAATGCTTGGTGAGGAAGGAGTTTTGGATCGCCAGAAATCCAGCAGAAGAGATTTTTTGAAATTCCTCGGTTTCGGAGTTGGCGCAGCAGTTGTTGCTGCCGGATGTGAGATACCTGTCAGAAAAGCGATTCCCTATGTGGTAAGACCTGAAGACATCGTTCCGGGACTCGCAACTTATTATGCATCGAGTTTTGTTCATTCCGGCGATTATTGCGCGGTTCTGGTCAAGACAAGAGAGGGCAGGCCTATTAAAATAGAAGGTAATGAAGCGTCTGAAGTCACTTTTGGAGGAACATCTGCAAGAGCTCAGGCTGAAGTGCTGAATTTATATAATACCAACAGAAATAAAGGACCTTTAAAAAAGGATGGAGATCAGTTTAAGACCATCAACTGGAAAGATCTGGACGCTGAAGTGATCAAAGCTTTGAAAAACGGAGGCGGCATCCGGGTGATCAGTTATTCCAATATGAGCCCGACTGCCAAAAAATTGCATACGGAGTTTGAATCAACATACTCCGGTGCAAAATTCGTTTATTACGATCCGGTTTCCTATGCTGCTGTACTTCGTGCCAATGAAATGACTTTGGGACAGAGGTCATTGCCTGATTATAAATTTGAAGAAGCTGATATCATCGTAAGCTTCAATGCCGATTTCCTGGGTACATGGGGATCACCTGTTGAACATGCACACAGGTTCATGAAAAACAGGAAGCTGGAAACAATTGAAGAGGCCAGAATGTCCAGATTGGTTCAATTTGAGTCTCACATGTCACTCACGGGTTCCAATGCGGATAACCGTGTACTGGTAAAACCATCTGAACAAAGCGCAGCAGTTGTCGCATTGTATAATAAAATTGCGGGATTAAAAGGCGCTCCGAAAGTCAAGGCGTTACCATTGAATCAAAAGGCTTCCAAAGCTGTGGATAAACTGGGGAATGACCTGGTTAAAGCTGCCGGAAAGTCTGTTGTACTGTGTGGCAATAATGTTATTGGTGAGCAGATTTTGATCAATGCGATCAATCAACTCCTGTCCAATTTCAACACCACGATCAGCTTTACCAATGCAAACCTTACCAGGCAAGGAGACGAATCAAACCTGTCTCAATTAGTCAAAGAAATCGAATCAGGAGAGGTTTCAACCGTTGTTTTTCTGGATAGTAACCCGTTATATGATTATGCCGGACGGGAAAAGCTGCAGGCTGCACTGAGCAAAGTTAAGTTAAAAATCTCAACCGCTTATACACTGGACGAAACGGCTGTCCAATGCGACCTGATTGCGTCAAGTCATCATATTATGGAGAGTTGGGGTGATGTCCAGCCTAAAAGGGGACATTACAGCCTTATTCAGCCGGTGATCAGCCCGTTGTTTGACACAAGACAGACTGAAACAAGCCTGTTATACTGGGCTGAAAAAGCTCAGGGGATTAAAGAGGAAGCTTATTTCAATTATTTAAAAGCCAACTGGTCAACGCTGATTCCGGGTGAATTCCTTCCGGGTCAGACTTTTGAGAACAGATGGAACCAACTGCTGAAAGAGGGCATCGTTAAAGCTTCTGTTACGCCTGTCAACGTTTCATTCAACGGAAGTGCAGAGCAAGCCGCCAGAATGCTTAAGCCGAACAAGAGTGAAAGCATAGAGATCAGTTTTTACGAGACCGTAAATATTGGAAACGGACAATATGCAGAGAATCCCTGGTTGCAGGAGATGCCTAATCCGGTTGACCGTACTGTATGGGGAAACCATCTGGCTATACCGGTCAGTTTTGACGGGACAAACAGATATGAAAGTCTGAATGGCCTTAAGGATGGAGATCTGGTTACAATTGAGTTTGCAGGAAAAAAGACAGAAGTGCCAGTTGTCAGAGCCTTTGGTCAGATGGAGGGCACTGTAGCGTTAGCTTTAGGTTATGGTCGCAGTAAAGCCGGTATGGTAGGTTCCGGAATCGGAGTGGATGCCAATAACCTGCTTTCCAGCCAGGATGGACTGACGGTTTATTATGGTGAAAATGTGATCATTTCAGAGAAAACAGGAAAGGATAAGGATTTCGCTTGTGTTCAGTATCATCACACCATGGGTGTTAAGGCTGCTGATGCAGAAACCGGAGAGATCATTAACGCTGATGAACGTGAATTAGTCGATGATTTCTGGAAGAATTTCACCTCAGGGTTCCAGGGTGCTCTGACTGAAAGATCCATTATTTTCCAGTCAAATATCAAGGAATTAGCTAAAAATACTGAAAAACTACAGCAAAAGAGAGAAAAATTCAAGAAATTGAATGATCATCAGATCTATAACGGGTATGACGAAAAGTATGCTCTTGGCCATCATTGGGCCATGCATATCGATCTGAATGCTTGTACAGGTTGTGGTGCTTGTACGATAGCATGTATGGCGGAAAACAATATTCCGGTCGTTGGAAAACATGAGGTTCACAGACATCATGAGATGGCCTGGTTGAGGATTGACAGGTATTTTTACGGAGATTTTGAAAATCCCAATGTGGTCTATCAACCCATGCTTTGTCAGCATTGCGACAATGCCCCTTGTGAAAATGTCTGCCCCGTCAATGCGACGAACCACAGCCATGAAGGTCTTAATCAAATGGCTTACAACAGATGTATCGGAACAAGATATTGCGCAAACAACTGTCCTTACAAAGTCAGAAGATTTAACTGGCTGGATTATACGACAGCAGATATCATGAAGGGAAATGAGCCTGCGCTTCATCTGGGCAATAAGGAATTCAGTGATGATTCCCTGGTATTTGGTTCTGATAACCTGTCCAGGATGGTACTGAACCCGGATGTTACGGTAAGGTCAAGGGGAGTAATTGAAAAATGTAGTTTTTGCGTGCAGCGTCTGCAGGAAGGCAAATTGAATGCGAAGAGAGAAAGCAGGCAACTGAGTGAACTGGATGTCAGGACAGCCTGTCAAATGGCTTGTTCCACAAATGCAATCTCATTTGGTGACCGAAACGACGACGAAAGTCTGGTGACGAAAAAAATGAAATCTCCTTTCAGTTATTATGTGCTTGAAGAAGTGAATGTGCGTTCTTCAATCAGCTATTCCATGAAGGTGAACAACAGGGATACAGAATTGGATGCTTAATTGCTAAAATATAAAAAGTAAAAAGATTTGTAATGATTGCACCGGTATCGAAAATTAGAGAGCCATTAGTCTATGGACATAAGACCTACCATCAAATAACCGAAGATTTGGTGGCGCCTACTGAGAAGGCTCCGACTTTGTCTTGGATGTTGGTTTTTATACCATCGTTAGTATTACTTGTTTTTGGTTTGTTTTCCATTTACTGGACCATTTATATGGGTATCGGTACCTGGAATCTGAACAAGACCATTAACTGGGGTTGGGATATCACCAACTTTGTATGGTGGATCGGGATAGGTCACGCAGGAACACTGATCTCAGCCATCCTTTTATTGTTCAGACAAAAGTGGAGAACGGGCGTGAACAGGGCAGCTGAAGCGATGACCATTTTTGCCGTGATGTGTGCCGGTTTGTTTCCGCTGATACACATGGGACGTATTTGGGATGCCTTTTTTATCATGCCTTATCTTAATACAAGAGGTCCGTTATGGCCTAATTTCAATTCTCCTTTGTTGTGGGACGTATTTGCAATATCCACCTATCTGATCGTTTCCCTGCTTTTTTGGTATACAGGCCTTGTACCGGATTTTGCCACGATCAGGGACAGATCTGCTGGATGGAGGAAAAAAATTTATAATTTCTTTTCGCTTGGATGGACCGGCGCTGCCAAGCACTGGCAAAGATGGGAATACCTGTCTTTGGTGTTGGCTGGTTTGGCAACACCGCTAGTATTGTCTGTGCACACTATTGTAAGTTTTGACTTCGCTACATCTGTCATACCGGGATGGCACACCACCATTTTCCCTCCGTATTTTGTTGCCGGAGCGGTTTTTTCCGGATTTGCCATGGTACAGACTTTAATGCTGATCTCAAGAAAAGTTTTAAAATTTGAGCAGTACATCACCCTTAACCACATTGAATCCATGAACAAGGTAATCCTCACCACAGGTTCAATAGTTGGAGTTGCTTACCTGACAGAGTTATTCATAGCATGGTATTCAGGATATATATATGAGCAGTTTGCATTTTTTAACAGAGCTTTGGGACCCTATTGGTGGTCTTACTTTGGGATGATGTTCGCCAACGTAGTTTCACCACAGTTTTTCTGGTCACAAAAAATCCGGCGTAGCGTTGGATGGACGTTTTTTCTCTCGATCCTGATCAATATCGGTATGTGGTTTGAGCGTTTTGTCATAATCGTATCTACATTGGCCAGGGATTTTCTTCCTTCCAGCTGGAGTTTTTACTCCCCATCATGGGTTGAGATCGGAATTTACCTTGGCACATTTGGATTATTTTTTACAATGTTCCTGCTATTTACGCGGGTTGCTCCTGTGATTGCCATCGCAGAAGTGAAGCATATTTTAAAAACCTCGGGAGATCAATTCATTGGAAAAGATGCAGAAAAACATCATCATTGAAATTCCTGAAATAAGCAAATCAATAGGTAAAAAATGAAGAAGAGCAAAGAAGTTATTTTTGGTTTATATGGAGACGAACAGGATCTGCTTGCTGCGGTAAAGACTGCAAAAGAAAGGAATCTGGAGATATATGATGTTTATACACCTTTTCCGGTTCATGGCCTGGACCCTGTATTAGGATTGAAAGAATCCCGCCTCCATATAGCCGGGTTTATTTATGGACTTGCGGGTGCGTTGATCGCATTTCTGGGTATGAGCTGGGTTTTTACTAGGGACTGGCCGATAATTTTTGGTGGGAAACCATATTGGTCTGTGCCTGCATTCGTGCCGATCGTTTTTGAAGTGACGGTATTGCTTTCTGCAATTGGTATGACCATAACATTTTTTGTGGTTTCCGGTATGGGTTTCGGCGTAAGCAATGAAACATTGCACGACAGGATCACGGATGACAAGTTCTGCCTGGCTTTTGATAAAGCCGAAGTTGATGAAGAAGACGCTAAAAGACTGTTGCAGGATTCAAATGCAGAATTGGTTGATGAAAAAGTTTTAAGAGCATAATAATGGTAATTTGAGATCTGATAATGAACACTTACGGCTGGTCTTTTATCCCCAGCTTTAACAAGTTTGTTAAGATCCCACGATACCGCTAAAAACAAAATTTTATGAAAAAAATGATCAGACTTAAGTATATTATACCCTTCATTATACTTACAGTTATATTGTTTTCCTGTTCGGATGCTTCCAGAAACTCGACAGGTAGTGAATATATGCCGGAAATGGTGCATTCGATTGCCTATGATGGAAACACATACGGTTACTATTCCAGGAATAATTATTCAACTGAGGAAGAGTACTTCCGGTATGCTCAACCGCGCTTACCGGTAAAGAATACTGTACCTCGGGGAAATGCCATTTCTGAAAGCCAGGCATATTTCTATGGATTTACTGAAGAGGAAAGAACCAGGGCAACAAAGGAGATCACACAGAATCCTCTGCAGATCACCGATAAAAATCTGGAAAGGGGTAAAGCCCTGTACACTATTTATTGCGGGATTTGCCATGGAGAAAAGGGTGATGGCAAAGGATACCTGGTCAGAAATGATGGTGGCAAATATCTGGCATTGCCGGCAAATTTCATGTCAGATGATCTGATCAAGTCATCCAACGGTAGATACTATCATGCGATCATGAGGGGCAGAAACCAGATGGAGCCTTTTTATGACAAACTCAGCTATGACGAGAGATGGCAGGTCATACAATATATCCGGTCTTTGCAGGCTGAAAGTAAAGGCCTTGTATATAATCAGGAAAGCAACACTCTTAACAATACTGATCAACCTGCCGGAAAGTCTTTATTAAAGGCAGCAGATGCACAGCCTGTTTCTGATTCAGAGAGTAAAACTGAATCTGCAAAGCAAAATAAATAAAGCATAAGATTTATTAAAAATATATCCATAAAGATATGAATCGATTCGAATTTAGCGGAAAGTTGAGAATAGGATTATTGATCGGAATAGGTATTGGTATACTTAGTATGATCCTGACCTATTTCGCAGGTGATGACGATCTCAACAGCCGGTTCTGGTCAAATTTTTTGCACAATGCAAGTTTCTTCACCGGTATTTCTTTAATGGCATTGTTCTTTATTGCAGCCTCCATTACTGCCTGGGCAGGATGGTATGTTGTTTTCAAAAGGTTGTGGGAGTCATTTTCCATTTTTCTGATCGTTGGCCTGGTGCTGATGACCATATTAGGCATTGGAAATTATTTTCAGTGGCATTTTTTGTACCATTGGGCAGATGAAAGTTCAGTAGCAAATGATGCCATCATGGAGGGCAAATCTTCATTTCTGAACAATCATTGGTATCTGGTAGGAGGCCTGATCATTATGGGGATCTGGATATTCTTCCGCCAAAAGATCAGGAGTTTATCCATAATGGAAGAAAAACAAACTGTTGGTGATTTTTCCATACATAACAAACTGAGGGTGTATTCTGCTGTTTTCCTGCCGGTTGCCGGATTTTCAAGCGCAGCAATGATCTGGTTGTGGTTGATGTCACTGGACGCACACTGGTACAGTACTTTATTTGCCTGGTATACAGCTTCAAGCTGGTTTGTTGCACTGGTCGCGCTGTTTATCATAACACTCATCTTTTTAATGAAATTGGGTTATTTTCAACAGGTTACCGATGAACATCTGCACGATCTTGGAAAGTTTTTATTTGCCTTCAGCGTATTTTGGGCATATTTGTGGTTCAGTCAGTTTATGTTGATCTGGTATGCCAACGTCGGAGAAGAAACGGTTTATTTCAAGATCAGGAAAGACGAATACGGCTGGCTTTTTTATGGCAATGTGGTCATTAACTTTGCGCTCCCTTTCCTTGCCTTGATCGTCAATTCATTCAAAAGGAACAAGCTATGGCTGGTCATCATTTCAGCCATAGTATTTATCGGACATTGGCTTGACTTCTTCCTTATGGTTAAACCGGGTGTATTGCATACGGCACATGAATTGATCGGTCATGGAATTGAAAATGAAGAAGTTCTGCTTCAACATCATCACCTTCCTGCTGGATTTGGATTTCCCGGTTTGCTGGAAATCGGAACATTGATCGGATTTTTATGTCTGTTTTTGTACCTGGTTTTCAGTTCTCTTGGCAAAGCAGGTCTGGTTTCGCAGGCAGACCCGTATATTGAAGAAAGTTTACATCATCACGTTTAATTTTTTCATGTTATGATTACTTTACTTATAAAGGTTATTATCTGGACAACATTGACCATAATTGTCGGATTAGCAATAGAATTATTTGGATTCATAGGATGCGAAGAAAAAGCTGAAGAAGCCTAATGGATTTTCTGTACCTGGTTATTCAGGATTTTTAAAGGAGCATTCAAATTCAGGACAGAGGGACTAAAGTGATTTGACTAAATTGAATTATGTTTAGGTTTTTTTCATCCCAGTTGAAATCATAAGATACTGACTCGAATTACTTTTTAGTTGGTGATTGATATTTATGAAGTAATTTAATGAGTTCATTTGCCTGCCTGGCTCTGCTGTATTGAGCGACATTCAGGCTAACTTTTCTTACCCATTGATTTTGCGTAAAAAGCTCGTATTGTTCCAGCAGATAAGTACCCAGTTTGTCTTCTTCAGAACGTTCAAAAGTTGCACCTGCTTCGCAATCTTCAATGATCCTGGCTGCATCTCCATGCTTGGGTCCCAAACAAATGATCCTGTTTCCGGTGGCCAGATATTCAAATAATTTGCCTGTGAGTATCCCTTCTGCATGGTCTACATCAGGTATGATCAACAAAAGCACATGGCTGCTCAACTGACGATGTATAATTTCGTCGTGTGGGATCCTGGGTATGAACCGGGTATGATCTTTTATTGGTGATCCTGAAATGAATTGTCTGATCTTTTGGTGGACATTTCCATAAAAATTAATTTCGATATCCTTTATAATGGCATCCTCCAACAATCCGGATAATACAGACAAAAAACTTTGAGGATTGTATTCCAGGGACATTGATCCGGTGTAGCTGATGATAAATTTTTTATGATTTTCTTCAATCCTGCTTTCCTTAAAATCAGCCGGATCAAAACCATTGGGAATAACAAAGAATTTTTCACCTGACAAATTGGGATATTTACGCTGGAACAATTCTTTCAAACTTGGACTGACAGTTAACACAACATCTGCATGTTCAAGTGTTTTTTGCTCATAAGTATGATCGATCATTTGGGATATCCGGCTGTGATTTAAAAGTCTGTAATAATAAATATCAGTCCATGGATCTCTCAAGTCAGCAATCCATCTAATTCCAGTTCTACATTTAAGTTGATAACCGATCAATTGAGTAGAATGGGGCGGTGAGCTCGTGATCAACAAGCCGATATTCTTTGATTTGATCAACTCGAGGGCCTTTTTTTTTGCAAAATGATTCCAGCATCTTCTCGGATCGGGAATGAATAAGTTACTCCTTAGAAAATTTGCAGCCTTTTGGGTCCACGAAGAATTATCCACATTGGAAAAGCCGGCAGTGGGGATTTTACTCTTCCCGAAAATTTTGCCGTAAATATTGATCGGCTCAAATGATCTGGTTTTATGAATGTGAACATTGTCAGGAATATCTGCTATTAGACTTAAGTCTGTTGACAGATAACTTGCATATTGCTCATCGACAGTGATCACATGGATCTCAAAATCATACCCGGAAAGATATTTGACCATTTTCACCCATCTCTGAACACCTGCTCCCCCGCTTGGAGGCCAATAATATGTTATGATCAATACCTTTTCCATTAATTTATTCAATAACGATAGATTTTATTCAGATCAATATTTATTAACGTCATGTGCAAAATACGGACTATTTCTTAAAATCCAATTCTATTTTGATGACATTTCTGCAATGATTTCCCGAAACCCGTAAATACTTTCAGCACTTGACTAAAAATCAATGCACGATGTATTAATCAATTTAATTACATTTGAGTATAATTTGAGCTGAATGTATTTTCCGTTTTGAAATCAACGGGATTTTTATTGATCAAATGACACTATAACTTGGGGATCATCTCAAAACAAAGCAGCAGAACCAGCATCATCAGTTTTATTGGTGTAGCTGTCGGTGCACTGAGTGTGATGTTCGTTTACCCCTACGACAGGAACCTGTATGGTTATCTGCAATATCTGTTTTCCTATGCCAATTTGCTGAGTTTATTGCTCAGTTTTGGCAGTATGGGCCTCATAGTCAAATATTTCCCCGTATTCACGTCCAAAAAAATTCCGGGGTTTTTCCTGACAGTCATGACGATCATTGCCGTCACACTGGCGGCCACTACAGCTATATTGCTGTTGCTTAAACCTGCCTTATACCGGGGACTCGAAACACTTGATTTTAATCTGAATGTCATTACCCAAAGCCAGACAAGCATCTATTTACTTGCAGTAATTCTCGTCTTCATCACATCCTTCAGTCTCCATGCATCTAATTTTAATAAGACTGTCGTGCCAACGATATTGTATGAGTTTTTACACAAACTGGCTTTACCCGGATTAATACTGGCCAGTTTTTTCCAGATAACAGATGTCCTGTCCACAGGGTATTTATATGTTCTGTTCTGGCTGTTGGTATTCATGCTTTTTCTGAGTTACCTGAAAAAAATAAAAGCATTGGAATTGACAAAACCGGTATTCAGTAAGATTTCTCCCGGCCTGAAAAAGGAAATGGTGATTTTTATGCTCTATAGCGGTCTGAATCAGATGGGATCCAACCTGGTTTCAAGAATAGATATGGTCATGATCGCTGTGCTCATATCATTCACAGACAACGGGACTTACGGAATTTTACTTTTTATGGCCAACATCATCGATATTCCTATTCGGTCGATCAACCAGATCGCTTCACCGATCGTATCGAGGTCGATGGAAACAAAGGATATGGAAAATGTTGATCAGGTCTATAAAAAATCTTCGATAAATGCACTCATTTTTGGTATTTTTATCTTCATACTGATGTGGGCCATACTTCCTGACCTGTTTGAAATCATGCCAAGAAGTGAGGATATGATCAACTACATCTGGGTGTTCTTCTTCCTGGGTTTGGGTAAACTGGTAGACATGGCTTTCAGTATTAATGGTTTTATTATAATATATTCAAAATATTATAAATATAATTTATTGTTTTTAAGCATTTTAGCATTATTAAATATTATTTTGAATTATTGGCTGATCCGCGAGTATGGAATATTGGGTGCTGCTGGTGCAACGGCATTTTCCATTGCTTGTTTCAATATTGTCAAACTGATTTTTATCCGGAAGAAATTGAAGCTTTGGCCTTTTACAAAAACAACATTGATCGTGGTGTTGCTGGGACTGTTCACATTGATCCTGGGCATACTGATTCCCTCATCGGGTGAACCATTTTTAAATATTGTGCTGAAATCTTCAATATTAACGTCGGTGTATTATTTCGGATTAAAATGGTTAAATGTACAAGCCGAAGCCATATCCGAGCTGGAAAAGGCGGTCCTGTTTATTTACAAACGGACATTTAAAAAATGAGCAGCGTATTATCATTAATCCAAAGTTTATTGTTTCTTTTGCCAATCAATAGAATAAATATTTTATTATGAATATCAAATTTAAATCGTTTTTGCCTCATCTGGTGGCTGTTCTCGCATTTTTGATCATTGCGGTCATATATTTTTATCCCCAGATTGAAGGAAAGCAGATACTCCCGGGGGACATTGTAAGTTATCAGGGTATGTCAAATGAACTGGTAAAACACAAGGAAAAGACGGGTGAAACTGCCTTGTGGACCAATTCTATGTTTTCAGGTATGCCTGCTTATCAAATCACAGGTCCTCAGCAGAAAAACCTTGCGAAGTACATTGAAAACACTCAAAGGTTATTCATTGAAAGGCCGATAGGATATTTTGTCGGAGGGATGATCGGTTTCTATATTTTGTTGATTGTTCTGGGTTTGAGCCCTTTATTGAGTGGGGCAGGCGCAGTCCTTTTTGCTTTTAGCACAAATAATCTCGTGCTTTTTGAAGCAGGCCACATGACCAAGCTTGCATCAATTTTCAGTATGCCCTTGTTTTTAGCAGGTTTGTTTCTGAGTTACAGGAAAAAGTACCTGATAGGAGGTGTGTTGTTCAGTGTTGGTTTAGCGATCAATATTTATCACAATCACTTGCAAATGACTTACTTGCTGGCCTTGCTGACATTCATTTTACTCATCTTTTTGTTTTTTGAAAGTCTGGTTAAAAAAAATATACCACACTTCCTTAAGATTTCTATGATCTTTGTCCTTGGTGCTGCATTAGCGCTCGCCACTTCAAGTTCCAAACTCTGGACTACCTGGGAATATTCAAAGGATACCATGAGGGGTAAACCCATTTTGGAAGCACCTGTTGATCAGGAAGTTATATCCAGTTCACAAACAAACGGTCTTGAATGGAATTACGCCATGCAATGGAGCAATGGCTGGGCGGATCTTTTATCCTCCTTTATCCCGGGTGCGACGGGAGGGGGATCAGCAGAACCGGTGTCTCCGGATTCTGAATTTGCCCTCAAATACCGGCAGGTAACGGGAGGCAGATCAACCGCAAATTTACAGGCACCTTTATACTGGGGCGCACTTCCTTTCACAAGCGGGCCAATTTACTTTGGCGCTGTCGTGTTTTTCCTGTTTTTATTTGGTGCACTTACGGTAAAAGGACCTTTGAAATGGTGGCTGGTCACCGGAGTTTTACTCACTATGATGTTCTCTCTTGGTAAAAACCTTGAATGGTTCAACAGATTCTTCTTTGATTATTTCCCGATGTTCAACAAATTCAGATCGCCAAACTCTATATTGAGCCTTACTGCACTGCTCATACCCTTGCTGGGATTTCTGGGTTTGCACCACCTCAAAAACCAGGATAAAAAACTATTCGTAAAGCCCTTGTATATTTCTTTCGGGATTTTGGGCGGCATTTCACTATTTTTGGCAATCCTCGGCCCTGGAATGTTTGACTTCAGTGCCCAGGGTGATGAACAATTGAGCCAGGCTAACATCCTTGCAGAAACCATCGCAACAAGGAAAGCTTTGCTGACCAGTGACAGTTTCAGATCATTTTTCCTGATCCTTGTGGCTTCCGGCAGTATCTGGCTGTTTCTCAAGAATAAGATCAAACTGAATATTGCCATTCTGATCATTGGCGTACTGGCTTTTGGTGATCTTTTTATGGTCAATAAACGTTATTTAAGCGCTGAGGATTTTGTTAATCCCACGAGGGCTTCCTCTGTTTTCAATCCCAGGCAGGTTGACACACAAATCCATGAAGATAAGGATCCTCATTACCGCGTGCTTGACCTTTCGATCAATACTTTCAACTCCTCGATGAGCTCCTATCACCATAAAACGATTGGAGGTTATCATGCGGCAAAACTCCAGAGATATCAGGACCTGATAGATAACCACATAACGAAAGCAAATATGGCAGTGCTGAATATGCTGAACGCAAAATATGTCATTCAGGGGCAGCCGGGGCAGGAAACGGTTCAGGTCAACAACATGGCGCTTGGAAATGCCTGGTATGTCGACACCCTGGTCATTGTTGACAATGCCAATGCAGAAATTGACAGTCTGGCAAATTTTGATCCTTCTTCAAAGGCCATTATCCATCGAGAATTTGAAGGATATGTGAAAGGACTTGAGCCTGACGGACAAGGAAAGATCAGTCTGACAGCATACAGTCCGGACAGATTGTCTTATCAGTCTGAAGCAGCTTCAGATCAGTTTGCTGTATTTTCCGAGATCTGGTATGGCCCAGACAAAGGCTGGAAAGCTTATATTGACGGAAAGGAGACACCGTTTATCAGGGTTAATTATGCTTTGAGAGGTTTGAAAATCCCATCCGGAACGCATGAGATCGTGTTTGAATTTAAACCCAGATCTTACTATTTAGGAGAACAGATCTCTATGCTGAGTTCAGGTTTGCTTTTGATCCTTCTGTTGCTGGCATTGGCAAATGAGATTTGGCGATTGAAAAAACCTGAAGCAAAAAAGTTATAAGGATCAAGTCATAGACAGTATGTTGATCATGTTTTTTATGCAATTGTTAATTAGGTGTTAAACAAATATCATTTTATTTACATACGTTTGAAGTTTTGAAATTTGATTTAATTTTGCATGCAGTCTTAAAAAATTTTAAAAAAAAAATAAAATCAGGAAAATGAAAAGTTTATTGTTGTTTGTTTTTACTGCAGCTTTGATGCTGACCGGCTTCTATGCATGCAAGAATGATGATGTTAAAGAACAGGCACGGGAAGAGCTCCAGACAGGAGGCGTTCCTCAGGGTGCTGATACCAGGGTTCCGGATGCTCAGCCTGTAATGAACCCGCCTCAGGGGGCTGCTGAAGAAATTGCCATGGGGCCTGTTACAACAGTTCAATATGTAAATGAAGTCCATGATTTTGGGAAAGTGATGGAAGGTGAAATCGTTACACATACTTTCAAATTTAAAAACACCGGTGATGAACCTCTTATTTTGAAAGATGTCAAAGCCAGTTGTGGCTGTACCGCTCCAAGTTGGTCCAGGACACCAATTCCTCCGGGCAAGAATGGAGAAATTGAAGTCAGATTTGACACAAAAGGCCGTGGACAGGCAGGCGGAAAACCTGAAAGCAAAAGGATTACCGTAACTGCAAACACCAACCCAAATCCAACTTATTTGACAATCAAAGGTTTGGTGGATAAAAAAGGGGAGTAATTAATTATACTGGACCAAATAAGGTGGAATAAAGGGCAATTGAATGAATAATTGCCCTTTATTTTTGCAGCCTCAAAAAATCTGCAAGTTTTTTCATGGCCTTTGCCCTGTGACTGATTCGGTTCTTCTCTTCAAGACCCATCTGAGCAAAACTGATGTCATAACCATTGGGAATAAATATCGGATCGTACCCAAATCCGCTGCTGCCGGATCCGACAGTTGAAATGATGCCTTCTGCGATGCCTTCGAACATGTATTCCTTTTGACCGACTAAAAGGCAAATTACCGTACGGAATCTCGCTCGTCTGTTTTGTATTCCAGTCAGTTCATTCAATAATTTTGCAATATTATCCTCACTGTTTCTCTGTACGCCGGCATAACGTGCAGAGTAAATGCCCGGAGCATTTCCAAGGGCTTCAACCTCGAGACCTGTGTCCTCGCTGAAACACTCATAGCCATATTTTTGAAAAACGTAATATGCTTTCTGACGGGCATTATCTTCAAGTGTTTCAGCCGTTTCGGGAATATCCTCAACAATTCCGCAATCACTCAGACTCACCACCTCAAATCCGGTAAGACTACCAAGTAATTGATTCACCTCATTGACTTTATGTCGGTTTTGTGTAGCAAAAATCAGTCTTTTCATATACTCTGTTCAATTATTCGAAGTTACGGATCTTCATCAACCGGAAAAGCATTTGCCGGATCTTGAACTTTTGGCACGGATATGATGAAGCAATAAATTCTTTTTCCTGAAGTTTTATAATAATTATGTTGATAGCTGAAAACGACCGACAGTTCCTGAAAGGTGTATATCCGGTGGATATTCCAAAGAGGGAACCTTTAGATTAGCAGTCACAAAACTACATAGATAATGATAATCGTTATTTTTT
>CAZQKR010000027.1:0-52936 GCA_964594045.1 uncultured Saprospiraceae bacterium | reverse complement strand
GTGCTTGTACTGACTGAAAACGTCAGTGCCTGTACTGACTGAAAACGTCAGTGGGGATTTAGGGGGTAAAGACTTTTCGGAGAAGACTCAAAATTGGTACCTTTGGAAAATTTTTAGTTGTCCGGTATAAACTTAATCTGATTTTGATAAGCTAAACATTGGAACTTTTATAATTTTGACCAAATATTACGTTCAATAAAAAACATTAACCGTAATGAAAGCTCGTCTGGATGTTGCAGTTCCAACTTCACCTGCCTGGGTTTCAGCAGTAATGGAAGATTTCGATACTTTCCTGATCAGCCATGCAGAATGTGAACGCAAAGCTTATGCCATGGCCATGAGTTTTGTTGCCAAATACCCGAATAAAGTGGAGATCATTCCCGATCTGATCGATATCGGCATTGAGGAAATGGAGCATTTCAGGGATGTATATAAACTGATGTCTGAACGTAATTTACAATTACCCACAAAAATTGCTGAATTTGATTATGCCGGCGACCTGGTAAAACTATCCCGTTCAGGAGTAGATGCCAGATTTCTGGACAGACTGATGATCGCATCAGTCATAGAAACCCGGGGTGGAGAACGTTTCAGATTGGTGGAAGAGGCACTCGAACCCGGACCACTGAAGAAATTCTACAAGGAATTGTGGACCAATGAAGCCAAACACGGAGACATTTTTGTAAAAATGGCCTTGCATTATTTCAGTGAGGAAGAAGTCTACGACCGACTCAGATTTTTTAATGAGGCAGAAGGCAGGTTTGTGGCCAATGCACCCATATCGGCAAAACTGCTTTGAATACATCCGGATTTATGTAAATTGCTTTTAACTACTATATCATTTTACAATGAAACATATTATTTTTTTTCAATTCTTCTTTTTTTTGCTCTCCTGTGGAAATGCCGGTGTACGGGAACGATCAGACACAACATATATTACGGTTGAAGGAGAAACGATGGGTACCTATTACAGGGTCAGTTACAGCGACACCAGTGATTTTCAGGCTGAAATAGACCAATTGCTGGAAGATTTCAATCTTGAAGTCAGTACTTATATTCCTGAATCTGATATTTCAAAATTCAATCAGTCTGCAACCGGAATGGATTTGAAAGAAGGTCATTTTACAGACAATCTGAGAATTGCAGGTGAAGTCTGGAAGCAAACAGACGGATTGTACGATGTTACCGTGATGCCTCTGGTCAATTACTGGGGATTCGGATATACAGAAAAGAAAGCGGTCACGAAAGTGGATTCCTCAAAGATCCGAGAACTACTTAAAGTTGTAGGTATGGATAAACTTGAGATTGAACGGGAGGATAAAACCTGGAAGGTCAGGAAAAAGTTACCTGGAGTACAACTGGATTTCAGTTCGGTCGCCAAAGGTTACGGCGTCGACCTTATCGCCAGACTTCTTGACAAAAAAGGAGTGGAGGATTATCTGGTGGACATCGGAGGTGAAATGGTCATGAAGGGAAAAAATCCCAAGGGAAAGGCATGGTCCATCGGGATCAATTTGCCTGAAGCAGAAGCCGGTGTAAACGAAGCCATCATTTACCTGGCTTTGGGCAACAATGCAATTGCCACTTCGGGCAATTACAGGAATTTTTATGAAGTGAACGGATCGAAATATGCACACACGATCAATCCAAAAACCGGTTTCCCGGAAAGTTCAGTATTGCTCAGTGCAACCATCATCGCACCCGATTGTGCCACAGCAGATGCATGGGCCACAGCCTGTATGGTCAGCGGTCTGGAAAAGTCAGCCGGATTCTTCAAAAACAATAAGCAACTTTCTGCTTGTCTGATTTTTGCTGATGGTGAAAAACTTTCAGTCCGGTATCACAACGATTTTGAAAAATATATCCAAAAGATTTAACTTATACTGCTAAAATTAAACCATAATGGACTTCAACTTAAAAAAAGACCTCGTTTTTTTCGATGTGGAAACCACGGGTCTTAATGTTTTAAAAGACAGAATTATACAGATCGCGTTGATCAGGTTCAAAAAGAATTCGCCTGAACCGGAAGAGCTCGAGATGCTGATCAACCCGGGAATTCCGATTTCTGAAGAATCGATGAAGGTCCATGGGATCACTCCTGCAGATGTAGCCAACAAGCCTACGTTCATACAGGTGGCCAAACAGTTGTATCACTTTATCGGTGATGCAGACCTGGCAGGCTACAACTCCAACCGTTTCGACCTGCCCATGCTGATGGAGGAATTCAACCGGGCAGGACTGGATTTCAATATAGAAAACAGGTTGCTCATAGACGTGCAGCGTATTTTCTATAAAATGGAACCCCGGACACTGAAGGCTGCTTATAAATTTTACTGTGATCAGGAAATCAGCAATGCACACGATGCCTTGGCAGATGTCAGGGCTACAGTAGAAGTCCTGAAAGGACAGATCAGGAAATATGAAAATCAGGATTTCGAAGATGAAAATGGCATTGTGATCGAAAGTCCTGTAAAAAATGACATGGAAAGTATCCATCAGTTCACGAACGATCTGACACAGATCGATATCACACAACGGTTGAAGTACAACGATAAAGGTGAAATGGTGTTTAATTTTGGTAAGTACATCAATCAAAAAGTGGTGGATGTGATCAAAATGGAAAAGCAGTATTACCATTGGATCATGGAAAAGGACTTTTCAGTCCAGGTGAAAAATGCGCTCAGGAAACTGGTAAAAGAACATGATCTCAAAGTTTAGGCTGATATGGTTGCTGACCGGATGGCTATTGACCATTCTGCTCACCGGATGCTATGAACATCCCGAAGGCTGTATGGACGTGCGGGCTGGCAACTATGATGTCAAGGCGGACAATGCCTGTGAAAATTGCTGCAAGTATCCCGCACTCAATTTAACGGTCAGTCACAGTTTTGAAGGAAATCCCGTTGATACCAATACATTTCTTCAGCTGGAAGAAGTGCCGGATGTGAGGATCAGGTCACTCAGTCTATATTTGTCGGATTTCAAGCTTCAGGATGGTAAACTGCATGATGAGGCCAGAATCGAAGAATTGATTTCCGTGGGGACCAGAACAGACAGCCGCATCACTTATTCCGATCTCAATTGTTCTGTCGCTAAAATTAAGTTCGGGCCGGTCAAAACGATTCAGCTCGGAACGTTCAAAAATGCTGATCGCTATAAAAAGCTGAGTTTTGATTTTGGACTCCGGAATCTGGTCAATCACGGGGTCATGGACAGGATCAGCTCCGGGAATGGGTTGTATACCGAAACAACTGATAAAATGTATATCAATGAGGAATCCGGGTATTATTTTCTGAAAATGCAGTTACAACTTGAAGATCTGACCTACCGAACGATCAATTTGTACGGTGATGAATTATTCGGATCGATCGTTTTGGAGCATGATTTTGATTTCACTGCCCGCGTTGCCCGCAACATACAGATGGGAATTGAATACAGGATATGGTTTGCAGGGATCGATTTCAGTGTGGACAGTGATGAAGTTATCGGTCAGAAATTGAGCAAACAATTTGGATTTTCTGTCAATTTTTTCTGATTTTTTAGAAAATTTGAAGAAAAAATCAAAAAAAAATGAATTTTTTTTCAAAAAAAAGAAAAGAAAAAAAATGTTTTTTCGGACATTTTAAAGCAATATTTCAAACAACAATTTCATATAACACTGTTATTCAGTAAATTAAGTTCAACCTATTTCATATTATAATAATTTATATATAACAACGGTCTTTTTTTGTACTTGGCTACCGCTGAATGTCGTAGTATTCTTGTATTATCAAACATAATTAAAACACCGGTTTAAAGAAATTGGTTAAATTTTAATGGATATGTTCATGGGATTATAATTTGTTAATGGTAAGTTGTAAAGTTTTTTTTTACAACTTACTATTAACGGATTTCAAAAGTGGAATTGAGTTATTAAATATAAATTGTTGAGTTCGTCCTTTATTTTGGTTTTCTAAGACTTCAAATTGTTCATGGGATTAAATTAAACAAAAACGCTGACCGACCATCAGCGTTTTTGTTTTTTTTGGCCTTTTGGTTTTGCTTCATTTATGTTCACTGACCGATATTTACCTCTTCACCGGCAATGGATTTGATCACCTGTATTCAATCATAAACTTGATTTTAATTGGAGGAATTCGGATATTTGTAAATAAACTCATGTCCATGTCCAAAGTTCCCTTCGGTTTGGTGTTATCTGGCGGAGGCACGCGCGGCGCCACGCATATTGGTGTTATGAAAGCTTTGCAGGAAGCACATCTTCAACCGGACATCATTGCAGGATGCAGTGCAGGCGCCTTGATCGGTGCTTTTTTTGCAGCCGGCCATAGCGCTGAATCCACTTATACTTTTTTTAAGGAAACCTCTCTTTTTTCGCACCCGAGTTTTAAACTTGCACAACCAGGACTTTTCGATGCCGAAAAATACCTCGATGATCTTGCCCCATTTTTCCCCGACAATCTTTTTGAAGCTCTGCCTATTCAGCTCAGGGTTTATTCCACAGACCTGATCTCCGGACGCATGATCGAACATAAAAGTGGTGAATTACTGAAACCGGTCATGTCATCCTGCTGCATTCCGGGAATATTTACACCTGTTGAAATGAATGGCTATTTGCTTTCTGACGGAGGCATTCTCAATATTCTGCCTGTAAGTCAGATCAGGCACCTGGCAGAAAAAGTGCTGGGAGTCATGATCGCCCTTCCCGCACAGGAAAAAACAGCCCGGCAGTTAAAACATCTTCATCAGGTACTTGATCGTGCGCTCACGCTTGCCATTTATTCCAAGGCCGAAAGAGAACTCCGGCTTTGCGACTGGGTGATTGAGCCTTACGAGATCGGCACATTCAATATGATCAGCAAGCAAAACATCGAAGTCATGTATGAAACCGGCTATCGGTATGGAATGGAAATGATACCGGAAATCAGAAAGGTACTTCATGACGATGCCTATCCTGACTTCCAGAATTGATTCCTCAATCTTAATCAGGCATAAATCAGGATGTGAAATTTTCCGGATACTGGCCTTTCTTCAATTAAAAATGAAGCAAATTCATGTGCATCTAGTGAATTTTGTCAGACACCTGATTTTCTGCCAGATTTTCCGGATTTAATTTTATTTTTGAGGCTAAAAACAGATTATGCCTCAACTCACTCCCGGATTTTTACTGTCTGCCATGTTGGGATATTTTTTGATCCTGATCATGATATCCCTGTTCACTGCCAAAAAAGCAGACAATGAAGCCTTCTTCATCGCAGGAAGGAAATCACCCTGGATACTGGTTGCCATAGGAATGATCGGCGCCTCATTGTCAGGCGTGACATTCATTTCCATACCGGGAGTAGTGGGTGCAGGCGGACTCAACCAGGCATTTTCATATATGCAGATCGTGCTTGGATATCTGGTTGGCTATCTGGTCATAGGCACGGTTTTGCTTCCGATCTATTATCGGCTGCAACTGACCACCATTTACGGCTACCTGGAAAAAAGGCTCGGATTTTATTCCTATAAATCCGGTGCCATGTATTTTCTGATCTCCAGGATCATCGGTTCTTCATTCCGGCTATACCTTGTAGCCATCGTACTGCAGAAATTTATTTTTGACCCGCTGGGTATTTCCTTTTACATCACGGTGCTGGCTACCATCGGTTTGATTTGGGTATACACTTTCAAAGGCGGAATTAAAACCATTGTCTGGACAGATACGTTTCAAACTGTTGCCATGTTGGGCGCGGTTTCACTGACCATATACTTTATCGGTAAAGACATTGGAACAGGCTTTTTCGAGACCTTTTCCCTTGTCAGAAACAGCGAATACAGCCAGGTTTTCTTTTTTGAAGGTGGCTGGACAGATCCCAATAATTTTTTCAAGCAATTCATCAGCGGAGCCTTCATCGCTATTGTAATGACCGGGCTGGATCAGGATATGATGCAAAAGAACCTGAGCTGCAGGACATTAAAGGAATCCCAGAAAAACATGTTCACTTTCAGTTTGATACTCCTTGTGGCCAATTTCCTGTTCCTTTCATTGGGTGCATTGTTATATATATTTGCTGCTCAGAAAGGGATTGTACTTCCGGAAGTATCTGACCAGGTCTATCCTTTTCTGGCAATGGAGCATCTGCCAGTGTGGGTTGGCCTGCTGTTTTTTATCGGGCTGATCGCTGCAGCATACAGCAGTGCAGATTCAGCCCTGACTGCACTGACCACTTCATTTTGTGTTGACTTTCTCAACTTTGAAAAAAGAAAAGATACAGAAAAAAACAAGCGCAGGATACGTATAAATGTGCACATCGTATTTTCCCTGATGCTGGCAGGAATGATCATCCTGTTCAATGCACTCAATAATGATGCGGTCATCAATGGGCTGTTCAAACTGGCCGGATATACCTACGGCCCGATCCTGGGTATGTTCGCTTTTTCCATTTTAACCAAAAGAAAGATCCGGGATATTCTGGTCATTCCGGTGGTTGTCCTGGCTCCAATCATTTCCTATTTTCTGGATACTTATTCAAAACAATTATTCCACGGTTTCGAATTCGGGTTTTTTATCCTGATCGCCAACGGTTTGCTGACTTTTACAGGCTTATTGTTGATTTCAAAGAAAAGAGAAAATGCATCCGGATCAACAGAAGCGTGATCCTTTTTAATCCATTTTAAAAAAACGAATATTTTGAGCCAATCTATTGAACATACTGAAATTATCCTTTTTGTACGCGATCAGTATCTGGCAGCTGAATTTTATCAAAAATTACTGGGTTTGAGACCGTCACTACATGTTCCGGGTATGACTGAATTCAAGCTTACAGCCGGGTGCAAACTCGGGCTGATGCCCCGGAAAGGAATTGCGAAATTACTTCAACTGGAAAATTCAGCTGAAGGCACAATTAATGCTTTTCCAAAATGTGAACTTTACCTGCTGGTGCAGGATGCAAAAGCCGCTTTAGATCACGGCTTGACCATAGGGGCTGAACTGGTGAGTCCTGTCAGTGAACGTGACTGGGGTGATTCAGCAGGATATCTGCGCGATCCGGACGGACACCTGATCGCATTTGCCACCAAAATCAATGCCCCGGATGAGTAAGCTGATCAATATTGAATTCAAGGCAAGGGTTGAAGCACTGGAACCTTATGAAAACATGCTCATTTCATTAAATCCGGATTTTAAAGGCGTTGACCATCAGGTGGACTACTATTTTAACACACATAAAGGCAGGCTGAAACTCAGGATGGGCAATATTGAAAATGCCCTGATCCAGTATGACAGACCTGACACCGGAGATGCCAAAAGATCCGATGTGATCCTGTTTAAACATACTCCTGATGACGCCCTGAAAGAAATACTTTCCCTTCATCTGGGCATAAAAACCGTAGTGGATAAAATACGGAAAATTTATTTCATCGACAATGTCAAGTTCCACTTTGACGAGGTCAGAAACCTGGGAACATTTATCGAGGTGGAAGCCATTGACACCGGCAAAAAATTTTCCCTGGAATATCTGCAGACTCAATGCGATCACTATTTTCAGTTTTTTGGATTGCATGATGAAGATCTGATCTCCGTATCCTATTCAGACCTGGTCATGGGAACATAATGATGAATTTTTACTGAAAAAACAGTAATGATTCTTCAATCGGTGAGATAAAGCATGTAAATTTGGTCATTTGAACAAACTTAAAAATCTGATTGCTTATTTCCGGATAAAAATTGACATAATGGAGCATAAATTGTCTGTTTTAGTTGCACTTGCCTTGCTTTTTCTTTCTTGTTCGCTGCTCAACAGTCAGGTAAATCCTGAAGTCAAATGGCAGTTCAACACAAAATCCGCTGCTTATGGGAATGCTGCCGCAGGTGATATTGACGGAGATGGTAAACTGGAGATCGTCTATGGCTGTTACAGGAATGACGGTCACATTTATGCCCTGAATGCAGAGGACGGAAGCCTTTTATGGAAATATGATGCAACAACCCCGGGTTCTGATCAGGGCTGCAATGATGTGGCGATCCTGATCCATGATACGGATGGTGATGGTATGCCGGAAGTGATCGTACCATCATCCTGCAATCCGAGGACTTTTTGTTTCAATGGTATGGATGGCAGTCTGAAATGGGTTACTAATACAAGGGGAAGCGATTCTCCGCCTGTGATCGCGGATTTTGGAAATGGAATGGAAATATTGCATGGGGAATTCCAGGGTTGGGTCAGGTCCATCAATGCATTGAATGGAATGACAAAATGGGATTTTCAGGTTCAGAGCAACGCCTGGGTTCAAACCGCTCCTTCGATTCTGGACGTTCAGAATGACGGGGAATTGGATTTTATCGTGGCCACCTGGGCATTCAATGCAGCCGACAATCACATTTCAGCTTACAGGGGCAAAGACCGCGGGATAATATGGAAAAAACCGATAGACGATGTGATCTATCATGGTTCTGCCATCGGTGATCTGGATGACGACGGTTTTGATGAAGTCATTTTGGGATCATGGAACGACACACTCTATTGCCTGGACTCAAGGACCGGCATGACGAAATGGAAGTACAGTGTTGGTCCTTATTTTACGCCATACGGCCCTGTGGTCATTGCGGATATGGATGATGACGGCAAATGTGAGGTCGTAGTTTCCACCTGGTATACTATTTCAGTGCTGGGCTTCGATGGAAAGCTGAAATGGAAATACGATGATCCGAATTATGGCTACAGTTTTCGGGGAACTGTTGTGGCAGATATCACCGGTGATGCTTATCCGGATATCATTTACGGAACCTCGGAAGGCATATTAAGCGCGGTTGACGGGCAAAACAGAAAGAAGATATTTGACCTCAACCTTCGGGAAATATACGGTGATGAAAGGTTTGAGATCGACCATGCACCTTTGATCGCTGATTTTGACGGAGATGGTACAAAAGATATATTCATCGCAGGAGGATATGGTGTGATACCTATGGAAAACAATTTCGGAGCCGGGTTCATGGTCAGCGTCGGACCCGGAAATGGGCCGGACTGGCTGATGTTTCAGAATGATATCCGGAGAAGAAGTAATATCTGTGACAAACAGTTAAATGTTGAATTTCTCGTCAATACAGAGCAACTGACCATTTTTCCCAATCCTGCCCAAAATTCAGTGATGTTAAGACCGGAATTCGACATGCCACAGTCAGGTTTGACCCTGGAAGTATATGATGTTTTAGGCAGATCATATTATCATGCAAAAATCAGACCGGACCATCAAGGAAATCAGTATTTTTGGGAAATAGACCCGGAAATACCCAACGGACTATATATTATAAAAATTTCAGGAGAAGGCTTTTCTGCTTCTGAAAAACTGGCGGTCCTGAGGTGATCCTTATGATCGAAGGGACATTTCACCCAAAGAAAAATGTGCTTCTCGCACAAAAAATGCCGGATAAGACAGAAAATATGCTCAACTGATGGTAATTTTGGCGTAAGTAAAAAGTATAATTTTATCAATATGATCACAAAAGCACAGGTTTTGGAGGCTCAGCAAAAATGGGCGGATGGTATAGTTATGATAGGTTCTTTGAAACACAATAGCCTGAAATGCGAGCAATTCACCAATGATTTTCTGGACAAATTATATGCTTTTGACCTGGGTGAGGTGCTGTTCAAACCCACAAAATGCCATGATGAGCAATTCAGGCCAACTAAGATCAAAGCCTTGTCTTATTTTATTGCTCCTCAGTACTGTGCGCTCCCGGAAGATCATGGATTTGCATTGCAACCCTGGACCAAGGTTGCATTTGTCAATGCCAATTTTATCCTCGAGCAAAACAGGGCGATCGCGATGGGAAATTATTATTTTACCGATGAAAACAAGAATCAGGTGAAGGTCGAATATACCTTTGGCTACAGGCTGCATCATGGAGAACTTAAAATTGATCTGCATCATTCTTCACTTCCGTTTGACCCAAACAGAACATAAACCTGCAAAACAACCTGACCAAATTTATCCACCTTGTTTTTTTTCATTTGGCAGTAGATTACGTTTTTTCTTTGGATACACGCAGAACTGCCCTCGAACAGCATAATTACCTACCGCTTTTTACTTCATTTAAACTTCGAAATGTCACGGATCAAACCTGGCGATCAACAATAATCCGTTTTTTGATCATCGGGGAGGTATATTTCAGGCTCAAAAAATGATTTTTTTTTATTTTTGTTGCATATCAGACATCCTGATAGTCAAAAAAAATTATTTATGTTAAGATTTTGGTTGTTATTTGCCCTTTTAGTTGCCCAGCAGGCATTGTTCGCTCAGTTCAAAACTTTGCCCCTGGAACATTCCATTGAAGCACGGTCAGCAAGTACGAGTTATCGTGAAAATGATCATGATTTTGGCATTGCAATCCTGGCCGCCAGGCCCTTTGCATTGAATCAGGATATACGGAAAAAGTCATTCCTGCAATTGGGTGATGTATTGACCTTTGATCTATTTGATAATGAGCAGTATAAAGCTGTCATTCAATCTTTAGTCCTGGATGTCAACGGGGTCTTGTCCATAGTAGGAAAATTGGAAAATTTTGATTATGCATTTTGTTTTATCACTGTGGAAGATCAGTATGAATCTTTTTCAGCGGACATTCCTGAACTCAATCAGAAATACATCACCCGCATTCATCCGGACACCAGGCAAAATTATTTACTGCGCCTCAATGAAACACGCCTGGACTATATCGAAGGCAGTGACCCATTGATTTTTAAAGATCAGTCTGGCCCGATAAATGAAGATGGACTTCAGGGTCAGGAAAAAACGATTGAAGATCCGTCCGATTTTCGCCAAAAAGAAAGCAAAAAAGCCCCAAACTCCGGCCAGGGATGTTTAAGCGAAAATGATGAAGCAGTGTTGGACGTAATGTTTGTCTATACGCCTGCTGCAAAAAACTGGGTTTACTCAAACAACGGCAGCATCAATAGTATCATTGCATATGCCATTTCAAGAGCAAATCTTGCCACAACGAACAATAATATGTTCATACAGTTCAATCTTGTTCATTCTGCAGAAGTGGATTATACGGAAGAAAACCCGAATGCTGATCTTACCAACATCACCGAAGGAAACGGAGTTATGGAGCTTGTTCATGAATGGAGAGATCAATATGCTGCGGATTTTGTGGTTTTCCTTACCCTCACTGAAGATACAGGCGGCCTGGGATGGCTGCTGACAAATAAATTCGGTGATCCAAGGAGAGCTTTTTGCCTGGCCAGGGTTCAGCAGGCCGGATGGACGACCACAGTGATTCACGAGATCGGGCACAATATGGGTGCCCATCACCATAAATCCCAGTTGACACAACCCGGACCAACATATTGGAACAACTGGCCTGAAAACACCTGGTCTGCAGGCTGGCGGTGGACTGGAACCAATGGTACCAGGTATTGTGATTTGATGACATATACCAGCGGGGAATATTTTGAAGATGGTTTTAATCATATTGGTGTACCCTATTTTTCAGATCCGCTGATTCAATACGTCGGCACTCCAACAGGTGATCCTGCAGATGGCGATAATGCCAGAACACTGAAGCATATCAAGCATTTTGCCTCAAAATACAGGGATAACAACACCATGCAATTTTGTTCAGCAAGAGGTGAAAACGCCTTTTATCATATTTCCAATGTAAAAATTGGTACCATAGATCAGGAGGGCAGCGATTTGCCATACATCGATTTCACACATTGTTCCACGGATCTTATCCCTGAAGAGACCGAAGAATTGCTTGTTCAGATCGCTAACCCTTATTGGTCAAACCAGCTATTGGTGTGGATTGACTGGAATGGAAATGGTCAGTTTGATGAAGAGGGCGAAGAAGTATTTGTTTCTGAAGTGGGAAATGCAGCTGAGTACCTTGTTCAAATAGTTACACCACCCGGGATCAGCCCCGGACTTAAAAGAATGAGGATACGCCTGCATGTCACCAGCGAAGGTGCTAACGAAAATCCCTGCGGAGAATCCATGCATGGTACTGTTCATGATTATCTGGTCAATATCACGGATACCGGGTGTTATGGTGTTGTGATTCAGAAAAATCCTGAAAACCAATCAACATGCGTGAATAATTCCGGCGGGCTGATTTCCCTGAAATACATAGGAACCCAACCCGTATCTTTCCAATGGCAGTATTTGAATGGAATTGAATGGACAAATATTGTGGATGGAATTCCTGCAGGTGCAGTTTATCATGGACAGAATTCATCAAATCTGATGATTGAACAGATTTCGGTCGAAGGAAGTTATACTTACAGATGCATGATATCCAATTGTGAGGGAGAAAATGTAGTTTTTTCCGAACCGGCGGTATTTACTGTCAATCCCCCTGGAGATCTTCCTGCAACCCCTGCTGCTGTCACCGGGCCTGTTGCCCCGGGATCCGGCAGTACCTATGAGTACTCCGTGAAACCTGCTGAAGGACATCATTATCAATGGTCTTTCCCGGATGACTGGGCACTGATTTCAGGCCAGGGTAGCCATGTTGTAAAAGTAAGAGTTGGTGCCAAAAACGGTAAAGTCATTGCCACCCCGTTCAACGATTGCGGAGCAGGCATTCCACGGGAACTGGAAGTTAAAGTGATTGATTTTTGCATGGCAGGCGCTCAGTCATCCAACTATGAGTATATCAAGAAAGTGAGTTTTAATACGATTGATCACAGTAGTGCAAGATCACAATACTCCGACTATGCTTATATTTCAACTAAGGTAGAAATAGGTCAGACCTATCCTTTTACCGTTGCGATAGGAGAAGGTACCAATGCTGACCAGATTGTGATGTGGATAGACTGGAATCAAAATGGAAATTTCACCAACCCGGGAGAAAGGGTATATCTGTCACCCAAAAGTGACGGACCATTTTCCGGAACCATCAAGATACCTAATCATGCAGTTCCGGGATTTGCCAGGTTGAGGATCCGTTTGCATAATACCAACCAGGGAGCCAACACGAACTCCTGCGATGATTCAGCATTCGGCGAAGTGGAAGACTATTCCGTACATATTGTTGAAGCTTGTACACCTGTTGTTTTGACCAGTCAGACTGAAGACAAGAACATGTGCACCGGCCGGGATACAATTAACCTGACTGTGACAGCCTCAGGAAAATCACCTTTTGTATTCAACTGGCAGTTTCAGCAGGGTGCAGACTGGAATGATGTCGGACCAAATATACCCTACGGCGCGGTCTATACCAATCCGGACAGTGCTAACCTGCTTATTTCGGGCCTGATCACTCCCGGGATCTACCGTTTCCGCTGTATAGCGACCAACTGCAATGAAGAAAAGGAAGCGGTTTCTGCACCCATGGAGATCCGGGTTCTGGATGTACCGGCAATACCATGGCTATTGACTGGAGAGAGTACGGTTTGTGAGAAATCCAATCAGGTTTATGAGGTAAACTGGTATGAGGATATAAATTTCCACTGGCAGTTCCCTGAAGGCTGGGAAATACAGGGCAATCCGGATACCTCAACGGTTACTGTGATGGCAGGGCAGACGGGCGGAATCATCGTTCTCTCAACTGAAAATCAATGCGGTGTCAGCGAGCCGCTTTCTCTTGAAGTTTCCGTTAATCCGATCCCTTCCACTCCGGTGATCAGCTTCGATTCCGGCACGGAAATACTGAGTTCCAACGCTCCGGAAGGAAACCAATGGCATGATCAGAATGGCCCGATCGACGGCGCGACCGGGCAAAACCATGTTCCGGGTAAAACAGCAAATTATTTTACAATCGTGACGCTCGAAGGTTGTGTTTCAGATACCTCCAATATCATTCATGTGATCCCTTCTGAAGTGAATGAAACAGGATCCGATAAAATATTGACTTTATTTCCCAATCCAACATCAGGATATCTGACTATTACCAACCCCCAAATGGACATGAGGAGTGGTATATTAAGTCTTTATAATTTGCTGGGGCAAAAATTTGAGGTGATCTTCATTAACCAATACGAAAAATCATCATTGATTGATCTAAGAGAACTGCCATCAGGCCAATATACATTATACTATGCCGATAAATCCGGGTTGTGGTCTGGCAAGTTTATTAAGTATTGATTATGAATAATTTGGTGAAATAAAAAAATGATCCTTTATATCAAATATTCCTGACGGATTTGAAACAAGTATCGTGCAAAACTGTTTTTGTTTAAAAAAATAACCATTGACCATGTATCGATTGCTAATAATTGTGTTTGCTTTTGTAATAACAGCTTCTCAAAATCATTTGTGTGCCCAGACTGAGATATTTAATTCAACACATCTGTGGCAAATGAAGCGCGTTGCTTCAGTTGAAGTTTCGCCAGACGGGCAAAAAGCTGTCTTCACACAAACCAGCTACAACATTGAAGAAGATAAAGGTTTAACTGACATCTTTTTGCTGGATATAAAAACGGGTGAACAACGCCAGTTGACCTTCACCGGAAAAGAGGGCAGTCCTGTGTGGAGCCCTGATGGTAAAAGCATTGCATTCATTTCAAAGAGGCAGGATGGTCCGGGACAGGTTTATATCTTGTCGCTAAGTGGTGGTGAGGCTCAAAAAGTGACCGATCTGCCTGTAGCGGTTTTCAGTCTGAAATGGTTTCCTGATGGTAAGCAGATCGCTTTCGGTGCCAATGTATTACCTGAATACGAGGGTGATTTTGCCAAGCTGAAAAACATGATCGAGGAAAAGAAAAAGTCCAAGGTTACGGCTAAAACCACAGAGAATGTCATGTACAGATACTGGGACAGATGGCTGACGGACGGATTCTATTCCAGGTTGTTTTCGGTTGATCTGGCTTCAAAAAAAGTGACGGACCTGATGCCGCAAACCAACAATTATTTCAATATGATGGGCGGTGCCTCGTATGACATTTCACCGGATGGCAAGATGATCGCATTGAGTATGAACAGCACTCCACCACCATTTGAGCAGGTAAATGAGGACATTTTCCTGCTGAATACCGATGGCTCGGGGAAAATGGTCAATATTACTACGGAAAATAAAGCTTCAGATTCAAATCCGGTTTTTAGCCCTGACGGCAAAAGCATCCTCTATGGAAAACAATCTATTTATCATTTTTATGCCGATAAAGTCAGAATGGCCATTTATGATCTTTCCAGGGCTGAAAGTAGGAATATCACCGAAAACATCGATCTCTCATGTGAATCCTGGCAATGGTCTGCCGATGGAAAAACCATTTTTTTCGGAGCTGAACTGAATGCCGGTAATGCCTTGTTTTCCATTCCGGCAGCAGGAGGAAAGCACACTCCGGTTTTCACTTCCGGGACTAATGGCAATCTGCGCATTTTGAATTCGAATACATTGCTTTTCACACACAACAATCTGAACAAACCAGCTGATATTTATACAGTTCAGACAGATGGAAAAAATCTGCGTCAATTGACTGATGTCAACAAGGATCTCCTTGCCAGGCTGAATTTTGGTAAAGTGGAGAACATCACTTTCAAAGGAGCCAATAATGCTGATGTTCAAATGTTTGCAGTCTATCCTCCTGATTTTGATCCGGCAAAAAAATATCCGCTCGTGGTGATGATCCATGGAGGACCTCATGGTACATTTGGAGACAACTGGCACTACCGCTGGAATGCCCATCTGTTTGCAGCCCCGGGTTATGTGGTGATCACTCCGAATTTTCATGGTTCAACCAGTTTCGGGCAGGAATTTGCGATGTCTATTCATGGAGACCATGCGCCAAAACCTTTCGAAGACATCATGAAGGCAACAGATCATATGCTGGCAAAGGGATTCATCGATGAAAAAAGAATGGCCGCAGCAGGTGGCAGTTACGGTGGATATATGGTCAGCTGGATCGCAGGCCATACAGACAGATTTTCTGCATTGGTGAACCATGCCGGTGTCTATGATCTGCATCTGCAATTTGCATCAGATTATGCAGGCAATCGGGAGTATCAGTACGGTGGGACACCCTGGAAGGATTTTGATGTTCTGCACAGGAATAATCCTTCTCAATTTGCTCACAATTTCAAATCACCCATGCTGATCATGCATGGCGAGCTGGACTACAGGGTACCCGTGGCTCACGCTTTTTTAGTGTACGGGATATATAAGGGAATGGGTCTTGACGCAAGGTTGGTGTATTTTCCGGATGAAAACCACTGGATACTGAAACCTCAGAATTCGATCTACTGGTATAAGGAATTGCATGACTGGTTTGAGCGGTATTTGAAAAACAATTAATAGCATAAATCTCGCCGAAAGGTTTACAAAGTAAGGTATGGACCAATAACAAGGTTGTTTTTTTTACTTCCTTTTTCAGGCAAGCTTTCTAATTTCTGGAATTGAGTAGGTAGAAATGATTGTTTAAGAATTAAATACCTTTTGAGACAAATTATAGATGCCCTTACATAGCCATCCAAAATTTCTTTTTTTGATGATAATCTAACATTCATGAAGTTTTCCTCACGAAAAGTACGGTTTTAATTCTCACATTTCATATTTATTATTAGGTTGAATTGCTATATTTGTTCACTACAAGTATAGCTTATAAGAATGTATGATTTTTATCAGGCTATTCATCGCATGAATAAAGCTCCTTTTATTTTTTTGCTAATTTTTTTATGTGATAAAATATTGATATTCATATACTTAATTAATCTATGAAAAAACTAGCCATCGGCGCTGATATCGGAGGAAGTCACATCACCTGCCAGCTGTGTGACCTGGAAAATGAAATTTTACTGGATGCAACCAGGGTTCGGGTTCCCGTGGACAGCAATGCTTCCAGGGAAGTTATACTTGATGCGTGGTGTAAAGCCATCTCCCTTTCAGCCAGCGAATATGATCTGAGAGATCTGGCAGGAATAGGTTTTGCCATGCCGGGACCTTTCGATTACCCCGAGGGAATCGCCCGATTCGAAGGGGTTCAAAAATTTGATGCCCTCAATGGTGTGAATGTCAGAACACATATTCAACACTATTTCGGCCTGGATGCAGGCTATCCGGTCCGCTTTCTGAACGATGCCACCTGCTTCGCCATCGGGGAATCATTCCGGGGTGAAGCCGCAAAATTCAGCAAATTCCTCGCCATCACACTCGGAACGGGTTTTGGCGCATCTTTCATACACAACCATCTTCCTGTTGCCGGGAAAGATGGTGCATCTGATGACGGCTACCTTTGGCATTTGCCTTTTGGTGATTCCAATGCAGACAACCACTTTTCCACACGCTGGTTTCAGAAAACCTGCCTTGCCAAAACCGGAAAAGAAATCGAGGGAGTAAAAACATTGGTTGACTTATACGAAACCGAAGCTGCAGCAAAGGATATTTTTGCACAATTCGGAAAAAATCTGGGCGATTTTACAGGACCCTGGCTGGAAAGTTTCAATGCTCAGGCACTGGTCATAGGTGGAAATATATCTCAATCATACCCTTATTTTAAATCGGCTCTGCACGCTTCATTCGATCATCAGGGACTGGTCGTCAGCGTCATCATTTCTGAACTTCAGGAAAATGCCGCACTCACAGGCAGTGCAAACCTGTGTGATGATGAACTTTATGAAAAACTCATATAGAAAATATATATTACAATAAAAATTTATACTTAATAAATTATTAATCATTTACTTAACTATTGATAATGGACAAACGAAAAATCTCCATGCTGGTGCTCACCCCGGTGTTGTTTTCCTTTTTTGTAATGAGTTTCTGCGATCTGGTAGGTATAGGTGTTGATCGGGTCAAACTGGAATTCGGCCTGAGTAATACCATGGTCCAACTGATCCCGTCAGCGGTGTTCATCTGGTTTTTCATCCTTTCAGTGCCTGTTGGTGTTTTTCAGGACAGGTTTGGCAAAAAAAATGTAGTGAACACAGGGATGTTCATTACGGCCCTCGGGATGCTCATACCTTATTTTTTCTATACCAAAGCCTCCATTTTTCTGGGATTTGCCCTGTTAGGTATCGGCAATACCATCCTGCAGGTTTCTGCCAATCCATTGCTGGTGGATGTGGTGCCTTCTGAAAGAAAATCCAGTTTTCTCAGCTTTTCACAGTTCATCAAATCCATTGGATCCATGGTCGCACCTTTTATCGCGTCATTCCTGGCCGCCCAATACGGGGACTGGAAACTGATGTTCCTGGCCTTTGGTATCATTTCTATTCTCGCTGCAGTATGGCTCAATTTTACAAAAGTTGAAGAAACCAGAAATACGGCTCAACGTGCAACCATCGCTTCATCCCTCAAACTCCTGGGAACTCCTTTTATCACTTACATGGTACTCGGAATTTTCCTGGTGGTAGGTATTGATGTCGGGATCAATGCCATTTCAGGTCAGTTCCTGATGAACAAATTTGATTCTGTTCAGGAGTTTGCAGAGAAAGGAAGAAGCGTTTATTTCTTTGGCAAAATGCTGGGAACATTCGCAGGCGCCATCATGCTGGCTATGCTGGCTTCCCGCAAATTCCTGCTTTGGTCTTCCATCCTCGGCCTTGTATCCATCATTGGACTTTTATTTTCAACCGGTGAATTTATGGCGATGGTCATTATTTTCATCATCGGTCTGGGCGTTGCCAATATCTTTCCTTTGATCTTCTCTCTGACTGTGGACAAATATCCACTGCGTGCCAATGAAATTTCAGGATTGATGGTGATGGCCATATCCGGTGGAGCCATCATACCGCCCATTATCGGTTACCTGACGGATGTATCCGGTATAACCGCCGGTATGCTCGTGCTGGTTGCCTGTGGTGCTTACCTGCTGTTCCTGGCTGCCTTCAATCTGATGAAGAAACAAACTGCATAATGCACCTGAATAAGGCAATGGTTTTATGTTTTGATCATCGTTTTTTATGGGTTTTTCTCAAAATATCTAATCATGGGTAACCTTAGAAAAACGCAACAACATCTTTTGCCTGTTCAAAAAACGACGACTGAAAAAGGACATTATGACATTTATCCGGCTTTTCACTTAGAAAAAGACAAAATTTCATCGGGCTTTGAGCAACTTGCTTATGAGTTTTCCAAGTATTCTCTGGTCTTGATGGATGGTTTCCAGGGTGTGTTTTTTGAACAGCTGCGATCTGCTCTTGAGCCGTTTTTCAATAGAATAGGACTTCGGGTGCAATGGACTGACATCAGGAGAAGCTACCTTTATCCGGAAGAAATCGAAATGATGGCCGAACCTTTCCTGGGTGGAGATGATCCTTTGTTTGGTTTTAAAACCACACTAACGCTGGTTGATTTTATAGATAAGGAAAAACTCAGTGAGATCAAAACCGGACCCGGAACTGATCTGCACATCATTTACGGACCGGGAGCAGCGCTTTACGCTGAAAAAGGCCTGCTTTTTTACGCTGATATTCCCAAAAACGAGATACAGTTCAGGGCTCGCGCCGGATCGGCCACCAATCTGGGTGCAGAAATTCCGTACGATGCCAAAAAAATGTACAAGAGATCTTATTTTGTGGATTGGGTCGTCCTCAATAAACACAAACAGGAAATTTTGCCCCGGTTAGACATCGTTGCTGATTGCCAGCGGCCTGAGGAGATCACCTGGTCTTTTGCCGAAGTGATCAGAAGTGGCTTACATCAAATGAGCCGTAATTTTTTCAGGGTCAGACCCTGGTTTGAACCCGGAGTATGGGGAGGTCAATGGATAAAAGACAACATTCCGGGTCTCAACCAGGATGTACCAAATTATGCATGGTCTTTCGAGCTGATCGTTCCGGAAAATGGAATTCTGTTTGAAAGTTCAGGCTACCTGCTGGAAATCTCTTTTGATTTCCTGATGTTCCAGGAAGCAGCAGCTGTTTTGGGTGATGCGTATAATCAATTTGGCTATGAATTTCCTATCCGTTTTGATTTCCTGGACACTGTTGACGGAGGAAACCTCTCCGTACAATGCCATCCGCAAACGGAATACATCCAAAAACATTTCAACGAAAATTTTACTCAGGAAGAATGCTATTATATTCTGGACAACAAACCCGGTTCGGTCGTTTACCTCGGTTTTCAGGAGGATATCGAACCAACCACATTCCAAACGGCACTTACAAACAGTTTTTTCAATGCTGAACCGCTGGATATTGAAAAGTTTGTCCGTAAATTACCTTCTTCCAAACATGACTTTTTCCTGATCCCACCGGGCACGATCCACGGATCAGGAAAGGACAATCTGGTACTGGAGATCAGTACTACACCCTATATTTATACTTTTAAAATGTACGACTGGCTGCGCCCCGACCTGGATGGAAAACCGCGACCGCTGAACATCGACCGTGGCATGGAAAATCTCTGTTTTGACAGAAAAGGATCCTATGTGAATGAAAACCTGGTATCCAAACCTGTGTTGCTGGAATCCAACGAAGCTTATTCAATTTATCACCTCCCGACCCATCCAAAACACTCCTATGATGTTCATCGCCTGCATCTGAAAAGCAGGGCAGGCCTATCTACCGGCAACAAAGCGCTGGTCATGAACCTGGTTGAGGGAAAATGCATCACCCTCATCACAGAAAGCGGCCTGGAACAGACATTCAACTACGCCGAAACTTTTGTGATACCTGCTGCAGCAGGGCATTTTACCCTGATCAATGAAGATGAAATGGAAGCTGTGATCGTAATGGCATTTATTAAATAAGCCCCCGATAATTCAAATGAACAAAATAATATTTGGCAAATATGAAGTATAAATTATCCTTTTCATTCATATTTTTGGTCTTCATCAGCCTGCTCCATGCCCAAACGGATCTGTCTGAAAGGACAAGCTTTGTCAATGGTTTTGCAGAAAAAGTATCCGGAGTGGACTTCAGGTATCATTCCTCCATCCAGATCGCAAAAGAAAGCATGCTCATCAGGGCAACGGACGGACAATCATCAATGGAATGGAGAACAGCACCTGTTCCGGCAAAGATCAAAACCGATTCCGTCTCTTTCGTTTGGCTGGCAGGCATCGGATCTTCACCCGGACTGGCCAGTTTTGATCTGGAAGTCAATGGCAACAAAAAATTTACCTTCTGGGCAAACGGCAGCAACCAATGGTCAATGACTGCTACCGACGGATCCACCCTGAAGTTCAAAAAAGACATGATCGACCAGCATGGTGACCGGTTTGGTTTTATGGTGCTGACCATGCCTGCCAAAGCATTGGAAAAAGGTAAGCCACTGACACTCAAAATGACCGGAGGAAAGTTCGATAAAACCAGTTGGTATATGACCTTTGCCTTTCCTTTGACCAATGGGGTACAACTAAAAGCATTTCCTGCCATGATATCTGATGGCAAAAAAAAATACCAGCTCGGGATCGCCGGGATCCTTCATTTTGGCAAACCGGGCAAAGCCGGATTATACCTTGCTGATCACCTTATCACCGAAACCACCCTAAAATACGGATACAACCACGTCAATGTTAAATTGCCTGTCACGGATATCAAAAAAACTTTACCATACAAGTTAAAAGTGGCTGACAAAACCTATTCCGGTAACATCGAACTGATGCCTGTTAAAAAATGGCGGGTCAATTTTGTCCAGCATTCCCACACCGATATCGGCTATACGAGGTCGCAAACGGAGATCATGGGCGATCACCTGCGCTTCATCGATTATGCACTGGATTATTGTGATCAAACGGATGATTACCCGGATGCAGCAAAATTCAGATGGACCTGCGAAGCTTCCTGGGCAGTTGATGAGTATATTAAAAGCAGGCCGGAAGCCCAGATCCAAAGGCTGCTCAAAAGGATAAAGGAACACAGGATCGAGATCACCGGCATGTACTTCAATTTCGACGAATTACCCGATGAACAGACAATAACCGCTTCTCTCAGGCCTTTCAAGACTTTCAGGGAGCTGGGCATAGAAATTAAGACAGCCATGCAAAACGATGTGAACGGTATTGCCTGGTGTCTGGCAGATTATTACCAGGATCTGGGCGTAAAATATTTGAATATGGGTACGCACGGACACAGGGCACTGATCTGTTTTGATAAGCCTACCCTGTTTTGGTGGGAATCACCTTCAGGCAACAGGATGCTGGCTTATCGGGGCGAACACTATATGATCGGCAATACCGAATTCAAGGTGCAATCAGGAGATTTTAACGTGTTTGAAGAATCATTGTTGACCTACCTGATGGAACTCGAACAAAAAGGATACAAGTATGACCTGATCTCACTCCAACATTCTGGTTTTATTACCGACAATTCTCCTCCTTCCACCTTCATGAGCCAGGCCATTAATATGTGGAATGAAAAGTATGAATGGCCAAAACTCAGAACAGCATCTGCAACTTCATTCTTTGAAACCATGGAAAAAGAATACGGGCATGAGTTTCCGGTGATCCGGGGTGCATGGCCTGATTGGTGGACCGATGGTTTCGGAGCCTCAGCACGTGAGGTAGCTGCGATCCGGAATGCACAGGGAATTTTGACCGCAGCCGGATCAGGAATGGTGATGGCAACAATGCAATGGTCTGTTTTGCCGGAGAAAATTACTGATCGACTAGAACAGGCACTGGAGGCCATGTTGTTTTATACGGAACATACCGTCGGTTTCCATGCAAGTGTACGCGAACCATTTCACAAATATTCCATGGAACAACGTGGCCTTAAAGAATCCTATGCCTGGGAAGCAAGCCGTAGAGCAAGAATGCTGAGCGAAGAAACTCTGGGAATGCTCCAGGATCATATAGAAAAATCAGAAGAGCCGACCCTGGTCGTTTTTAACACCCTGAACTGGCCTCGCAGCGGACTGCTCAAAGTGTATATCGACCACCAGACCATCCCAAGATACACACGATTTTTCATTGAAGATAAAGATGGCCGGGAACTGAAAGCCCAGCCTGTTGAACGTCATTCTGACGGTACTTATTGGGCGATTTGGGTTGATGATATTCCGGCCTTTGGATTCAGGAAATATCGGATAAGTGTTTTTCCTGAACAAAACTACCAGGAAAATGCACCCTTGGCTCATCCTTCCAACATTTTTGAAAATCCATGGTACAAAATTGAACTGGACTATGAAAAGGGTGCTTTGACAAACATTTTTGACAAGGAAATGCAGACTGAATTGACAGACAAAAATGCAACATGGCTTTTCGGACAATTTATTTACGAATTGCTTGACAACAGGCAACAAATGGAGTCTTTCTACCTGAACAACTATACGCGCAATGCGCCATCCAAAATTTGGCTGGAATCCTATACCGAAGGAGAAGTCTGGAACACGATCAGGTTCCGGGCTGACACGCCGGCAGCCAATAGCAGCGGTTCGTTGGTCTTCGAAATCCGGATCTTTAACACAGAAAAACGAATAGATTTCCATTGGGATATTGATAAAAAGCTGGTGACCGATCCGGAAGGCATTTACCTGGCTTTCCCGCTTCAATTGAAGGATG
The DNA here is from genome assembly GCA_964594045.1 of uncultured Saprospiraceae bacterium. Taxonomy (GTDB): domain Bacteria; phylum Bacteroidota; class Bacteroidia; order Chitinophagales; family Saprospiraceae; genus UBA2365. The sequence goes on along the minus strand of CAZQKR010000027.1, from coordinate 29,573 downwards.
GTCAATTGGCGTTTGATGTTCAGGGAGGAGAGATCCGTGCCGGAGTGGATCAGATCCCGGGTTCATCCAACGACTGGAATACTGTACAACATTATGCAAGGTTATACAATGATCAAACACAGGTCATCATCAGCAGTTCAGATGCTCCTTTGATGCAGTTTGGCGGGATCAATACCGGGCGGTACAAAGCAGGGGCAACGCCACAGAGCACCCATATTTATGGTTGGCCCATGAACAATTACTGGACCACTAATTTCAATGGCTATCAGTTCGGCGGTCACAGTTGGCTGTATTCCTTTACAAGCCTTCCAGGCAATGATAAGATGGACGCAGCAAAATTCGGCCATGGCAATAAAACCCCATTCCTTTCCAGGGTCATTCCCGGAGGTGGAAAGGGAGAAGATCGTGCCGGGGGTTCTTTGATCACCGGTTGGCCGGAACATGTCATTCTGATCAATGCGTTACCTGAACAGGATGGGAATTCTGCTGTGTTGAATCTGAGGGAGATCAGTGGTAAAAGCGCTGAAATTGAACTAAAAAACGGCATCAATGGCAAAATGCTGAAGTTGGAACAAGTGGATGCAACCGGCGCTGCATTGAAAAATACAAGCCTGGTCATTCCGCCATTCGGCAATGCATTTTACAGGATATACTTTTAATTTGGAAATTTGAGGATTTGGAAATTTGAGAATTCAACAATTGAAATGTCTGTAAAGTGTGATCAGTGATCAGTGATAAATTTGGACATCTCGAACAAAGAAACATAGAAACAACGGAACAATTGGTGTTGCAGTTGAAAATAACAGCAACGGCGGCAACAACCCGAACAATTCAAACATCTCGAACAATTCGAACATAGAAACAAACAAACAAACTTCTAAACTTCAATCTCTTTTCGATGTCAACAAAAACTCCTAATTCATTCATAATCAACACCTACTGGATACTTGTCTTCCTTCTTTGGATACCTTCGACGTCGTCCGCCCAGACATTTACAGAGTGGAAAGACCCATTGGTCAACCAGATCAACAGGGAACCCATGAAGGCAGCTTTTGTGGCATTTCCAGGAGATGTTGTTTTGGATGAAAACGGACAAAACCCGGACATTTTATCCCTGAATGGATTGTGGAACTTTCACTTTGTACGCAATCAAAATGAAAGGCCAACAGATTTTTTTAAGCAGGAATTTGACGATTCTGACTGGGATCAATTGAAGGTGCCGGGCAACTGGGAACTCAACGGTTATGGCGAACCGATTTATGTCAATATGCAATACACCTGGGATGCACAGATGAAACCCAATCCACCGGTAGTGCCTGAAAAAGAGAATTTTGTGGGTAGTTATCGCAGAAAAATACAATTGCCAGCATCCTGGGATCAAAAAGATGTTTTTATTCAATTCGGTGCAGTCAATTCCTGTTTTTACCTTTGGGTCAACGGAAAATTCGCCGGATATTCCGAAGACAGCAAATTGCCTGCAAGTTTTAATGTTACTCAATTCATGCAAAAAGGTGAAAACCTGATCGCTTTTCAGGTGTTCAGATGGTGTGACGGTTCTTACCTTGAGTGCCAGGATTTCTGGCGTCTTTCCGGAGTAAGCAGAGATGTTTTACTGATCGCCAGGGAAAGATCACGCGTGGAAGATTTTACACTGACAGCTGGTCTTGACCAGGATTATTTGAATGGCTTATTCTCACTGGATTTGCTATTTAAAAATGCCAATGGAATGACAGCTGAAGCTGAAATAACCAGGGAAAATTTTATTTGGCAGGCCCAAACTCTGATCCGGAATGACCAGGCGCATTTTGAAACTTCGATTGAGCATGCAGCTCAGTGGTCTGCAGAAATTCCGAACCTTTATATATTGACCATCAGGTTAAAAGACAGATCCGGCAATCTGATTGAAACCATTTCTCAATCATTCGGATTCAGAACCGTAGAGATCAAAAATGGACAATTGCTGGTCAATGGAAAAGCCATTCTGATCAAAGGGGTCAACCGCCATGAAGTGGATCCCGACGGCGGTTATGTGATCAGCCGCGAAAGGATGATCGAAGACATTAAAGTGTTGAAAATGCACAATTTCAACGCCGTCCGTACCTCTCATTATCCCAATGCAAATGAATTTCATGCATTGTGCGATCAATATGGACTTTATGTGGTGGGCGAAGCCAATGTTGAAGCCCATGGTTATGAAAATGTTGCCAAACTACCCGACTGGGAACAGGCACATCACGAACGGATCACCAGGATGGTGGAAAGGGATAAAAACAAAACGTCCATCATCATCTGGTCTATGGGCAATGAAAGCGGAGACGGGAAAACCTTTGAAAATGCCTATATCAGGATCAAAAAAATGGATACAACCCGACCGGTTCAATATGAAAGACCGGGCGAAAAATATTATTCGGATATTTATGTACCGTTTTATGTTGGCTACGAATCGCTGGAAAATTATGGCAAAGACCCTTCAAAAACCAAACCATTGATCCAATGTGAATATGCGCATGCCATGGGAAATTCTATGGGTGGATTCAGGGAATACTGGGATCTGTACAGGAAATATGATCGTTTGCAGGGCGGATTTATCTGGGATTTTGCCGATCAGGCCATCCGTGATTACCGGAATGGCAAAATGATCTACGCTTACGGCGGTGATTTCGGGAAAGATCTGGTCTCTTCCAATAATTTCAATTGCAACGGTTTGGTCAGCTCTGACCGTCGACCTAACCCACATTTGGACGAAGTGGCTTTCATCCAGCAATCCATCCACACAGAACTGACAGATCCCCGTCAGGGTGCGGTCACCATCTTCAATGAATATTTTTTCAAAGATCTTTCCAATTATGAACTGGTATGGAATCTTTCAGAAGAAGGTCAAATTATTCAAACAGGCACTTTGACCCGAATCCGGGCATTGGCAAGGGAAAAAACAAGCATGATGCTCCCTTATAAATTGCCGGAAAGCCAAAAGGAATTGACTTTGGAACTATTTTACAGGACAAAAAACGCTATCGGGCTGATTCCGGCAGGTCATATCGAAGCCAGGCAACAGTTTGTCATCCAGCCACATACCTTTACAAAATTCAAGCTGAAAGCTGGTGCAGTTGTGGATGAACAAAAACAGGAACTGTTGGTAAAATCAGGCGTAAAAACGGTTGTCTTCAACAAAAACACGGGTTTTATCCGGTCCATCTCAGTAAATGGAGAAAATTACCTGGAAAAAGGCTTTGAGATCACACCCAATTTCTGGAGAGCGCCGACAGACAATGATTTTGGTGCCGGGCTGCAAAACAAACTCAGGGATTGGGCAAAACCTGAATTGAAGTTGACTGCTTTTGAAATAAAATCAGAACAGAATACGGTCAAGGTTCAAACTACACATCAGATGGAAAAGATGAAAGCGAAACTGGAGATCACATACCTGATCAACGGAGACGGAGAGATCAACATCCATTCCAGAATGATACCTTTGACGGCCGATCTTTCGTCTGTTCCCATGCTGATGCGTTTTGGCATGCAGATGGTACTCAGCCAAAAATTCAGTGAAGTCAATTATTACGGTCGCGGACCGGTGGAAAATTATATCGACAGGAACCACAGTGCTTTCATCGGTTTATACCACCAGAAAGTGGATGAGCAGTTCTATCCATACATTCGTCCTCAGGAAACAGGAAACAAAACCGATCTCCGCTGGTTCTCCGTATTGCATCAAGGCGGCAAAAAAGGGCTCAGGGTCAATGCAGCATATCCATTCAGCGGTTCAGCCCTGCATTACCTTCCCGAAGATCTGGATGACGGATCGGCAAAAGACCAGCGACATCCTGCTGAGTTGACAGAAAGACCTTTTACCGTGGTACAAATCGATCTGAAGCAAATGGGTCTGGGTTGTATCGATTCCTGGGGAGCAATTGCCAGACCGGAATACAGATTGCCATTCGGACCGTATGAATTTGAGTTTGTGATTGGGTATGAGGAAAGATGAATTTTAAACCACAACTTTTTGAAATGAAAACAAATCTATTGCTAATAATGCTACTGATTCAGGCATTTACTTTGCAGGCTCAATTAACAACCACCCTTTCACTGGTCACCAACCAAAAAAGCGATTACCAGATTGTCATACCCAACCAACCGTCACCTGAAGAAAAAAGAGCAGCAGCATTTTTACAGGAACATATTTTTAAAATTTCCGGTTGCCAGTTGCCCATCGTTTCGATGGAAAAAGCGGGAGAAATTCCATCCATATTTATCTCAGAATCAAAAGAAATTGATTCAGGTGACAGCTTCCGGGTTTTCACGGACAAACAGCACCTTTATATTCTGGGCGGACAAACCAAAGGCTGCATTTACGGAGTATCGGAATTGATGGAACGCTACCTGGGCGTGCGTTATTTCAGCCCTGATTTTGTCCATATCCCAATTACCAATGATATCATTTTGCCTTCCATCAATCTGTCCGGTTCCTCGCCAAATACCTATCGCAATGTGCACGGACAATTCAGCATGGATCCTGATTACAGGGATTTTCACCGGCTCCATACCATCGATGATGTATTTGCCAAAGGTTATTATGTGCATACTTTCAATAAACTCATACCCTGGAAGGAATACTTCGAACCTCATCCCGAATACTTCGCCTGGATGAATGGCAAACGCATCATCGACCAGCTTTGTCTGTCCAATGAAGAAGTTTTCGACCTCGTCATCCAAAAACTTAAAACAGAAATGGCGCTCCAACCAGACAAATTGATCTGGTCTGTCAGCCAGGATGACAATTTTTCTTACTGTCGTTGCGAACATTGCAGTAAAATCACCGAAGAAGAAGATAGCCCGGCGGGTCCCATTGTCCGCTTTGTCAACCGTGTGGCAGAAGTTTTTCCGGATAAAGTGATCTCAACCCTCGCTTACCAATACAGCCGGAAAGCGCCTGAAAAAACCAAGCCCCGGGAGAATGTCCAGGTCATGTTGTGTACCATAGAACTCAACAGAAGCAAGCCCATCGCCAGTGACCCCACAAGCGCCTCATTTCTGACCGATATGGCTGAATGGGGAAAGATCACGGATCACATCTATCTGTGGGATTATACCGTGGATTTTGCGCACAGCATCAGTCCATTTCCCAATTACCACACGCTCCAACCGAATATCCTGCTTTTTACGGAAAACAATATCAGGGAACATTTTCAGCAAACCAATACCGGCAATGCACATGAATTCTCCGAACTGAAATCTTATCTACTGTCCAAATTGCTCTGGAATCCGGCTGCAGACGTAAAGGAACTCATCAGGGAATTTACAGATGGCTATTATGGCCCTGCAGGCCAATGGATCCGGGAATACCTCTACACAATGGAAAATGAAATACTCAAAACCGGTGAATGGCTGGATATTTACGGGCCACCCAATAACCATCAGCATACTTTTCTATCTGCAAAAAACATGGAAGCTTATAACAGGTTTTTTGACGAAGCAGAGAAGGCAGTTGCGGATCATCCAACATTTCTGCTGCATGTACAGACTGCCCGTATGCCTTTGCAATATGCCATGATGGAGATCGGGAAAAGCGACATGTTCGGTACGCGAGGCTGGTACAAACTGGAAAATGGAAAATTTATGGCCAGGAAAGACATGTTACAGACCCTCGAATCCTTTTATCAGACAGGTATAAAATCTAAGGCAGCTCCTGTAAATGAATCCGGTCTGACTGTCGGGGAGTACTATAAAGCGACTAAACGATTTATCGATGTTCAGGTTGAGGGCAATCACGCATTCCGCAAAAAAGTCATCGCTGAACCAATGCCTGCTTCCAAATACAGCGATGGCGATCCGGAACTGCTGACCAATGGAGTTCGGGGTGCAAATGACTATAAAGTTCATTGGCTGGGTTGGGAGGCAAAGGATTTTACCCTTTTGCTGGACCTGGAAAAAGATATAAAGGCCAACTCCATAGAGATCAGTACCTTGTACGATCCGAAAAGCTGGATACTGCACCCTTTGTCTGTGAGTTGTTACCTTTCCGATAATGGTCAGGACTTTACTTTTGCAGGCAAAATTGTGGTTGACGGAGATCAGAGAAAAGAAGAAGTCAACCGGATATTCGTTTTTAAGCCGGATGGGAAACCTTTCAGATATATTAAATTTGTAGTTAAAGGAACCAAAAAGCTCTTCGACTGGCATCCGTCCGCCGGCGGCGGTTCATGGGTATTTGTGGATGAGATTGTTGTGAGATAATTCCGGATTTGAAGATTTGAAAATTCGAAAATTCGAGGATTCAATCGTCGACGATGAATGTCGGGATCTTCGACCCTGACGATGAATATCGGGATCTGCGACCCCGACGATAAATGTCAGGATCTGCGACAAATAAACAACTCAACAACTCAACAATTCAACAAATAAACGATTAAACAACTGAACAAATAAACAAATAAACAACTCAACAATTTTCCAAGTGAAATACATTGACAAAAAAATAGCGCTACTTTTCCTGACCGGTATTTTATTTACCAAATTTTCTTTGGCTCAGCCTTATAAAAACCCTGATCTGCCGGTAGAAGAAAGAGTAAATGATTTGTTGCCACGGATGACACCGGAAGAAAAATTCTGGCAACTGTTCATGATTCCGGGTAACCTTGGTGAAGACAGGGAAAAATATCAGCATGGAATTTTTGGTTTTCAGGTCAATACACTCGGTCACGGTGATGATGCTGCCCAGCAATTGCTGAAATATGCGCCCGGAGAAAATGCTTCCAACACAGCAAAGATGATCAATGAAATGCAAAAATGGTTCACTGAAAAAAGCCGTTTGGGCATTCCCATCATTCCTTTTGACGAAGCATTGCATGGTCTGGTACGGGATGGCGCAACGGTTTTTCCACAATCAATAGGCCTGGCTGCCACTTTTAATCCCGGACTTATGCACGAAGTTGCAACAGCCATTGCAAATGAATGCAAATCCCGCGGTATCAGGCAGATCCTTTCTCCGGTGGTTAACTTAGCCAGTGATGTCAGATGGGGTCGCACAGAAGAAACCTATGGTGAAGATCCGTTTTTGGCATCTCAGATGGGAGTTGCTTATGTATCGGCTTTTGAAAAAAATGGTGTGATCACCACTCCAAAGCATTATGTTGCCAATGTGGGTGACGGTGGACGTGACAGTTACCCGATCCACTGGAACGAACGTTTGCTGCGGGAGTTGTATCTACCTCCTTTTGAAGCCTGTTTCCGGCGAGGCGGTTCACGATCTGTGATGACTGCCTACAATTCATACGACGGAACACCCTGCACGGCCAGCAGTTTTTTACTCAACGAAGTCCTCAAAAAAGAATGGAACTTTGACGGATTTGTCATTTCTGATGCAGGCGGAACCGGTGGAGCCAATGTGTTGCACATGACTGCCAAAGATTATCCTGAAGCTACAATAAAATCGATTGAAGCTGGTTTGGATGTGATTTTTCAGACAAGTTATGACCATTATACCTTATTCCAGCCTCCTTTTTTGAATGGAAGCATCAATAAGGAAAGAGCAGATGATGCGGTGGCCCGTGTTCTCAAAGCAAAATTTGAACTCGGTCTTTTTGATGATCCGTATGTCGATCCTGCTCAGGCAAGTTTCTGGAATGGACAAGAAAACCATAAAATCCTGGCCAAAAAAGCAGCATTGGAATCCATTGTATTACTTAAAAACGATCAGAAAATTCTTCCGGTTTCCAAAAAAACAAATAAAATTGCCGTGATCGGTCCGGATGCAGCCGAACCAAGATTAGGCGGCTACAGTGGTCCGGGTGACGATCCGGTCAGTATTCTGGAAGGTATCAGAGAAATTGCCGGTGAGAATTGCCGTATCGAATTTGAAAAAGGGTGCGACCGTGAAATCAAAGAATTTTTGGTGATCCCTTCCGCTGCTTTTTCTCATATTTCTGATGGCAAAAAACAAACTGGTCTGAAGGGTGAGTATTACAGTAATATTTCGCTTGAGGGTCAACCGGCATTTGTCCGGATTGATGAAAAAATTGACTTCAGGTGGACCTTATTCTCACCAGATCCGGAAAAACTGGGCAGTAACTTCTACAGTGTCAGATGGACCGGCCAACTCACTGCTCCTGAATCCGGAACGTATAAAATCGGTGTTGACGGAAGTGACGGATACCGGATCTATTTGGATGATCAATTGATTCTTGACAACTGGGTAAAAAAGAGTAAGTCGGTCAAAACGGTGGATTTTCCTTTCCAACAAAACAGGACTTATGCAGTAAAAATCGAATTTTTTGAACCCGTGGATAATGCCTGGTTCAGCCTGATCTGGAATATGGGAGTAGAAAATGAAGATATATCCTTTCAAAAGGCAGTTGACCTTGCGAAAAACAGCGATGTAGCTATAATCGCCGTCGGAATTATAGAAGGCGAATTCCAGGACAGGGCCAGATTAAATTTGCCGGGCAGGCAGGAAGAGCTGATCAGGCGGGTTGCTGCAACAGGAACGCCGGTTGTGGTGATCCTGACAGGAGGTAGCGCTGTTACCATGACAGAATGGATGGAAGGTGCAGCCGCTATCATCATGGCATGGTATCCCGGAGAATTGGGTGGCCAGGCAGTTGCTGAAGTTATTTTTGGTGATTACAATCCAGCAGGACGATTGCCAATAAGTTGGCCGGTGCATGAAGGACAATTGCCATTGGTGTACAATCACAAGCCTACCGGAAGAGGCGATGATTACGTCAATCTGACCGGAAAACCACTATTCCCGTTTGGTTATGGGTTGAGTTACACAGATTTTGAATATACGGACATCCGCCTTGAAAAAGACAGTATTTTGCCAGGTGAGCACACTTCAGTCAGCATCAAAGTCCGCAACATTGGAACCAGTCCCGGAGATGAGGTGATCCAGATGTATATCCGTGACGAACTGGCATCTGTTGCCCGACCGGTAATGGAATTAAAAGGATTTGAGAGAATTCACTTGTTGCCGGGTGAAAGCAAGCTGGTTAGATTCAAAATTGATACTGAAATGTTGTCCATGCTGGATGAGAATCTTGAAAAAATCGTTGAACCAGGTGATTTCAGGATCATGATCGGTGCATCCTCGGCGGATATCAGGCAGAAAGTTTTGCTACAGGTTTTAAAACAATATCAAGCGAAGGGGCAGGATTAGTTAGCGAATTTTAACAAATAATACTTTCCTGATTTTAATTGTTGTCTCGGCCCAATCGACCTGGTTCATTGTGATTTTGTCTGCCTGAGATCATCTGGGCATCAAAGCTGAATGGGTAATATTCAGACCTGGTTTGAATGGTGAAAAATGATCCTTGAATCAAGATGATTTTGAGTGTGACATTTAACCCGATTGATTCATTTTTTTCCTTTAGAAGTATTTTTCAGTTAACAAAAAGAAATGTGCAGATATCTGTAACCTGTCCGGGTAAATGGTGGTCAAAGGAGAAAAATTAATTAATAAAAAGATAATCAAAATGGAAGGAGCAATTGTATCATTGAGTTTTTTCACCGTCATTTTTGGGATTAGCTATCTGTATTTTTCAACCAGACATAAAGAAAGGATTGCATTGATCGAAAAAGGTGTTGATGCCAGTATTTTTTTCACCCCAAAGTCTCCAAGATCAAGATCAATATCTGTCTGGAAAATACTGATCCTCAATATTGCTATGATCTGCATAGGTGTGGGTTTTGGGATCATTTTCGGGAGTTTGCTAGAGAAATTCACCATTATGGGTGATGCCGGATATGCCGCATCGGTTTTCCTGACTACTGGCATCGGTTTACTGGTTGGGTATTTTATGACTAAGAATATGGATAAACCATAACAGGAAAGAGCATAATCTCGGGTTGAAGTTGTTTAAAAAATATGTTGCTCTCTCAAATGGTGACCGTTCATGACAGTTGAAAATATGGTGGATATTCCATGGAGGTAATAGGAATTGAAGGGTTGGGAACAAAATACAGCAAACTTTTTATGGATTTCTCACTGGAATAAATGGAATCCAAAAAATTTAAAACAGTTGGATCTCAATCATTTGTAAGCAGAATCAGGATATTTTTAAACAACTTTATTATTTAGGCCGTATTCTACCAGACAAGATTTTTTAGAGTATTAAGAGAAAATCAAGTTCTCAGGTATGAAGCACCGTTCATATCCAGTATAGCGCCTGTGGTGCCTGCAGCATCGTCAGAAGCCAGGAAAAGCACTGCAGCTGCGATCTCTTCCGGCCTGATCAGCCTTCCCAAAGCTGTATCTGCAATGATCGATGCTTTTTCTTCATCCTTGAGGAAGGCAGTGGCCATATCTGTTTCCACCCATCCCGGAGCGATTGCATTGACAAAAATTTGATATTTTCCCAGTTGTTTAGCCAAAGACTGGCTGAGTGCATGCAAACCTGCTTTGCTTGCACCATAGGCCGGTTGTGTAGGTTCTCCCCTGAAAGCGCCTCTTGATCCCACGTTGATGATGCGACCACCTCCTGCGCTGATCATATGTTGGGCAACGAGGTAACAGGTATGGGCAACAGCGGTAAGATTTGTTCTTATGATGTCCTCCCAGGCAATTTGCCATTCAGCGAAGGAAACTTTGTCAATCTCGTGGATCTTGCTGATACCAGCATTATTGACCAGTACATCGATACGGCCATATTTTTGGATCACTGAATTGACCATCTCTTCTATTTGAGTGGGCTGGGAAAGGTCGGCTTTGAATAACATATGGTTTTCAGCCTTCATGGCAGACAGCGCTGATATGGCCCCCTGTTCATTTTCTTTGTAATTCAGGACGACCCTCGCGTTTTTATCGGCAAAAGCGATGGCCAGAGATTTACCGATGCCTCGTGATGCTCCGGTGATCAGTACAACTTTGTTATTGAAGTCCATTTGATGCGTATTTTGATTTAAACATGAAGGCTAACACGGTGAACTCCGGGATTGTATTTTTTGGCGATCAGCGATTTGATGATCTCATAGTAATTTTTTTCTTTCAGAAAATCGAGGTCATTGACATCGATGATCAGAACAGGGAAACTGACGATATTCCGGAAATAATCGAAGTAGGAATCCTGAATATTGTACAGATATTCCCTGGTGATGTACACTTCATATTCCCGGCCTCTTTTTTTGATATTTTGTAATAGAATATCTACATTTCTGTGCAGGTAAACGAGTAGATCCGGGTTTGGAAAGTTGTTTTGAAGGGTTTGGAAAAGCTGCTGGAATAATTTGAACTCTTCGCTTTTGAGGTTTTTCCGGGCAAAGATCAGGGTTTTGACAAAAGTGTAGTCAGAAAGCGTGAAAGGTGAGAACAGATCCCTTTGAGAGATCAGGTTCTTTTCCATTTGCTTATATCGTTCGGTCATGAAAAACAATTCAACTGTAAATGCGAATCTTTCCGGATCTTCATAAAAATAAGGCAAAAAAGGATTTTCGCTGAATTCTTCCAGGATCAGCCGGCAGTTGTATTCCTTTTCCATCAGACGTGTAAAGGAAGTTTTACCGGTTCCGATATTGCCTTCTATACAGATATATTGATAAGGAAAATGTAATTCTGACATTTTATGGCAATTGCATCATTTTCTAAAATAAATTCATATCGTTGCCTGCATATTCATTTTTAGATGGGTACAATTCTACCCTGGAAGTATCAGAACATGCGTTTAGTAATTCAGTTGTAGTTTTCTTCAGAACGGGATGCAAATATTCAGCTGCAATTTCCCGCATGGGAACAAGCACAAAATTACGCAAATGAAGAAAAGGATGAGGAATTATCAGCGATTTCTCAAAAATGATTTTCTGTCCAAAATATAAAATGTCTAGATCGATCCTTCTTGGTCCCCAATGTTCCTTTTTTTCTTTACCGATTTGATTTTCGATCAGTTCCAACTCCTTAAGCAGTGTCCATGGACTCATTGAAGTCTGAATGCACAATACGGCATTGACGAAATAGTCCTGATCCTCATTTCCCCACGGCTGTGTTTGATACAATGGTGAAATATGTTCAATTTTGCCACAGCGCGACATACCTTCCACTGCTTTATGGATATACTCTGCTTTACATCCAACATTGGATCCTAAACCGATCAAACAGTCAAATTCACGCTGAAGCATGCTTTTTTTTATGTGCTTTGATCGCATCAATATACCGTCTGTACTCTTTTTTGACTTCAGGTGCCAAAACGATCAATCCGATCATATTTGGAAACACCATTGCGAAGATCATCGCATCTGAAAATGCCACAACAGCCCCCAGACTTGCAGAAGCACCAATGATGACGAAAACTAAAAATAAAAGTTTATAAGAAAGATCAGCTGTTTTGGTTTTTCCAAACAAAAATTTCCAGGCCTGCAAACCGTAATATGACCAGGAGATCATTGTGGAAAATGCAAAAAGAAAAACAGCTATGGTCAGAACGTACCTGAAATAGGGTATGGTGGAATCGAAAGCCTGTGAAGTCAGCGCCACACCCGCAGTGGTATCACCGGGATGTTGGACATAGTAGCCAGTGATGATGACTACCAGGGCAGTCATGGTACAGATCACAACCGTATCCACAAAAGGTTCCAACAGTGACACCAGCCCTTCGCTCACCGGATATTTGGTCCTTACGGCCGAGTGGGCAATAGCTGCTGAGCCAACACCTGCTTCATTTGAAAATACCGCACGTCTGACGCCCTGTATCATCACACCTACGAAGCCGCCACCAACTGCTGTCGGGCTGAATGCTTCCTCAAAAATCAGGGAAATCGCCCAGAAAATCTTGTCATAATTGGCAAAAATAATGATCAAAGCAGCACCCACATAAATAACAGCCATGACAGGTACCAGGGTAGAAGTCACACTGCCGATTCTTTTGATCCCTCCGATGATCACCATTGCGACCATTATTGCCATAATGATGCCAATGGTAAATCCTGCATAGCCTGCATCGAAGTTGAATACGTCTTTTAATTGCTGTGCTGCCTGATTGGCCTGGAACATATTTCCACCACCGAATGAACCCCCTAAAGTCATAATGGCAAAAAAGATGGCCAGAAATTTACCGAGTTTGACCCAACCTCTTTTGGCAAAACCCTTTTTTAAATAATACATCGGGCCACCGTGAACGACTCCGTCGGGTGTGATATCCCGGTATTTTACACCAAGTGTACATTCAACGAATTTTGAACTCATCCCGAATAATCCTGCCAGTATCATCCAGAAAGTAGCTCCCGGGCCACCCAGACCGATCGCAATGGCTACACCGGCTATATTGCCAAGGCCGACAGTAGCAGAAAGCGCTGCTGTAAGTGCCTGGAAATGACTTACTTCACCAATATGATGTTCAACTTTCGGAGTTTTCAAAATATCTCCTTCCTTTGTTCCGATCAGATAATCATCGGTCTTTACCTCTTTAGATTTGACATCAAGGAAATCAAATTTACCCATAGTGACTCTTACTGCCAACCAGAAATCCTTGAAATTGACAAATTTAAAGTACAGGGTAAAGTATATCGCAGCACTGATCAGGATGATCAGGACCAGTGGAACTGATACGGTTTCTGTTAAAGGTATTGACCAGAATACAATAGATTCGATCACTGCAGTTGCAGGTTGGAAGATTTCATTGATCTTGTCATCCAGTCCTTGCTGAGCAAATGAGCGTAAAGGTAAACCTGTTAAAATTGCTGAAATAAATGCGGAAAAAATAAGTTTTAATTGTTTCATATTTCTTAGTATCCAAATTAGCTGATAATCACCCGATGTAAACCTGTACTGAAGATCTAACCTGTCTTGGTGCTGAATGAATTGCTTTAAAAAAAAATTTGCTATAAGAAAGAGCGATTTTAGACTTTTATCAAGCTACAAAAATACCTGCACAAAGGTGGTTGACCAATTGAATGATGAAGATAAACATATATTTTATAAATTTGAATATTATTTTATCGAATATGTCATACTTGGCAATTTCTGATATATTTGCATGCTCAAAAAAGGAACAATGGATCTCAAATTATATGGAGCGATCGATATCGGAACGAATGCAGGAAGGCTGTTGATCGGTTACATCATTCAGTCCGGGGGTTTCCTGAAGACCAGACAGGTTGAGATGGTGCGCGTGCCACTCAGATTGGGGAAGGACGTATTTGAAACGGGTAGCATTTCAGTGAAAAAACTGGACCAATTGATTGATTCAATGACCAGTTTCAGATTGTTGATGCAGGTTTATGGTGTCCAAAAATTCCGCACTTATGCCACCTCAGCAATCAGGGAGGCAAAAAACAACAGAGAGATCATTCAGGCTGTTTTTGACCGGACTGGTATCCGGATCGAGGCAATCGAAGGACAAAAAGAAGCAGAACTGATCATGTCGACTTTTTATACTCAACCGATGCCTGACATGCCTTATTTGTTTATCGACATCGGTGGTGGTTCAACAGAGTTGTCAATCATTATAAATGGCAAAAAACAAAATAGTCGTTCTTTCCCAATTGGAACCGTCCGTGAATTAATGGGGATGAATGACCCGGGGACATGGAAAGAAATTGAACAATGGTTGACTGAAAATCAAGTTTTTGGCAGGCAAATGGCAGCAGTCGGAACCGGAGGTAATATTAACCGTGTGGCAAAAATGCTGCAAAAAATTTACTTGCAGACCATCAGTCTTCAGGAAATTGAAGCTGTTCTTGTAAAGTTGAAAGCGATGAGCTATGAAGAAAGGGTGATGGAACTCTTGCTTAAACCCGACCGGGCAGACGTGATCATCCCGGCATTGGATATCTACTCCAGGATCATGAGAACTGCCGGGATCGAATTGACTTATGTGCCCAGGATGGGATTGGCAGATGGAATTCTGTTAGAACAATATATGGAAGACCTGGATTTGGAAAAAGTTTCTTAATTTGAAGGATGAACCAAGGTATTATTTAATTGTTCATCATTCTAATATGGATCAAGGCTCCATCGTGAGGTATTTCCGAAGGTAAGGACGATCATTTTCAACATATGGAATAAATGCATAATACCTTCTAAGGAAAAAACTAATGATACATAAATCAATATTATGTTTTGGTTGAAATCAGATTTTAAAAAATGATAAGTTCAGACAAATGAAAGCATACCTGGATCTGTTGCAGCATATACTGGATAACGGGGTGGAAAAAAGCGACCGGACCGGAACCGGAACGATCAGTGTTTTTGGATACCAGATGAGGTTTGACCTTTCTGAAGGTTTCCCTGCGGTGACGACCAAAAAATTGCATTTCAAATCGATCATCCATGAATTGCTTTGGTTTCTTCAGGGTGATACGAATATTAAATACCTTCAGGAGAATGGTGTCCGGATTTGGAATGAATGGGCTGACGAAAACGGTGAACTTGGTCCGATTTACGGAAAGCAATGGAGACGTTGGCAATCACCTGATGGCAGGATCATAGACCAGATAGCCCAGGCAGTCCATACGCTGAAGACTAACCCGGATTCCAGAAGGATCATGATCAATGCATGGAACGTCGGAGAACTGGATAAAATGGCATTGACCCCTTGCCATGCCATGTTCCAGTTTTATGTTGCCAATGGCAAATTAAGTTGCCAGTTGTACCAACGTTCAGCGGACACTTTTTTGGGTGTCCCTTTCAACATCGCTTCCTATGCTTTGTTAACCCTGATGATGGCCCAGGTAACGGGTTTAAAGCCGGGAGAGTTCATACATACTTTTGGAGATGCACATTTGTATGTCAATCATCTTGAACAGACCAGGTTGCAGTTGTCAAGAATCCCGAGGCCGCTGCCTGTAATGCATTTGAATCCTTTAATCAAAGAGATCACAGATTTTCGGTATGAGGATTTTGAGCTGAAAGGCTATGATCCCCATCCTGCGATCAGGGCTGAAATCTCAGTATAGATAATAAAATAATTGTAATATGGCATTAATTATCAATTTTTTAATTCTTATTCTTGGCCTGGTGGTATTGGTCAAAGGTGCAGACTGGCTGGTGGATGGTGCTTCTGCCATTGCCAAAAAGCTGAAGGTTTCTGATCTTGCCATAGGTTTGACGATCGTTGCTTTCGGAACGTCAGCACCTGAACTGGTAGTCAATGTGATTGGATCCATGGACGGATACGACAATATTGTTTTCGGGAATGTGATTGGTAGCAACAACTTCAATCTGTTCATAATACTCGGCATCGCAGGTCTGATCACACCAATGGCTGTAAAATCCAGTACCGTCTGGAAAGAGATCCCATTTTCCTTATTGGCAGCAGGTATATTAGCTGTATTATCTAACGGCTTTTTTCACGGTGGCTCTCAAATCCTCAACAGAGTGGATGGTATGATTTTGTTGGTATTTTTTGGTTTATTTCTGTTTTATGTCTATAAACAATTAAAATCAGATCCCGAATCTCACCCGGAGCTGCAGAAGAGTGTCTCCACCAGGTGGGCTGCATTGATGATCATCGGTGGATTGGCGGGTTTGGTGATCGGGGGCAAACTGGTTGTCGATAATGCGATCGATATTGCCAAAGCGCTGGATGTGAGCGACAAGATCATCGGATTGACTATTGTTGCGGCAGGCACTTCCCTGCCTGAACTCGCTACATCAGTTGTGGCAGCTTTGAAAAAGAACAATGATATTGCCGTAGGAAATATCGTGGGATCCAATATTTTCAATATTTTCCTGATCATCGGTGTAAGCTCTCTGATCTCACCGCTGGATTTTGATTTGGTTTTCAACAGGGATCTGATCATCCTGGGTGCAGGTACACTGTTTGTATTCGCAGCCATGTTTGTCGGAAGAAAACACCAGCTGGACAGATGGGAAGCGGCTTTATTGTTATTGGCTTACCTCGCTTACCTGGGTTATATGATCTATCAGGAGGTATAAGTGGTAGATCGATACTTTTAATGTAATATTTTAAAGATCATTTCCTGCAAAAGCGATTGGGGTGTTGTGTTTTTGTTGTTAAATCCCTTCGCTCTCAGGTCATATTCCTGTAAAATGGAAAAAATCTGAAAAACTTTGTTTTTCGGGTAGTTTTTGGCTGCCAGAAGGTATTCTTTCAGGAAAAACCCGGATTTCAGTCCGAGCATTTGCAATTTTTGTGTTTCGGGCATTCCCGCAGCATCATGAAGTATCCATACTTTGGAAAAATAGGAAGTAAGGGTAGGTATAATGGAGTTGATGTTGTGTGACTTGGGATTACTGTTGAAATAATGTATGATGGTGTTGACTTTCAGTACATCTTTTGCAGCAAGAGCGCCGGAAAGTTCAAAAACATTAAACTCCTTGCTCTGGGCGATATACTCCTTAACTTCGTCAGGGCCAACAATTTTATTTCCAGTAAGCGAAGTGGACAATTTATGCAGTTCATTATCCACTTTGGAAAGGTCTGTCCCCAGGAGTGACTGCATCATGAACGCAGCTTCATGGCTTATTTTCAGCCCATGTACAGTTCCTTGTTTTTCAATCCATTCAGGGATCTGATTGTCGTAGAGTTTTTTGGCATTAAAAACGGTGCTATGGCTTGTGATCGCTTTACCGATAGCAGTCCGGCCATCAATGGTTTTGTATTTATAGTTGAATACCAGCACCGTTTTGGGATTCGGCTTTTCAATATAAGTTTTGAGTTCATCCAGTTTTTTCAGTTCCTGCGCTTCTTTGACTATGATCAGCCGGTGATTAGCCATCATGGGATACTGGCGAGCCAGGTCCATGATCTTTCCCGTGTCTGTGTCCTTACCATATAGAACGAATTCGTTAAAAGCCTTTTGATCAGGTGTAAGCAACCCGGATTGTATCATACCTGTGATCTCGTCAATGAAGAAACCTTCTTCTCCCTGCAGAAAATAAACCGGTTGCCAGTTGCCTGACTGGATTGATTTTAATAATTCTTTGTATTCCAATATCTTAATATTTTAAGATGAGTAATTTAAAAACAGCTTACTTCAATTTTTCACCACATTTTTTGCAAAATTCAGCGTCGGTATCGTGGTCCTCAGAAAGACAATTTTTGCAGCAAATGGAAATATTTTTCTCCTGTGTCTTGTTTTTAGTCAATTCCACCGTGATGATCCCGGTAGGAACAGCAATTATGGCATAGCCAGCGATCATCAGCATGGAAGCAAGGAATTTGCCAAAAGGGGTGATGGGTGAAACATCACCATATCCCACAGTAGTGAGTGTAACAACTGCCCAGTAAATGCTTTGGGGAATGCTGCTGAAACCTTCATTGACGCCTCCTTCCACAAGATACATGATCGAGCCGAAAACGATCACCAGGATAACCACAAAATAGAAAAATACAGTGATCTTAGGCATGCTTTGCCTGATGGATCTCGCAATGATCGCGGATTGCCTGGTAAAATGCCCGAGTTTCATGATCCTGAAAACCCTCAGCAATCGCAGCGCCCTGATCACAGTCATGGATTTTGCCTGTACAAAGATCAGGCTTAAATATAATGGTAAAATAGACAGCAGGTCTATCATGCCGTAAAAACTGAAAATATATTTTCTGGGCTTTTCTGAAACCCATATCCTGGCAAAATATTCTATGGTAAAAATGATGGTGATGATCCATTCGATCAGGATAAAAATTTTGTGGTATTTTTGATCATAAACATCAATTGTTTCAAAGATGACTGTTGAAACACTGATCAATATCAGCACCAGAATAATTTCATCAAAAATTCTCCCTGGTTTAGTATCCGATTCAAAAATGATTTTGAAAAGTTTCTTTCTGAATTTCTGCAAGTCCATAGCTTTATGGTTTTACACCGGTTTGCAAAATAAGTTTATTTATTGCGGATCACAAAAATATTTGGTTTCAGGATGATTCCCTTAGTGTTGAAAAGCTTCATTTTCCCCTCCGGGAAGCCTTATTCATGTTTAATGAATATTGGTCAGCTATGGGACAATTGCCGGTGAAAGCTTCCGGGATTTATATTGAATCAGGAATTTTAAACTTATATTTGCGCTCCAAGTTTCTGTTTTACAGTAAATAAAAAAATTGGTCATCGAATTTAACCATTTAGTCAATGAAAATTAGGTTTTTTGAAAGAATAGAAAAAGTTGGAAATGCTTTACCTCATCCGGCTGCATTGTTTGGTCTTTTGGCGGTAATCACACTCATTTTTTCCTGGATAGGTCATTTTTTTGACTGGCAGGCTTTTCATCCCGCAACGGGAGAAGATATCCATGTGGTGAACCTGATCTCCAAAGAAGGATTGCACAGGATATTGCTGGAAATGGTCGAAAGTTACACAGGCTTTGCTCCCCTGGGTATTGTAATGGTTGCCTTATTGGGTATTGGTATAGCGGAAAGCAGCGGTCTGATCAAATCCGCAATCAATTATTTACTGCTGAAGGCACCTAAAAATTCGATCACATTCATGATCGTTTTGACAGGGGTTTTATCAAATACTGCATCCGATCTTGGGTATTTGCTCATCATTCCGCTGGCCGGGGTGATCTTTCATTCACTTGGAAGAAATCCTATCGCGGGTATGTCCGCTGCTTTTGCAGGCGTGAGTGGTGGATTCAGTGCAAATCTCTTCATCGGAACGATAGACCCGCTTCTGGCTGGATTGTCAACAGAAGCTGCAAAGATCATAGATCCTGATTATTATGTGATGCCTACGGCAAATTACTATTTTATGGCTGTTTCTGCCATAATGGTTGCCTTTGTAGGAACATGGGTCACCAAAGCGATCGTTGAACCAAGACTGGGAAAGTATAAAGGAGATGTTGTTCAGGAAGAGATCAAGCAACTGACCCGGTTGGAGAAAAAAGGATTGTTGTGGTCAGGATTTGTTGCATTCGCATTTGTATTATTGATATTCTGGGGATTGTATCCTGATCATGGTTTTTTAAGAGGTGAAGACAATACCATATTACATACTCCTGTTCTGAAAGGATTTATTGCAGTGTTGTTCATTGTTTCAGCCATTTGCGGAATAGTTTACGGATACGTCGCAGGAACTTTCAAAAAGCACAGTGATGTGATCAACGGCATGAATACCAGTTTTAAAGGACTCGTTTCTTTCCTTGTCCTGGTATTTTTCGCCTCACAATTCGTTGCCTGGTTCAAATGGAGCAACCTGGGATTATTGATCGCCATCAAAGGAGCCGGATTGCTGCAAAATGCGGATCTGAGTATTTTTACACTGATCATATTATTCATCATTTTATCTGCATTCATCAATTTATTCATGGGCAGTGCTTCTGCCAAATGGGCGATCATCGGGCCTGTTTTTATACCCATCTTCATGTTGCTTGGATATTCACCCGAACTTTCCCAGGCAGTGTTCAGGGTGGGAGACAGCATCACCAATGTGATCACGCCTATGATGAGCTTTTTTGCCCTGATCATCGTTTACTATCAGAAGTATGATGAAAAAGCAGGTATTGGAACGATCATTGCCAGTATGTTGCCATATACCATTGCTTTTTTCATTGCCTGGACCGCATTATTGCTGGGATGGGTCTATTTTGAATGGCCATTGGGTCCGGATGTACCTTTGTATTACAATAAGTAAGCTCATACTGCTTTTCTGAACGGCTCAGAATGCCTGGAACACTTCGTTAATCGTTAAAAAAGCGAACAGAAATGAAATATTTAGGCTTTTTGCTATTAATATCAATGCTTGGCGCCTGCTCTGCCGATACCAGCAAAATTGATGAGTTGTACAAAAAAGGAGGTGGTGTTCAGGAAACAGTCCGGGAACTTGAGATGACCTATTCGGATTCTGCAAGAGTGTTGCTGACTGTAAAGGCTTCTGAAATGACCACCAGGGAAGAAGATCGTAAAATCATTGAGGAGTTTCCTGAAGGGTTGATGGTTGAATTTTACCAGCAAAATATGGCTCCTCATATCTGGTTGAAAGCTGGTCATGCCATCCGTTTTCCGGAAGAGAAGAAAGTGATCGTTAGTGATCACGTGCAATTGTATAATGCGGAAAATGACAAGTTGGAAACTTCAGAGCTGATCTGGGATGAGATCAATCAAAAAATTTACACGGACAAATTTATACGTCTGACCCAACCTTCTCAAGGAGATACTACCTATGGGTTCGGATTTATGTCAGATCTTCATTTTACAAGATTTGAGGTCAAAAGAAAATTCTCCGGAAAAATTGAGGAAGCCATGCTCAGGGAATTAGGCGCAACCGGTAATCCCTGAAATTGTCAGGTGTGATGATAAGTTCAGTAATTACCTCGTATGGGGAATGGGCTTTCACCCTGATCATCACAATGATTCCGTATATTTTTTAAACTGATCCAGAATGGCTTGCCAGCCCTGTTGCTGCAGGTCAACAGGATTTTGATCTTCTGCTTCAAAAGTAATGGTCACTCTGGTCGTTTGTCCTACTCCTGAAAACCCTATTTCAACTTTTCTGCCGTCCAGCATGGTAAAAGCTATTTTATCTTCCTCAATGACCTGGTCATAGATCGCTTCAAAATCAAAACTCAGACTGCCATCCTTTGCTTCCATCCGGGCTGAGTATTTTCCGCCAACCGAGAGGTCATTGGAAGCCGATGGACAATGCCAGTCTTCAGAAGCAAAATTCCAGTTGACGATATGTTCCGGTTGAGTGTAGCAGTCCCATGTTTTTTTCCTCTCTGCCAAAATATTTGCCTGAATAGTGATCGTTGTTTTTTCCATAATCAATCTGATGGTTTATTTTAAATCTCTTTGAGCCTTAATAATATCTGCAATAATGGGTTTTTTCATTTTAAGCACTGCATTGGTGACCCTGTCCGTAAGAATATTATTTTCACCTGAAAGCAATTTGACCAGGATAGTTGGGATGATTTGCCAGGAAACTCCAAACCGGTCTTTTAGCCAGCCACATGGTTGTTCATGGCCACCGTCTGTCAGCTTTGACCAAATATGATCAATTTCCTCCTGGGATTCACAGTATACCGCAATAGAGGCAGCTTCATTGAAGGCAAACTGCTTTCCTCCGTTCAAACCTACAAAATCCATACCATTGATCGAAAATTCGATGGTCATCACTGTTCCGGCTTCCTTCTGATGATGCTCATATCCTTCATGACCATACTTACTGACCTTATTAACTGAAGAATTCTGGAAAATACTGCAATAATAATTTGCTGCAGCCTCTGCCTGATCATCAAACCAAAGGCATATGGCCATTTTTTGCCTGATCATATCAATCATTCATTTGTTCATAATCAGAAAACAAGATCTCCCACTGATGTCCGTCCGTATCAGCAAAACTGTCGTAATACATCCAGCCGTGGTCTGTGGATTCCCTGTATCTGACGGCACCATTTAATAAAGCAGCCCGGACTATTTCATCAACCCTGTTTCTGCTTTCCACCTCAATAGCCATCAATACCTGCGTACTTTTTCCACCGGTGAGCGGTCTGCCGGTAAAAGTGGTGAAAAACTCTTCTGTAATGAGCATCGAATAAATTGAGCCTTCATTCAACACCAGGCATAATGCCTTGTCGTCACTGAATTGCTCATTGAAACTGAAGCCTAATGCGGTCCAGAATGCCCTGGTTTTCGCCAGATCTTTGACGGGCAGGTTGACATAAATGGCTTTTATTTGCATAAAAAATTATTTTTTATGTAAATGGATTAAAAGTTTGGGATGAAAACAGGCATTTCAAAAAAATATTAACACAGTTTTGGTTATATTGTTCAGAGGTAGCCGGTTATAATTCTTCATCTAAGTCTTTCCAGGACACCCTTTCTTTTGACAATGTTTTTGTAATCCCATTGGATTTCCCTGGATTTTTCAAGCCAGCGTTTCAGATCACCACTATTGATTTGATCAGTTGAAGTATATATTATTTCTGAAGCCTTGAAAGAACCGGATGATATCAGGCCTGCTTCATCAAATGTCTGGCCGCTCCAGAACAACAGTTTGATCCCTGCTTTCACTTTGCTGTAACCCACAACCGGATTGTTTTCCAGGAACCAGACCGGGTGGCCGTGCCAAATTCTGGAATGAGCTTCAGTAAGACAAGATTCAATTGTTCCTGCCAGAATATGGCAAATTTCCCTTTCTATCCCTGAAATTCGTTCATGATATTGCTGAATGTCTGTATGCATAAGTTTTTACGAGGTATGGATCAATGTTTAATTGTCAACTCTTTTCAGTACCAGAGCAGCCCTGTTGATATTGTATATCTTCATCCTGGGCTGATCATCTGACAGATAGCCAGGGTAATGCAAGCTGGTGTCAATTCTGCCAAAACCGCCAAAAACCTCATCATCACTGCTTAGTAGTATTTGATAGTCTCCGGTGTCTTTTAAAGGTATTTCATAATCCGGGATGGCGTTGAACGGATGCCAGTTGAAAATGAAGATCAGGTGATTTCTTTCAAAAACCAGTGTTTTATTATTGTGGTCCTCCAGCAATAACCAGGGAGCTGAAGCAGTCATGATTTTTTCCCTTCCGATCAGATCGAGCATTGCACGATCAAAATCCCGGAGATAATGATATCTTAAATAATCTTTTTCAGCTAACGACCACTGCCTCCGCGCGTGCTGATAACTCCAGCTGTTGCCTTCCCTGGGAAAATCAATCCACTCCGGATGGCCAAATTCGTTGCCCATGAAATTCAGCCATGCATCACCGCCCAGACTGATGGTGAATAGCCGGATCATTTTATGCAAAGCCATTCCCCTATCGATGACCATATTCTGATCATCTTTGGCCATGTGAAAATACATTTCCTTGTCCATCAACCGGAATGCAATGGTTTTATCCCCAACCAGCGCCTGATCATGAGATTCACAATAGGCCACTGTTTTGACGGTAAATAACCTGTTGGTCATCGTGTGGAACATTTCGTTGATGTTCCAGTCTTCATCCCTCTGGTCTTTGAGCAGTTTGATCCAGAAATCAGGTAAGCCCATGCCTAATCTGTAATCAAATCCGATACCGCCATCTCTGACCGGATTGCACAAACCGGGCATCCCGCTCACATCTTCTGCTATGGAGATCACATCCGGATTCACCTGATGGATCAATTCATTGGCCAGTTGAAGATATGTAATTGCATCATATTCAACTCCTTCTGTAAAATATTGTTCAGGGCTTCCAAATTCTACACCCATCCCGTGATGCAAATACATCATGGAAGTCACACCATCAAAGCGGAATCCGTCAAACCTGAATTCTTCAAGCCAGTAGCGGAGATTGGTTAACAGAAACTGCTGAACTTCTTCCTTGCCGTAATCGAACAATTTGGAATCCCACTGCGGATGATCTCCGCGGTCTCCCGCATGAGTATATTGATGATCAGTTCCATCGAAAAGGTTCAACCCTTCCCGGATGTTCTTAACTGTGTGAGAATGAACGACATCCATGATTACGAGTAAACCCATTCCATGAGCAGTGTCGATCAATTCCTTTAATTCTTCAGGGGTTCCGAATCGCGAACTGGGGGCAAAAAAATTGGACACATGATAGCCAAATGAACCGTAATAGGGATGCTCGGCAATTGCCATCAATTGTATAACATTGTATCCCGAAGCAAGCACCAGTGGAAGTATATTTTTCCTGAATTCCGCAAAACTGCCGACGCCTTCCTTTTCCTGAGCCATTCCAATATGAGATTCATAAATGAATAAAGGAACATCCGGACCAAATTTGGGTGGTGTATTTTTGAACCTGTATTTTCTCGGCGGATCCCAGAGTTGTGCAGTAAAATCCTTGGTATTTTCATCCTGGACAACTCTTTTGGCAAAAACCGGAATTCGTTCCAGTATTCTGTTGCCGCCATGGACGATCACCTTGAAAAGGCTTTTATGGACAAAACGCTGGCTGTAGGTCTCATCATCCAGAAAAATTTCCCAGATACCATTATGATGTGACAAAGGGTGTGTATTTTGTTTCCATCCGTTAAAATCGCCGGCCAGATAAAGTGCATCAGCAGCCGGGGCCCATTCTCTGTACCACCAGCCTTTGTGTTTTTTATCATAATTAAACCCCAAAAAGTCATCCGCTTTTGCAAACGCAACAAGGTTGCCATGCCTTGCTTTAATTTGCGACATTCTTTGATCAAACCTTTCCCATCTTTGAGTGACGGCATCGCTGACTGGTTCCAGCCATGGATCATTTTCTACCAGGGGTAATATAAATTTTGTCATTGATTTTTTGAAATTTACTGATCAATCCTGTTCTTCTAAGATTTGCCAAAAACGTCGGCAAATATTGAATAAAGTTAGGGAATTTGATGAACTTCATGTAATTATTTTTTTGCCTTCAGACTGATTGGCAAATTGAATTCAGCCAGGCTTCATTTCTATTGATTTATTTATTATTTTTATGACTCAAATTAAACTTTTCAATTCTTTCAAAGTCCATCAAATTGACAAACTGATTGATTCATTTTAAAATTGCTTATTTATGAAAAAGTTTCTGGTGTTTTTAAATTTCCTTGCGATGCTCTCTTTAGTCATCTTTTTTAATGCCTGTAATAAAGAGACAGACGAACTCACGTCAGAAGAAGATATTTTAGGGATCAGAACCCTTGATCTCCAGGAATATGATCTTTTAATGGCTTTTGCAGAATTGCAGGATGAACCACTGGACGCATTTGATGTGGAAGCCATGCCTTTAGGGCGCCCTGAGAAATGCTTCCATTTCAATTATCCCATTACCATACAATTTCCTGACGAAACCACCTTTACAGCCAACAATCCCGGGGAGCTCAGGACTGCGATCAGGGATTGGAGGGCCGCTAATCCGGGTGTTCACCAAAGACCACAATTGGTATATCCTGTCAGCCTTACGATGAAAGACGGAACTGTTGTGACAGTCAGCAACACACTCGAAATGCGTGATGTGATCAGGGAATGCGCAAGGCACTGGAGACATGTAAGGATCTGGGCATGTCTGGATCTGGTTTATCCGGTCACTGTTATTTTCCCGGACGAGACCACATTGCTGGTCAACAGTAAAGATGAATTGAAAAATGCCATTATGACCTGGAGGGAAAATAATCCTGATATCGCTGGCCGGCCCCATATTCAGTTTCCATTCGATGTTCAGCTGAAAAATGGTGACATCATCACCGTAAATGATCTGGATGAATTGAAGGATCTGATCAAAAGATGCATCAAAAGAAAATTATTTGTCAGGTTTTAAATAACATTTGGTTTACCCTGAAAAAACAGCCGTTTCTTTCGTGGAGCGGCTGTTTTATTTTAATGAATTGATTTTTTTAGAAAAAAACTTCTGTTGTTTACAGCATTTAACCCTGGAAATTGATCTTATAATAAAGACCAGGGTTTGTATGAAAAGATGTATACTATACCTTTTTGCGAGCTTGATTTTTACGACTGTCTCCGGCCAGTTCACTGAGTTTATTGTCGATAAGGAAGGTCTTTTATACTGTGACTATACGATCAATAAATTGACCGGGATCGTTGATTCCATCAATACCAGTTTCAGCAATTCCGATCACATGAATGTTCACTTTTCCAAACCTCAGACCACAGGGTATGCGATCAGCATGGAAAAGGGTGCCATTGCCGGGGCTGTTGAAGATCTTGAAAATAATATCCCGATTGAAAAATTTCTCAAAAAATACCCATCCGCGAAAGTTCAGAGTAATATCCTGATCGTCAGGAATAAATACCTGTTGGATAAGAGTGAGGAAATGGTTGAATTATTGCATTTTGATGTTAGGAATGGTAACAGCTATTCCTTTTACCCTGATAATGAGACCCAGTCAATGCTCAGGGACAGGGAAAGCAATTGGGTATATGTTTACCAACCCCGGACAAAACACCTTAAAGGTTATCTCAGGGCGCTTTACATTGAGCAGGAGTTTGAAGTAGCTGAAATCCCTCATCAATATTCCGAGATGATCTCGTATGCGCTTTGCATGACGGATACGACCGAGGCAAAGAACAAGGATATCACCAGGGAAGGGTGGGTCGCATTGCCCGAAAATTGGCTTTCACTGTCTTTGGACAGCATGAGGGTATGGCTGGATTCCCTGCGTTCATTGAAAGTGCTTGGAACCTGCAGTCTGGATGACAGGCCTAAGCAACATGCATTCAACATTGCCCTGCTCTCAGCAGAGACGGCCAACTGGCAGGTGTTTATTAAGGCTCATCTCGACATCATGAATTACCGGTTTGAAAGGAGATTCGGGCCTACGCAACTGGTCAACAGGAATACTTATATCAAGGAATTGGAGGAAATCAGGATCGATGTTCCGGACCTCTTACTGGGCATCAGTTTCAGGACTGAGAACCCTGGATACCACCATTATTTCCCGAGTATGGGTATGGTCGAAAATGTTTTGTATGAAAGCCAACACAGGACCGAAATTGAAGAAAAGATCCTTTCTATTATAATGGATGATGATCTGGATGATTACAACAGGCTTGTGTTTTACCTGATCTTCAGGGATTATATCAGGCTAATTCCCGATGACAAGGAGCGTAAGACACATCAGGAAAAACTCCAGTATGCTTTGACAAGTTTACCTGATTTTCTACAAAAACAGATCACCGGGAGAAATTAGTTTGGTTGGTGGTGATCTATTCCGAATATTGAACTATTACAGATAATGAAAGTGTTTTATTTGATTTTTATCATTAATGTTGGTTTTATGGCGTGCAATCCATCAATAGACCGGGATGCGATCCGGAAAGAAATTCTGGATACAGAAAAAGCTTTTGAAAAAATGGCGTCGGAAAAAGGTATTCCGGCTGCTTTTTATCATTTTGCTGATGACCGGGCAGTGATCAAAAGGGAGAATGATGCACTTATCATCGGAAAGGAGCAAATAAAAATGTATTATGAAAATCAAACACCGGAAGGTGCTACTGTCAATTGGACACCTGATTTTATAGATGTATCAGACTGCGGAAACATGGCTTATACCTATGGAAAGTATGTCTGGAAAGTAACAGATGAAACCGGAAAGCAGTTGGAATTGAATGGAGTTTTCCATACTGTCTGGAAGAGGCAGGCGGACAAAAACTGGAAATATGTGTGGGATTGATTGATAAAGCAATCATTTTCCACTGGTTTTCCTTATAGTATAAAGGAATAAGTAGTTAGATCTTATTGAAAATCAAATTTATCTGATCAATCTTAAATAAAACAGTTTATCATGAAACGATCCCTTACTTTTTTATTAAGCTTTTTACTCACGATTGGGGCGAGTGAGAAAGTATTTGCCCAATCGTATTGGAAAAACGTATATTCCGGCACCGAATTCAGTATGGCACTCAGATCAGATAGTTCGCTTTGGTCTTGGGGATTTAATGGAAATGGTCAACTCGGGCTGGGGCACAAAAGTGTTAAAAATGTGCCAACTCAGATCAATAATACTATCAAATGGATAACTGCAGATGTTGGTGCTGTTCACGCTGCAGCCATTGCAGAAGACGGAACACTCTGGTCCTGGGGTTTAAATGGAAATGGGCAATTGGGCTTGGGACATACAATTGATTACAGCAGCCCTCAAAAAGTTGGTTCGGATTCTGATTGGGCTCAAGTCACTGCAGGCCAGGTACATTGTCTGGCACTGAAGCAGGACAGCAGTTTGTGGGGTTGGGGTTTTCATTTAACCGGTGCCATAGGTATTGAAACTTCATCTGACGTGCTGAGTCCGGTTGAAATTAAACCCGGAACCAAATGGTTGTCTGTCAGTGCAGGAGGTTATCATTCGTTGGCTGTGGATGAATATGGCAATTTATGGGCCTGGGGTGACAATACAACTTATCAGTTGGGAGATCCTGATCTTGCCCAAGCCAAAACACCTGCGCTGATATCTGATTCAGGAGATTGGGTTGATGTATCAGCCGGGTTTCAGTTTTCTCTTGCAATGAAATCTGACAGTTCGATCTGGTCCTGGGGTTTCAATGCCAATGGCCAGTTGGGGCAGGGCACAAATACTCCTGTAAAATCGCCTGGTAAGGTCGGTGAATTCCACGATTGGGTAAAGATTTTCGGTGGGGCATCCTTTTCTTTTGGTGTCAGAAATGACGGTACCGTATGGGGTTGGGGATTTAACAGTTTCGGACAATTGGGAACCGGAGATATTTCTCAAAAGACAAGTCCTGTATTGATACAGGGAATAGAAAATGTAGTTGCTATAGCTCCGGCAAAGGGCTTGTATTATGGTGGAAGTGTCTACGGTATCCATACCTTGATGTTGAAGGAGAATGCCGGATCGATCTGCGTTGCCGGGTCAAATTATACAGGACAATTGGGAACAGGTAGTACCGGAGGAAATATATACATTTTTGAATGTAGTGTCGGCATGATCAGTGATATTGAAGATCAAAGGCTTGCTGAAGAAGCCGTATTGGTTTTTCCGAATCCGGTCAATGATTTGCTAAGCTACAAATGCGATATAGAACCAGTAGATATTGAAGTTTATGATTTTCATGGAAACTTGCTCAGGCATGAAAAACGGGCTATGAAAAGCGGGGTAATCGACTTTTCAGACATGCCGGTCGGAGCCTACATTGTAAAATTCAGGTTTAGTCTTGGCAACGTTATAAAAAAGGTGATCAAGGCAAATTGAAAATATTCCTGACTTGTCCGCATAGAAAAAACAAGTAAGTGATACAATTGATTATCAATTA
>CAZQKR010000026.1:0-53418 GCA_964594045.1 uncultured Saprospiraceae bacterium | reverse complement strand
AAGAGCTGTCGAAAAAGTTGTTTCCAAAACAGATGAAGTGGTGGATGCCGCTAAGGGGGGAATGACCGCATACGAGACTGCATTAGCAGGCGGAAAGCATTCAGGATTTTTGAAAAACTATGTAGGACGTAGTGCGGATGAAATAAATAAGGCAATAAGAAGTATGCAATCAGGAAACCAAGGAATTGGAGTACATCTTGACAAAATTGCAAATCCTACCAAGTATGTACCAAATTGGAGTACTCTGCGTCCAAGTCATCAACAAAGCTTAATAAATGGTTGGCAGAATACCGTTACAAAGCATACAGAACAAATTCAAATTCTAAATACATTATTGGGTAAATAATTTTAAGGTATGGAAAATTACATTGAAGATATATTGAACCAACTAATAGAAGAAGCGAGTGAAATAAAAGCAAATACTTCTGATGAATTTGAGAAAGGAAAACTATTTGGCTACTACGAGTGCATATCAAAATTGTTTAGTCAAGCAGTAGCTTTTAATGTATTTGATAAATTGCCTAAGAACTTGCAAGAGTTTAAGCCAGAAAGTTTACTTGAACGGATTTAGACTTGTTAAAAGCAAAAAGAAACGCCAGGCATTTAGCTTGGCGTTTTTGTTTTTAAAGACTATGCGGGTCAATAACTTTTAGTCCATCAATATTTTTAAAATCTGAAATATTACGAGAGATTAAAACCAAGTCGTAAACAAGAGCGGTAGCCGCTATAATAGCATCAGGCAATTTGGTTTTATGCTTTTTGCGGATTTCAATACTTGCTTCTACTACGTTGTTGGTCAAATCCAATACTGTAGCATCATTGATAAAATCAGAAAGCGTTTTGTAATGCTGTTCAGGAGCATTAAAGCCAAGCACTTCAATTTTGGAAACCACCGAAACATTAGGCACGGCATCAATAACCGTATTCATAAAATCCATACCCGAAGCAGGAAGTTTGCTACCGAGATAATCAATCACGGCATTGGTATCAATTAAATACTGCGGTTGTTCCATTCGTTACGGCTTTGGGTTATATAATTTTGAAGTTCGTCAGCCACATCAGCAGGCAGTTTGCCTGCATACTTATCAGAAAGCTTTTGCTGTGGCTGAATACTTTTTTTAAGGACTTTGATAATATGTAAATCTTCCAAGTCCTCTAAAAGCCTGTAAGCCTTGTTATTGTTGATTTGTATCAATACTGTTTCCATCTTTGAATTATTTTAAAATTGCCTGCATTTTGTTTTTAGCAATGAAAGCATCCAACAGAGCAAAAACGTGTTCCTTGTCGCTAGCTTCCAGTTTTTCAATATCCTGTAAACGTTTGACTGTCTTTTTATCAAACTTGCAGTTAATGCCTTTCCCTACGAGATAGTCCATCGAAACCTCAAAGGCATCGGCTATTTTTTAGCAGCTCCAATAGACGGCACCGCTTCGCCACGTTCATACTTACCAATCATCTCACGGGAAACACCACTTTTAGTAGCAAGTTCCGTTTGCGACCAGTCTTTTTCTTTGTGTAAAGATGTAATTATACTACCTGTTTCCATTGCTTAAAATGTTTAAAAATGTCCTTTAATCGTATTAAAGCACAAATATACGTAAATAAAAGGTATTTGCCTATTGACTAAGAATTGACCCCCGATTGACGGTATCTTTGTCCCCCGGATCAAAAGGAAAATAAAGTTAAAAATGATCATGAATTACAGCAATTCAGGGCAAAATCATAACATAATGTAAATTCCGGTTCAAATTGACCAGGCATTCCGGTCCAATTTGACATAGGTAATATTGGTAGTGAAAAAAGAAGACCAGCGGTGGCAATGGAAAGGAGTTGAAACAGATCGTCCTGAATTAGCAGGGAAATGTTGTGTACATCAGAGATGATGGCGATGGTTTATAATTCGTTAACGGTAAACTGGAATTCATTTACCACGAAGAAGGAAGGATAGTTTACTCTGGCAATCTGCCCAACGTATTCAATCAGGAACTTATGACCTATCGTGAGTTTTTCCTTAAAGATCATCTGGGGAATATCCGGGTTCGTTATGTGGACAAGAATGGTAACGGTCTGATAGAAGTTGATACCACAGATCAAAAGGTCAACGAACTCACCGGCTCTTACCACTACTATCCATTCGGCATGGAATGGGACGGAGGCAAATACCGCAAGCATCCGACCAATCCTCCACCCACAGAAGGGAACTTTTTCTACAATCAGGATGTTCAGAATAAGTATCGTTACAATGGTAAGGAGTTTATAGAAGACTATGGTATAAGCCTGTATGAGTATGGTGCGCGGTGGTATGATCCGGCGGTGGGGAGGTTTATTTGTGTGGATCCGATAGCGGATAAGTTTCCTGAATTATCTGTTTATAATTATGCGAGTAATGATCCTGTTAAAAACATTGATTTACATGGTCTTCAAGGTCATAGAGCTGACATGCATTTACATAATGAAATGCGTGAGCAAAAGGGAAATCAAGAATATGAGGATGCAAAAAAGTCGATCCAGCAAGTAGAAAAAAAGGCATTAATTTCAATTGGTGCTATTGCTATCTTACTTATACCTACACCGGAAGATATTCTTTTAGGATTAGCAATAAATGGATTAAGTAAAGCCGGCAAAATTGTAAAAGCAGGAAGAGCTGTCGAAAAAGTTGTTGCCAAAACAGATGAAGTGGTGGATGCTGCTAAGACGAGTACGACAGCATTACGAAAAGTTGGTTCTGTTTTAGAAAGCGTTGATGATGTGATGGCTAACCCTAATCTTCTAAAAGGTAAAAGTCCTTTACAAGTTGAAGGTATTCTTGGGAAAACACCAGGATGGAGAATTGAAACATTGGGGCAAGGTTCTCAAAAGGGCAATGGATGGGTATTGCGTCAGTATAATGCAAAAGGTAATCCAACAGGGCCACAATTAAGGTGGCATCCAGGCGGTGGACATCACGGACCTACACCGTATTGGAGAGTAGTTGGCCCCAATGGAGATTTAGGGGGAATAATTCGTTAATGGTATATGTTATGCAGATTATAGAAGCACTTAAAATATTAGCTGAGACAAAAGATAAACAAATAAGTTATCTTAAAGATTTAGGGACATATCCTTCTACTGATGAGTTAGCCCTTCAATTTTCAGATACTTATCAAGTGTTTAAAGGAAGTTTAGAAGATAGTCTTGGTTCTTCTTTGAGTATAGAAAAGGTTCTTAAAAACCTTGATAGTATCAATTGTATATTTGACAGAATGAGCAATACATCGGATAATTCATTTTGGGATATATCTTCTCTTGATAACGAAGAATGGGATAATGTCCGAAAACTTGCAGTAGAAACGCTACCACTTATTTTAAAATTAGAAATTTAGACATATTGTCTAATATGAGCAAAGCCCCGAATAGGGGCTTTGCTTTTACTCATAAATATCTTTTCTGTGTCCAAGGTCAATAACATCCACCAAAAGCACATCATCAAAAATTTCGTAAATAATGCGATAATCAACCACCCGGATACGGTAACCGTCTCTGCCTTTTAGCTTTTTGTAACCTGTTGGTCTTGGGTTATCGGCAAGACTGTAAATGGCTTCCTTAATATTGAAGTAATACGGCTCATTGATTTTTTCAAGAGCTTTAATGGCTCGTTTCTTTAAGGTTACATTGTAAGCCATTACTTCGCTTTGCGTTTAGCTTCAATCATTTTAAAGGCATCATCAATAGGAACAGAAGGCTCATTGGATTTTTTGGCTTCATCATAAAGCCTTATATCTTCCAATTCTTCCAACTCTTCCATAATGGCTTTAAAGTCCTTCATAGGAAGAACCACAGATATTTTTTTACCTTCGTTGTCTACGATAAATTGTGGTTGTACAGTAAGCATATCTGAATTATTTTATTGTGTTGTTTTGTTCAAAGAAAGTCTGAAACTTGTTTTTGGTGAGCATACCGTCAAAAATGCGATATACTGCGTTTTTATCTGCTTCAACCGGTTGCGAAATCAACTGAATTCTTTCCTTAGCGGTTTCATATTCCACTTTTTGCTCTTTGGAAAGTTAGTTTTTTGGGTGTAACAGACCATCAATGATAAGCCCGAAGAATTTTGCCGGATTATCACTGACCTCAATCCCAAACGCTCTATCGCTCTTTTCCTTTTTGTAATAGTTGGAAGGATGTACCCCAACTTCGAAGGCTACTTCCTTTTGTATCAATTCCCGTTCTTTACGAAATTCTTTTATGATCTTCGCTTTATCCATAATGAATAAAGAATTTTACGGCTCAAATTTAGTCAAATTGTCCATACTAAACAATAATTGCATATTCCGGAGAAATTGACCAGGGTTATATCGGTTTTGAAAAACGGGTAAAAAGAAGACCATCGCTGCCAATGGAAAGGAGTTGAAACAGATCGTCCAGAATTAGCCAGCAAATGTAGTGTACTACAGAGATTAATGAGATGGTATAGAATTCGTTAACGCTAAACCGGAATCCATTTACCACGAAGAAGGGAGGATAGTTTACTCTGGCAATCTGCCCAACATCAATGGATGTATGTTCCGCTGGCGTATATGTTGTGTTAGATATGAGTCTGAAGTTGCATATTTTAAAACAACGGAGAAACAGAGTCTCGAAGTTCGTTAATAGAAGTTTATGAATACTTTATAGAAGGGACTATATTTTTTTGGTAAGCCCCAAAAAACATAGTGTCTTAAAAATTGAATTCGTGTATTTTTTGGCAGAACTTTAAAGAAATTTTGTGAAGGAATAAAGCCGCGCAGAATATTTACCCCGTAGGATGTATATCCATCGGGGCCTGCCCGTAGAGCTTGCCCGTATGAACCTGCCCGTAGGGGGGTTCTTAAATCAATTTCCTCTTTGGTTTTGGCTCGTCCAGCTTAGGTTGAAAGTCTTTTAGGCTGGAGTCTATTAGCCAATGATGCATACCCGGGTCAAAAATTCTTTTTGAGGGAAAATTTGGTGTCTTTTGTACAATACACCTACTCAAATCCTGAACGCCTGACAGACTAATCAGCTAAGCCCCTGAATATTAGCAATATATTTATCATTTATCAACCGTCAGAGATATCAATCAAACCTTTATAACTCAATGATAATAAGTTTGTTCCTTCGGTACTAATTGTTAAGAAAGTTTAAAAAACCAGGTGCTGTACCATTCACCATAAAAACATTCAAAGGAGTATCAGTAAACCCGCGTCATTCATTTTGCCGCAAAAGATTTCTGATGAACTATAAAAAACCGTTATTTGTACATTTTTAAGGAATTTATGCAAACATGAATATAAATTGGATTTTTACAGGTATGATAGGGTTGCTCAGCTGCACCATCGGTTCTGCCCAAACGGAAAGGATTCTGCTGGATGGCTATTTTCAGGATTGGGAACAAACCGGATCCGCATTCTCCGACAGCAAAAATGACGGGAAATTCGGCTTTGACTACAACCAACTCAAAATCTTCAATGATGATAACTACCTGTATATCAAATTCGACCTTGGATTGGAGATCAACCTGCAGGAAACCAATGATGTGGTGTTCTACCTCGATGCGGATGATAACCCCGCAACAGGTTACGTCTTTGATGGAATAGGCGCTGAAATGATTTTCCGTTTTGGTGAGAGAAAAGGTACTTTTTACAGGAATACAAGTACATACAACATCAAACACAGCGATATCGGCCTCGTCACCTTGCCTTCGGTCAGTTCTGACAGGTTCGAACTTTGTATCCGGAAAAACGCTTCGGTTTCGGGATTTCAATTGTTTTCGGGCTATTCCATGCGCATGATCCTGGTGCAGGATGTACCCAACGGGGACAAATTTCCGGATGGTCCCGGAGGAATTACCTACTCCTGGCAACAAAACCAGTTTGTTCCGCTGCCTGCATATTCCATTAAAAAAGTGGCAGATACGGACTTCAGGATCATGACCCAAAATGTGCTTACGGATGACCTGTTCAGCAAAACGAGCTATTTCAACCGACTGATCAATGCCATCCAACCGGATATCATCGCCTTTCAGGAAATTTATGATCATACTGCTGCACAAACCAGAGAACTGATCCAACAGTTTACCGGCGGAACCTGGTATGCTCAAAAACAGGGCACGGATATCATCCTGGTGAGTCGGTATCCCATACTCGAATCGCATTTTATCTCAGGAAATGGTGCATTTTTGGTGGAAACGAATGAGGGTAAAATTTTAGTGGTCAATGCGCACCTTCCTTGCTGCGACAACGACTCCGGACGCCAGGATGAGGTGGATGCCATCATGGCTTTTATACGGGATGCCAAAAACGGCAACAGCAGCCTTCAGCTCGATCAGAATACACCGATCATCATCACCGGAGACATGAATTTTGTAGGTAAAAGCCGGCAACTTAGAACTTACCTCGAAGGAGATATTCAGAATGAATTTACCTACGGTGCCGATTTCCTGCCTGATTGGGACAATACCACGCTGAAAGATGCTGTGTTGTATACCACGGCTTCGCCTATGGCCGTAACCTGGAGCAGTTCTGGCAGTTCCTATTTCCCGGGAAGGCTGGACTATATGATCTATACCGATGCCGTGCTCAGCAGGCTCAATGGTTTTGCTTTGCAAACCGCAAACCTGCCTCAGGACAGTCTCAATGCTTACCTGGTTTTGGCCAATGACAGCAACAATGCAAGCGACCATTTTGCAGTGGTGGCAGACTTTAAATTCGGGCCGGAAACACAAGTGGTAGAACCTTCAAGAATAGTGAATTTGGATGCCCAGGTTAATCCTTCTGTTTTCAATGACCAATTGAAGATCATGCTTTCATCCCAAATGGCTGGAAAAGTCAATATTAGTATTTTCAGGATCAACGGAGAACCAGTTTGTTCAAAAGAAGCAGATATCATTGCTTCGGAAAATCAAATGTTGAATATCGATACAAATGGCTGGGCAGTTGGTATGTATCTGGTTCAAATTCGACAGCGTAATGAGATGATCAGTTTGAAGGCAGTAAAAACAGAATAGTTGACCTGAATGATTTTGTAAAAAGTCGGTCCAGACCACTGTATTGTGTTAGTAATTTTCTCTGTCAGTATCCTGCTGCCTGACCGTCCTTTCTGGATTCAGAAGCGCCATACCAGACTTTGTTGACCGGATCCCATCGGATAGCCTGATAACCACCATATCCGCCCAGGTCATACTGGATCTTATGACCTTTTTGAAGCAATGAACGGATCGTTTCCCATTCAAAACCAGTCTCTAATGTCAGCACACCGCCATCGTTCATTTTTTCGCCCGTCGGTTCGCTGGAACCCAGGTGTTGCATTCTTGGTGCATCACCAGCTTCCTGTATATTCATCCCGAAATCGATGATATTGCAAATGATCTGCACATGGCCCTGTGGTTGCATGGCGCCACCCATCACGCCAAAGCTCAGGAAAGGCTCGCTGTTCCTGGTGATAAAACCCGGAATGATCGTGTTGAATGGTCGTTTATGCGGTGCATAGACATTGAAATGTCCTTCTTCAAGGCTAAACATTTCTCCCCGGTCATGCAACATAAAGCCGAGTTTTCCGGGTGTCATGCCGGAACCCATACCACGGTAGTTGCTTTGGATCAAGGAAACCATGTTGCCTTCGCTATCTGCAGTGGTCAGATAAATCGTGTGTCCCGTTTCCAGTTCGCCGGGACCGAAAGTTCTGGCAGCCCGGTTCATATCGATCAGTTCAGCTCTTTTTTTACCGTAAGCTTCAGAGATCAGTTGGTCAACAGGTATGTCATTAAAATCAGGATCAGCATAATATTTTGCCCGATCCTCGAAGGCCAGTTTTTTGGCTTCGGTAAACAAATGCATGTATTCAGACGAACCATAACCCATTTTTCCCAGGTCAAAATTCTCCAGGATGGTCAACATTTGTAAAGCGGCGATGCCCTGGCCGTTGGGCGGCAATTCCCACACATCATAACCTCTGTAATTGACCGAAACTGGTTCCACCCAATCCGAATGGTGTTCCTCAAAATCCCGCATGGTCAGAAATCCACCATTTTCCTGCATGTAGGTTACGATTTTCCGGGCCATTTCCCCTTTGTAGAATACGTCACGACCTTGTTTTCCGATCTTTTCAAGCGTTTCTGCCAGGAAAGGGTTTTTAAAGATCTCTCCTTTTGCCGGAGCTTTTCCGCCTGGCATAAAGATCTCTTCGAATCCCGGATATTTTTGGAGTAAAACTGCATTCCGCTGCCAATAATAAGCTATGAGTTCGGTGACCGGGAAACCATTTCTGGCATACCCGATTGCAGGACTCAGAATGGCAGACATAGGCAGTTTACCGAATTTTTGATGCATCTCAAACCAGCCGTCCACGCATCCCGGTACTGAAACGGGCAAAGGTCCGTGCGGAGGAATTTTGGTATAACCGTTCTTTTTGAAATGATCCAGTGTCAAAGCATAAGGTGAACGACCGCTGGCATTCAATCCATACAATTTCTTTTCTTTTGCCACCCAGATCAATGCAAAAAGATCACCTCCGATGCCGTTGCCGGTGGGTTCAACCAGTCCGAGCATGGCATTGGCAGCGATGGCGGCATCGATGGCATTGCCTCCGGATTTGAGTATGTCCAGCGCAACCTGAGTGGCCAATGGCTGGCTGGTGGCGGCCATACCGTTTTGTCCGAGTACTTCACTTCGGGTTGCAAAAGCATGTCCGGTGATCCGGTCCTGTGCTTTTCCTTGCAGCACCAAACCGGAAATGATGAAAAGCATGATGAATTTATGCATAGGTTAAGTTTTATTTTGCCAGAAAAATGCTGTCGGAATCACCATCCCAAATATTAAATTATGCTGATTTTCATTCTTTTGCCCAATCCACCTTCGATTATTTTTTTGAGTGTTGACAATTCAATTCCGGTTTTGTCATTTTCCACTCTTGAGAT
The DNA here is from genome assembly GCA_964594045.1 of uncultured Saprospiraceae bacterium. Taxonomy (GTDB): domain Bacteria; phylum Bacteroidota; class Bacteroidia; order Chitinophagales; family Saprospiraceae; genus UBA2365. The sequence continues at coordinate 44,507 of CAZQKR010000026.1, read as the reverse complement.
ATAGTGTTTAGTGGTGCCACTCCTTTTCGCAAGTTCTTCCTGAGTTAAACCTAATTCAGTCCTGGATTTTTTGATCAACAGCCCAAGTTCAAGCTGTCTCGTTTCATCCAAAATACTGTTTTCATACAAGACAATCGGGTCCATATCAAAAGGATACTCAACTTTTAGACCTTTTTCATCAATTCCCTGAATTTTAATATTTTCCCAGACAAGTGTGCCTTCGATCAGCTTCACTTTTTTAAATGCTTTTTCATCATTTAAGAGAAGGAATTCAGGATCTTCCTCATCAATTTTCCATTTTTCAAATATATCCTCAAAATCAATTATCCTTGATTCTCCGGTGTTGAAGAGACAAAATACTTTAAACCCTTCAATTTTATGTATTTTCAGAATCCTTCTTATCGTTTTCATATGTAAGCTTTTTATTTGTTCTTCTTCGGCCATTTGGAATCTTGGATAAAAAATACTGACGATGCGATTGCATATCAGCATCAATGACTTTCATGGTTGGTTGGTATAAAATTACCCTGAAAGTTTTTTATGTCGATTTCATATGTATGTTTATTATTAGTTTTTTTCGGCGGTTGTATTCTTTGAAATAAACATTTATGTCTATGTATAAAACAGAAAGTTTTTTTTCAAATTTGAAATGAAATTATTTATTTAACATTTCCCAGTTTTTCATTAAAATATCCTGATGACGTGTAGCCCAATTCATGAGCTTTTTTCTACTTTTAGATGGTATTTTACCTGAATAGGTAGTCAAGTCACCAATGATTATAAGTTCTTCACAATCATCTATAATGGCATGGAAATGTGGTGGTTGATGATCCCGCGAATATACATATATCTTAATTGAGTCAATTATCTTTATGCAAGGCATACCAGTTTTTAAAGCAAATATACAAATGTTGTCTAATTAAGCAACATTTTTTAATTATTTTTCAGACTAAACACAGTATTTTCCCGAATACAATACCATCATTGTATCATAAAAATCATATTGAAGGTTTTTTTGGTAAATTTAACAGGATATTCAAAAATGGAAGAATATTGAACCCCGTAGGAGGTATATCCAACGGGGCAAGTCCCGAGCCGCTCTGCTACGGGGTAAAACCCAATACGGGTAAACATAGATTATCAAATTTAAGATTTTAGAATGAAAATACCAGATCTGATATCGCTAATCGGTGTTCTTTTGCCTGCCCGTAGGGGCCTGCCCGTAGAGCTTGCCCGTAGGAGCCTGCCCGTAGGGGGGTTCTTAAATTATTTTCCTCTTTGGTTCTGACTCGTCCTGGTTAGGATTTGAAGGTATCCCGGAACGGAATTGTACCTCATTACAATTCCCCAAGCAAGCGATCCACCCGATCCATTTCATCCAGCAGCTCGTCGTTGAAAATCGCGATATCAGGCACAAAGCGCACCTGTTTCCTGATATTTGCAACAAGTTGTTGCTTAAGGAGCGAAATATGATGCTGGATCTCAGTCATCACGGACTCTTTATCTTCCGTATTGAAAATACTGAGGTAGATCTTTGCCAGTCTGAGATCCGGAGACATTTTTACATTGGTGACGGATACCATGGCGCCACCATACATATACATACCTTCTTTCATCAGTATCAGGCTGAAATTTCTCTTGATCAGTTCTCCGATCTGTAGCTGTCTCTTAGAATCCATCTCACTCGTTTTGTGCAAATATAGCTAAAAATTTTGATCATGGGACTCAAAATTTATATTTTAGCCCGCTGGTACCATGAGTAAACCAATTAACATATTAGATAGTTCAATCGAATATCTGAAAGGTGTTGGCCCTGTCAGGGCAGAATTGCTCAAAAAAGAGCTTGAAATCCATACCTTCAGAGATCTGCTGATGCATTTTCCTTTCAGGTATATCGATAAAAGCAGCTTCAACAAAACGTCGGAACCGGCAGCTGACGGTGACATTGTACAATATACCGGTAAAATAACCGATATTGAAGTCATTGGCGGAAAAGGCAGCCATAAAAGACTGTCTGCGGTATTCAGTGATGGGTTTGGAACAGTGGAACTGATCTGGTTCCAGCGGATCAACTGGGTGGAGGAATACCTGGAAGAGGGGCTGGAATATATTGTATTTGGAAAACTCAAGAAATACGGAGGCAGGAAATCCATCGTTCATCCGGAGATTGAGCAACTGACCAGGGAAAATCTGCAGAAACTGACCACTCTGTTCCCTGTATACAGTACTACAGAAAAACTCAATGCTAAAAACCTGCATTCCCGGGCGATCAGCAACCTGACCCGGACTCTGGTGGAACAGCTGAAACCATCCGATATTTCAGATTTTATACCTGAATACATTCTTGAAAAGCTGCGCTTAAGCTCGTTGGGAGAAGCAGTGTTGACGATACATTTTCCCAAAAACGAAGCGGAAAGGATAAAGGCGGAAAACAGGATCAAATTCAACGAGTTGTTTCTTCTGCAAATGCGCTTGCTATACAACAGGCAACTGAGAAAAAGGAAGATAAAAGGTATTCCCTTCGGAACGATCGGTCAGAAATTCAACGATTTTTTCCACAAAAAACTGAGTTTTGAATTGACGGAGGCCCAGAAAAGAGTTGTCAGGGAACTTCGGCGGGACATGGGCTCAGGTATTCAAATGAACCGGCTGCTCCAGGGTGATGTCGGTAGTGGAAAAACGATCGTGGCTTTGCTTTGTATGTTGATAGCCATTGACAACGGATGCCAGGCTTGCCTCATGGCGCCAACTGAAATACTGGCTTATCAGCATTTTCAGTCCATCACAAAAATGACCGAAGGATTGGGTATTCAGGTAGGGTTTTTGACAGGTTCAGTGAAAGGAAAAACCCGAAAAGATCTGCTTTATGCCCTGGAGCAGGGCAACATACACATTTTGGTTGGCACCCATGCCTTGCTCGAAAAACCTGTTAAATATTTCAGGCTCGGACTTGCGATCACTGATGAGCAACATCGTTTTGGTGTGCAGCAGCGCGCAAGACTTTGGACAAAATCGATGGTGGAATTCCCGCCACATATTCTTGTCATGACCGCCACACCGATCCCCAGAACGCTGTCCATGACGCTGTATGGTGATCTGGATGTGTCAGTGATCGACGAATTGCCGCCAGGAAGAAAATCCATCAAAACAATACACTCATATGAAAGCAAAAGACCCGGGCTGATTGAATTTTTAAGGACAGAGATCCAAAAAGGCAGGCAGGTGTATGTGGTTTATCCTTTGATCGATGAATCCGAAACGCTTGATCTGAAGAATTTGCAGGATGGTTATGAGCAAATTCTGCATCATTTTCCCCGTCCGGATCATCAGATCAGCGTGGTGCATGGCCGTATGAAGCCGCAGGACAAGGAGTATGAAATGAACCGGTTCAAAAAAGGCATTACCCATATCCTGGTTTCAACCACAGTGATTGAAGTCGGAGTAGATGTGCCCAACGCTTCCGTGATGGTCATTGAAAATGCTGAACGGTTTGGACTTTCCCAGTTGCATCAGTTGCGCGGCAGGGTTGGCCGGGGCGCCGAACAATCCTATTGTATCCTGATGTCCGGCAATAAACTCAGCAATGAAGCCAGGGAAAGACTTCAAACCATGGTGCGCACCAACAACGGATTCGAGATCGCAGAAGTGGATCTGAAACTCAGAGGCCCGGGCGATATAGAAGGCATCAGGCAAAGCGGCATGCTGGATCTTAAGATGGCCAACCTCGTAACAGACACGCATATACTCCAAACCAGCAGACAGGCTTGCATGGCGATCCTGGAAGAAGACCCTGAACTCAACCTGTTGAAAAATAAAAGATTAAAAGTTTACATAGAAAAGAATAAGCATTTGTTTTTATCCTGGGGAAGAATTTCCTGAAAAACCTGGCATGAATTTGTCAACCAGTCATGAATGAATCAACTAAAAATTGAGATCTTCTCGCATCATGCTGATCTTTTCCGGCAATTCACCCACGCCCATTGCAGCCCAAAGGACCAAGACTCCGAGTATAATTTTGATGAGATAGTGGATCTTAATGTTTAAACGCTTTTTCAGCATTTCACTGAAAGGGGGGAAATAGAGTAAAGCCAGGAGTATGATAAAAATTCCAAATCCAGTGTCATTACCCCAAAAAACGTTGACAGTTCCTATCATCAAAACCAAAATACCAAAAATCCAACTGACTAATTTTCCGAATTGATCATTCATTTGCCTGTTTTTAAAATTGATTTAATATTAATGTCACTGTCTGCGAGTATTGTATCACACCTTGCATATCAATATATTAAAGTACATATAAAAATCGTAATAAAAATATTAAAATATGTAATTAATTGTTTTTTAGTAGCATAAACAAAGTGAGTCATTTATTTCAAGGCAGAAACAATGTTATAAATCATACAAAATTGTATTCAATCAATTAACTTCATATTACAAAATTTGTTGTGAACACTTTTAAAATTTTTTGGCTTTCATTTTTCCAAAGATCAGGTAAATTTTGGCTTACACGCCTGACTTATGTAAAGGGTAAAGCTCCATTAGGATCATTTGATTAACATCTTCATCCCAAAGTATCCTGTAATGCCCTTTCCCTTCAACAGGAATGACTTTGGTACTTCGGACAGCCTTTTCGATGGTAGTGGCATTGGCAAAAGGGATCACCTTATCCGTTTTGTCGTGAATGATCACCAATTGGCCAAAATCTACCTTCTGAAGAAACCGCGAAATTACAAACTCCCGGATTGGGACCGGTGTGAGCCTTTCTGTTAATCTGAGTAAATGGTCATAGGCAGATTTGCCTAAACCGATCATTCTCGCATAATCATCAAAAATATCCCTGATCACTTCTGAGGAAGTGATGAACACCAGTTTATCCACGCGGACAGGCTTCCCTGCCAAAGCAATAGCGCTCGCTCCAGATCCAAATGAATGTGTGACCATTGAAAATCCGCTTTTCAAATGATAATACTCAAGCAAAGCCAAAACCGCACCGGAAGAGTGGACCATATTGGTCTTTTTAAGGTTTGATCTGCCGTGCGCAGGAAGTCCAAGGACCAAAACCCGAAAACCATTTGATGTCAGAAAACCTGCGATCCCGGACAAACTGCCGGGATTCGATTCCCAACCGTGGATCATGACCACCGGATACCCGTTTTCTTGCCCTGATTCATAAACATAAAGGTCTTCCTGTTCAAAAGGTATCCTGCGCTCTGTGAAATCATCATAGATGCTCAATTCCCTCACTCTGGTCTTTTTTAATCCAGGTCGCTGGAATTGCCAAAAAGCCAGTTTCCCGGCACAAACCGGGCAAATAAAAGACAAAAACCGGTAAAAAAAACGAAGCAATTGCAATATATACATGGCTGCTCATTTAATGAAGCCGCAAAAATGGGGAAAATCTGCTAACTGATATAACCCGGTCCAACTTATTTTGCTTTATGACTGCACCCTGACTCAATTGCAACATAAAATGTTTGAAAGCACGCCCAAATCCTTACAGAATAAAATGTTCTGATCATGAATACCATCGACAAAATGAGCTGAGAAAAAATTTTATTTGGCAGCAAAATCAAAAAAATCCGAATCCAATTGTCAATATATTACATTTTATTCTCAAATTTGCACCCATTCGGGTTGTAGCGCAGTCCGGTAGCGCACTACGTTCGGGACGTAGGGGTCGCAGGTTCAAATCCTGTCAACCCGACATTTTTGTTTTCAGGTCACTCTTCTTTGTCAAAGTTGCCAATTCAATTTGAGATGCAGTTTTCCCAAATTCCATTTCCTTTCCGCTTATCCTCTTCTTCATTACCGGAAAATTAATATTCAAAATATTGTTCGCTAGCAATAAAAATATTTTATCCATAGTTATTTTTGGATATAAATTATTGCATAATGGATCGAGTTCAGTTTTTTGAATTATTCGCAAGACAACATCAAAAACGATATTCAGGCTCAGCTTCTCTTCAGCCATATTCGGGCCAGTGGACCCAAACGCAGGTGATTCATTTGTTGAGAAGGACTACATTTGGGTTTAAACCGGAAGAAGTGATGCATTTTTCGGATCTGGGAATGAACTTTTCAGTGGATACTTTGCTTGAACAATCGCCCACGCAGCCTTTACCTCCACTAAATGTTTATTCCACTTCGGAAAAACCAGACCCTGATGTGGCTTTTGGTCAAACCTGGGTAAACGCGCCCTTCAATCCCGCTTTGCCGCCGGAATACTACCAGGCCAGAACGGACAGCCTGAAAGCCTGGTGGGTAGGTTTGATGATCAGCAGTCCGTTAAATATCAGAGAAAAAATGACTCTGTTTTGGCAAAATCATTTTGCGATCGAAGCAGATGTTGTGGAATTAGCCCAGGGCATGTACCATTACCTTGATTTGCTCCGCAAAAATTGTCTGGGCAATTTCAAATCATTGACCAAAAAAATCACCATCGATCCTGCCATGTTGCGATATCTCAACGGGTATCTGAATTCAAAAGAACAACCGGATGAAAATTATGCACGCGAATTACAGGAATTGTTCACTGTTGGCAAAGGTCCTGGCTCTCAATACACCGAAAACGATATCAAAGCTGCAGCCGGTATTTTGACAGGTTATCGGATCAACCCGTTCACCAGTCCTTTCAGTTATTATTTTGATTTCACGCAACACGATACCGGCAATAAAACTTTCTCAGCTTTTTACGGAAATAAGACCATCCAGGGAAAAATCGGGCCCGCCGGTGAAACTGAACTTGACGAATTGCTCGATATGATATTTTCCAATCATGAAGTCAGCAAATTCATCTGCAGAAAATTGTATCAGTTTTTCGTTTATTATGAGATCACTCCTGAAATTGAACAAAATATTATTTTGCCCCTTGCAGAGATTTTTCGCAACAACAATTATGAAGTATACCCGGTTGTAGCCACTTTACTCAAAAGCGAACACTTCTACAACGAAATCAATATGGGTTGCATCATCAAATCTCCACTAGACTTTGTGGCAGGCATTTGCAGGACGTTTGAATTGCAATTCCCAAATGCAGGAACCCAACTCCGGGAATTATATCTGTCATGGGCACTGATTGCCGCCAATTCAGCACAAACAGGTCTCAATGTTCTGGACCCGCCTTTGGTTGCCGGTTATCCCGCCTGGTATCAGGCTCCTTTATTTACCAGAACATGGATCAACTCTGATAGCCTGGCCAACCGCCTGGTGCTCATCAACAATCTTTCGAACGGCCAATTTACTTCAGGGGACATTAAGATTACTTTTGATCCTTTAAAATTTGTCGGTTCACTTCCCGAACCGTCTGATCCCAATCAACTGGTGAAGGATGCGGTGGGCTTTTTGTACGGATTGACGGTTGGCCAACAGACTATGGATTACTTCAAATCTTTCCTGCTTTCCGGGCTTGATGATCATTACTGGACAAATTTGTGGAATCAGTACATCCTGGAGCCTGATAATCAGGAATACCAAAATGCAGCAAGATTCAGATTGCTTTCCATGTTGAGAGAAATGATGCAGCAGGCAGAATTCAACCTGATCTGAACAGATGTTGGGTGGAAACCGATCAGATCATTTTCATCATGACCGGTTTGGATTTATTAACCAAATTTTGTCAAAAAAATAACCAATGAGACGACGCAGTTTTATTAAAACCCTGGCACCTGTAGTGGCTTTGCCGGCAATCCTGAAACCTTTTTCAGTGAATGCATTTTCTGCCGGAGGAATGCTCAATGCATTTTTTGGCAATCCGCCAAATGACAATATCCTGGTGATGATATTTCTCAATGGGGGAAACGATGGCCTTAACACGCTGGTTCCACTGGATCAGTATTCAAAACTACAGACTGCAAGACCCAATTTACTTTTGCAGGAATCCACATTACACAAACTTTCACCCTACTCTGTCGGATTGCATCCATCCCTGAACCATTTCAAAACCTTGTTCAACGAAGGAAAACTGCACATCATTCAAAGCGTTGGATATCCACAGCCCAATTTTTCGCATTTTCGGAGTACCGATATCTGGAACAGTGGATCAGATGCTGATGAGTATCTCAACAGTGGATGGATTGGCAGGTTTTTGGAAAAAAATTTTGAAGGTTATCCTGATGGTTACCCTAATGCAGCAATGCCTGATCCATTGGCCATTCAGATCGGCACCAATATGCCATTACTTTTTCAGGGAAATGAAGTCCAGACTGCCTTTAATATCAATTCTACCGAGATTTTCAATGTCAATTATACTCCGGTTCTTGATCCTGCTCCGGATTCTCCCGCAGGCTCCGAACTGACTTATATCCGCCAGATCGGTGCTCAGATCAAAAACTATGCTCAAAGTATTATCGGTGCGTATGTTCAGGGTTCAAATGGATATTCCGGTTATCCTTCTGCCGGCACCAACTACCTTGCTGACCTGTTGAAAACGGTTGCCAGGCTCATCTCAGGTGGGCTTCAAACGAGGATCTATCTTGTGAGTCTTTATGGATTTGATACACATGCTTCACAGGTCGAAACAGGAAATCCTGCAGTTGGGTTGCATTCCACTTTACTCAAAATGCTGAACGATGCAGTTTATGCCTTCCAGCGCGATCTGGAACTATTGGGAGTTGCTGATAAAACCCTTGGAATGACATTTTCAGAATTCGGAAGACGAATCATTTCCAACGCAAGTACGGGCACCGATCATGGTGCGGCAGCCCCGATGTTCCTTTTTGGCACAAAAGTCCAGCCCGGAATTCTGGGTTCCAATCCAAATTTGCCGTCACAGCCGACAGAAAACGATAATTTACCCATGCAATATGATTTTCGTTCAGTTTATGCATCCGTTTTGTCGCAATGGTTTTGCCTTCCGGCAGATGAGACAGATCAGATCATGATGAATGGATTTCAGGAATTGCCCATCATCCGGGAAAATTGTTCAACAAGCACCCTTGATGAGCTCAACAGCAAGGATGCTTTGACTATCAATATTTACCCAAATCCAATGACAGATCATGCACGGATCCTGGCTGAAATCCCGGGGGGTAATACCAGACTGGAACTCTTCGATCCGCCGGGAAGATGTGTCTATTCAAGAAATCCAGGGAAACTATCGGCAGGAACATATACCTGGGAAATCCCCAATATGCAGTTTACAAGTGGTAATTATTATGTCAGGGTTCAATGCGGACCATACCAAATCGTAAAACTTCTGCAAGTGCTTTAAAAAGGATCAAAAAATAAGTTTTTCATAAAAAAATCATTCCAAGATCTCCTTGTTCACGGGCTTCAGGGTATATCCTTTTTGTCTCAGGAGGCTGATCATTCCATCAGGTCCGCCGATATGTGCGGCACCAACCGCAAAAACGCATGATTTTTCCTTCATACTTTCGGTAGCCACAGGCACCCAATTGCGATTTCTGTTGGTCAGCAACATGCTGTCATATTCGGAGATGTCCCCTTCGTCAAGACTTTTGTGCATCGCTTCGATATCCTGATCCAGGTAGATGGCAAAGAGACTGTCCAGCGTGCTTTCCCTGCTTTCGTCGGTCTGAATGCTCTCAACGAGATATTTAGCCTGTTTGGCATACGGAATGGAATCCATAAGGCTCATCTGATATTCTATGCTTTCCAGTCCAAAAATTTCCTTACCCGCCTTCCCTGCAATATCCATCAACTCAAATTCATAAAATCTGAGTTTGCCTTCGGTATTTTTACCCATGATCTCCTTATCGCCGAAAACGGATAAAAACATCGGTTTGATCTTTTCAAACATGAAAATCGGCATCCCCATTTCTTCAAAATGCATTTTGACCAGGTGATATTCCTCCTTAGTCAACAAATCGCTCAGGGATGTATCACCCTGCATAAATGACTGTTGAAGGATCTCCATCTGAAAAACAGGATCTTTCATTTTGGAGACATCCACTTCAAAATAAATGGCATCTGCCTGATAAATTGCCTGTTCCAGTCCTTCCGGCAAAAAGAAAAGCTCCTCAGGGATCATGTGAATGGTGCCAAAGAGGTAGGATTTATGCTGAATTTCAGGATGGCTGATCTCCCAAAAAAGTCCTTTTTCAGGAACCGGTGGCACTATCGTTACTGCTGTTTTAGGCGTACTGCATTGAACCAGAAAAATGGCCATTACAACAAATAATCCTGCCTTTATCGCGCTAAAAAAATTTTTTTTCACAGATCAATAATTTTAAATTTCAAAAAACAAGTGAAAATCAATGAAAGCCGCGTTGCCTTTGTATTTCATATATGATGACTCCTGTCGAAACGGCAACGTTCAGGGAATCAATTTTCCCCTTTTGGGGTATGACAAACAAGCTGTCGGCCAGTTTTGTGGTATGATCACTGACACCGGTTTCTTCTGATCCTACTACAACACAAACCGGTTGATTAAAGTCCAGATCAGTAATGTTTTTTTCTGTATTCAAATGACTTACTGCTATATAAACACCACAATCCCTGAGATACTGCAAAGCTCTGTCAATGCTCCTGACCCTGGACATGGGAATATTGAACAGCGCTCCGGCAGAAGTTTTGATCATATCTTCGTTCACCAGGGCTGTATTTTTGGAAGGGCAAAAGATGGCATCCACCCCAAGCACTTCGGCAGTCCTTAATATTGCCCCAAAATTGCGCACATCTGTAATGCCTTCAAGGAAAAGAAAGAGCGGTGTTCCCGATCTTTCAAAACCAAGAGCAACAAGACTTTCAAAATCTACATAATCAACAAGAGAACTGAAAGCGATCACGCCCTGATGGTTGCCTCTGCTCATCTTATCCAGCTTTCCCTGCGGAATTGATCCAAGCGGAATGTCCCTCCCTTTCATCAGGTTGCGCAATTCGACTTCGAACGCACCATGAAGTCCTTGCTGAATAAACACCTTTTCAATCTGTTGACCAGATCTGAGGAGTTCCAGAACAGGCTTGCGACCATAAACCATCTGCTTACTCTCCATCCTCCAAAAATTTGATTCAAATGCGAACATAATTAAAATAACCGGCTTTAATGACAGAGGATGCCAGGATTTTAGACCAGAAGCACATTTTATAGCATGAAGTTGTTTAAGAATTATGTTGATAGCTGAAAATGACTGACCGATCCTGAATGATGAATATCCGGTGGATATTCAAGGGTAGGAACACGAAGTGGCGGGTCAGCAAAAGTCAGGGAGAAGCTCTTTTTGGATCGGAGATGCTGACATGCAAAGCATCGTCAGTACCGGAGATACTGACAAGCTTGCTTCGTCAGTAACAAAAATACTGATATGCAAAGCATCGTCAGTATCGAAGATACTGACAAGCTTGCTTCGTCAGTATTAAAAATGCTGACATGCAAAGCATCGTCAGTATCAAGGATACTGACAAGCTTGCATTAGTCAGCATTCATCAGTAATTTGTTTGCAAGCATTTAGATACATTTTTAAACAACTTCCATGAATTACATGCAAAAGTTGACCTGTGAAAATCAATTGTGAAAAAGCTTCTGATTCTTGAACAATTTGTAGGTCAAACGGTCTTTAATAATTATTATTACCGTCTGTTTGAATAACAGATCACATTGTTTATGAATCTATTAAGAATATTATTCTAATTTTAATCAAATTCAAAAAATGTTCAAATCATTATTTGTCGTATTCGTTATTAACTTACTGTTTATTTTGAATTTACAAGGACAGGATCCTTTGGAAACCAGGGTTGCCAACCAAATTTTCAGCCAGCTGAATGAGCTTGGGCTGGCATCTGAGGATGTCGCAGAACTGAAGATCAGCGATCGTGTTTTCACCAGGCACAATGGCGCTACCCACCTGTATTTGCAGCAGTATTTGGATGGTACGCCCATTCACAATGCACTGATCCACGCCACGGTCACCAGAGATGGCAAGGTTCTGGTTACCGGTAACCGATTGATCAAAAATATCCGGGAGAACCGAATCAATCGCTCAGTATCACTTTCAGCTCAGGATGCAGTTTTAAGAGCCGTGTATTACATCGAACCCTCAATGGACAGGAATAGCATTCAGGTACATTTTATTGAGCAAAGAACTGACGGAGTTTCCGTTTTTTCAATGCCGGGATTTGCATCAGATGAGATAACCGTTAAGCTGATGTATTATGCTGTCCAGGGTAATTTGGTTGCCGCATGGAATGTCGAGATCGATCCTGCCCATAAAGCTGATCATTGGAGCTATGGAATTGATGCCCAAACCGGCGCATTGATCCATTCTGTGAATTATACGACTTATTGCAGTTTTGACATCAACAGTTTTAGTCACAACCCGGGAATGATGGCTCACGACAGGTGCACTGCACATGATCATTTACACACCAGATCATCAAAATCAATAGTCGGTTCAGGATATCTGGTATTCCCGTTTCCTGCTGAAAGCCCTTCTCATGGTGAACAAGCAATTGCAGAAGGCCCCTTGGATGAAACTGCATCACCTTTTGGCTGGCATGACACAGACGGTGTGGAAGGACCTGAATATACCTTTACCAGAGGTAATAATGTGCATGCTTATATGGATAGGTTGGGCAATAATTCAGTATCAGATCCTGAGCCGGATGGAGGCTCATCGTTACAATTTCTTTTTCCCTATGATGGTGATTTAGAACCGGATTCATTGTCAGACGCTGCAACAGTCAACCTTTTCTATACCAATAACATGATGCATGATATAGCATACAGGCTTGGCTTTGATGAACAGGCGGGCAACTTCCAGGAAAATAATTACGATCGTGGCGGGAAGGCCAACGACTACGTAAGAGCTGAAGCATTTGACGGCAGCGGAGAGAATAACGCAAATTTCTCCACGCCCAGGGACGGGAATAACGGACGTATGCAAATGTATCTTTGGACCAGAAGTAATCAACTGCGTGCAGAAATTGAAGAACCTTTGCAGATTGCAGGTCTTTATGATGCAGGAAAAGCAGATTTTGGCCTGAATATGGATGTCAATAAAAGAACCGGCCAGGTCGCTCTCGCTTTGGATAATACTTCTTTTCCTGACCTGGGTTGCCAGCAGCTGTCCAGCGCTGTTTCCGGAAAAATTGCTCTGATCAACAGAGGTTCATGTGAATTTGGCAGGAAAGTATTGAATGCCCAAAATGCAGGTGCGATCGGAGCCCTGGTATGCAATGTTGCAGGTATAGACGGGGGCAACGGAGAAGAATTGCTGACTATGGCTCCGGGTGCAGTAGGTGCCGGAGTGACCATTCCTGCACTTTTGTTGAAAAAATCCACCTGCGACCTGATCAGAAATGCCATAGCCAATGGTGATAACGTAAAAATGACCATGGGGCTAAAAACATTTACCGGCCCGCTGAAAAGAGAATCTTCTTTCGACAATGGTGTGATTGCACACGAATATACACACGGTATCACTACCCGGCTCACGGGTGGCCCAGACAACAGCTCCTGTCTTTCAAATCCTGACATCAACAATGACGGGAGTCCTGATGGTGAACAAATGGGCGAAGGCTGGAGCGATTTCTTCGCAATTGCTTTCACAGTCCGTGAAGGTGATCTTGGAACAGATTCCAGAGGAATAGGCACCTATGTCACCGGTCAGCAAACAACCGGTAAAGGGATCAGGAATTACCCTTATTCCACTGACATGTCGATCAATCCGATCACCTATGACTTTATTAAAGGCAGGAATGTGCCTCATGGTGTTGGTGAAGTCTGGGCAGTCACGCTATGGGACATGTATTGGAAGTTCATCGAACTCTATGGCTTTGATCCAACCTGGGAAAGCACCGAATCCGGCAATTTCAAGGCAATGCAACTCGTTATGGACGGGCTGAAGTTGCAGCCTTGCAACCCTGGTTATATAGATGGCAGGGATGCCATTTTGCTTGCTGACGAGATTAATTTTGACGGTACACACAATTGCCTTCTCTGGGAAATATTTGCGCGGAGAGGATTGGGCTATTTCGCTGAGCAGGGAGATCCCTTCAACCACAATGACGGGAAAGAAAATTTTGATGTTCTGCCAACCTGTATTGAAGCGTTGAAATTTTATCATGAATCAGGATTTATCGTTGAACCCGGATCAACCATTGATGTGACTTTCAGAGCTGTCAATCATAAAAAAGAATCCGTCACCAATGTTAAAATAAGGGAAACTTTGCCCGCCGGGCTAAGTTATGTTACCAATTCTTCAAATTTTGAAGTCAGCAACGATGGCGACTTGCTGGAATTTAACCTGGGTAACCTGTCATCACTGGAAGAGAAAACCGTTAGTTTTAAATTAAAGGCAGATCCGGATATCTATTCAAGTTCAGTTTTCAAGGATGAAATGGAAGAAGACAACGGAGATTGGGTTGGTATCAATTCAATTGGCTCAGAAACATTTTGGGAACTGGTGGATTTTTTCCCTAAAAGCAAGGAATACAGCTGGTACTGTCCTGAATCTTTTGTTGAATCTGATATGTCTTTATACATGTTCAGCGATCCTATACTGGTTGAAGGTGAAAATCCTGCCTTCAGTTTTTATCATTCATTTGATACCGAAGTTCAGCAGGACGGCGGTTTTGTGGAGTACTCCACTGACGGAGGATCAACCTGGCTGCAATTCACTGAAGAAAAAATGATCCTGAATGGATATACTGGCAATCTCAGTTACAGTGCAGTGCCGATACCGGGTTTGAAAGCCTTCTCAGGAAGCAGCAATGGTTATATCAAAAGTTACATTGACCTGGATTTCCTGAAAGGATCTGAAGTATCCTTCGCCTTCCGTTTCGCAACGGATGCCAGCGTAGTTGCTGATGCTGGTTATCCCGGCTGGTTTATCGATGATGTTGAAGTCATCAATATGAAAAAATATAGAAGGGAAGTCTGTATGTCCTCAGATGACTCAGAGGATATATGTCTGGTAAACGATGTGTTGATCGGAACCCAGACGGGGACATCCACTCAAAATACAGATGCGGGTATACTGAGTTTTTCAGTGATCCCAAATCCTGCAAGCACTTACCTGACATTATTGATCAATAGTACTTCATCAGAAACTGCACGGATCAGGATCATCGGTCAGGATGGAAGGTCACATCTGCAGCAGTTTGTTTCGCTACATGAAGGTCAACAGAAGATACATCTCTCCAATCTGGATTTACCTGCAGGAATTTATTACTTTCAGCTGATCACCGGAAATACCCAACGCATCACACCGTTGGTGATCCAAAAATAATGTGGTCAGGACGCCATTTATAACAGCAGGTCAGGCATTGACCTGCTGTTTTTTTTTCAGCAAACTTCTGGTAATATCCAGGATTAATGTTGTTGGTAAATATAATGATATCCCGATTGCAGAACAGATATTTATTTGCTGGACAAAAAAGTGAAGATTCCGCTGGTACTGACCTGGGATTTTATGATCAGATGAACACGCTTTTCCCTCTTCATTCAGGGTTGGATCAAAATCAGGCAGATCGCTTTGATGAAAGATCCTGATCGATTCTTCCCAACAGAAGAAATTGATCAACAACAAGTCTTTTTTAAATGTGGAAAATGTATAGGGTGAAAGCAGAAATGGAATGGATTATTCCTTATTCATCCTGTTGACCTTGATGACCTTTTTATTCTTGTCCAAAAGTCTGACCAGGTAAAGCCCATTTTTCAGTTCATTGATCTGGTAGTGATTGCTTTCATTTCCATCCCAGCGGATCATCAGCTTTCCGGCAAGGTTGTAAACCTCAACTGACGCAACTTTGTCATTTCCCTGAATGGAAAAATAAGAGATTGCAGGATTAGGAAACAGGCTGAAAGCAGTTTGTGACAAACCACTTTCCGGACTTTTCTGTTCGACACCCGATTTATCATATCTGCCAATACCCTGCCCCACCAATACGGATGCCGACATGAGAATTATTGCAAAAATGATATAAAGGTACCGGAACATAAAAAGTAAAAATTATTTCAAAATGTAAATATATTATAAAAAAATTAAATATGAAATTTTAACAACAATTTTATTAGCGATTACAAAATAACTATAAAATACAGGTTTTTTAAAATCATTCGGATCGAATTCGCTATTAATTATACGAAATGTTCTTTTACACATACAAATAGACGCAAATTCGTTGAGAACCGCTTCAGTTTTCCCGAATTTTAACAAGCTTATAACATATTTTTAGCCAAATCAAGCGTCATATTAAGCATAAGCTTTTAAAATTTTAGATCCTTAAGATGCAGTTCAATCACTCCACAAAGACTACAGATTTCATTGCCCTGGTACCTGATTCATTGAATGCCTCCAATCTGAAATAATAGCTACTCTCAGCGTTCAAACTATTCAAATTCAGACTATTTGCGTCATAAACAGTATGGCAATTGTAAAGTTTATCTTTTTGAGTCCCAAACAAAATATGGTAACCGGTGGCATTTGTCCCAGACCAGCTGAGCCTTGCTTTTCTTTTGTCAATTTCATCCCTGACAATTATAAGATCACTGATCTTTCCCGGAATTTTCGCGCGTCCCATACCGAAAACCCTCAAGCCGCTAATCGCAAAACAACCACCGGGAACACCCAAATTAGTGACCCGGATATACCTGAAAGCCATTTTATGGTTCAGCTCAAAATAATTGTGTGTATGATCGTCTTCATTCAAAGACTTATCTGAGAGCATTACCCAGTGAATCTTATCAACAGAAGCTTCAAGTTGGTATCGGTGGTATAATCCCTCGTTTCTGCCATAAATCTCTGTATTATGCTCCGAAAAATTCAGCTGAATGGCGTACACATCGTACAATTTCCCGAGATCAATCATTGCAAATTCTCCGGCATTACCAGTGCCGGCCGCCCACCAGGTGCGGATATTTTCATCGGTTGGATTTGAAGCCGGAAATCCTTCCATTTCCGAAGAAACTTCCATTTTTTTGTTGAAGGACAGCAGCATCCATCCCGGAAATAGCTCTTTTTGATCAGAGATCTTTTTTTGAGGAATGATAAAAGGATAATCACCAAATCTGGTATTGGCATAATAGGTTCCATCATCGTCGAGAAAAGCCGGAAATAACCCCAGTCGCCTTTCAAAAATATGTTTTTGGGAAATGGTCATGGTTCCGATGTGCCAAAAATTACCATATTGGTCTGAAAATGAACTTCCATGACCGGCTCCGGCAACAAAACCATCAGGTTTAGAAGCAAAAGGGTTATGATTTTGCAGCTCATAAGGTCCTAAAGGGTGAGTGGAAACATAAATGCCGTCAGCATAACTTTTATATTCTGTTCCGGGACCGGCATATTGAAGATAATATTTACCTTTGAGCTTATTCACCCATGCACCCTCAATCCAGGGTTTTTGATTGACCAGCGTGTTATCATCACCGGGAACTTCCCAACCGTATTTTTCAGGATGAGCAGAGATCAGGCTGGTCGGCTGACCGATGAAGGCAAAATTATTTCTATAATCGATTTGCACCCCATAAACAGGTCGCTCATTGGAACATCCCCAATAGAGGTACAATTTCCCGTCATCATCCAGAAAGAATGCGGGATCCCATACAGGCATTTCCAGGGCTTGCACAGCAATTTCCCAATGCCCGCTCAGTGGATCATGGCTCTTATAGACGGTACTCACATCATTGGAAGATGCCAGAAAATACATAGTATCCTCCAGTTCGACCACTGTGGGAGCATATTCCTCAACTGGAATCTGATCCGTACTGATGAACGACCATTCTGAGAGATCTTTTGAGTGCCAATAACCGCCTGATTTTGAAGCAAACAGGAAATACCTGTCTCTGAACCAGATCACAGTCGGGTCAGCAGCTTCTCGTCTTGATGGCTGATCAATACAAAACCGGTAACTCAGATCAATGGGATTGCAGATTGTTTTCATGATCTTACCTTGTGCAAAGCTATTCTGAGTGAGAGGAATATAAATGAGCAGAAAAAAGACGACAATAGTTTGCTTTTGCATGGGAAAGTTTTAGGTCAAAATTTGAGCTGATCCAAAAACCAGTAATGCGATAAAACCCGATTCCTGAAACCACTCCTGACAAAAATATACACCCTAAAGGTCGGAAATCAGAGGAATATCCAAAAGTAAACGTGAAAGTTTTATGCAAAAAAGATGAAACAATTAAGGATATTCTGTAATTGTCTGCCTTAACGCAGATTCAAACCATGCGCTGCCCAAAGTAAATTTACCCGGAGAAAAAGTGAACCGCTAATATGGAAATTTCAGGAAAGATTGAATTCCCTTTCTGATAAGGCGATTATTCCTTATGCAAGCGTATAGTTTTGATGGACTGACCGTTTTTGCCGGATAATCTGATATAATACAATCCACTGTGAAGTTCGCTGATGGGGTAATGTTTACCGGGTTCAACCTTCCATGTACCCATAAGCTGACCTGCTGCGCTGATGATCTCCATCTGCCTGAAAGCCTGACTTTCGCCTGAAAGCGTAAAATGATCTTTTGCAGGATTTGGGAAAACGCTCGCCTCCCGGACCAATACTTCGTCCTGTGATGTAGGAAGAGAAACAACATTGATCAATATGGAGTCCACGATATTGGTCAGATCCGAATTGGAGTAGATCTTGAACCACATACTCGTTGTTCCGACGGTGTTATGTGGATTCAATTTTACATACATGGCATCTGAACTGGCGCCGGCAGCCAATGAAT
This sequence comes from uncultured Saprospiraceae bacterium, assembly GCA_964594045.1. GTDB lineage: Bacteria > Bacteroidota > Bacteroidia > Chitinophagales > Saprospiraceae > UBA2365. The sequence goes on along the minus strand of CAZQKR010000026.1, from coordinate 25,874 downwards.
TAGGGTTATTTTTCGGGCATTTGTCCACACCTTCAAAATAGCAGGTGTTGAGATCGCATACCTGTGTAGTCCAGGCAGGAGGAAAATCAGTCTTTACCAAACGCCACCAGAATGAAACGGGACCATTGTAATTATTTGTCACAGTCATGTGAATGTCATAGTATGAGGTATCCTGAGGAAAACTGATATCCATTGTATCCGGAGTCAATACCAACTGGCCTGAAAGCTGAAAGGATAACATAAAAATCACCACAAAAGAAAACAATCTACTCATAGCATTTAATTTTGACTATGACAAAAATAATATAAAAGTGAAATAAAGTTCAAAAAAGAAGCATTGCGGTTCACCGAAAGGTAAACCGCAATGCAAAATCATCCTTATTGTTTAACAATTTTCTGTACACTTACTCCATTTCTGGATTGAACATTGACCAGGTAAACTCCATTATGCTGAGCAGTCAGGTCAAGTGCATGATCAAAATGAGCGACCTTTTGATTTTCAAGTAAAGTAGCCACTCTTCTTCCCATCATATCGGTGACGAAAACTGTTATTTCCTCTGCGTTTTCCAGATCGATCCTGATCCTGAATTGGCCGGCAGATGGATTTGGTGCAATTTCAAAATCCACCAATTCAGGCATTACATCCTGAGTACCAACAGTTTTTTCATAAGTTTTCTTCACAACGTTGACAATTTCTCCGGTTGTTTTATCGATCACTGCTGCGATCAAAACCATATTGTCAATCTTTTCAGTTGCAGTCAAAGTGTAGGAGAAATTATAATTATAAATTCCTCCGTCAGTGGTCGGATTTGGGATTACGTTATTCAGACCTGTCCAGCCACCAAGTAAAGCCCGGGCAACATTATCATAAACCATGTTGGCAGCAGGGACCGGGTCAGGCAGATTTTCATAACCACCCATCGGTCCGTTTGCGCCTCCGGCATAATAATTGGTTTGGTTGTAACCTGCAGCTGTTCCTCTCACACCATGTTCAACCACAACGCCGAAAACATTAAAGTCTTTTGCAAGATTTCCTGCAAATTTTGCTTCCATAGTAAACTGTAACTTCCGGGAGGATGCCTCATATTTACCTCCGGTAATCGCCAGATCCACAGGAACAACTCTGTCAATCAACAGGTTGTATGCAGCCTCAAATTGTGAAGGATCCACATCAAATCCGGCTCCAAAGTTATACCTGTTGACCAAACCGCTTGGATAACCTCCGATCATGGTTCCCATTCCTGCATCATATGCTGTAACGGTCATCGGATCAGAGTTATGTACAGCTACACCAACCCAGGTTTCAGGATATGCATTTTCCATATACTCCATGAAAACAGCTCCTCTCGGGCACCATCCACACCATGTTCCGGTACCTTCTTCACCCAACACCCTGGTAGTGGGTTTATAGCTTAAAATATGAATGGTATGTGCGAATTCATTCTCCATTGGAGTGTATGTTCCATTAAAATTGGAGAAAGTCAGCTTAATCTCATAACTGCCCAATGCAGCAAAATTATGTGCAGCAGGATAGCCGGCAGCAAAAACTTCACCCGGAGCAAAACTGAGGTTGGACACAGTTACTTTATCAGAGGCTACACCATTGATGGAATACTGAACATCGTAGGAAGTGATGGCTTCTTTACCGATATTACGAAGTGCTCCAACTAATTCAACATTTCCAAGTACTTCATAATCAGGCATAAAATGATCAACCAGGATGGCATTTACAGGCTCACAGGCATCTCCAATAGCATAATAATCAAATGATCCGGTCACTGCCTGAGTAAAAATCTGCTCCTCGTTATAATTTAGTGTAACTGTGTTTTCGCTGCTTGAAGCGGCTACCCAGTTGAAAATATAACAATCATCTGCAAGTATGCAAACATTGGTCGTTTCGGTAACAAACCACTGATATGCACCGTGATCACCAACAACTTCTCCAGCAGTATTGGTCAGCTCCCAACCCTGGCTACCTGAACCATCTGTGTTGGCAATAACTGTAAAAACAGCGTCGGTACTTCTGAAATCATGTGTAAAACTGTTGTTGCTGGCATCTGAATCATTTGGCACATTGACATTGAATTGCATGGAATAATATCCCAGCGTGGAAAGATCCAGTTTTTGCATAAAAGTGAATTCAAGTGCTTTTGCGGGTTCCAGTGTATCAGGAACAGTTTCTGTAACCGTATTACCGTTAAAAGTAAATGAAACGGGGAAATTGACTTGAGGAGTACCACCGTAATTGAACAGGGTAACCGTTACTTCTTCTTCTGTGCCTTTTGCACAACCCGCTGCATTGGAAGGAGCAACAACACCTGTTATTCCGACGTCAGTCACAGTACTCTGGAACACGATGATATCGTCGATATCCAGGATGAACATATCTGTACAGTCAAAATGTCTGAATGCGATATAAACGCTTCCACCTACGTAAGCGGAAAGGTCAAGTGACCTTTTGACATAAAGTTTGTTAGCAGCATCGGTACCTTTCACAACAGTTTCTTCAAACAGTTTGGTCCCGTTGGCACCTAAAAAGTCAGCGGGTTTATTTCCACTTGTTGAAGCATAAACACCATAGTGTTCACTTGGCCAGGTTTGATCCTGAGCCCTTACCCAGTATTCCAGAATAATGGTTCCTGCTGCTGCAGAAAGATCGATGGCCTTACTACCCATCCAGTTGTTTGGGGTTAATGGGCCTGAAGTATTGATCCATGAATTGGATCCTGCACAATAACTCCCTGTATGGGATGTGAGACCTGATGAAATACCCCAGTTAAAGCCATCCCCGTCAGCATCAGTCAAAACCCAGCCATTCGTGGCAAAGGAATTGGACTCGAAGGTCTCCTGGAAAAAGGTATTCCTTGGAGTACTTTGCAATGGGGCGGAAGGATTGTTGGCATTAATGGTTTCCATTTTTTTGTTTGCAGCAGGATCTGATGTCCTGTACAAACCCTGGGCGCTCAATGTTGTCATCGCAAAAAGGCCCAACAACAAACCCATAAAAATTTTGGTAGAAAAATTTTTCATTTGACTTTTTTTAATTACTAAAAAATGCTGGCAACTGTAACAGCCAGTTGATTACACTCAAAAACAAAACCAGAAGGAAACAATGTTATTGTTAATCTTACTCTTAATGAAGGGTCAAATGTAGCGAAAATATAATAATGTGTATAAAACATTTCATGAAAAGTCAACAAAATGACAAATATTCCTTTGGGTTGAAGAAAATGCCTGTATTGAAAGTGTTCAGCCTGAATAGCTACAAAGTTTTTCAGCCATGTACATCTTCATTTTCTTGTTAAATGCCAAATTTTGTTTCGATGTAAAAACTGAATTTCGGTGAAGATATGATCAAAATTTGTTGTTGAACAGGGAATGGGAAAATGAGTTTTACCTGGACAGGATTGTCCTGAAAAGACCAAACAAACAAGCTTTATATCAAAAAACTGAATAAATGTTCTTTATGATCGATCGACATTTTACAGGTTGCAACAAATCGATTATGCTTCAAGGATCAGGTATTAAGGTGTATTTGGACATTTTGTCAAAATTTATCAGGATTTCATGTAGTAAAAAAACAGGGTTTGACCAAAGCCAAACCCTGTAAATTTTATATGCTAAAACTTGAAAATCAACTTAAGGCTGCTGCTCCGCCCACGATCTCGGACAATTCTGAAGTAATGGCTTCCTGCCTTGCTTTGTTGTATTCCAATTTAAGATCCCTGAGCAATTCACGTGCATTTTCCGTGGCATTTTCCATAGCAGACATCCTGGCACCATGTTCTGAGGCACTGGTATCCAGCATATACCTGAGAAAAGTACTTTTCATGATATTGGGAACCAACTCTGCCATCAGCTGTTGCTTGCCCGGTTCAAAGATGTAATTGGCAATAAAATCCTCTTTGGATACCGGCTGAGGATTTGAGTCTGTAATAGGTAGAAACTGATCCACGGTCGGATATTGGATAGCAGCATTTCTAAATACTGCATAAGCAACTTCAACCAGATCGTATTTTCCTTGTTCATAGGCATCCATGATCATATCTGCAATCGGATGAATGGTCTCCGAATTGAGATGGTCAAAAGCAAAAAGATGATCCTTATTGACAGGCAGATCTTTATAATGCTTTTTAAAATACTCATAACCCTTTTTACCGATGCAAAGTAACTCAAGATTACCTGAAGCACGCACATCAGCGTAAGCATGACGTATTTTATCTTCCGCTTTTTTGATGATATTGGCATTGAATGCGCCGCACAATCCCCGGTTGGAAGTCACAACGACAAGCAAAACTCTATGGACATCTCGCTTCTTATGCAGATTTGTGGAAATCTCTCCTTCCAGATTAGCCAGAATATTGAACAACATCCTGTGCAACCTGTTGGCATAAGGCCGTATCCTGACGATGGCATCCTGTGCTTTTTTAAACTTGGCAGCGGAAACCATCTTCATTGCGCTGGTGATCTGCTGCGTCGAATTGATCGAGGCAATACGGTCCCTGACTTCTTTTAATTTGCCGCTCACGATAAATTATTTAAATTGTGTCATCAAATCTTTTGCAATTTGTTCCACCTTTTGAATAGAATCCTGGGGAAGGTCACCTGATTTGAAGGTTTCCAGCACATCGGGATGGAGTTGTTCCATTGTGGTAAGGAATGCTTCTTCAAACTCCCTGATCCTGTTGACCGGGACTGACCTCAGAAGGCCTTTGGTTCCAAGATATATGATAGCGATTTGCTTACCGACAGACATCGGGGCATACTGTGCCTGCTTCAGGATCTCCACGTTTCTTCTGCCTTTTTCGATTACGTTCATGGTTGCAGCATCCAGGTCTGAACCGAATTTGGCAAAAGCTTCCAGTTCACGGAATTGTGCCTGATCCAGTTTCAGCGTACCGGAAACTTTCTTCATGGATTTGATCTGAGCTGAACCCCCTACCCTGGATACTGAAATACCCACGTTGATCGCCGGTCTGATACCTGCATTGAACAGGCTGGATTCCAGGAAGATCTGACCGTCCGTAATGGAGATCACGTTGGTTGGAATATATGCAGAAACGTCACCTGCCTGTGTCTCAATGATCGGCAGAGCGGTCAGTGAACCACCTCCTTTTACCAAAGGCTGTCCGTTTTCATCTTTTGCATTTTTGAGTGATTCAGGAAGATCGTTCATCTGACGTGCGATATCATCATTGCCGATGATCTTTGCAGCTCTTTCCAGCAACCTGGAATGCAGATAGAACACATCGCCCGGATATGCTTCACGTCCCGGAGGCCTTTTGAGCAGGAGGGAAACTTCCCGGTAGGATATGGCCTGCTTGGTCAGGTCATCGTATACGACCAATGCTGCTTTGCCTGTATCACGGAAGAACTCTCCGATGGCAGCACCGGCGAATGGAGCAAAGAACTGAAGTGGTGCCGGGTCAGAAGCTGTAGCCAATACGATCACAGTGTAAGGCATCGCGCCTCCGTCTTCCAGTGCCTTCATCACCCTGGCAACCGTAGAGCCTTTCTGGCCTGATGCAACATATATACAGTATACCGGTTTACCTTTTTCCCAGTTTTCCCTCTGGTTGAGAATGGTATCCACCGCGATGGCAGTTTTACCGGTCTGGCGGTCACCAATGATCAACTCCCTTTGGCCTCTTCCGATAGGGATCATGCTGTCGATCGCCTTGATACCGGTCTGAAGCGCCTCATGCACGGGACGTCTGAAAATTACGCCGGGAGCTTTCCGCTCGATCGGCATCTGGTATTTTTTTCCTGTGATCGGGCCTTTGCCATCCAGGGGTTGACCCAATGGATTGATCACCCTTCCCAGGAATCCTTCTCCCACATCTATGGAAGAAATCTTTCCTGTCCTTTTAACCGTGGAACCTTCCTTGATGTCATCACCGGGGCCTAACAATACCACCCCAACGTTATCCTCTTCAAGGTTAAGAACCACTGCCTGTGTTCCATTTTCAAACTCTACCAATTCACCAGCCTGAACTTTTGTAAGCCCGTACACCCTGGCGATACCGTCTCCTACCTGTAGTACGGAACCGATCTCTTCCAGAGAAGCAGCTGTGCTCACACCTGTCAACTGATTTCTGATTATGGTTGATATTTCATCGGGTTTTACATTAAACATATATCTCTTCTTTTCTCTTTATTAAATGATGATCAATTTTGATTCAACTCCGTACGGATCAATTTAAGTCTTGAAGTGACGCTGGCATCAAACAGTTTGTCTCCGATCTCCAGAATGAATCCTCCGATGATCGCCGGATTCACTTTTTTGACAAACTCCACTTTCCCACCTGTTATTTTCATTTGTTCCAGTTGAGCCGAAATTTTATTCAACTCATCTTCAGCCAATTCCACAGCAGAAGTGATGGTTACCCGAGTGATATTCTGCAATGTCTGATATTTAACAATTATGGCCTCGAGGATTTCCGGCAGTAAATTTTCTCTGCCTTTTTGAAGGGTAAGATGCAAAAAGTCCATTGTTTCTTTTTGGATCCTGCCTTCAAGCAATGAGTTGATCGTCTTGGATTTCACCTCATACTTAATGATGGGGCTTTTCAAAAAAAGGTTGAATTCCTTATTTTTAGTCAGCTCCAATATACTTTTGACGTCCTCTATCAACTCGGGCAGTTTTTTGTTTTCTGCACCGAAGTCCACAAAGGATTTTGCGTATCTGTTGGCAATTCTGAGTACGGACATAGTACGCTGGATATTGTTTTAGTTCAAATTCAGTTCGTCGATCAGGGATTTGACATAATCCTGCTGACTCTTGTCTTTGGACAGTTCTTTTTTCACCACTTTCTCAGCGATCTCTATGGCGATGTTTCCGACCACATTTTTGACTTCGCTCAAAGCCTGTGTTTTCTGTGCATTGATCTCCACCATAGCTTTTTCTACGATGCCTGCAGCTTCAATTTTTGCTTTTTCCTTAGCATCCTGTATCAGTTTTTCGCTGACACCCTTGGCTTCATTAAGTATCTTACTGCGTTCTTCGCGAGCTTCTGCAAGGAGTTTCTCATTATCCGCCTGAAGACGTTCCATCTCTTCATTGGTTTTTCTGGCTTTGTCCAGTGCATCCTGGATCCTGCCTTCTCTTTCTTCCAATGCTTTCGCGATCGGTTTAAAAGCGAATTTGATGATCAGATACCAAAACAGGACAAAAATGACCACCGCCCAGACAAATAAGCCCGGTTCGGGTTTGATCACGCTAAAATCTGCTAAAAAAATCATACTTAACTTTACTTGAATGTTTTAAAAAAGCCGTCCGGCAACCAACTGTTACCGGACGTCTGTTCATTAGAGTACAAACGCTGCGAAGATAAGCGCGATCAACGCGGCTCCTTCGATAAACGCTGCCATAAGGATCATGTTAGCTCTGATATCTCCTGCTGCCTGAGGCTGACGGGCGATGGATTCCATCGCTTTGCTACCGATCCAGCCAATTCCGAATGCAGCGGCGATCACTATCATTCCTAATCCGATTGATGTTATAGATCCTACCATAAAAAAATATTATTAATAAAATTAAATAATCAATGATGATGTTCCTCAACAGCTGCACCGATATAGGATGCAGTCAACAAGGTAAACACGAATGCCTGGATAAATGCCACCAGCAATTCCAGTGCAGACATAAACAATGACATGGGAATGGATATGGCAATACCCATAATTGAACCGGGTACGCTTTCTCCTGATTTTCCGAAAATAAATATGAGGCCAACAAAAATGACGATCACGATGTGACCGGCAGTTATGTTGGCAAAAAGCCGCAGCATCAGTGTAAAAGGTTTGATCACCAGACCAAGTACTTCAACCGGCGTTAAAATCAGTGCTTTCAGCCACCACGGAACTCCGGGCATCCAGAGAACATGCATCCAGTAATTGCGGTTCGCTGTGAGATTGACAACCAAGGCGCTGATCACTGCAAGCATAAGTGTGATCGTCAGGTTGCCGGTCACGTTTGTAGCACCGAAAAACGGTATCTGTCCCAGCAGGTTCAATGCAAGTATAAAGAAGAAAATGGTGAGCAAATACGGGAAATACCTTCTGTATTTTTCCCCGATAAATGGTTTTGCCACCTCATCCCGTATAAATAATATTATGACTTCAAAAAGAGACTGTATACCCTTGGGTGCCTGTCCTTCCCGGCGTTTGTATGCCCTGGCGATGTTGATGAACATCCAGAGCAACAGGATCACTACCAAAAACATGAAAACCACATTCTTGGAAATGGAAAAATCGTAGAAGGAAGTGACGCCACCACCTATGAGTCCACCGTCAAAAGTAGTTCTTGGATCAAGTTTATATTTTTCTCCCTGAAAATAAGCATAAGCAACTTCTCTTTCCTTGCCATCCACAATTTCAGTTTCGTACTTGATCTCATCAAGAGTTTGCTTACCCATGGGAAATTCAGGATCGGTTACCCTGAAAACCGAACCTTCCTTAAGCACGTAACGGTCCCAGGAATAATGCCCGGTTCCGTGATGTCCGATGCCGAATCTGGAAGACATGAATACAGACCATCCGGTTTCAGGTGCGTATAAAAAGCAGGGCAAAGGCATTGCCCAGTCACCGATGCTGTAAATATTCTGGTTGCTGATGTGGTGAAAAGCAACATTTTTGGGGTCAAATGCCTTTGTTTCATGACCTCCGTCATGAGCTTCATCATGAACTTCATCAGTTTTTTCAACTGCTGTTCCATGTACATGCTGATCACCTCCTCCTTCATGAGAAAAGAGAAAATTACTGTAAAACAAAAGGCTTAATAGAATCGGAAAAATTGATTTTTGCATTGCTAGAATAAATCCGAATTTAAATAAGGCTACAAAGGTAGGGAGTTATCCTTGCAAAATAAAATTTTTCCCTTTTTTTTGGGCAAAATTTATTCTTGAAAAATAAGAAGTTGTTTAAGAATTATGTTGATAGCTGAAAATAACCGACCTTTCCTGAAAAGTAAATATCCGGTGGATAATCAAGGAATGGAACACGAAGTGGCGGGTCAGTCAAAAAGTCAGGGCGAAGCCCTTTATTGAATCTCGCACCGGAATGCACGGGACCAAAAAGCGCTGAAGCATTAGGTTGAAAATGCTGGCAAGCTTGCCTGATAAGTGCTGCTATGCAGAGCATCTTCAGTATCAAAGATGCTGACAAGCTTGCCTGCTAAGTGCTGACATACAAAGTATCGTCTGTATCAAAGATGCTGACAAGCTTGCATCGTCAGTATCAAAGATGCTGACAAGCTTGCTTCGTCAGTATCACAGATGCTGACAAGCTTGCCTGCTAAGTGCTGACATACAAAGTATCGTCAGTATCAAAGATGCTGACAAGCTTGCTTCGTCAGTATTCGTCAGTATCGCAGATGCTGACAAGCTTGCTTCGTCAGTATTCGTCAGTGACTTCAATGCTTTTTAGTGCTGATAAGCTTTGCTTCGTCAGTAATTTGTTTGATACATTTTTAAACAAATTCTAACTATAAGTTCTTCCAATGATCTGATGATTCAGTGTTCTTTTGATCTGATGATATGACTTCCGGTTTTTCAAATTTTCTCATTTTCAATAATTATTCAGCTGCCAGGATCATCTCAGAACACTTTGATACAACAGTTATTTCTGTTTACACGTTGTATCAAAAAGTTGTATTTCTTCTGAATTTTTTGGTATTTGCTTATTTAATTCTACTTTTGGGAGACATATTTTACAGGATTTGGCATTTATTGTTGATCTGATCAGTAAAAAATCATTCAGGTACAGTGTTTCCCTGTTGATTTCATCTAAAAGAAAATATAGCCTGTTATAAATAAAAACTTACATATGAACATAAGGACTATTTTGGTGGTCGCAACCTTGTTTTTTCTTCGTGGGTTTATGAATGGTCAGGATCCATTCCACTACACATTTTTTGATATGACCAAGGTAGCCATGAATCCTGCGCTTGCCGGCAATTTTGAAGGAACTGCAAGGGTTGGCCTCCTATATCGTGAACAGGATTATGGATTCGCCTTCGGACAATTCAGGAATCCTACTTTTCACATTGATGTGCCTGTGATCCGCGGTTTCCGTGAACAGGACTGGATCGGCGTCGGGATGAGTTATATCTATGACGAACAACTATATGAAGAGGGTAAACTGGTCACCATCAAAGGTTTTGGCGGTATTTCTTACCACCTCGCTTTTGATAAAAAAGCCCGCAATGTTTTATCCATCGGAATTGCTTCCGGTACCAGAACTGCATATGTGACTGATCCTGCCATTACCACCTATTCAGAACTCGGTTCTGACCCTAAACCGGATCCCATAGAAAATTCACTCCTGGTCAGAAATCCGGCAGCCGGTCAGTCTGGTGGCGGAGGAGGTCTGGGCAGCGCTCAACTGTCAGGAGGACTACATTTCAAATCGCTCATTGGCAAGGAAACCGAACTTAACGTGGGTATCTCAGTATCCAACCTGACTACTTTCAGGGGAGGCAGGGTGGATGAAACCATTGCTTCCGGCAGCTACAGCACAGCGCCCATGCGATTCCTGACATACGGACATTATAAAACTCCTGTTGCAGACAAGATCAAGATCGAACCCAGGGTATTCTTTCAGTACAGACAACCTTCCTGGGAATTGCAGTTTCAGACCCTTGCCCATTTATTGATCAATGAAGAAAAAGGTATCACTTTCTCCGGAGGATTGGGATATTCAGTGATAAATGGCATGCAATTTTTACTTGGAGCAGATATCAAGGATTTGAGGATCGGATACAGTTTTGACCTCAATCTTTCGGACAAAACTCAGGTGAGCGGTCCGGCAGCAGCGTTTGAACTGGGAGTTGGATATATCCTTAAACTGTATAAAAAGCCAAAACCGGATCCAATATTGATATGTCCGAGGTTCTGACCCTTTACAGATTTTATTAAGCATTCAATGAAATAGCAAATGAAAAATATAGTTTTATTACTTCTTTTCCTGAGCCTTTCCATCAACCTTGCAGGTCAACCGCTTCGAACCATCACCTACGAAATGATGGTTGCCAAAGCAGAAGAACTCATGCAAAAAGCGGATTATAAAAATGCGCTGGATTTTTATCAGCAGGCCTATGAAGAAAAGAAAGAACCTGAGATGGCTTTAAAAGTGGCAGATGTATATTACCTCCTCAAGGATTATAATAAAGCAGCAAGACAATACAGAAGTGTTCTCAGACGGGATAAAAAGGATGTTTACCTCGAATACCGTTTGTTTTATGCCAAAAGTCTGAAACGTACGGATCAATTGCAGGATGCATACAATGAATTCATCGAATATGCCAAAAAGACCACGGATCCGGTTGGCAGGGAAGAAGCGATGCTCGAGATCAGGGGTCTCGAAATGTTCAATGACCTGAGTGAAAATACGGATATTAAATTTGTTCCGTTGCCCAAGGAGGTGAACAAAGCTTTCAGCCTGTATGGTGCACAGTTGCATCCGGACGGAAATCTGTATTTTGCATCGTTCGACACAGATAAAGAAATAGTTCTCGACGGTGAATCCGAAAAAGGAGACGCCAAAATTTTTGTTTCCCCGAGAGATGATAAAGGAAAGTTTGCATCATTGACCGAACTTGGTGAAAATATCAACCGCAAAGGTTATTCTTCACTGCATCCGGCATTTTCCTCCGATGGAAAGCGAATGTATTTCACCCGTATGATCCTCAAAAACAACAGTATTGAGGAATCAATGATCTATATCTCTAAAAGAAATGGCTCCGAATGGGGAGCTGCCACGATCTTACCCAATGTCAATATGGATGGCGTATACAGCCGTCAGCCAGCCGTTGGAGAATTGTATGGCAGGGAAGTTTTATTCTTCGTTGCAGATATGCCTGGTGGTTATGGAGGTGACGACATTTATTATGCTACCATAGACGGGGATAATTATGGTAAGCCGGTCAACCTGGGTGAAGTGATCAATACCAAAGACGACGAACTCAGTCCGTTCTATTTTGAAGGTCGGCTATATTACAGTACCAATGGTCTCCCGGGATTGGGAGGATTCGATATTTTCAGCAGTGACTGGAACGGAAATAGCTGGGAAAAGCCGGTCAATCTGGGAAAAGGTTATAATTCATTGACAGACGACTTGTTCTACAGCCTGGATCAGAGCGGAGAAGCCGGTTTCCTGTTCTCCAACCGGCCTTATGAGGGTAAGAAAAAACTCTTCAGCGAAACCTGTTGTGACCATATTTTTGAATTTGGTTACAGGGATCTTAATATAGATCTGTTGGTTAAAGTGCTCGATCAAAAAGGTCCGCTGATGGATGCCAAAGTGGAGCTGGTAGATCTTTCGGATGTCAACCCCGAACCAGCAGTCACCAAGACCAATTTCAACGGGAATACTTTTACTTTCCCATTGGATAAAAACAAACCTTATAAAGCCATCGTGACCAAAAACGGGTTTGAAACCCAGACCATTGAGTTCACAACTGCAGGCATTATTGATGATTATACTGTCGAAAAAACGGTGAAACTCGTCACGGCAGTTCCTGAAATGCAGACAGTCAAGATCAATGAAGCGATCCGTCTAAATAATATTTATTACGATTACAATGATTTCAAAATACTTCCAGATGCCGAAAAAGACCTGGAAGTGCTCTTGGGACTAATGGAAAAATATGCCGATATGGTGATCGAATTGTCCTCCCACACCGACGCCAGAGGAACGGACAGTTACAATCTGACACTTTCTCAGAAAAGGGCTAATTCAGCAAAAGAATGGCTGGTTCAGAATGGGGTGAGAGCCTCCAGGATCAAGGCTGTGGGTTATGGTGAGACAGCTATCCTGAATAAATGTGTCAATGGTGTAGAATGTACTGATGAAGAGCATCGGTTCAATCGACGGACAGAATTCAAGATCATTGCAGGACCAACAACAATAGAGATCGAAAAACAGGTGATAACCGGTAACGATAAATAGTTACCAATATAATCATTCGGTTCAAAAATAACCGATGTTCGGGAAGAACCTGATATCGGTTATTTTTTTTCCAGCAAAAAAGAAATGACTGGTGAAAGAGATTTTCCAGGTTTATTACTTAAAAAATTCTCCATCGTGAACTTTTTCCAATTTTGGTAATTAAGTCATCAGTTTTACAAAAGCCGGAAATTTTTTCTGTGATTTTAATGCTCTTCCAAAAGAACTGACACTCATTTTTAATAAAAATCAAAAATGGGGCATTCTGACATTTTGAAAATCCTGATCCAGACCCAATGCAAAATTTCCGTTTGGACACCGGTAATGAATTCTGAATTTTGCTTTCATGTAAATACTTGAATTTTCCAAAATAATGTTATTTTTGGATGCTGTATAAAATCCCTTAACAGGGAACCGAATTTTATATTGTTTGAATCATTTTTATTAACCAAAACTAATAATTATGTCGGATCATCAACCCACTACCAAAAGTTTACCTGAAAACGCTTACCGGGAACTGAAACCGGGCGAACAGTATCAACCTGTCATGCCTTCCGATCAGTCATTTCCGGAGGTGACCACCTGGTCCCTGATCATGGGTTTGTTAATGGCTGTTATCTTTTCAGCCGCAGCCGCTTATTCAGGGCTTAAAATCGGGCAGGTATTTGAAGCAGCCATTCCTATTTCGATCATTGCAGTGGGCGCTTCTGCTGCTGCCCGCAAAAAGAATGCGCTCGGACAGAATGTCATCATCCAGTCAATTGGCGCCAGCAGCGGCGTAATTGTAGCCGGAGCGGTTTTTACCATTCCCGGATTATATATTCTGCAGCACAAATACCCTGATATCCAGGTTGACTTTTTCCAGATATTCTTTGCTTCCCTGCTTGGAGGTTTTCTGGGCATACTCTTCCTGATCCCTTTCAGGAAATACTTTGTAAAGGATATGCATGGCAAACTGCCTTTCCCGGAAGCAACAGCAACCACAGAGATCCTGATGACAGGAGAAAAAGGCGGTTCACAGGCCAAACTACTGGTATTAAGCGGGTTGATCGGCGGATTATTTGATTTTTGCTTTGCTTCATTAAAACTGTTCAGTGAAGAGATCTCCTCCAGGGTAATTCCTGCCGGAGAAATGATTGCAGAAAAGTTTAAAATGGTGTTCAAGTTCAATTTCAGCGCACTGATCTTCAGTTTCGGCTTCCTGGTCGGATTGAGGTTTTCACTCATAATTCTGACCGGGTCATTGCTATCCTGGTTCGTACTTATCCCGTTGGTTAATGAAATTGGAGATCTATTTGTCACAGGGTTTTATGTTGGAGATATTTTTATTAAAGGCTCTGGAGGTGCAAATCTTTTTGCTTCTTTGTCTCCTGATGAAATTTTTAAGGGAGTAGTAAGGCCAATAGGAATTGGGGCTATCGCGATGGCCGGTATCATAGGTATCATCAAGTCGTCCGGGGTGATTATCAGCGCATTTAAACTCGCTGCCGGAGTAGGCTCAAAAGCTCAAGCAAGTGTAGCTGTCGAAAGAACCAATAAGGACCTGAAAATGTCTTTCGTCATGTTGTTACTGTTCCTCACTTTGATCGCTGTATTCATTTTCCTCATCATTGGTGTTAAAATTACCCTTGTGCAGGCTATCGCAGCCTTACTCACCATATTGATAATCTCCTTCCTTTTCACAACGGTTGCAGCCAATGCCATTGCCATTGTGGGTACCAACCCGGTTTCCGGTATGACACTGATGACATTGATACTGGCTTCCGTTATCCTGGTTTCCGTCGGTTTGAAAGGTTGGCAGGGTATGGTGAGCGCATTGGTGATCGGTGGTATTGTATGTACTGCCTTATCCATGGCCGGTGGTTTCATCACTGACCTGAAAGTGGGTTACTGGCTGGGTACTACACCTCAAAAACAACAGACCTTCAAGTTTTTAGGAACATTGGTATCTGCAGCTACAGTTGGTTTAGTGATATTTATTTTGAATGAAACTTATGGTTTTGTTGAAACTGCTGAAAACCCTCAACCGATGATCGCCCCTCAGGCCAATGCTATGGCAACTATTATCGAACCGTTGATGTCGGGACAGGGGGCACCATGGGTATTGTTGACCATAGGTGCTTTTATTTCTCTGATCCTCAACTGGCTGAAGGTTTCTCCTCTGGCATTCGCATTGGGTATGTTCATCCCGTTGCAGTTGAATACACCACTGATCGTAGGAGGTTTGCTGAATCATTGGTTTAACAAAAGCACCAAAAACGAAAAACTCTATACAGCGAGAGTCAACAGGGGAATTCTTGTTAGTTCAGGTTTCATAGCTGGTGCCGCTATTTTTGGTGTAATTGGCGCATTATTGTTGTTTATTGGTATCGATTTAAATTTGCATCTTTTCCAAATTCAAAATCCTCAAGGCAAGTGGATTTGGGAACCAGGGAATGTAATGCCAGAAGTTATTGGATTAGTAGCTTTTATGGTTTTGATAGGATACTTTGTTTGGGAATCATTTAAAGCTAAAGAAAATGATTAGGATATCTGGATTTAACAAATTGATTAGGTGTTTATATAAAATTTATTGAAAGGGGAAATTAATTAATTTTTAAGGCCTTATTGGGAATATCTGGACAAAGGTCGTTTATAAAATAACATTTTGTTATCGGCAATTAATTACGACACAATGAAATGAAACGGACAAGAGTACCTCCGATTTTTAGCTTTTCTTGTTAAATTAAAGACCTTCGACAAATAATTTCATTTCAAAAGTAGAGTCCAATTTTACCTAAATTGCAAGGCGTTTTATGAAATTCCAAATGAGTAAGAATTTAAATTGTTTAAAATGAAAAAACTAAAATTTATTACGGTTATTACTTCACTTATAGTATTATTTGCTTGTGCTAACATGCCTAATGGTTCAGACTATTTAGGTACTTGGGTAGACGAAAGAAGAGGCGATGTTATTCAAATCTCAAAACAAGGTAAAGCTTATTTAATTGAAGGCGATGCAGGGATGGAGGGTATTTATATACTTACAGAAGAAAACTATTTAAAAGGTGATTTTGGAATTATTACTGTAACTGCATATATAGATAAAGATAGTGAAAAATTAGTCTTTAGTGAATATAGTGATGCTGGAATTACCAAATGGACTAAAATAATTCCTAAATAGACCATGATAGTAACATTGTTTAATTGATAATTTACCTTAGCGGGAATTCTACTTATGAACTAAATATTGGCTTTTGTTTTAAATGCTATTTTAAACTTATATTACAAATTTATTTATATTAAGGTTTCTTTTAATGAATCTATTGTAATACTCATTTAAAATTGTTATTACATCGATTATTGTGTAAATATTTTATCTTTTGCTAGTTGGTTAGAATCTAGTTTTGATGGTATCAAAAATCTAAATTGCTTATTTTCCAGTTGAGTATGCTAAGTTTTTAGCCACATATGTAATTTGTGAATTGAATTCAAACTGAAGGTAAGGGGCTTATTACATGGATTGGAAAATTGGGCTTTGGATTTTCTTTTGTTAAAATTATAATTCTAGTTTAAGATAGGAATTAATTTGGAAATTTCAATGATTTTCCATTTTTAAGTGAATAAATTGCTACTGTTTTGATTTATGTAATTTTAATGTCAATTTATTAGTTTCTATTGATTGTTTTAATAGGATTTTTTGCTGACCGAAATAGAGTACTAGGTTAAATATATCATACAAAGAAAAACAAGATGTTAAATTTTGAGAATTAATGATTTTTTTAAGGAAGTTGTATGATATTGTACTTAAATACTAACTAACAAATAATGATAAGATATTTGCTGTTTTTATTCATCTTCCTATTGGTTTGAAAAGAAAAGAACTTTGCGATTATTTTCAATTATTTGTTTTTATCTATCATCATAATTATTAAAAAACTTTTATTTAAAATTAATAAAATATAGAAATGAAAGAAAAAGTATTGGAACGTTTTTTACGTTATATTGCTGTTGACACAAAATCTGACGACAGTTCCGAAACGACGCCAAGTACCGAAAAGCAATTCAATCTGGCCAACATGTTGAAAAAGGAACTGGAAGATCTTGGTTTAGTTGACATTTCACTGGATGAAAAGTGTTATCTGATGGCCACTTTGCCATCAAATACAGATAAGGATGTTCCGGTTATTGGATTTATAGCACACATGGATACTGCTCCGGATATGTCCGGAGAAAATGTCAACCCTCAGTTCTGGCCCAATTACCAGGGACAGGATCTGGTGATCAATGCAGAAAAAAACCTGGTGTTGTCTCCAAAAGATTTCCCTGAACTGAATATTTATCTGGGCGATACGATCATCACAACTGACGGAAATACCCTGCTCGGAGCTGATGATAAGGCCGGAGTGGCAGAGATCATGACTGCAATTGAATACCTGGTAGAACATCCTGAGATCAAGCATGGAACCATCAAGGTTGGATTTACACCGGATGAAGAGATCGGAAGAGGTGTGGATCATTTTGACGTGGCTAAATTCGGTGCAAAATATGCCTATACCATGGATGGCGGTATGGTGGGCGAACTCGAATATGAGAATTTCAATGCTGCGGGTGCCAAAGTTCATATTCAGGGAAGGAATATCCACCCTGGTTATGCCAAAAACAAGATGCTTAATTCCATTCTCATCGGAATGGAGTTCAATGCGCTGCTTCCTGTCTTTGAACGTCCGGAATTCACTGAAAAATACGAAGGTTTCTACCATTTGATCAAAATGGAAGGAAGCGTGGAAAAAGCAATGCTCCAGTATATCATCAGGGATCATGACCGGACCAAGTTCGAACAGAAAAAGAAGTTGATCGCCGAAGCGGTTGAGTTTATGAAAAAAAGGTATGGTGATGATGTTTTCCGCCTCGAATTGAACGATCAGTATTTTAACATGAGAGAAATGGTTGAGCCGGTGTTCCACATTGTTGAGATCGCTAAAAAAGCGATGGAAGACCTCAGTATCGAGCCACATATCGTTCCTATACGGGGAGGAACGGACGGATCCAGACTTTCCTATATGGGATTGCCCTGTCCGAACATTTTTGCCGGAGGGCACAATTTCCATGGTAAATTTGAATACGTTGCTGTTGAATCCATGGAAAAAGCTGCAAAAGTGATCGTAAGAATAGCAGAACTGTACGAACAGGGAGATGCCATCGCCTGACATTCATATATGATATACTGAATGTTTCAGTTTAACATGGCCTGGATCTTTTTTCCGGCCTGGTCAATTTTCAGAAAAAAAGAGCCGTGAACTTTCACGGCTTTTTTTATGCTTTATATTTTTTGATCGACCCATAGCTCAGTTGAAGGTAAAACTATTCAGCTGAAATATCTTTTCGTAATTAAAATAAATTCGTCTTCAGGCTTACCATAACCCCCGGCTGGCAAACCACATTTTACGGTCTGTTAAACCAAATTAAATTTGGAACCCGTTTTATCTGCAGTTTTTTCAGCCAAAACGGACTTTTTCCAAAGAATATTCATTATTAAGAAACTATTTAAATAAGACTTGATCACTAAAATATTCCTTTTAATGTATTTGTCTGAACTCACTTTCTTATATTTGCCCCGAATAAGTTAAAATTATATTAAATTATGTCAACTAAACCTTCATACACAGGTTCCCATAAAGTAAATTTTCTGAGAAAAGGTTATGACATCAGGTTACAGGGATCAGCAACCAAGCAGATCGTTCCTGCAGAAGGAGTCAGTACTTTTGCTGTTCAGCCTTTCAATTTCAGAGGAATTGTGCCAATTCCAAAATTAACTGTCAACGTTGGTGATAAAGTCCTGGCGGGAGACGTATTGTTCTTTGATAAAGCAAGGACAGAACTGAAATTCGTTGCCCCGGTAAGCGGAGAGATCGAGAGCATCAACCGGGGTGAAAAAAGAGCCATTAAGGAGATCGTGATCAAAAATGATGGCAAGGTTGAATATAAAGCGTTCAATCCTCCTGATTTTAAAACATGTGAACGCGCCGAACTGGTAGGATTTTTACAGGAAGCAGGTGCGTGGCCACTGATCAGACAAAGACCGTTCAATTTGGTTCCTGATACAGAAGCCATTCCTAAGAACATTTTCATTTCAACCTTTGATACAGCACCATTGGCTCCGGACCTAAGTTTTATCATGAATGAATCGGGGGAATCCTTCCAGACAGGTTTGGATGTGCTGAACAGGCTTACCAGTGGAAAAGTTTATCTCGGCCTGGATGCCAACAGGAAAAATGCACCTTCTGCAGTCTTCAGAAACGCCCAGAATGTTGAAAAGAATTGGTTCAGAGGTAAGCATCCTGTTGGAAATGTGGGTGTCCAGATACACCACATTGCACCAATAAATTCAGGAGACAAAGTATGGACATTGAATGTTCAGGATGTAGCCTTGATCGGAGATCTGTTTTTAAAGAAGATTTTCAACAGTAAACGTATTGTTGCTTTAACAGGTTCCGAAATAGGCGGGCCTAAATATGTCGAAACACATATTGGCGCAAATATCTGTCAGATGATCAGTCACATGGTCGTAAATGAAAATATCAGGATCATTTCAGGCGATGTGCTGACAGGAGAACAGAAATTCAAATGTGAATTCCTGAATGCCTTTGACGATCAGATCACAGTCATTCCTGAAGGTAATGATTATGAGTTGTTCGGATGGCTGCTTCCGGGTGTTGCCCGGCCAAGTATTTCCAGAACATTCCTGAACTTTATTTTCAAAAACAGGGAATTCAAAGTTACGACCAATTCAAGGGGCGAAAAGCGTGCATTTGTGGTCACAGGCGATTATGAATCTGTATTGCCAATGAATATTTATCCCCAGCACCTGATGAAGGCAATTTTGGCCAAGGATTATGAATTGATGGAAGGTTTAGGCATTTACGAAATAGAGAATGAAGATATTGCAATATGCGAATTTTCCTGTTTATCCAAACAGCATTTGCAGCAGATATTGAGACAAGGACAGGAATTGTTAATGGCTCAGGCATAATTATTAATAAGACAGAATAAATAAACCCATGGGATTATTACGTTTTTTCAAAAAGATCGAACCAGATAAAGCCAAGCATCCGTTCCTGCACACATTGTTCGACGGGTTCTTTTCTTTTGTGTACGCACCTAACCAAACTACAAGAAAAGGTGTGCACATTCGAGATGGCATGGATTTAAAGCGACTGATGACCTTTGTTGTCATTGCATTGATTCCGGCATATATTTTTGGCACATATAATATCGGACACCAGCATTTTCTGGCGATGGGTCAATATCCGGGATTTTTTGAGGCCGCCAATTTAAAATTATTTTACGGTCTCATCCAGATCATTCCCATTTTTATAGTGTCAAATGTTGTCGGGCTCGGAATTGAATTTTACTATGCTTACAAAAGAGGACATAACATTGAAGAAGGATATCTGGTTACCGGCGCTTTGATACCTCTGATCATGCCACCTGATATTCCATTATGGATATTATCATTGGCAATTATTTTTGCTGTGATCATCGGTAAGGAAGCATTCGGAGGAACTGGAATGAATATATGGAACATCGCATTACTTACCAGGATGTTTGTGTTTTTTGCCTATCCTACATCCATTGCCGGAGACAGTGTTTGGGTATCCGGATTTGAAAATCTCAAAGCAGGTGCAGCAGTGGATTACAGCTGGTGGCACACAGGATTCATGAACACGATTTTTGACTGGTTTGGTTGGCTGAAATTTGATACGGCAGGTGTGATTGCCGATGGTTTTTCCGGTGCAACACCGCTGAGCGTTGTCGTGGAAAACAACTGGAACACTGTAGTGGAAAGATATCCGAACGGAGTTTCGGATTTGTTTTATGGCACTATTCCCGGTTCAATCGGTGAGACTTCCAAACCACTCATCATTTTAGGCGGATTGTTCCTTATATTCACAAAGGTCGCCAGCTGGCGGATCATAGTGAGTGCAATCCTGGGTACTGCGATTACAGGAATCATCATGAACTTCTGGGGAGCCACACCGATGATGGAAATTCCCTGGTATTATCATTTTGTGATGGGTAGTGCATTGTTTGCCATTATTTTCATGGCGACCGACCCGATAACTGCAGCATCTACCAATAGGGGAAAATGGATTTATGGATTTTTGATTGGTTTTATTGCCATTGTTGTCAGGGTTTTAAACCCGGCATACCCTGAAGGCTGGATGCTTGCGATCATTTTCATGAATACTTTTGCACCCCTGATTGACCATTATATTATTCAAAATCATATCAATAAAAGATTAAAACGTGCGTAGTTCAAATTTTATCATCGTCTTTATCAGCTTGTTGACTTCATTTGTGGCATTAGTACTTTCGCTGCTATTTACCGGATTGAAAGACATTCACGATGAGAATCAGGCTATTTTCCAGAAGAAATTCGTTCTGCAGTCCATCCAGGAAAAACTTGGAAGCGGATCTGTGATGGAAATGACCAACCAGGAAGTGGCTAAAGTGTTCAATGAAAAAATTGAACAGGTGGTAGTTAATTCAAAAGGTGAAATTTTGGATAAAGCTGTGGTTGAATCCAAAGGATATCCTGGAGGAATGGCAGAAAATATCAATCTTTCAAAGGAAAAGAAAAAAAAGGAATCAGAAAGGTTGCTGCCTGTATATATTTACAAAGGGACCGAAAACAGTCCGGTCTATATTTTTGGCCTCAGGGGTAACGGTCTCTGGGATGAAGTGGCAGGTAATGTTGCCTTGGATTCAGACCTCAATACTGTGATTGGTGTTTCATTCGACCACGTGTCAGAAACACCGGGTATGGGAGCTGAGATCAAGGACAATCCTGCCTTCAGGCTTTCATTTATTGGCAAGAAAATTTATGACGGGCAGGGAAATTATCGATCGATCAGTTTGATGAAAGGCGGTGTATCTGATCCTGACCACGAAGTGGATGGTATTACAGCTGCAACTTTAACAGGCAACGGAGTTACCAAAATGTTGCAGAATGGTTTAAAGAGCTATGAGGCATACATCAAATCAATAAAGAAATAAAATATCCGGAATTATGACAGAAAATAAAGTAAATAAGCTTTCATTTTTTGCCTTTGGCAAAAAAGAAAGAAAGCTGGTTACAGAACCACTTAACGACAATAACCCAATCACTGTCCAGATTTTGGGAGTTTGCTCCGCTTTGGCGGTTACTTCTATGCTTTGGCCATCAATTGTGATGAGTATTGCCGTTTTATTTGTTGTGGCTTTCTCAAATTTATTCACTTCATTGCTCAGAAAGTATATTCCTTCGCAGGTAAGAATGATCGTTCAACTGGTGATCATTGCATTTTTGGTGACTGTAGTTGAACTTTTTCTGAAAGCGTATAGTTTTCCGGTCTGGAAACAGCTCTCAGTGTTTATCGGCCTGATCATTACCAACTGTATCGTCATGGGACGGCTGGAGGCTTTTGCTATGGCAAATACTCCGTGGAAATCTTTTCTGGATGGCATTGGCAACTCTCTCGGTTATGGTATTATTTTGGTCGTGATCTCATTTTTCAGAGAGATCCTGGGGAAAGGAACCCTCATGGCAGGAAGTCCGCTGGAAGTTAAACTTATCGGTAAAAGCGCAGAATACCTAATTAATACTGCTGACTCAGCATGGATGGGATGGTATACCAACAACAACCTGATGGTGCTTCCTGTTGCAGCCATGTTCATTCTGGCAATTATTATCTGGATCCAGCGGTCTGTTAACCGCAAATTAATTAACATTTCTTAATTATTTCAGTATGATAGATTTTATCAATATATTCATAAAGGCTGCATTCATTGAGAATCTGATTTTATCCTATTTTCTGGGAATGTGCTCCTTTCTGGCGGTTTCCAAATCAGTCAAAACCGCTACCGGCCTGGGACTTGCAGTGATTTTCGTTCAGGGCATCACCATACCAGTGAATTGGTTGATCAGCGAATACCTGTTGGTTGAAACAGGCGTTTTCGGAATAGACCTTACTTTTTTACGATTCATTTTATTCATTGCGGTGATTGCATCTATGGTACAATTGGTGGAGATGGTTGTTGAAAAAGTATCGCCCGCCCTCTATAATTCATTGGGTATTTTTCTTCCATTGATCACGGTCAACTGCGCTATCCTGGGTGGTTCTTTGTTCATGATCTCCCGAGAATACAATTTTTCTGAATCAGTTGCATTCGGGCTTGGTGGTGGAATGGGTTGGGCATTGGCAATCATTGCCATAGCTGCGATCAGGGAAAAATTGAGATATTCCAATATTCCCGCGCCACTCCAGGGTCTCGGCATTGCTTTCATTCTCACCGGACTGATGGGTATGGCTTTCATGAGCCTTATGGGTATCGATCCGGCGGCATTTTTTACAAAGTAAATTCATCATCAGAGGAACTGTTTTTCTTTCTACTGAATCAAATTCAATCAGGTCAGAAGTAAATCTCAGATCCAACTAAATAAAAAAAAGCACACATGAATCTTGTAATTGAATATACCTTGATCCTGTCCTCCGTAGCAGTTTTCGTGCTTACTATCCTGGCTCTTTCGTTCATGCTTATTTTTGCCAGGAAAAAACTACTTCCTGCAGGGGACGTTAAAGTATTCGTCAATGGGGACAAAGAAAATCCACTGATCACGCAGCCAGGCAGTTCTCTCCTTTCTGCACTTGCCTCACTTAATGTTTTCCTTCCATCTGCTTGCGGAGGAGGCGGAACCTGCGCCATGTGCAAATGTAAAATTGACTCAGGTGGAGGCGATGTTCTACCAACAGAGTTGAACCACTTGTCCCGCGGAGAAGTAGCAGAACACGTCAGACTGGCTTGTCAGGTTAAAGTCCGGGGTGATATGGATATCCGGGTACCGGAAGAGGTCTTCGGCGTTAAAAAACTTGAATGCGAAGTCGTTTCAAATTATAATGTCGCGACATTCATCAAAGAATTTGTAGTCAAACTTCCTGAAGGAGAGCACCTTGATTATAAAGCAGGTGGCTATATCCAGATCGACGTTCCTGCATGTTCTGTTGAATATAAAGATATTGACATCACCGCACATCCGAGAATGGGTAAAAAACCGGATGAATTCCAGTCTGAATGGGACAACTGGAAAATGTGGGGTCTTAAAATGAAAAATGAAGAACCTATCTTCAGGGCTTATTCCATGGCCAGTCACCCGGCCGAAGGAGATATCGTAATGCTCAACATCAGAGTAGCTGCGCCACCATGGGATAAAGAAAAAAATACCTGGAAAGATATCAACCCGGGAATTTGCAGTTCCTATGTTTTCAGCAGAAAACCGGGTGACAAAGTGACCATCTCAGGGCCTTACGGAGAATTCTTCATCCAGGAGAAATCACAAAAGGAAATGGTCTACATCGGAGGTGGTGCCGGTATGGCCCCGCTCAGATCTCATATATTCCACATGTTCCATACTGAAAAAATGAAACACCGTAAAGTATCATTCTGGTATGGAGGAAGAACAAAACGCGAACTCTTCTACCTGGAAGACTTTAAAAAGATAGAAGCTGAATTCGATAATTTCAAATTCTTTGTGGCATTGGACAATCCGTTGCCTGAAGACAACTGGAAGATCAAAAAAGATATGTTCGATAAGGAAGGAGATGGTTTCAAAGGTTTCATCATGCCCGTATTGTATGAGCAATATCTGAAAAACCACGCTGAACCTGAGGAAGTTGAATATTACTATTGCGGCCCGCCTGCAATGAATCAATCAATCCAGAACACGCTCAATGATCTGGGCGTCCCGAGGGAAAATATTTTCTTTGACGATTTTGGATCATAAAAATAAAAGGCCTTCCTTCGGGAAGGCTTTTTTTGTCACTTGTTTACCTATACCAAAATATCTTGAACGAAATGTTAATTTTTTTTTGTTCACTGTTTTGCACAAAAACAATTGAACTACAGGATTGTTAACCCTTACAATCGATTTATTTTATTTGAAAACGAATTCAGGATTAAAATTGCATTATAGGTTGCAACCCGGGCTTTTTTGAATCCAATCTCGGAAATTATTAAAATCTAAAAAATTTAAGCTCATGAAAAGTTACAAATCTTTGTTTTTGTTCGCACTGATCTTAATTTCAGGTCTTGCACAGGCTCAGTTCTCTCAAAAACCCTTACCCTACGCAAAAGAATCCCTGGAACCTTATATTGACGCAAACACCATGGATATCCATTTCAACAAACATCATGCTGCATACGTTACTAATCTGAATAAGGCACTTGAAGGAAATGCCAACGTCCCAAAAACACTTGAAGAACTGATGGCAAACATTTCCGGATACAGTGTTGCTGTGCGCAATAACGGAGGTGGTCATTACAACCACGAACTGTTCTGGTCTGTACTTACCAATAAAAAAACCAACCCGTCTGCAAAACTCGAAAAAGCGATCAACGAATCATTTGGCAACTTCAATGCAATGAAGGAAGCAGTCAATAAGGCAGGTTTGACTCAATTCGGAAGCGGCTGGAGCTGGTTGTATGTCAATAGCGATGGTAAACTGGCTGTATGCTCAACGCCCAACCAGGATAATCCGCTCATGGATATTTGCCAATGCAAAGGAATTCCTGTTTTGGGTATTGATGTTTGGGAACATGCGTACTATTTGAAATACCAGAATAAAAGAGGTGATTATATGAGTAACATCTGGAATATCATCAACTGGGAACAGGTGAGTGACAACTATGAGATGGCACTCAAAAAAATGAATAAATAATGAGCTGACTCAATTTAAAGTTTGATTGCAAAATGCATTTTCATTGATTTGAAAATGCATTTTTTTATGAATTACTTACGATGAATTGTTCATTTTGGACTTTATCCAAAAGAAGGACTCAATAATTTCAATTTGCCTCCTGACTTGTCCTTTTTAGTGCGACATAATGTTTTTTTAAAAAAATAGTTGACA
>CAZQKR010000025.1:0-54343 GCA_964594045.1 uncultured Saprospiraceae bacterium | reverse complement strand
ACACTATTTAACTGATTTATAATATTTTACATCAATATTAAGGAGCGACTAATTATTAAACCACTTCATTTTTTGTAATTATTCAGCAAATTAGCTGAATATTTTTTTAGTCTGAAAGCCTGAGCGTTTACATTAACAAAAAACTCTTAATTTACCATCGAAATAGGGGTTTTAAACCGATAATATATGATTATCTGATGGGCTTACGCCCAATAGACTATCAACCTGGACAATCACGATTATTAACACTGAATGATACAAATCAGTAGGGCGAAAAACGTTTAGCCAAAGGAATACAAACTTTTCGGATCTTTGTGACGCTTTTCTCTGAGGTTGATGATTTTACCGCTAAGTTTTTTGCAAAGCCCCTTTAGATACATACTATCTGGTCAGGAAATGGCAAAATTCCTGAAATGGCATTTTTTACTTACCAAATAATGTTTGCCATCATCACTCCAACAATGATCGCCGGTGCATTTGTCAACAGGGCAACTTTCAAGGCGTGTTTTTAAGTTACCGAATCAGGTCAACAAGACTTTCTCAAATGTCGCCACCTGAAAGCAATTCCTCCTGTGATAAAGTAAAAGACGGATAAAACCAGGATCGAAATCAGCTCTCCATATATATCACTGATTCCCATACCCATGTTCAAGGTTTTTTGAAGGGCTGAAATAGCATGGGTTGGCGTCATCAGACTTTGAAAGTTTAACGGATAACCTTGTATAGTGAACAGTGCATCACTTTGCAATGGGAAAGCTGCACCGGTGAAAAACATAAATAGAAACATGGGGAAATTACCGACAACCAGAACTTCATTAGCGGATTTTGTGATGGCAGCTATGATCAGACTGAACCCGATGATCGAAAAAGCCGTTAATCCCGCAACCAGGATCAGGACAATAATGGATCCCATATATTGAAAATCAAATGCCATGGCCGTCAATAAAGTCAATAATACAGATAAAATACCGATCAGCAGCTGTACTATACCAATTCCACTCAAAAATTCGTAGGATGTCAGACCGGATAATTTGAGCCGTAGCAGGGTTTTATTTTCTACCTCAGAAATGAAAGCGATACTGGATGTGAACATCAACATAATGAGGGAAATGATCAATAAGCCTGGAACCATCAAACTGAATTCATCCGTTGTTCCGGAAACACCCAGCGGTTCCTCTATTACATTCAAAACTCTTTGACTATCCGTTGTTTTGAGAACGAATTCATCCAGAAGCTCATTCATCCAGACGGCGCTGACCAGATACTTTGAACTGGTCAGGTCGCCCGTAAATTCAACCACTGGACGAATATTACGGTCGCTGGTCATTCGCTTAATAAAATCCGCTGAAAAACCTTTATGAAGGATGATCAGCGCATCAGCTTTTTTTTGTTTTACTTTTCTGATCGCAGCATTCCGGTCTTTCATTTCCATAAAAGTGACCGGCAGTTCCAATGTGTCATTCTGGTACCCTGTAACAAAATCAATTAAATTTTTGCCGATGTCCTTACTAACTGCCTCTGTGGAACCCATTGAATCCTCATTGACTATCAGCACCGTATAGTTTGCTTTATAAGATTCTGTGATCAGGTAGTAGACCATGATAAAAAATGGTCCCATTGCCAGGGTTAACAAAAGTACCCAGAAGCTCCTCAATTGTTCCTTGAATGATTTAATGACAATACTGAATATTTTCATTGATCCTGATTTTGGGGTTACGCACGCAGATTTTTACCTGTAAGGTGAATAAATACATCTTCCAGGGTATTTTTATGCAATTTAAATTCTGTTATTTTCAGACCAAGCGCATACGCAGTTTCTTTGATCAAAAGCAGTTTTTCGAGAATATTATTGTCTCTTATCCACATAAAACTTTCCTGCCAGTGGAGGGTAAGCTGGTATTCACTCAGCATTTTTTTCAGTTGATGCATTGTGACAGGATCAGCATTTTCAAAAGTCATTTCCAACGTATCTCCGTCCCCTATAGTTTTTTTGAGTTGTTCTCCCGTGTCGACCAACAATAGTTTTCCCATATCAATAATGGCAATCCTGTCAGCAAGGCGATCAGCTTCATCCATATTGTGGGTAGTCAGAATAACCGTTTTTTCTTTTCCGAAATTCCTGATGAATTCCCTTACCAATATCCTGCTCTGGGGATCCAAACCGGCCTCTGGTTCATCGAGTATCAGAATTTCAGGGTCATGGATCAAAGCCAGACAAATATTGAGACGTCTTTTCATGCCTCCGGAAAGTTTTGATGCCCAAACATCTGATTTTTCCTTTAATCCCAGTTTGTCCAGCAGGTCAGCTGCTTTTGGTTTCAAAATGCGGGATGGAATACCAAACATATTTCCCGTGAAAACCAGTTGCTCCATACAAGTCAGCTTAGGGTAAAATATATTTTCCTGAGGGCAATATCCAATCAACTTTCCGGCCCCGGATTTTCCATTATGTTCAAAATCAATTTTTCCCTTTGTAATTGGCAGTAACCCGCAAATCATATTGATCGTCGTGGTTTTTCCGGCTCCGTTAGGTCCAAGAATTCCAAAAATTTCATTTCGTTTTATGGCAAAATTCAAATTGTCAACCGCCGTAAAATTTCCGTAAACCTTTGTAAGTCCTTCAATTCTGATCAATGGTTTCATGCATTTTGTTTTATTTGCAAAAGTGTTCCAACAACAGCCTTTTCCCACTTTCAATTATCCTTCAAATGTAAGGAATTAAGTCAATTTCAGCCATTTTAGGACCATTTATTGTGTATTGATGAGTTCAGCTAAAGTGATCATTTTTCCGAATTTCCATAAACATCTGAAATTCAAAACCGGGGTCCGGTATAGGCTTTTTTTGAGAAGTCGGAAATAGTTTTTGGTCCGGAATTCTCCAAACTGACAGTTTTCCCTTGCCATTGACGGGAATTAGTGTGTCAGCGTTGAATTTTTTATATTTTTGATTTGCCATTAAAGTATTTTAAATGAATTTATTTCTAACTATTTCGGGTATAATCCATATTTTACTTGGTTTTAACCGGCCGGCTTCCGCCAATCCCGGGATGATTCAGTGTGAAGTTTTTGGTGTTAAAAGTGTTCAAAGCATTGATCGAAAAGCATTTGACCCGGAACCGGATTCAATCAAATGCAATTTTCAGATCAAAACCGTCATTGATCCGGATTCCATGAGTGATTATAACTTTTTTGGTCGCTCAATTGGTGTTTCAGGGGATTTCATGATCATCGGAGCATCGGATGAAAAGGTATATGCATTGAACTCAGGCGCTGCATATATTTATAAAAGAATAAATGGCCAATGGAATCCATATCAGAAACTGATCCCTTCAGAAGGCGGGATCTTTCGCTATTTCGGACTTGAAGTTGGCATGAGCGGGGATTTTGCATTTGTCCGGGAAGCCAAGAATAAGGAGAATCAGCAGGCGTCCCTATATATTTATCATTTGGACCAGGGACAGTGGACACTGCAAAGCACGATCAACCAGAACACCCCGGGCATTGATCCCGGTGCGATTTTTGGATCGGTTGCCATAGATCAGGACCACATATTTATCGGGGATTATAATGATCCGGCCAATGGTTCGCTTACCGGAGCCGTTTATGTTTTGAAGCGGGATGGTGAAAAATGGGATGTCATGCAAAAATTGCTGGCTTCAGACGGGGCTTCCGGAGACAATTTTGGCAGAAATATCAGCCTGCATGGCGATTTTGCCATTGCAGGAGCAGCTAACCGTTATACAAATGGGGTAAAAACAGGAGCAGCTTACATATTTAAAAATTCAGCTAACGGTTGGGTAGAGCACAAAAAACTTTTACCGCCTGACTTAACAAAAGCAGTCAACTTTGGATTTTCCGTTTCCATACATGGTCATAACGCCCTGGTAGGTGCAAAGGATTATCCGGGTGTTTTTTTCAAACAGGGCGCTGTTTTTATGTATCACTTTGATGGAATGGACTGGAAACAAAATGCATTTTTCGACAGTTCAGGAGGCCAGAAAGATGATGATTTTGGGTATAAGGTGGCAGTTCATGCAAATACAGCTGTCGTTACGGCATCAAATCCCAATAATTCGGGTTTTGCTCATATATTTCAAAACAACGGTGAGGAATGGAACCGGATAGCTATTAAAGGAATGGATTTTCCATCATTCTATCACGTATTCGGCACCGGTCTGGATCTGCAGGAAAATGAAATTTTCATCGGCGGATACAGCGATTACAACAAGGGTTACACACGGGGATTTGTTTATTACTATACCTGTGAAGAAAAACCTGCCTGCGCTGAGATCACCTTTCCTGTAAACGGACAGGCTGATGTGGAAACCGATCTGATCATCAACTGGAACAGCGCAGACAGGGCAACCGGATATATGATCTTTGCCGGTAGCTGTCCGGATTGTACCGATCTGGCAGACAGTCTGGATGCCGGGCAAACAAATGAGTATTTCCTGGAAAATCTGCCATACAGGGATACCATATTCCTTAGAATAGTTCCTTACAATACCTCAGGCCTTGCTCCTGAATGTCAGTCAATTTGGTTTACAACTGAAGATTTTCCGGCACCGCCTGCCTGCGCCATTCTACTTTCACCTGTTCACGGAGCAACAGCCATTTCAGTTTATACTGATCTGCATTGGGAGAAAATACCGGATGCCACAGGTTACCAGATCACGGTTGGCAGCTGTTCAGGATGCAATAATATCCTGGACAGCCTGCTGGTGGGAGATGTGGATTTTGTGGATCCGGGCATTTTGCCCGGCAATGACACGATATTTGTCCGAATCGTTCCTTTCAACGATGGCGGGATGGCCTCTGGATGCCAGGAGGCATCTTTTGTCACCATGAATGACCGGTTTGCATCAGAAATATGCAGTTATTCGGATGGAGAAAAGATCATGCCTGTTTTATCTGAACCGCAGGCTAATTTTGGATCGGCAATTGACCTGTCTGAAAATCATATGGTGGTAAGTTCTCCTGATTATGGCGTTTCCGGATCTGCCACCTTTTATCAGCGTCAGGGAAGCATCTGGAAAGAACTGAATACGGTATTTCCTGAAAATGGATTTTCTTTTGGGACCGATGTGGCTGTTGACGGAGAATATGCCGTTGTATCGGACGAAAATGATTGGGGAAACGGGGTGTATGCCGGTGCAGTGTATATCTACCGGAAAAAAGAAAACGGTTGGGAAAAAACACAAAAGATCCTTGCTGATGACGGTAGAAGTGCTGATTACTTCGGCAGGGCAGTTGACCTGTTTGGGGAATATATGGTGGTTGGATGCCCGGGAGATGATACGATCTGGCACAGCGGTGGTTCAGCTTATATTTTCAGGCTGGAAGAAAATATGTGGGTTCAGGATACGATATTGTGTCCTGCAGACCTTGGTGTGAATGATTATTTTGGCAGCTCTGTGGCCATTTATGGTGATTTTATGGTCATTTCCGCCACATGGCATTATACGAATGGTGCAGCTTATATCTATAAAAGAACGGGCAAAAAATGGAATTTACATCAGAAACTCACGCCGGGTAATTTTTCTGTCAACCAGCATTTTGGTACTTCTGTGGCTATTTCTGAACGTTTCCTGGTAGTCACCAGCCCATCGCTTTTCGTCGGGTATAACAAAGGTGAAATCTTTGTATACGAACTCAAAGGTGATCAGTGGATCATGACGGATGGATATGTACTGACTTCTGATAATGCCTCCCTGAACTGGGCAAAATCTGCTGCTGCGGTGTCAGGTGAGCAATTCATCATCGGAGGTGAAACAGCATTTTATTTATTCCAATATGACGGTTCCTGGAAAGAAACCAAAAAGATTTTTCCACCTGGTATTACAAAAGCAGATGGCTTTAGCCAGGCACTCGGGATGGAAAACGGCGTCGTTGTAATTGGTTCACCCAATTCCCAAGGCCTTTTTGAAGGGGCGGGAGCCATCTACAGTTATAATTGCAATTCACCGGATTGTACAGCATTGCTTTTCCCTGCGCCCAACAGCATCAGTGCTCCACTCAATCCTGTATTGAAATGGTCGCAACCTCAGGGAACTGCCGGAATGCAGCTTTCACTTGGTACTTGTCCCGGTTGCGATGATATACTGGAAATGACCGATGTCCAGGGTACGGATACCTATGCTTTGTCTTTCAATTTACCTCAAAACACCCAGATATATTCTTCGCTCAGGCCTTATAATATGGCAGGCATTCAGCTGGATTGTCAAACCGACAGTTTCCGGACGATGACCATCACCGAGCCGCTGGAATGCACTGATTTGAGTTTTCCGCTGTCAACGGACAGAATTTCCATGTTGTCCTATGTTCGCTGGGAGCCGGTGGAAAATGCCGGTGGGTACCGGATTGATATTGGTACTTGTGCATTTTGCAATGACATTGCAAGCATTACGACAGATGCTTTTGCGGATGAGTATGTGGACATTGATACCAGCGGACTCCGGGTTTACATCACGATCACACCATTCAACGGAAATCATTTTGCTGAATCCTGCAGCAGTTCCTCGTTTTACCTGCTGGAAGATCCTTATAGTGATGATTCATCCATTTCCGGCTTCGATATTTTTCCGGTTAGCAGGTCTTCATATCCTGCGGGAAATGATGATTTTTCCCTCAATGGGCCGTATTGCCCGGGAGAGATCGTAAGTTTTTTGGTCAGAATTAATTTTAAGGCTACAGATTGTCAGAAATTGCATGGGGTCATTCCGAAAACAGGTGATGGATGGGATGAAGATTATGTATTTGTGAAAAACCCTGTTTTACAAACATCAGGACACACTTTCAGTTATCACAATGATATCATCAATACCGCCAGCCATCCGGATCTGTGCGTTTACACCACTGGGGACGGCCAATTACGCCTGTGCAATAAGCTGTATGAACCTGACTGCCGGTGTGATGACGGTATAGAGGCAGGAACGCTATTGCCTCCGGGTTGGTTTTTCAATTCTCCTGCAGCGGCATGTAATTTTGTAGAGCATCCGAATTTTGGAACAGGTGTACCTCAAAGCTGCAATACATCCAGGCTATACAGTTTTCTGATCGATCTGAAAGTGAAGGAGGCAACTGATCCTTTGACCTGTGAGGAAAACAGCGACCTGAATTTTAAGTTGTATTTTATGACAGATGCAGAAACCGGCTGCAATACCAATCCTGTGAAAAGCAGGATCTTTCCCATTCCGGGTTACCATCAGATCAATTGTGATACAACCATCTGCAATTACATAATTTCAGATGTGGAGTACGGATCGTTTGAAAATATATCAGGATCTCAATTGTTGTCCTGTTATCCGAATCCTGCAGTTGATCAATTGAGCATTGTCTTTAACCTGATCCGGCCAGAAACAGTCCGGTTGGAGTTGTTGAACACAGAAGGGAAGGTGGTCCGCCAAACATCAGGTGTTCATCTTTATCCATCAGGTGAAAATCATATTGATATGCATGTCGATGCGCTCTCTTCAGGTGTTTATACTTTGCTGTTGAAAGACCACCGGCACGGGATCCTGGACTCCAGACGAATTGTAATTGTGGGGAACTGATACCCTGCAAACCCCGGAGAAGAAAAAAAGCAGCCCGAAAGCTGCTTTTTTTTCTGTCAATCCTCCAGACTATGGATGACCAGCCCGCTCCGAAGTTTCGGTTCGAACCAGGTCGTTTTTGGTGGCATGATATTGCCTGAATCCGCGATCGCGATCAATTGTTTCATGGAAACCGGAAACAAAGCGAAGGCCACTTTATGTTCACCGCTGTCCACTCTTTTTTTCAGTTCACCCAATCCCCTGATTCCGCCGACAAAGTCAATCCTTTTGGATCTTCTCAGATCCTGAATATCGAGTACAGGTGATAAAATGGTATTGGTCAGAATCGTAACATCCAACACCCCGATCGGATCATTGTCGTCATAGGTATGTGGTTTGGCATGCAGACTATACCATTCACCGTCGAGATACATGCTGAATTCATGCAGTGCTTCAGGTTTGAAAAGTAGATCTCCCTTGCATTCCACCTCAAAATTTTCCCTGATCTTTTCGAGAAAACCCATTTTGTCCAGTCCGTTCAGATCCTTCACGACACGGTTATAGTCGATGATACGGAGTTGATTGTCAGGAAAATGTACAGCAAGGAAGTAGTTGTATTCTTCCTGGCCGGTGTGATGGGGATTCTTTTCTTTGAATTCCTTTCCTACCAATGCAGCAGCCGCGGTTCTGTGATGGCCGTCAGCTACGTAGGTATAAGGTACCTTGGTCTCAAAAAGATCAGTGATCCTTTCGATCATATCATGGTCATCGATCACCCAGAAGTGGTGTCCGAATCCGTCTTCAGAAACGAAATCATATTCCGGGTCTTTTCCATGAACCACAGAATGGACGATCTTGTCGATGTCATGGACTGCAGGATATGCAAAAAACACAGGTTCAATATTGGCCTTGTTGACCCTGATGTTGACCATTCTGTCTTCTTCCTTATCCGGTCTGGTCAGCTCATGCTTTTTGATGATCCCTTTCAGGTAATCATCAGTTGCAGCACCAGCAACCAGTCCGTACTGGGTTTTTCCATCCATGGTCTGTGCATAGATGTAATACATTTCTTCTTCATCCTGAAGGAGATATCCTTTTTTACGGAACGCTTTAAAGTTCTCGAGAGATTTTTGATAAACTTCTTCAGAATGCTCGTCTGTTCCTTCCGGAAAATCGATCTCTGCCTTGGTAATGTGCAGCAAAGTATAAGGATTGCCTTCGGCCATTTTCCTGGCTTCGTTCGAATTCATCACGTCATAAGGCAGGCAGGCGAGTTGCTCAACAATCTTTTTTGGAGGCCTGATGCCTTTGAAAGGTTTGATTTTTGCCATGATCAGTTAACTTTAAAAGTGGTATTTCCATTCAAAAAATAATCAGCGATCTGTCTTGCTGCGGCCAAACCGGCATTGATATTGGCTTCAGCGGTCTGTGCGCCAGCTTTCTTGGGTGTGAAGAAGATCCTGTCGCCAAAATTTGCTTCAAAAACATCCTTTGCATCCGGAGCGATGTCAGAAATATAACTTAAATCCGCTCTTTCTTCCATGAGTTTGATCAGATCATCTTCATGAATGACTTCCTTGCGGGCAGTATTGACGATGGTAGCATTTTTTGGCAATCTCTGGAGCAATTCGTAATTGATGCTTTTCTTTGTTTTTTCATTGGCAGGAATATGCAATGAAATATACTGGCATTTTTCGTACAATGATCCAAGCTCGGATACAGGGATCACGCCTGCTTTTTCCATTGTTGCAGCATCCACGAACGGATCAAAAGCATAGATTTCCATGCCGAATCCTTTGGCTATTTCCGCAACGTATCTGCCTACATTGCCAAATGCATGGATGCCAAGCTTTTTACCGCGCAATTCTGTTCCTGATGCACCGTTGAATTTTTTCCTGGCCAGAAAAACCATCATGCCAAGTGCAAGTTCAGCCACTGCATTGGAATTTTGACCCGGAGTATTCATCACCACGATGTTATTCTCAGTGGCCGCCGGCAGATCAACGTTGTCATAACCCGCTCCTGCGCGTACCACGATCTTCAGTTCAGGCGCATGACCCATCACTTCCCTGGTCACTTTATCGCTGCGGATGATCAAAGCATGTACATCTTTGACCGCTTCATAAAGTTCCTCCGGTGTCGTGTATTTTTCCAGAAGGGCGAATTCAAATCCGTTGGACTCGATGATCTCCCTGATCCCGTCAACAGCAACTTTGGCGAATGGCTTGTCTGTGGCAACTAAAACTTTCATATTTCAGATATTTTGGTGAATGAATCAATGCATTGCTTCAAATTCCTTCATGCAGCTGACCAATGCTTCAACGCTTTCTTTTGGCAATGCGTTATAGGTGGAAGCGCGGAAACCGCCAACTGACCTGTGGCCTTTCAAGCCGACCATGCCGCGTTCGGAAGCGAATTTCAGGAAGTCGTCGTTTAGCTCAATATAATTTTCATTCATGACGAAACAGATGTTCATGATTGACCTGTCCTTTTCATCCGGAATGGTCGGAATGAACAGTTTGTTGCGGTCGATCTCATCATACAACAATTTCGCTTTCTCGATATTCATCTTTTGCATGACTTTAACGCCACCGAGGTTTTCGAGCCATTTCAGTGTTTCAAGAGCCGTGAAAATAGGCAATACCGGAGGTGTGTTGAACATTGAACCTTTGGTAATATGGGTGTTGTAATTGATCATCGTTGGGATCGGCCGGCTTACTTTTCCAAGGATATCTTCTCTGACGATCACAAAAGTCACGCCTGAAGGAGCGAGGTTTTTCTGTGCGCCGCCATAGATCAGGCCATATTTGGAAACATCCACAGGTCTGGAGAAAATGTCTGATGACATGTCCGCAACCAGTGTCACAGGTGAATCGATGTCTTCCCTGATCTCTGTTCCGTAAATGGTGTTGTTGGTGGTAATGTGGAAATAATCCGCGTCCTTTGGAATTTCATATCCTCTTGGAATATAGTTGAAGTTTTTGTCTTTGGATGAGGCTACCTCAACAGCTTCGCCAAAAATTTTAGCTTCCTTGTATGCTTTACCTGCCCATTCACCGGTTACCAGGTAGGCAGATTTTTTCTCCATCAGGTTGAAGGGTACCGTATAAAACTGAGTGCTGGCACCTCCTCCAAGGAACAACACGTGATATCCTTCCGGAATATCCAGTAATTTTTTGAACAAAGCCTGCGCATCATCCATAACCGCCTGGAATTCTTTACTTCTATGGGAAATGCTTAATAATGAAATACCTGTATCACTGAAATTGTCAATTGCTTTAATGCTGTTCTGAATGGCTATTTCAGGAAGTACAGAAGGTCCTGCAAAGAAATTATGTTTTTTCATAACCGTAAAATTTAAAATATTTATCAAAAAAAGAGTAAAAAAAATGAAAATACCCAAATTATATTTTACCGTCAAAAATAAGCAATTTTTTGATCAAATCACATATTTCCTTAAAAATAAAGAATTTCAGGATAAAATTTGGTGATAATTCAATAATTTTTGGGTTTGGCTTCAATTTATCTGTTTTTTGTATTTTAAGTTATTATTATTTGTGATGCAATTCATGTTGAAAGCATTGAAGAAACTTATTATTTTTAGAATTGGTAAAAAAAATTTACCTGATCCTGTCAACAATTTTTATTTAAAACGGTCTTTAGTTTGCCAGGAATACAGAATCCGAAATTGACCGGATTTGTTTTTTTTTTAATTTTGCTTTCAAATAATTAAAAATCATGAGAAAAAATATTTTTATTCCTCTCTTCATCCTGATGATCGGTATATCTTCCTGCTATGCCCAAAAAGAGGCTGTGGTGGTTACGGAACCTCAACGCATGGATGTCATGCATCCCGAACTGTTATGGAAACTGGGCAGGGTATCCGGGATCGGGCTCACAAAAGATGGAAGATCTGTAATCTATTCAGTGGCCACCCCGGATATGGAGGCCAACAAGTTCAACACCGCTTTTTATTCAGTTGCAGTAAAGGGTGGGGAACCCGTGAAGTTGGAATCCTATGAAGCACTGATCAGGGATAAAAATGTTTCCCCAGATGGTCAGTACAAGATCTATGACAAACCGGTGAAAGTGGAGCCTGTTTTTGGAAAGGATCTGTATCCTGAATTGGACAAATCCACCGCTCATGTCTTTAACAGCCTCAATTACAGACATTGGGACAGTTGGAGTGACGGCACCTTTCGCCATATTTTCCTCAAATCTTTGGCGGATACCACAATAGCTGACATTGACCTGATGGCCGGTGAGCCATTTGATAGTCCCAGAAAGACATGGGGCGATGATCAGGATTACAACTGGAGTCCGGACGGAAGAAGTATTGTTTATGTATGTAAGAAAAAAAATGGTACTGATGCCGCCTTGAGTACCAATACGGACCTGTATCTCTATGATATTTTTACCAAAAAGACTGTAAACCTGACGGAAACCAACCTTGGTTATGACCTTTACCCGTCTTTTAATCAGTTTGGTGACCTGGCTTTTCTTTCAATGGAAACCGATGGTTTTGAAGCGGATAAACAGGATTTGAAAGTGCTCAGCAAAAACGTTTTTCAAAATTTGACTGCACAATGGGACGGGACCGTAGAACAATTTGTCTGGGCAAAGGACGGGAAAAGCATTTATTTTACGGCACCTGTGGATGGTACCATTCAATTGTTTGAAGTTGATTTTCCGGGCCTGACCAAAAAAATGCCTGTGGTCACGCAACTTACCAAAGGAGAATTTGATGTCACCTCAATAGTGGGAGAAACGGATAATATGCTGATCATCAGCAGGACCGACCTGAACACGGCTGCAGAATTATACAGTTTTGATCTGAAAAGCGGTCAATGGAACCAATTGACTTTTGTGAATAAAAAACACTACGACAGCATCCGGAAGAGCAGGGTGGAGCGCAGGTATGTGACGACAACAGACAACAAACAAATGTTGGTCTGGGTAGTTTACCCTCCTGATTTTGATCCGGCGAAGAAATATCCTGCATTGTTGTATTGTCAGGGAGGACCGCAATCTGCACTGACACAGTTTTATTCTTTCCGCTGGAACCTGCAGGTCATGGCAGGCCAGGGCTATATTGTTGTGGCACCGAGCAGACGTGGAATGCCCGGATTTGGTGTGGAATGGAACGAACAGATCAGCGGTGACTGGGGTGGCCAGAATATGAAGGACTATCTTTCAGCCATCGATGCGCTGGCCAAAGAGCCTTTTGTGGACTCAAAACGCCTGGGTGCTGTTGGAGCCAGCTATGGCGGATATTCTGTTTTTTATCTGGCAGGGATACATCAGAACAGGTTTAAGACCTTCATTTCTCATAACGGTGTGTTCAATCTCCAGAGCATGTATGGTACCACGGAAGAGGTTTTCTTTCCGAATTATGACTTTGGCGGACCTTATTGGATAAAGGAACACAAACGAGCCTATACGGATTTCAACCCGGTCAATTTTGTCCAGAACTGGAATACACCGATTTTGATCGTCCAGAATGAAAGGGATTTCAGGGTACCGCTTGGTCAGGGCATGGAAGCATTTCAGGCAGCTCAGTTGAGAGGGATCAAAAGCAGGTTACTCTATTTTCCTGATGAAAATCACTTTGTTTTAAAACCCCAGAACGGTTTGACCTGGCAGCGGGAGTTTTTCAGGTGGCTAAGAGAAACCTTGTAAAATAAAAAAACCTGAGTTGCAACTCAGGTTTTTTTATTTTCATATCAAAACACAGATCAATATCCGTCGTTCTGTTGCAGATTCGGATTATTTCCAAGATCAGAAGAAGGGATCGGGAAGATATTCCTGTATGCGCCAACGGTTCTGCCTTCCTTCACACCGCCTTTCCATTGCCATAGGTAACTTCCATTGGTGAATTGACCGAATCTGACCAGGTCAGTTCTCCTGTGGCATTCCCACATCAGTTCCCGGGCTCTTTCGTCCAGGATCTCGTCAAGAGTGAGGGTAGAAGCTGTTATATTGGCTAAATTACTCTGAAAAGCCCTTGATCTTACCGCATTGAAATAGTTGACTGCATCTGCAGTAGTTCCGCCTGAAGCACCGCGCAAAATTGCTTCGGCTGCCATCAGATAAATATCACCCAGTCTGAAGACAGGAAAATCCGTGTCCGGAAAATCGGAATTGGATCCTTTTACCCCGGTTGAGGTCACATTTTTGAATTTGGTCACGGCATAGCCGTCGGTAAAAATGGTCAGATCATTGATGTCCAGGTTTTGGCCTGAAGCATGGAATGTTGCCCTCCTGTCATAAGATGTAGAATTGATCTGATAAATAAATTCTTCTTTCCTCAAATCCAGAAAGATCTCGGCAGGAGTGGCATCAGTAATCACGATTGGAGTGCCACCATGTGTCAGAATTCCGTTAGCCAGATTATCTCCAAGGGAGATGGAAGGGTCGTTGTTGGCGATCAGCTCAAGGTTGCCTGGCTGGATATTGACATTAACTTTGAGCATTTCGAGTTCAGGATCCCAGGTAAAGGATTTTTCCTGAACAGCTGCGGAACCACTGACTTTCCAGTTTCTCTTTTCAATTTTATAGGTCTTGTTGTTGTTATTGAATTCTATGTAGTAAAAACCCGCAGTTCCGGCTTTAAGCAAAGCACCGCCGGTTTCAAGTTTACCATCTTCGTTATTATCTCCAAAGAAGTAAGTCAATGAAGGATTGGGGCAAATTTTGAAGGTCACATTATCAGTTGCAAAGTATTGATATCCCTGATAGATCTTGTCGCCGTCCGCATCGGTCAATGCGTGAAGCGTATTGATCTTATTGTCCTGATAATCACCGGGAATATATACCTGTGGTTTGCTCTTTCTGGTATAGAAATCAACGATCGTACCGCCTATTTCTCCAAATTTTTCAACGATTTGCCTGGTGGTCCTGGTTCCGCCCCATCCACCTGATACGCCAAAGTCTGCAGGTACCATATTGCCACCTATACCTGCACGGATGATGAAGGTGGTTCCACCCCAAGTCCTGGTATGGATTCCGTCGAATGTGATCGGGAAGATGATCTCATTTGATTTGTGGTTGTCAGCAAGGAAAAGGTTATTGAATTTAGGTTCCAGTGTATATCCGGCATTCAAAACTTTTTTGCAGTATGTTAGGCATTCCGTATATTTTTTGGTTCCGGTATACACTTCTGCATTCAGATAAAGCTTAGCCATAAGAGACCAGACAGCACCCTGATCTGCCCTGCCGTACTGGTTGGTCCTGGCAGGAGCGATTTTACCCTCGATATCCTTTAGTTCGGACTCGATAAAATTGAACAGATCTGTTGCATTGGTTTGCTCCGGAAAGAAAGCTCCGATCGGGTCTTCTTCGGTAACAAAAGGTACATTCCTGAAAATATCCAGTGCATGCCAATAACTCAAAGCCCTCAAAAATCTGGCTTCAGCGCGGAACCCGGCTATTTCTTCTTTCAGCGCAGCGTCCACACCTCTTGAATCCAGTTTATCTTCTGTGGTCTGCCTTAAAAATTCATTGCACATGGAGATCTGGTAATAGATCCGGCTGTAAAAAGCGAACATAAAACCGTCATCCGCGCTCCAGTTCTGTCCATGGAAATCCTTGATGGTCTGGTCGTTCCATCCGATGACCGCCTCATCGGTCGGAAGTACCTGGTGATACCAAAGTCCCCGAAGGTATTGTCCGAATCCTTCG
This sequence comes from uncultured Saprospiraceae bacterium, assembly GCA_964594045.1. Classification (GTDB taxonomy): domain Bacteria; phylum Bacteroidota; class Bacteroidia; order Chitinophagales; family Saprospiraceae; genus UBA2365. The sequence goes on along the minus strand of CAZQKR010000025.1, from coordinate 39,131 downwards.
TCAATACCTGAGATATCCGCTTGACCTGCGGGTCCCTGCTGACCGGAAACAGCCAGCCCGGCATATAATTTTGCCAGAACCTGCTTGTACGCATCAGGGTTGTCAAAAACGGTTGCTGCAGTGGTGATGTCTTCATCCAATGGAATTGTATTCAGGTCTTTAAAACAACCTGAAAAGACAAAACCCAGGACGAGTACCCATATTATAAAAAATTTAATCTTGTTCATTTGTTTATTTTTTGTTTTGACAAATTTGGAAAGCTATGCTGATCAGTTGTAATTCATTGATTTTTAACTTTGATTCATCATAAACTTTCATTCATTCATATTGATGTCAGTTACTATACCGTTAAAATTTGCTTTACAAATTGATGTTTAGGCCAATAACATAAGTACGTGCTCTAGGGTAAAAATTATTATCAATTCCATTGCCAATTTCCGGATCCAAGCCGTCATAATTTGTTACCACAATTGGATTTTGAACGGTGCCAAAAAGTTTCAGGAATCTTCCCTTTTTAAGATCAAAATTATAGCCTATGGTAACATGATCAATTTTCATAAAAGACGCGTCCTTGACAAAATGGTCACTAAAGGTCAGATTTGATTCTGATAACGCACCAAGTGCAAGCGCCGATTGGGTAATATTGCCCAGATAGTTTGTGGTATGGTATAAATCGTCAAAACTTCCTGAGCTCGTCTGTGTGTTGCTGTAAACATAGTTGCCTATATTTGATCTGCCTGCAAAACTCAATTCAAAATTATAAATATTCAGACTGCTTGTAAAACCGATCGTATAGTCCGGTGCAGGCTTTTTGAACCTGTACTTGTCACTGGAATTGATCAAGCCATCTTCGTTGAGATCCTCGAATTGTCCTTCCAGCAGTATCCCATTTTCATCGTATTTCTGTTTATAAACATAGAAAGAATTAGGCGCATATCCAATACTGTGGATTTGGATATTACTGCCTACCCCACCGGAAATGCCACCTGTAAGAACCCCCTGATAGGTACTGTCTGAAGTGGCAGTAAGTTTGGTGATTTCAGTAAAATTATAAGAAAAGTTGGTGCTGAAATTCCACTTGATCGTCTTGGTTCCGATATTGAGCAGATTCAGGCTCACCTCAAAACCTTTGGTTTGCATATTGCCAACGTTGGTGGTTATGAAATTAGTCAGGTTAGTGCCTGCCGGAACGGGAATGTAGTTGAGCAAGTCTTTGGTATATTTCTGATAGACATCTAAAGTTGCAGAAACCTTATCCTTAATAATCCCAAAATCTGTTCCTAAATTGAAAGTAGTCGTTTCTTCCCATTTGATGTTGGCATCATAACCATTGGGTCGCAGGGTGGTAATATATTCATTACCGAATTGGTATGCCGCATTATCGAAGCCATACTGGTAATTGGCCAGGTAGGCATAATAATTACCGGGGATGTCCTGCTGGCCGGTAACTCCCCATCCAAGACGTAATTTCAGACTGTTAAAATACGTGTTGCTGTTTTCAAGGATTTTTACGGCAAATGCTGCAGATGGAAACAGACCCCACCTGTTTTCGGGAGAAAATCTGGATGTCCCGTCTCTTCTTAGGGTAAAGGTCAGTAAGTATTTGTCGCTGAATGAATAATTCATCCTTCCAAAAAGGGAAACCAGAAAGTATTCTGCTGGATCAATGAAAGTATCAGTTAATTCAGGTGTTCCAGCAACGTCAGAATTAATGGAATAGGGATCATATTTGAAATGTTGCCAGGAATACCCACCCATGATGTCTAATCCGTGTTTGCCCAAAGTTTTTTTATAGTTCATATAAAACTCAAGAACCGAATTATCTTTTTCCTGTCTGTAATAATTAACTGTACCTCCTTTTGTACCAACATTATATGCAAAGACGCCTGAAGTATCAACATTGACAGTTCCTTCCCCAAAAGAATGGTCATATCCCACACTAAGGTTGGCCCTTAAATCTGGTAATAATTTGAACCTATAATCGATAGTGGCATTGGTGATGTATCTGAATACATTGGATATATCTTCACGTTGCTCCAACACCGCCACAGGATTTCGTGGTGCGAGAGAGTTTGGGAGCCAGGGATTTTTAGGATCATTTCCACGCCAATAAAAATATCCTCCAAACGTACTGGTCGAGTCATAAGGTCCATGGGTTGGGTCAAAATAAATTGCACTGCCAATAGCTCCATGATCAGCAAACCGATTGACTTCCTTCATGGCTTTGAGGTATAAGCCGACCTGGAGCCTGTTGTTAAAAAATTGAGGATTGAGGTTTATCGATCCCAGGTACCTGGTAAACTGGTCCGTTTTTAACAAACCTGCGATATCTGTATATCCCACAGAGATGCGGTATGGCAAACTTTTTATGGCCCCGGAAAAGTTTAAATTATGATCATGGCCGGGCGCATCCTGGAAAATCAGATCTTGCCAATTGGTGTTTTGATCACCGATCAGAGAAAGTGATATGTGTTCAGGACCCAATACATTCTTTAATGTTTCAATGTACTGCTCTCTGTCGAGGACTTCAATTTTTTTGTACGTGCTGCCCATTGAAAAATTACCGCTGTAATTTACTTTGAATTTATCCCCGACTTTACCTTTTTTAGTCGTGATGATCATGACACCTCCGGAAGCCCTGTTACCATAGATGGCTGCTGAAGAAGCATCTTTAAGGACGGTTATATTTTCTATATCGTTGGGGTTGATGGTATTGAGCAAATTCCTGCCTCCTGATGCACCTCCGCCATCGATCGGTACCCCGTCAATGACGATCAATGGATCACTGGATGCGTACAGGGAAGATTCTCCCCTGATCCTGATCTTTGCTCCGGCACCCGGGCCGCTGCCGGTGGTGATCGTAACCCCGGGCATCTTTCCGGCGATCAGCTCCTGTGCGCCGGTGATAGCCCCTCTGTTAAACTGATCCGAACTGACTGTATTCAGTGTTCCAGTCACATCTTCTCTTTTTACTGTGCCATAGCCGATGACAACGACATCCTCCAGCACCTGTCCCTGGATCAGTTCCACATTGATCACTGATTCAAAACCGATGGTCTTTTCAACGCTTTGGTAACCGACATAACTGAAAACCAAAGTGTTCTTACCTCTTGGCACAACCAATTCATAGTTTCCGTCAAAGTCAGTTGTCGCCCCCAGCATCGTGTCTTTCACCACAACATAAACACCGATCAATGGTTCCCTGGTGCCGGCATCCGTTACCTTTCCGGTAATGGTCGTCTGACTGGTCAGCAACAAAGGCACCAATGCAAAAAATAGCATGTAAACAGCTCTTTTCATATGTAAATATTTTATTGTTTTTATTTTAACCACCGCTCCCTTGTAATTCCAGGATTCACTTTTTACATAATCGTGTAAAATTAACACTAACTTGTTAGTTTTTTATAAAATTTATACAAAAGATGCTTAAATTTTTGTGTTGAAAGACGGTAGAATTTTTTTGTTCAAAAATTTATAGATATTTTTGATTTTAATATTTACCCAAATGTTAACTTTGGGCGATATTCAGTTTTCAAAATTAATTTAATTTTTAAAATAGATGATCATGAAAAGAAATTTACTTTTTATCGTTTTACTCCTGATGGCAGGTTTTGGAGCGATCGGACAGATCACAACAGTTGGTTTGATAGGTTCCGGTACTCCGAACGGCTGGGAGTCGGACATAGATATGGTGCAAGACGCAGAGAACCCTCATTTATGGACACTTGAGACAACTTTGGTGGCAGGTGAGGTTAAATTCCGTGCAGAAAATGATTGGGCGATCAATTGGGGATCTTCAGATTTCCCTACAGGGATCGGGGTGCAAAATGGTCCGAATATTCCTGTTTTTGCGGGGGATTATATGATCACTTTCAATTCCGAAACTGGTGCATACAATTTCCTGGTTGATTCTCCGATTGGTTTGATCGGTAGTGCAACACCAGACGGATGGAACTCTGATGTGAATATGTACAAAGACACTTCAGAGCATGGATTTTTCCTGTTGACAAATCTGGTTGTCGGAGAAGCAAAATTCAGAAAGGATGATGATTGGGCAGTTAACTGGGGTGCTGTGGATTTCCCTTCAGGAATCGGTGTTCAGAATGGTCCAAACATTCCAATTCCCAAAGCAGGAAAATATTACATCACTTTTGACACTTTAACAGGTGCTTATAATTTTACCGAGAAAGTGGATTTTGAATTCATCAGCCTCATTGGAGATGCCACACCGGGTGGATGGGAAACGGACACTGATCTGACCCAGAAAGATAGCAATCCGGATGAGTGGACTGCTGATGTACAACTGGCAGATGGAAGTGTCAAATTCAGGGCAAATCATGCATGGACACTCAACTGGGGAGGAACTGAATTCCCGATGGGTACAGCTGTAGTAAACGGAGATAACATCCCGGTGACCGAGGGTACCTACAGGGTGACTTTCAACACGGCCTCACTGGCATACAACTTCCAGTTGCTGGAAGAATATACGTCCATCAGTTTGATCGGCAGCGCTGTTCCGGGTGGTGAAAACTGGGATAAGGATCTCGACCTTACCCAATCAATTGAGGATCCTGTGATCTGGAAAGGTACTTATGAGCTGAATGAAGGTGAAGCCAAGTTCAGGGCAAATTACGACTGGGCGATCAACTGGGGTGGACCTGATTTTCCGGGAGGAATTGCTGTTCAGGATGGAGCCAATATCCCTGTTGCGGCAGGAAGATATAAGATCACTTTCAATTCACTGACAGGTGAATATTATTTTGAAGCTTTTGTAGTGTACGATCAGATCTCCATAATTGGTAAAAACGGCCCGGCAAGTAGCTGGGATGTGGATACTTACCTGACCATCTCTCCGGATAATGACCAGATATGGACAATCACCGGAGCAACACTGTCAACCGCAGATCAGGCTACCTCAGACAGCGGGATTAAATTCAGGGCAAACAGTGCATGGACAGTCAACTGGGGTTCAAGGGATTTTCCAAGTGGAACAGGAACTCAGGATGGCCCGAATATCTGGTGTACTGAAGGTGTCTGGGATTGTGTTTTCAATACCCTGACTGGTGAATATACATTTACGCTGTCTTCCTCTGCTGTGGATGTACTCGATCCTGCCGTGATCAGCGTTTTCCCGAATCCGGCAACTTCCGAACTGAACATTGACCTTTCTGCTGCACCGGCAACAAAAGCAGTTAATGTGAATGTTTATGATATGTCAGGAAGGAAAGTGATGTCCAATCAATACAATACTCAATCGATCAAGATGAATATCACTTCATTGCAAACAGGCAATTACTTCATTCAGATCGTATCTGACAACTTCATGATCGGTAAACAATTTACTGTGAAGAAATAATTATTGTTATCTGAAATAAAAAAAATAGGCTGATCCCCGGATCAGCCTTTTTTTTTTGACCTGGTGAAAAGTGAAGCCTTTTTAAAAAGGAAATTAGCATAGGTTCATTTAAGGATTTGATCCATTTTTCTGATTATCCCGAATTTTTTAAAAATAATGAAAGAAAAATCTTTAATGAACTATCTTAGCATTTAAAGTATTGGTACCATAAAATGGTATTATAAAAAAGGAAAATTATGCCACGTAATACATCCGTGATATTGGGAGAGCACTTTGACAAGTTTATCCGGACAGAAATTGAATCCGGCAGATACAGCTCTGCAAGTGAATTGATCAGAAGTGGGCTAAGGCTACTGGAGATTCAAAAGCAGAAAATTGAAGCGATCAATGAAGCGCTTGAGGCAGGAGACATGAGTGGTGATCCTGCACCTTTTGATAATGAAGAGTTTAAGCGACGTATGCACCGGAAATATGAATAAGAAGCTACAACTGGTAATCACCCCAAAAGCGATAAAAGATCTGGAAATCATTTATGAATACACCCTGCAGCAATGGGGGTTTGTTCAGGCAGATAATTACCAGGATTTATTATTCGATTCAATGCAATTTATTGTGAGAAACCCTGAAACCGGCATCAATTATCCTTATAAAAAAGGAAATTTCAGAAAGCTGATACCTTACAAACATTTAATTTTTTATAGAATTGAGGGCAGAAAATGTATCATAGTCAGAGTATTACATGAAAAAATGGATGTGGATGTACATCTCATTTAGTACTCGCGTTTAACAGCAGAAGAATAACATAAAAAATAAATTAAGAAATCACCCACTGACACCATTCATTTGAAAAATCCTGTTAATCCAAATGCCTTTTTCTGATCTCATCATAGATCAATAACTTTTCATTTGATTTACCATCCCGGTCAAACACCGATTCCCATGTGGACAGCGGTTCCCAGATGAATGCACCCTTTCCTTTTCCGTCAGGCAGATTGAAAATGATGTCATGCACTTCTTCCTTTCTTGAAGAATATTCAACCAAAATGATGTCTTTTCCGAACCTTCTGAGCAGGTCGTGCATATTGTTCTGCAGATCTTCCAGCGAACCATGCCACTGCGGGTAATAGGATTGCCCCAGCACATCAAAATCCACGCCTCTTTCCAGCATCTGTTCTATAAACTCCACGGATTCTTCATTCTGGCCGCCCAATGCTATGTGCAGCATAATGATGCTCTTGGGATCTACATCCAGAACAGCTTTGGAACCCGCATTGAAAAGTTTTGCCAGACCGTCAGGATTGGCGATATGACCTTCCGGCCAAAGTATGCCATGATTGATCTCATTGCCGATCTGAACCATATCCGCCGGTGTTCCCTGAGCTTTAAGACTCGCGATCACATGTCTGGTGAATTGATATACGGAATCCTGTAGTTCTTCCATGCTGAGATCCTTCCATGCGTCGGGTTTGTATTGTTTGCCCGGATCTGCCCAATAGTCACTGTAGTGAAAGTCAAGCAGCAGCTTCATACCGGCAGCCTTGATGCGTCTTGCCATGGCCAGGGTATGGTTGAGATCACAAAATCCCTTTTCAGGAGCATAGCCTTTTGGATGCGCAGGATCATTGAAGATCCTGAGCCTGATATAATTGAATCCGTGGTCTTTCAGGATCTCTATGGCATCTTTCTGAATACCATTATCCGAAAACCGGATGCCTTTGTCTTCCAGCTCCGGCAGAAATGAAATATCGGCCCCGATGATCTTACCGATCTCCGGTTTTGTGATCTTTTGGTTTTTATCCTGAGCCGGGACGGAACCCATATTATTTTCCGGTGGCGCAATGGTAAAGATCTCTGAAGATGATTTCCACAAGCCTTCTCCGGTGACTTCCAGGATGACCGTTCCGGGGTTTTTGCCTGCCTGCAGGATCACCTGGCATTTGCCATTGAACAGACTCCTTTTCCAGTTGCCATCCAGACAGATATCTGCTTCATGGCAACTCGGATCTCCGTTGCCAACTCCAATAATTTTAGCATCGCCTGTCACATTGAAATACAACAAATTGTTGGCATCTGGCACTTCCCTGTTCTGATTGTCCACAGCCGTGATATTGATCACGGTGGCATCTTTCCCGTCAGCCAGCATGGTGGTTTTGTATGAATAGGTATTGGTTCCGGCTGTTTTCCCCGATGTTTCCCGGATGGAGGCGAAACTTTTTCCGTTTTTATATCCGATGGCTTTAAGCACTCCGGGTTCGAACGTGACATCCCATTCCAGATGCCTGTTTTTGGGCATATCCTTCATACCCTGGCTTTTTCCGTTGATAAAGAGTTCAACTTTATCTGCATTGCTGAACACCCATACATTGACTTTTTGTCCTGGTTCCCAGTTCCAGTGTGGCAAAACATGGATCACATCCTGATCGCTCCACCAGCTTTTGTAGTAATAATATAAATTTTTCGGGAAACCGCACATGTCTATCACACCGAAATGTGAACTGATATTTGGCCATTGAAAAGGTGTTGGTTCGCCGCGATAGTCAAATCCTGTCCAGATATATCCACCCAGCCAGTAATCATTTTCAGCTGCCATCGGCCACCACTTTTCCGCTGTACTGGCCCACCAGGGTGCCGTCAGATCCTTATCAGGTAAATAACATTTCACCGAATCTGTTTCATAAATGCCCCGTGTGGTCACAGTACTGCCCATCTCTGTTCCGATGATGGGCATATACGGTTTTGCTCTGTGATGAGACTCAACCGCATCTTCCCTGTAATTGAAACCACGAACAGGGATGACTTCAAGTACACCACTATATATATTGGGCATATAACCTCTTTGAGGAACATCGGATGCATAAACCGATGTTCTAGTCGGGTCCATTTCCCTTTGGATAGCCAGCATAGTCTCGCCGATGCGCTTACCGTAAGGTGTAGTCTGGATCCAGAATTCTTCATTGCCGATCGACCACATAAACACACAGGTTCTGCTCCTGTCTCTTTTCAATAACCGTCTGAACTGGTCCAGGTACTCCTTGCCGCTATTGAGCAGTCTGGTTTCATCCATGACCAGCATCCCGAGACTGTCACAGGCATCCAGCAATTCAGGAGTCGGAGGATTGTGAGATGAGCGGTAGGAATTGCAGCCCATTTCCCTGAGTCTTTTGATCCTGAAATACTGAAGATAGTCCGGCAAAGCTGCACCAACACCGGCATGGTCCTGGTGATTATTGGTACCTTTCAGTTTGATGTGCTGTCCATTCAGGAAAACGCCGTTTGGACGGATATCAACGGTCCGGATTCCCAGACGTTGTATGTTTTTGTCCAGAACTTGCCCGTTTTGTTTGATCTCAACGACCAGCCGATACAGATAAGGGTCTTCCAGGGTCCAGAGCCTTGGGTTTTTCACTTTGGCTTCCTGGTGTATCACGGATGATTTTTTCGGTTCAACAACGATTTGTTTTTCTCTGGAAGAAGCGATCTTTTTTCCTGTCCTGTCCAGAAAATGCATCTGAACGCTCAGATTTTGTGCTACAAGGCTGCTGTTGGCCACTTCCACTTCGGAAAAAACGGTTGCACTTTCGCCATTTACATTGGTGTAATTGAAAATTCCATCTTCTGCAATATGGATCTTAGGCGTTTTTCTGTGCCAGACATGCCGGTAAATGCCTGCTCCTTCGTAGAACCAGCCTTCATATTGCGTGGCATCGACCCGGACAACGATGATATTCTCTCCTCCATAATTCAGGAAATCAGTGATGTCATAACTGACCCCCATATAACCGCTCTTATTATTTCCCATATAAAAACCATTGACCCAAAAGTCCGCGTCACGGAAAACTCCGTCAAACCTCAGGTAATGCTGATAAACGGAGTCCGCTGCTGATACAACGAATTTCTTGCGGTACCAGCCAATACTGGTTTCGGGATAAAGCCCTCCGACAGGTTTATAGCCGTGACCCATCACATCCGGATTTTCAGAAAATACAAAAGGCAGTTCCACGACCCAGTCGTGTGGAAGATCCAGTGTCCGCCAGTCAGAATCATCGAATTTCAAATCGATGGCCGTACCCCTGTCTGACATGGTTTTCCAGAAGACATTAGCGATACCGTAGTTGAAATCTTTGACCGGATCAGATGCACTTCCAAGGTGAAACTTCCAGTTTTCGTCAAAGTTGAACAGCCCTTTCTGACCTGTTGAAACACCTGCAAAAAGGAACAATACAAAGAAAAGACAATATAACTTCATGGTTATAGTAACTAGTAATTGAATTAATGTTGAGGGCTAAAGTTACTTTTTTCTTTGTATTGCAACAAACAAATTATGTATTATTTGAAAAAGTTAACCGTTTTGATCCGGCCGTTTTGCTCAATGGAACAGAGGTACATCCCAGGGCGTAGTTGGCTTGTATTTACCCTGATGCAATTGCCTGAGCCACGCTCAACCAAATACTCCCCGGCACAGATCTGCCGGCCGGTCAGATCAAAAATACTGACCTTGCATTGATTGCCGACCATTTCATCTGAAAGCCGTATGTATAGTTGATCCTGGACAGGGTTTGGAAAAACATGGGTGGATCCTGAGATCCCTGTTTCCTGATTTCCGGTCGTATTGATGGTCAGTTTATACATCGTTTTTAATATGACCGCGTTGGAATACGTCAGCAGGCACCGGTCTTCTCCACCCATAATGTAAATATCATTATTGCCGGGAATACGTACAATACTTGCCCATTGCGTAGCAACAGGCAATTTAAGGTCCGGATCCACAGACCACGAGTCAGAGGCTATGTCATAGATCTGAATGTCTTTTTGTGCAACATTGGTCGGGAATGTGGCACCACCAAAAACATAGATCTTTCCCCCGTGTTCGGCAGCCACACTGCTAAATCGTGCAAGACCCGATTCGGTCTTGATTTCCCAGGTATTTGTCAGGATGTCGTATACCTGGAGTGCTTTTAATGTGATGCCGTCTTTGGAGACACCACCATGCACATAAATTTTCCCGTTATAGATCAAACTGGCCGCTCCACCGGTTGGAATGGGGATCTCAGCCATATCCATCCAGGTATTGCTTTTTATATCATATATATAGCAAGGGAAAGTGCCATCTTCTTTACCCGAGCCTCCGAAAGTATAGATTTTGTCCTCAAAAAAAACGGATCTGACCATGCTGCCTGGAAGTGGTCTATCGGCAAGCTCTGTCCATGCATTTGAATCAGGATCATAAACCTCCAGTTTGGATGATAAATAAAAATGGTAACCACCTCCGATCGCGTATATTTTATCATCTGTTGCTACACTGCTCAGCATCATCCTTGGAAAATTCAAACCCCTGCCAAGATTCCATTTGTTTTTCTCAATGTCAAATATCTGAAGGTAATTATCCCCATACTGATCATTGTGCATCACGCCGTTCGTTCCACCCACAACGTAAAGTTTTCCATCCATGTAACTGGCAGAAAGCGCGGCAGATTTTTGCACCATGTCAGGCATTTTTTTCCAGGTATAACTCTGGGCATTTAAAATCACCGTTTGTGTAAAGCAAACTAAAATAATGCCGATGATCGTGGCTTGCCTAAAGGAATTAATTTTTTTCATAGGTGTAATTTTAGATTTTTTTAGTTTTAGGGAATCATAGATGAAAATTTTAAGACCTGTCAGCTGAAGATTGCCGGTTACGTTCATGTTGGTTCCATAAAATATGTTTTAAAAATTTACTGATCAGCCTGAAAACAAGGATAAATACAAAATGGGTATCTGGCCTGAAAGAAGTGCATAGGGCGACTGAAATGCTTATACAAATATACTTCAATAATCATGTTTTGTCAAGGTGTACAACATCTTCATCCTGATATATTATTATATTCCGGTAAAGGAATTTTTAAACCATTAAGATGATTAACTTTGATCCCGGATTGGAGCATGCTTTCGTGTAATTATTTAGGCGGATAGCTAATTATAGTCTGTTAGCCTCTTGGAATTGAGCGTGTAAATTGTGTAGAATAAAACATATTTGTCCTGTAATTTATGTTTTGACACATGCTATAAATCATTAGCTAAAAGACTACAGACTATAAGACTATCGGGCTAAATAATGATACTTTTTTAATACATTTACCTGTTTTAAATAAAACCCTGATATGAAAAAACTGAGTTTTTTGTTATTGCTGGGAACTTTTTTTCTTTGTTGCGGAAACGGGGATGACCCACCGGTTGGACCCATCAACAAACTTGAGATCAAAGGTGCCGATATGTCCTTTTTGCCTGAAGTAAGGGGATCCGGCCTGACTTTTTTCAACGAGTCGGATCAACCGGAAGAGATGCTCAGGACACTGAAAAGGGCCGGAGTCAATGTGATCCGGTTGCGTTTATGGCACAACCCGTCAACACTCAATTCATCTTTCACAACGGTCAAAACCCTGGCAGATGAGGTACACTCCATGGGATTCAAATTGTTGCTTTGTGTTCATTATTCAGATACCTGGGCGGATCCGGGGCACCAAAGCAAACCTTCAAAGTGGAACAACCTGGATTTTAACGCGTTGAAAGACAGTGTTTACCAATATACCCGGAAAATCATGCACGAAATGAATCCGGATTATATCCAGATCGGTAATGAGATCAACGGCGGTTTTCTGTGGCCGGACGGAAGGATAAATAATTTGACCCAGTTCAGACAATTGCTTCAATCAGGGATTCAGGCAGTCCGCGATCAGGCCGATTCGACCAAAATTGTTATCCATTATGCCGGATTCCAAAATGCGGACTGGTATTATAGTCAACTTTCTGACTTGGACTATGATATCATTGGTTTGAGTTATTATCCGCTGTGGCATGGTAAAGACCTTGCTGGTCTTCAGAATGCATTGAGCCAACTCCCGGTAAAATACGGCAAAAAGATCATGATCGCGGAGACGTCTTACCCATGGACGCTGAGTTGGAATGATGCCACCACCAATATCATCGGATCTGCTGATCAGATCCTGGATGCCTATCCGGCCAGCTTCCAGGGACAAAAAAATTACCTGCAAAAGATATCCGATATGCTGAATGAAAACCCGGACGCCCTGGGATTTTGTTACTGGGGAAGTGAATGGGTGAGCTATAAGGGAAAAGAGGCAACCGACGGTTCGAGCTATGAAAACCAGGCATTCTGGGACTTTACCAACTCGAGTTTGCCGGTGCTGGAAGTATATAAGTAAATATGATGGGCATCAAAGCACATTGTTGAATTCTGCAGGACCGTTGTATTAATTTTGACCAAAAATCCAATGTGTTTGATCAAATGAATCAGCCATTCTATTCAATGTAATGAATAAAATAGAAAGTTGACCACCCTCTTTTGATTATTTGAATATTACTTTTGATTATTTGAAAGGTATATTGTATAATATTAAAGGTATTTTGTATAATACGAAAGGTATTTTGTGATATTTGAAAGATACATTTTATTAATTGAAAGATATTCTGTATTATTTGAAAAGTAATTTGTGATATTTGAAAAGTAATTTGTGATATTTGAAAAGTAATTTGTATTATTTGAAAAGTAATTTGTATATTTTGAATAGTACTTTTGTATTTTTAAAGGATCATTCAAATAACTTTTTTGCCAGATGTATACAACTTCGGACGGTTTCGTATTTTTTTGTATGCAGGGCATTTCGCTGGAAGTTTGCGACTTCAGCTGATCAGGCAGTTTGATATTATTTTACAGTTGGAAGTAAATGAATGTTGGCACCAATAATTTTAGGGACTGCTCAATCACTTATTGAACAGCCCCTAACTATTTCTTTACTAGATCATTCCGGCTTTTTATAGAACGGAAGCTTGATCAATTTAGCTTTCTGGCATTTTCTGCCAAAATCGATCTGAACGCTTGTTTCCGGTAAAGCGTATGATTTTAATACATAACCCATTCCGATAGGTACATCCAGAGAAGGCGAATGTGTGCCGGAAGTGACTTCGCCGATCACATGACCGTCCATATCCTGGATCGGATATCCATGTCTGGGAATCCGTTTGTCTTCCATGATAAAACCTACGAGAGATCTTTCCAGTCCTTTTTCCTTTTGGGAAATAAAGAGATCCTTGGAGGGAAACTGGCTGTTTTTCTTGAGTTTGGTGATCCAGCCCAACCCGGCCTCAAGCGGAGAAGTACTGTCGTTGAGGTCATTGCCATACAAACAATAACCCATTTCAAGCCTTAAAGTATCTCTCGCTCCCAAACCTGCCGGCATCACACCGGTCTGGTCCTTTGTGGAGAAAATTGCCTCCCATAATGCAGGAATATCTTCATTCAGGGCATACAGCTCAAATCCACCTGCGCCCGTGTAACCCGTTGCTGATATGATCACATTTTTGATTCCTGCAACTTCCCCGATGATAAAGCTGTAAAATGAAATCTCATCGAGTTTTTCCCTGCTGATCATACTCAATAAAGCTGTGGCTTTTGGACCCTGAACTGCCAAAATACCATAGTCATCAGAACGGTTCATCAACCTGGTTTCTTCAGGCAAAAACCTGCTTATCCAAGCCCAATCCTTGTCAATATTGGATGCATTGACCACCATCATGAACCTGTTGGCACCCTCTTCCAGGTCGCTGTCATCCAACCGATAGAGGATAAAATCATCCACAATACCTCCCTTGTCATTCGGTATGCAGGAGTATTGTGCATCACCAATGTGGAGTCTTTCAGCATCGTTGGAACTGATGCTTTGTACAAAAGCCAGTGCATTTTTCCCCTCCACAATGAATTCACCCATATGCGATACATCAAAAACGCCCACATTTTCCCTGACATTGATATGTTCTTCTGTGATGCCTGAGTAGGAAACAGGCATGTGATATCCGGCAAATGGCGCCATTTTGGCATTCATCCCGATATGATGATCGTATAGACTTGTTTTTTTTGTTTCCATTACAATATTAAAAGAATTTATAATTAAGATTTTAATTTTACCGATTTGATCGAATCTCCGATCTCTATGGAATGTACAACATCCATACCTTTCACTACTTTTCCGAATATGGTGTAATTGCCGTCAAGGTGTAATGCGTGACTGTTGGTGACAAACCATTGAGAAGATTCAGTATGCGGACCGGCAGATGCCATACCGACATAAGCCCCGGAATCATAACTCAAAGGGGAAAATTCAGACCTTATGGTGTATTTCAGACTACCAAAACCATCGCCTCTGGGGCACCCTGTCTGAACTACAAAATTTGGGACTACCCTGTGGAATACCTTTCCTTCATAGAATTTTTCCTGTATCAGCTTCGCAAAATTAAAACAGGTCAAAGGTGCATTTTTCAGCATCAGCTGGATTTCAAATTTGCCTTTAGTTGTTTCGACAACAGCGATGGTCGAATCATTCAATAGTTTCAGGAAATTCCAGTCAACAGGCAATTTGTTTTCAGAAGTAACGGGTTTGAATTTTTTGTTTTGCAGTTTGCTTTCCAGCTTCAACAATTCATTATAGGTTTCGATATCTCCCGGGGAACTCATGCCATTTTTGGCTGCATCCAAAAATTCAACATCGGGGAATTCCTTTATCAAGTCGTAGGGGCAGTCGTTCAATCCTTTTGCAGCCCAGTAAATTATTGCGGGATCTTCACTCTGAAAAGCTTTCAACACCACCGGAGCAAGCTGTTTTTTGAGCAGGTTCAAACGGATCCCGCCCATTTTGGCAGCCTGATCCTGGCTCATCAGCATGTATAAAGCCTCTCCGCCTGCACTTTTCAGTACAAGGTCTTCTGCGAGCAAACCTTGTTTTTCAATCTGAGCCAGTTGATTTTGATCATAACCCAACAGGCGGATATATGCTGCTTTTTCGTATGGCCCAGTGGCTTTAGTGATCAGATCCCTGATCTCCCAGTATGCGCCCGCCTTGGTTGACATAAAATACGATGGACCGTGCTTTACAACCGCTTCATAGACTTTCGTCCTTACCTGCCATGGTAATTCAGTCATTGCATACTGCCGGTAAGTGCGTACGTCATTTGGTAAACCGTAGTCCACCAGGAACTGTGCTGCGGTTTCCGCGATATGCAGGTTAGGATTCGTGAGTTGCTTGTATATCGTATCGATGACCATCGGGTAGGGGAAATGGTTAAAACCTTTTATGATATTGACTTTCAGTCGGTAATCATTTTTATTTTGAAGTTCAGACATCAGTAAAGCCAGAATTTCCGGGTCTGAAGTCCTGGTCAGCGCGTATGCGACATCCATTTTGATCAACGGGTTGTCTTCATTGGAGTATGTTTTTTGTAAACGGGATCGATAAGGGATCAGATTGATGTTTTTAGTCCGTTTCACATAACCAGAAGCGATCAGTCTGACATTATCCGGATAGATCCGGGAAGTCAGTAAATCCACCATTTTTTTAGTGCCTTCAGCAGTATGGATCTCCCTCAAGGCAAACTGGTAAATGGCTTTTGCCTGTCCGTACAGCAGCAATGTGTCTGATGGCCTGTAGGTTGAAACTCCTGCAATATTGATCAGTTGCTCTTTTGTGCCGCATCTGCCGATGGCCTCAAGAATAGTTGCGTTCACCGGGTTATTGGGCGGGAGTTCAGGAAATGCGTCAAATACCGCAATCAGTGAATCCTGAGCCCGCGGGTCACCAATTTTCCCCAGTGAAAAAGCAGCAGCTGAACGGACTTCAGGAACCGCATCCCGCAAAACCGGAAATAAGGAATCCAGGCATGCCGCATCTCCGATCGACCCGAAAGCCATTGCAGCAGCATATCTGTAGGAAGCCTGCTTATCCTTTAAAAAGGGGTACAGTCCCTCAAGATTCTGTTGGTCCTGCATTTCAATGATTTTCTGGTAGATCGGATCATCCAGGTTCAGTGAAATGTCATCTGTTCGTTTTTCCTTGGGTGGAACACAACCGGCCAGCAGAATAAACGGAAGCAGATAAAGTAAGTGTTTTTTCATTTTTTATACTGTTGATGTTATCCTGATATCGAAAAGATTGGACCTATTAAAACCTACTTGTGTAAAGAATGGGCAAAGCTACATAATTTTTATAAAAGTGATTAATTTTGCTTTCTAACTGTTCTTTTTTACGGAATGATCAATAAAATTGGAAAAAATGCTTGTCGATGGACTGTGATTCTCTGATATTAAAGTGAAAATGATGCTGTCCGGACTTACCGCAAAACTGACCCATGAACCTTCAATGCCTTTGTTTTGCAATGGACGTTATAAACATTTTCAGAGCTGCTTTTCATATTTTGCGCATTCAATTAACAGGATAAAAAATGGATAGGATACTCATTTGTGACACGGTGCACCAACTTTTGACCGATGGTCTGGAAGCCGCGAATATGCAATTCAGTTATCAGCCTGACATCACATCCGAAGCTGCCAGGGAAGCGGCAGGTAATTTTGAAGTGATCGTGGTGAATACCAAAACCAGGATTGATGCGGAATTCCTTGCCAATCCCGGAAAACTGAAAAAGATCATCAGGCTGGGTTCGGGTCTTGATACGATAGACGTTCAGCTTGCACAAAACTTGGGGATCCGTGTGTTCAGCACACCGGATGGCAATGCCAATGCAGTTGGGGAGCACGCATTGACCCTGTTGCTCAGCCTGTTGAATTTTATTTGTCCGGCCCATCAGAATGTGACTTCAGGAGCATGGGAAAGAGAGTCTTTCAGAGGAAATGAACTCGACGGTAAAACAGTAGGCATTATCGGATTTGGGCATACCGGACCTGCATTTGCAAAAAAACTCCGCGGTTTTGATACGGAAATTTTGGTTTATGATAAATACAGGCAGCATTTTGACAGGGAGTACCGTTATGTCAGGGAAGTAAGTTTAACTGATATACAGCTAAATGCTGAAATTATAAGCTTGCATATTCCGCTGACAGCAGAAACCCGGAATTTCATACATAATGACTTTTTTGACCGATGCAAAAAGCAATTGTATCTGATCAACACGTCACGGGGAAAAATTGTCAACACGGCGGATCTGATCCAAAATGTTGAATCAGGAAAAATTTTGGGAGCCGGTCTGGATGTGCTCGAAAATGAAAAACCTGAAACTTATGACCAACTGGAAACTGCGATGTATCAAAAACTTTACGGTTTTAAAAATGTGATCCTTACTCCGCATATTGCCGGATGGACAAAAGAATCCAGGGAAAAAATCGCCGGAAAGGTACTTCAACTCATACTGGAAACGGATTGATCCTTATAGAATTGGATTTCTATAGGATGATCATGAGTGTCAGAGAAAAATCAATTTATTTAGTCCGCGCAGATGAAATTTCAGGTGTTGAAATCTGCAAGGCTACCCGGGAAATTAATGATGTGTTTCACGCGTTTCAGTTGTCGTAAATCAATTCCGGATCAAGTCTCTCATCACAGCACAAAAATTGTAAAAATGAAGATTGATCTTTTCATTCAACAAAACTGTATTTTTTGTCAGTTGTGAGCGGTTAAGTCTGTCTTTTTTTGTTATGATTTATTTTTTCACTATCATTGTAGCCTTTTTATCCCAAGCCTGGGATAATTGGAATGACTAAGATTTCATCATTGATTTCTAAAGGGGTAACAGCCGGCAATTAGGACATTATTCAATGTGTTATATAAATTAAAGTAGTATGATAAAAAAATTACTCGCAATTCAATTGTTGTTGTTTTTTGGATTCAGTTTATCTTTTGCCCAGACTTCTCTTGAAGGGAAAGTAGTGGATAAAGATACCAAAGAACCTATTTTGTTCGGAACCGTTGCCCTGTATAAAGGCAATACCCTGGTGACGGGTACCGAGACAGATCTGGACGGAAACTACATGCTTTCCAATCTGGACCCCGGTACTTATGATGTTGAAGCAAGGTATGTCGGTTATACCACAGCAAAACAAACAGGCGTGGTGATCCTTGCAGGAAGGGTCAACAGGTTGAATTTTGAAATCGGAACAGAAGGACAGGTGCTGGAACAAGTGGTGATCACGGAATACAAAGCCCCTTTGATCGAGATTGACAACACGACTTCCGGAGGAACAGTTACCTCAGAAAAGATCAAAAACCTGCCTTCAAGGAACGTAAACGCGATCGCTTCAACTACCGCAGGTCTTTCTTCTGTAAATGACGGTGCAATTTCAATCCGTGGTTCAAGAACTGACGCAACGGCCTATTATGTGGATGGTATCCGCGTTATGGGTCTGATCCCGGAATCCGAGATCGACCAGCTGCAGGTGATCACCGGAGGTATGGAAGCAAAATACGGTGACGTGACCGGTGGATTGATCTCCATCACTTCCAAAGGACCTTCTTCCAGGTTTTCAGGTGGTATCGAGGCTGAAACATCCCAGTTTCTCGATCCTTACGGATACAACCTGTTCAACGGTTATCTGTCCGGACCCATTTTAAAAAATAAAACGACCAATGAGTCAATTATCGGATTCAGACTTTCCGGAAGATATTCAGCCACGCTTGACGGTGCGCCCTCAGCAGTCGGTGTCTATCGTCTGAGTGAAGAAAAGATCCGCGAACTTGAGGCCGAGCCGATGAAACTGGTTGGTGGTTCATTGATCCCGACTGCTACCTTCCTTTCCAACGAAGATGTGGGAGAGCCCTGGAAAGCTGAACCTAATACCAATAGCAACAGTATTGACCTCACAGGAAGACTGGATGCCAAAGTGAGCAATAATATTGATGTTTCTCTTTCTGGCAGCTACTTTAACAACGTGGACAGATTTACTCCCGGTGGCTGGGATTTGCTCAACTGGGTAAATAACCCTTATTATTATTCAAACGGTTACCGCGCTAACTTCAGATATCGTCACCGTCTGGGTGCTCAGGGTATCAGGCCGGACCAAAGCGTTGAAGACAGAGCAAAAAGATCATCAAGTGCTATCCGTAATGCATATTATACCATTCAGGCTGGTTATGAAAAGAGATTCGGCAGAACTGAAGACCTCAGGCATGAAGACAGATTATTCAACTATGGCTATTTGGGCAATACAGACAGACAATGGGTGGACGCTATAGAATTTGTGGATACCAGTATCTGGAAAGGACCGGGTGTAGTGGAAATTGCCCCTGGTACTTTTGTGGATTTTGTGGGATATCGTCAACTGGAAGGTGATTTTACGGCAAATGAGGAGATCAATCCTGTATTGGCAAGATACAACACAGTGAATGGTCGTCTGGTCAGCTCTTCAAGCGTTGTATGGGATGATCTTTATAATAATGTGGGCCAGGTGTACAACAGCTTTTCCAAAGAGGAAAGGGAAAGATATACCGGAAACGTAACGGTTGGTCTGGACTTTTTACCCGGTGGAAGTAACAAGGGAAGACACAATATCGAGCTAGGCTTTATCGTCGAACAAAGGGTTGAGAGATCCTGGGGTGTGAGCCCATTCAGACTTTGGGAAATTGCCCGTTTGTATGCCAATGACAGGCATATCTTCGGTGTGGATACCACGAGCAATGTGGGTACCATCGATACGACAATATTTGGACAGCAGCTCAGTTTTATCCGGTATAACACCAATGTGGTCGAAGATAGTGACCTGAAATTTTACAAGTCCGTCAGGGAAGTAACAGGTCAAAGCATTCATGATTACGTCAATGTGGATGGGATTGATCCTTCCAAACTGACACTGGACATGTTTTCTGCGAGTGAACTGAATGACAATACCATGCTGGGATATTACGGATATGATTACCTCGGAAATAAATTGCCTACTTCCTCCAAATTCAATGATTTCTTTGGGACAGGAAGGAGTACCATGCCGATCGCACCAAGAGTGCCTATTTATTATGCCGGATATATCCAGGATAAATTCTCATTCAGGGATATCATTTTCCGACTCGGTTTAAGGGTGGATTATTATGATGCTAACACCAGGGTCCTGAAAGATCCTTATGCGCTTTATGAAATAGAAACAGCAAAAGATTATTATACACGACTGGGTAAAGACCAGCCATCTTCTATCGGTGATGACTATAAAGTTTATGTTGATAGTCCTGAATCTGACGGGCTGGTTGGCTTCCGGAAAGGAGATCAGTGGTATTATCCAAACGGAACCTCAACTGAAGGTAATATTCTTTTTGCAGGAAAACTGGTCAATCCTTCCTACGTTGGAAGGTCAGACGGTTCAAGGATACTGAATATCAAGGATCCTGACTATGATCCGAATAACTCTTTCGAAGATTATTCACCTCAGTTTAATTTCATGCCGAGGATAGCCTTCTCATTCCCTATTTCAGATGAAGCGGGCTTCTTTGCACACTATGACGTCACCGTTCAGCGTCCGCCGGCCAACTCATTCGGTTCTCCTTTGGTATATTATTATTTTGAGGATAATGTAAGGTCATTGTATGCCAATCCGAACCTCAGACCTGAGAAGACAGTTGACTATGAAGTGGGCTTCCAGCAAAAACTTTCCAACACCTCAGCTTTGAAAATATCTTCATATTATAAGGAACTCAGGGATATGATCCAGAACAGGGTTTTCCCTTTCATTCCGACTCCGGTCAACCAATATGAAAGTTATGATAATATCGACTTTGGAACAGTTAAAGGATTTTCTTTCACCTATGATTACAGAAGGACAGGAAATCTCGAATTCCAGGTGGCTTATACATTACAGTTTGCCAATGGAACCGGATCTGATGCCAACTCCTCAAGAGGCATCAATTCCAGGGGCAACCTGAGGTATCTGATACCACTTTCATACGATGAAAGACACAGGATTTCTTCTGTGGTAGATTACAGGTACGCAAGCGGAAAACGATATAATGGTCCGAGAATTGCCGGACTGGACATTTTGGCAAATACTGGTGTAAATATGCTGATCACAGCAGTTTCAGGAAGGCCTTACACCAGGACATTCAATCCGACACCATTCGGAGGAAGTGGTTTCCTCGGTGCCATCAATGGTGCTAGATTGCCATGGTACTTTAATATCGACCTGAAAGTGGATAAGGATATTTCCATTAGAGACAAAGCTTTTGTGAACGTGTATTTCAGGGTACAGAATATTCTGGATATCAAAAATGTGATCGGAGTGTACAGCGTCACGGGATCTCCGGAAGATTCAGGCTATCTATTATCTTACTACGGAAGGGACCGTATCGCAGATATCGAAGCAACAGGCAGACCTGTCGAGAACTTCCTGGATATGTATCAATGGCGCCTGCTTGCTCCCGGATTTTATTCATTCCCAAGAAGAATGTATGTTGGGGCAACAGTCAGCTTCTAAAACTTTTTGATACGCTGATAAAATTTTCCGAAGCCAAAAGAGGTATTTTGGAAGACAATGAAAATTTTTGAAATGATTTGTCCGGGCTGAATATATTGTTTGCTGAATAATAATGAAGCCTGTCAGAATTGATTTTAGTTAAATAAACAGATTGAGACTTCCATATTAAAACATGAATTCAATTGACGAAACAATGAATTAAGTATGGAAGTCTTCATCCCTCAAAACGGGAATACTAGTCTGAAAATTAATTGATTTAAAAAAGTAATCAGATGAAAATTAAATTTTACAAAACCTTAATTTTTTCTCTTTTCTTGGTTTTTGCCTGGAATTTGAGCTTTGCTTACATTCCGCCACCCAAAGAAGGTAAGAAAGAGTTTACCAATACAACCATTAACTTCAGAGAAGACTGTAAAGCTCCAAAAGCTCAGGTGGACCAGAACATAAACAACGTTCGGGCGCGTCTGACTTCCGGAGGTGATGTATGGTGGGATCAGTCCGATGGTCTTTATGTCGTACCTGTTCCGGCTCCGGGCGAACCTGAAGTTTCCTCCATCTTTGCAGGAGCTGTATGGCTTGGTGGGCAGGATAACGCCGGTAATCTCAAAGTAGCAGCAACCACATACAGAAGAGGAAATCAGCTGGATTTTTATTCCGGTCCGCTGGATGAAAATGGTGTGACTACACTGGAAACCTGTAACAACTGGGACAGGTTCTTCAAAGTCGAAGGAAAGAATATTGACAAGCATATTGCTACCTATAAGAGATTACAGGCATCAGGCCAGGCTTACCATCCTGACTCTATTCCGGAAGACATCAAGTACTGGCCGGGCAGAGGCAATGAGTATTTCACCGAGAAGTACACATTTGAATTGCCGGATAATATTCAGGGGCTGGGCTCATTTCACGATATCAACGAAAATAACCTTTACGAACCTCAATTAGGGGAGTATCCCAATATCGAGATCCGTAACTGTCCTCCGGGAATTTATCCGGATGAAATGTTTTTCTGGATCTATAACGACAATGGTGGGCCTCACACGCAGAGTCTGGGAAGTCCTATTCAGATGGAAGTTCAGGTGCAGGCATTTGCCTGGGCGACCAACGATGAGATCAACGACATGACCTTCCAGCGTTATAAACTGATCAACAGGGCGATCAGCGACATCAGGGACTGTTATTTTGCGATGTGGGTTGACCCTGACCTGGGATGCCATACGGATGACTATATAGGTTCCTTTCCGTCAAAAGACCTTGCCATTGTCTACAATGAAGATGCATTGGACGGAACCAACGGATGTACCTGTGACAATGGTGTAAATACCTATTGCGACAGGATTCCTTTGTTGGGTATCGACTATTTCCGCGGACCTTTGGCCCCCAGAAAATTTGATGAATTCGGGGAACCCAGCATTACGCCGGATATTGGTGAAGACGGTGATACCATTATTGAACTGGGTATGACCTCATTGATCTATTACAACAACCGTGGAATCGGAACCCATCCGGTGGCAACCACTGACCCGGATAATGCAATAGAATACTACAACTACCTGAAAGGTTTGTGGAAAGACGGTACAGCGATCACTCGCGGAGGGTCAGGATATAACCTTGGAAGCACAGACTCAATTAAATATGTTTTTCCTGATGCTCCAAATGATAATGACGGGTGGTCCATGTATTCAGAAAACCTTGGATTTGGGGACAGAAGGACGATTCAGGCAACCGGTCCATTCCTGCTGAAACCCGGTGCGATCAATGAATTGATCATCGGAGCAGTATGGGTACCTAACCAGTCCTATCCGGCACCTGACCTGACACAATTATTGGTTGCAGATGATCTGGCTCAGACCTTGTTCGATAACTGCTTCAGACTGCAGAACGGACCTGACGCACCTGATATGGATATCATCCAGTTGGACCGGGAATTGGTTCTGGTATTGTCCAACGACTCGTTGCTGTCCAATAATGCTTTTGAAGCTTACCGCGAAAAGGGATTGAAGATCAGTGAAGATGATACAGATAACCTGGATTATTTATTTGAAGGATATCAGATATATCAGCTGGCAACAGGTGCTGTGACCGTGTCGGAATTGACAGATTTTGAAAAAGCAAGATTGATCTACCAGGTGGATGTCAAAAACGATGTCACTACTTTATATAATTGGAATTCATTCCCGAATCCAAGTCCCAAAGGGGGAAGTGAACAGATCTTTGAGCCTGTTCTCAAGGTCAAAGGTGGTAACCAGGGTATCAGGAATGTGTTCAAGGTCACCGATGACCAGTTTGCTTCAGGCGACAGGACTTTGATCAACCACAAACCTTATTACTTCCTTGTATTGGCTTATGGTCACAATAATTGGGAAGAATTCAACCCGAATAATGCGAAAGGTCAAAGAGAGCCGTATTTTGCAGGGAGACGGAACATTAAGATCACCACAGGTATTCCAAGGCCAGTTCCATATACCATAATGAATGCATATCCAGGTCAGGGTGTCGCGATCACCAGACTGGATGGAAATGGAACAGGATCCAATTTTGTCAGACTGGCCGAAGGTGAACACGACAGGATACTGGCCGGACAGGGAGACGGAACACTCAGATATGCTACTGGTGAAGGTCCGTTAAATATCCGCATATTCAATCCTTTTGATGTTAAAAATAAATCATTCAGACTGGATATGTACGATGAGAATATGACCAACGCCAAACTGGACAATGAAGTCAATTGGCTGTTGACCGATCTTTCAAATAACAAAGTTTATAAGTCAGACAAAATCATCAGTACCTTCAATGAACAGATCATTTTTGGTGAAGGATTCTCCGTGATGATCGAACAGGTTGCTCCGCCAGCTTCTCAGACTGAAGAATCAAATGGTGTATTGGGCTCGGAATTGGCATATAAAGACCCCGAAGGTGTACAATGGTTTAAAATGATCAGGGATGATATGGGATACACTT
The DNA here is from genome assembly GCA_964594045.1 of uncultured Saprospiraceae bacterium. Lineage (GTDB taxonomy): Bacteria > Bacteroidota > Bacteroidia > Chitinophagales > Saprospiraceae > UBA2365. The sequence continues at coordinate 14,586 of CAZQKR010000025.1, read as the reverse complement.
ACCGGACCCAGGGAGGACAAACCGTCGATGGTACCAACTTCCTGAAAACAGGTAACGGTGAAACCGACCAGATCCACGATCCGGATAAAACTTTCAGCAATATTGGACCTGCTCCTTTCATTCCTTTCTGGCTGGCAGGCTTTGCTGATGGAGAATACATCTCTCCTGCTTACAGGTACAATAAAGGACATGACTGGGTGAGAAAAGCTAATACCATAGATTTTACCAAGCAATATACCAGGTTTGGAAGATTGAATAATGTGGATATCGTCTTTACTTCAGATAAATCCAAATGGAGCCGTTGTGCAGTTGTTGAATCCTCTCCCGGAGATATTTTTGCTGCCATTAACCCGACAGAAGGAAATGTAAATCAGTTTGATCTGAGAAAAGCACCTTCAGTTGGTAAAGAAGCGGATGCAAATGGATTGCCTGTTGCCGATGGAGACGGAACAGGTATGGGTTGGTTCCCCGGGTATGCCATCGATGTGGAAACCGGTCAGAGACTGAACATTTTCTTTGGTGAAAATTCATCTTACGGTGGAATGGCAGACATTGATACCTTGTTTGTTGGTAAAAAGGGTGTTGGAAGAGATATGATGTTCAATCCTTCAGAAGATGACATCATTCCTTATCCATTCAACCTGACACTAGGATTCAGCCCATGGAATATCGCACTGGGAGGACATCATTTTCTTTATGTGATGAATACACCTTATGATGAATGCGCTGCTTTGAGGGAATCGCTGAACAAAACTGCTGCTCAGCAAAAAAGCCAGCAGCTCAAGTTTGTCACATGGGCAGGTATCGTGATGTCACAACCGGGAACTTCCATGCTGAGTTATAAGGACGGATTGATACCCAATGATGTAACCGTTAACATCAGGATTACCAATCCTTATGAAGTAAAAAGCCATACTGGTCAGAATAATGGCTATGGAAGCTATATCATTGACCTGAACGGAACACAGGCTGAGGAAATCGTTGTGGCAGATACACTGGATAATCCTTTAAATATGGTGAATGTTACGCCAAATCCATATTATGCATATTCTGCTTACGAAACTTCGCAGTTTACGCAAAGGGTTAAAATTACTAACCTGCCGGGTAAGTGTACAGTTACCATCTACTCTTTGGATGGAAAGTTTGTCAGACAATTCAAACGTGATGAAAAGGGCATAGACTATACGATTTCCGGTCGTTCCAATCCTGCGATCAACAAATCTCAGATCTATCCGGATATCGAATGGGATCTGAAGAACAGCCGGGGTATTCCGATCGCATCAGGTATTTATCTGATCCATATTTATGCTGATGATCTGGGTGCAGAAAGAACGATCAAATGGTTTGGTATCAACAGGCAGTTTGACCCAACCGGCTTATAAAAACGTTGTAACTGTGAGTCAAATAGTTGATTCACAATAAAATATAATAGCTTTTATCAAAAACTAAAAGCGAAGAAAGAGAGACAGGCCATGTTTGTATGAACGAGATACCCATTTGAAATTCATCCAGACATGGACTGTTGATCTGACTTGAAAATTTAATTAAAGTCTTCAAATGGTACATAAGTCTCAGGACCAAGATTCAAGCTTGCTTTGAGCAGATGATGTACAGATTTTGCAAGGCTAAAAGAAGATAAAAAACATACTTATGAAAAAAATACTTTTACTTGTGATTGTCAGCATATTTACCGGAGCAACAATGTTTGCCGGCAACCCGGACAGGCAGGGTGAAGCGGGCGCAGGAGAGTTGTTGATCAATCCCTGGGCTGCAAGTTCAGGACTTCATACATTGAACACCGCATCGATTTCAGGTGTTGAAGCCATGCGGCTGAATGTTGCCGGAATAGGAAGAGGTTTTGAAAAAACTTCTCTGGCACTCAGCAATACCCAAATGTTCGTGGGCACAGGGGTTCAGGTGAATTCCTTTGGTGTTGCCCAAAAGATCAGCCAATCACACACATTGGGCGTAAGCATAGTGTCTTTGGACTTTGGCGATATTCCGATCACTACCTATGAATTGCCGGAAGGAACAGGAGGTAATTTTTCACCCAGATTTTTGCAATTAGGGGTTGGGTATGCATATACTTATCAGAATAAAATTTCTGTCGGTGTATTGTTCAGGACAGTTTCAGAGACATTGGATGATGTTGCAGCTACTGCCTTTGCCGTGGATGCAGGTGTATCCTATGTAGCCGGAGAAAAAGAAAATTTTAAGTTGGGAGTTTCCATCAGAAACGTCGGTACACCGATGAAATTCGGAGGAGAAGGTTTGTCTTTCCTGGGTAAGAATCCGGATGGAGATGGTGATTACCAATTGACTTTCAGTCACAGACCTGCAGGTTTTGAATTGCCTTCATTGCTCAATATTGGTGTTTCCTATGACTTTTATCTGGAAAGCAGAAGCTACATCAGGGCACTGGGTAATTTTACATCCAATGCTTTTTCATTGGATGAACTGGGTGCCGGTCTGGAAGCCAATTTCAGAAATTTCTTTGTTGCCAGAGTGGCCTATAAATATGAAATCGGTACTGCGTTGCTGGATGAAAGAAATGCTTATTCAGGTCTTGCTGCAGGTTTTTCAGTGATGACTCCTTTGAAAAAAGGCAGCAACAGGAAAATTTCCCTGGATTATGCTTACAGAGCTACCCATGTTTTCAATGGCACACATAATTTTGGTGTTCGTTTAGAAATATAGTCTGAGATCGTTTCTCAGAATCAATGAACAAAACGTTTCTGTCTTGCGGCAGAAACGTTCTGTTTTTATAAAAAGGCTGCAAAAGGGTAGCCTTCAAAATAGTTGTTGATCTCGGATTTTGGATTTTTGGAATGTTTAGAAGAGACTCAAGCGTTTTTCCGTGTGGTGTCGTAGCCGGAACTGATGCAATATCAGTAGCTTATAATATTAAAACAGTCGATATTACTGTTTTTGAAACCAAATCTGCAGATCGATTGTTAATCTTTAATTATCCGGGTTTTTGGGTTCATTATCTATATTGCCCGGCTTAAAAAAAGCACAACAGGTATTAAATATTCATTTAAATTAATATGTCAAATTAAGAGTATGGCGGGAATAAATTACATGACAAAGCAAGGTTATGATAAAATGGTCAGAGAATTGGATGAGCTGAAGTCAACAGGACGTAAGGAAGCTGCACAGGCAATTGCAGAAGCCCGGGAAAAAGGGGATATTTCTGAAAATGCGGAATATGATGCAGCCAAAGATGCTCAGGCAATGCTTGAAATGAAGATATCTGAAATGGAACAGATCCTGGCAAATACACGTGTGATCGATGAAAGTAAACTCGATACTTCCAGGGTTGTGATCCTTTCAAAGGTTACGATCAAAAACCTTAAGAACAACTTGGAAATGAGTTATAAACTGGTTTCTGAATCAGAAGCCAACCTGAAAGAGAAAAAAGTGTCCATCGGATCTCCACTAGGACAGGGTTTGCTGGGTAAACAGGTTGGTGATATTGCTCAGATCTCCACACCTACCGGATTGATCGATTTTGAAATAGTGGATATATCTTTTTAGTTTTTACCTGGATTATCTTGATAATCCATTGCATTTTTTGCAATTTTGTAAATCTGGAATCGACCTTAGCTTGATTCCAGATTTATTTTTTTATCCAAAATGCTGAAACCATGTCAAGTATTTTTTCAAAGATCGTAAATGGGGAAATTCCATCCTATAAAGTTGCGGAAACGGAAGAATTTTATGCTTTTCTGGATATTTTTCCCCTGACAAAGGGCCACACACTCGTGGTTCCCAAAAAAGAGATCGATTATATTTTTGATATTGATGACAAGTCACTTGCAGAAATGATGTTGTTCTCTAAAACCATTGCCAAAGCGATAAAGTCAGTTGTACCTTGCGAAAGGGTAGGCGTTGCAGTGATCGGTCTTGAAGTGCCTCATGCCCATATTCATCTTATTCCGATCAATCAGATGTCAGATATAGATTTTACCAAAGAAAAAATGAAGTTGGCACCAGAAGAATTCGCTGATCTGGCACAAAAAATAAATGCAGCATTGTAGAATAATCGCTGCATTTATTCCTGTTATCTTCGTTTTACTGTGATAAAATCAGGGAAACAGTCTTATAACTGATCTTTGATGAATTGTGTAAATTCCTCAATGGTCATGCTTCCCAAATCGCCTTCTCCCTGTTTTCTGACCGAAACAGTATTGGAATTCATTTCTTTTTCACCCAGGATCAACATGAAAGGTATTTTTTTCAGTTCTGTGTCGCGAATCTTCCTGCCGATAGATTCCGATCTGTCATCGATGATACCCCTCAGTCCGCCAACATTCAATGCAGTTAAGATCTGTTGTGCCGCATCGTTGTACTGATCGCTGATGGGCAATATGGCAAATTGGTCTGGAGTCAGCCACAACGGGAACTTTCCGGCAGTGTGCTCTATCAGTACGGCTACAAACCTTTCCATTGATCCAAACGGCGCTCTGTGTATCATCACCGGCTGATGCGTTTGATTATCAGAACCTATGTATTCCAGGTTAAATCTTTCTGGCAGATTGTAATCCACCTGTATCGTGCCCAATTGCCAGGACCTTCCCAATGCATCCTTGACCATGAAATCGAGCTTTGGCCCGTAAAAAGCTGCTTCACCATAGGCTGTGATGGTTTTTAAGCCAACTTCCTTAGTGGCATCGATGATGGCCTGCTCGGCTTTTTCCCAGTTCTCATCTGACCCGATGTATTTTTCTTTGTTGACGGGATCACGCAGAGATATCTGAGCAGTGTATTTTTCAAAACCAAGTTTACTCAATACCTTCTCGGTGAGTTCCAGCACATTCAAAAATTCAGTCTTCAACTGATCGGGAGTGCAGAAAATATGAGCGTCATCCTGCGTAAACCCACGAACTCTGGTCAGTCCGTGCAGCTCTCCACTTTGCTCATAACGGTAAACCGTTCCGAACTCAGCGATCCTGATCGGCAATTCACGATATGAGTGTGGCTTGTTGTTGTAAATTTCACAGTGATGTGGACAGTTCATCGGTTTCAACAAAAACTCTTCTCCTTCCCTTGGTGTATGTATTGGCTGGAAGCTGTCTTTTCCATATTTAGCATAGTGACCGCTGGTCACATAAAGGTCTTTTTTGCCTAAATGAGGTGTGATCACGGCCTGGTAACCTCTTTTCAATTGTTCATCTTTCAAAAACTCCTCCAGCCTGGACCTCAATGCGGTTCCTTTAGGCAACCATATCGGCAATCCTGCACCGACTTTTTCTGAAAACATGAACAATTCAAGTTCAACACCCAACTTGCGATGGTCCCTTTTTTTCGCTTCTTCCAGTTTTTCCAGGAAATCTGTCAATTCCGCTTTCTGCGGGAAAGTGATCCCATAAATGCGCGTCATCATTTTTCTGGACTCGTCACCTCTCCAGTAAGCGCCGGCAATGTTAAGCAATTTAACCGCCTTGATATGCCGGGTGTCAGGTAGATGTGGTCCCCTGCAAAGGTCAACAAAACTGCCTGATGTATAGAAAGTGATCTCACCGTCCTCCAGCTCTGAGATCAGTTCCAGTTTATATTCATCACCCTTTTGAGTAAAATAATTGATCGCATCATCTTTTGAGACCGCTTTTCGGACAAAGGCTTGTTTTTCTTTTGCCAGATCAAGCATCTTCTTTTCAATGGCCTGCAGGTCAGTCAGGTTGAGCTCATGGTCTCCCATATCCACATCATAATAAAAACCCTGCTCAATGTCCGGACCAATGCCGAATTTTACACCGGGATATAAAGTTTCCAATGCCTCAGCCATCAGATGCGCAGAAGAATGCCAGTAAGTCGCTTTACCTTCCGGATCTTCCCATTTATGAAAAACGATGGTCGCATCCTCGGTAATGGGGAGCATCAAATCCCTGACTTTGCCATTTACACTTGCAGAAAGCACATTTCTAGCAAGACCTTCACTGATACCCATAGCGATATCAAAAGCCGTGACTCCGGCTTCAAATTGCCTGATACTGCCATCAGGAAAACTTATATTGATCATTTTTATAAAATTTAAAGGGCAAAATTAATTTTTTCCTGTGTTCTATTCAATTATTATATAATAACAATTCAACAGTAGCCGGTTAATTTTGTTTATGGGATGAAAATGCCCGCTCTCCTGCTTTAGTAAAAGCTTAAAGGGACAGCATTACATCTGGTGCCTTTCCCAATAATTCTGATCCTCAATTTCTTCCAAAATTTGCAGGTAGGTACTGTACCGGTAAACGGAGATCTCATTCTGGTCAACTGCAGCTTTTACGGCACAGGCCGGTTCATTCCGGTGGGTACAGTTCTGAAACCTGCAATCTCCGGAGATCCTGAAAAATTCGATGAAATTATGAGCCACATCCATCACTTCCAGATTGCTGAACGAAAGGTTTTTTATGCCTGGTGTATCGATGATGTAACCCCCAAAGTCAAGCGGAAACATCTGTGCAAATGTTGTTGTGTGCTTTCCCTTTTCTGTTTTGTCAGATACTTCTGACGTTTTTTGCTCCAGATCAGGTTGAATGCGGTTGATGATGGTGCTTTTTCCCACTCCGCTCTGGCCGGCAAAAAGGGTGGTTTTTCCTGACATCAGCTTTTTAAGCAGTTCAAATTCCTGGTCTTTTTCTGCTGAAATCAAGTGTACAAAATAACCGATTTTAGTATAAATATCTTTAAAAAAATAAAAGGTTTCCAGATCTTCAGGCGAATACAGGTCAGCTTTGTTGAATATGATGTGTACCGGAATATGGTAGGGTTCCGTCATCAGGAGAAAACGGTCAATAAAGCCTTGTTTGAGCATTGGTTTGACTACAGTGACCACTAAAAATGCCTGGTCCAGATTAGAGGCGATCAGGTGCAGAAAATGCTTCTTCCTGGGAGATTGCCTGACCACATAATTCTGCCTGGTGTGGATCCGGACAATGGTGCCGATATTTTCCTTTTCATCCTCCACCTCAAACTGAACCTTATCGCCAACAGCAATGGGGTTGGTCAGTTTAAGCTTATCCAAACGGATCTTTCCCCGGATGGTACATTGAAACAGCTCATTTGCCTCGTTGGCCACCAGGTACCATGAACCTGTGGATTTGAGGATAACACCTTCATTCATAAGTGTTTTTTACTGTTAAAACTTTGGAAAACCTGCGCAAATTCCGGTAAAAGTGAAGCATTTTTTTCAATTGCATCCCCTATCACAATGAGGTCTGCACCTGCCAGGAGGTTTTCTTCGATTTTTTCCGGAGTTTTTATCCCGCCACCAACGATCAGGGGAATGTCAATGGCCGAACTCACAGCACTGATCATACCTGATGACACAGGTTGGTCTGCTCCGCTTCCTGCATCCAGGAAGATCAGTTTTAAACCCAGGTATTGCCCCGCAAGTGCAGTGGTAAGCGCGATGTCGTTTTTGTTGGATGGTATCGGCAGGGTATTACTCATATAACTCACTGTTGTGGGCCTGCCGCCATCGATCAGCATGTAACCCGTTGGCAAAACTTCCAAAGGACTCATCTTCAGGAAAGGAGCCGCAATCACGTGCTTTCCGATCAGCAGGTCTGCATTCCGCCCTGAAATGAGGGACAAAAATAAAATTCCGTCTGCCCGGTAGCTCAACTGGTGTGAATTACCCGGAAATAATATCAGTGGAATATTGCATTTTTTCCGGATGGAAATCAATACCTCATCCAGGACATCGTTGACGATCAGGCTGCCACCGATGAAGAAATAGTCCACCTTATGCTCAATGGCACTATGTACAATTTCATCATAAGCATCCAAACGCATTTTGTCAGGGTCTATCAGTACAGCAAATTTTTTTTTGCCCTCCTGTTTTGCCTGGATCATATCCTGATATAACCGGTTGTTCATACGCGCTTTTTGATCAAAATCGATTTACAATAATACAACAACAAAGATCAAAAAAAAATACCTATTGGCCTAAATCGTCCCGGCATAATTGCCCATATTCAGATTTTTAAGCAATAATTAATGTATTTTTTATTCAATCAGGGATAACAAAGTGGTTCAAAACATCATTTATACCATCGGTTTTTTCACCATTGGATGTGAAACTTACTTTTCTTACAAACATGGATCAGTTCAGTCATATAATGATGATCCGGAGTAAAAAAGTAAATTAATATTCAGTTCATTGTTATTATTGGCAGATCTTTGTTACATTTGTTTGATAAGGTCTTAAAATTGCTCACAATTTTTTACTTAATGACTAAAAGCAAACTTATGAAGAAAAATGTTGGACAAATCGACAAACTGATCAGGGTGCTCATCGCATTGGTCATCGCATTGTTGTATTATTTTGAAGTGATCTCAGGGACGCTGGCTATCGTTCTTGCCATCTTTGCGATCATTTTATTGATCACCAGTCTGATCAATTTCTGTCCGCTCTACACCTTATTTAAGATCAATACCTGCAAGAATAAACAGGCTTAGATCGGGTAAATATCTGATTATCAGTTAAAATAGCTTATGGGGCGAACAATTAATTGTTGGCCCCATAATAGATCAAAGTCCAATCTCCACCCAGTTTTGCAAATCTCCTTTCCATTTTGAAAAAACTGGACTTGTCGTAAATTTTTTCAATAACCGTATTTCCGGTCATCAGGTACTGCCTTTGGAATGTGCCACCGTAATCGTTGAATGGTTTATGCATGATCCAGTCATCTTTTTCCCATGTAACCGGATTGATGATCTCAAGCTGGTTTTCCATCATCCGGACATGTCCTTCCAACGGGAAAATAATGTGTTCCAGCTGATACAAACTGTCTACATGAAACTGTTCATAAAAAACTTCAAAATCCTCAGGCAGATCACCCGGCTGGTTTTCTGCAACTTTAGATTTACAGGAGATCAGCACAGCAAATGACAGGAATAAAATAACGGATCTCATATCAAACGGTTTTAAAATTATTTTACAAAAGTCCGAATTTTTTGGTTTCCGGATAAGTTTTTAGTACAAACAAAAAAACAGACACTATAATTCCAGGCAAATAGCCAGGACAAAACTTTTTTGTGTCCAGCCTTTCACTTTGTATGTATGATGTTCATGTGCTTTCAGTACCTGAACCCGGCTTTCCCAGGTGTCTTTAATAAAGTTCAGATCGAGGATCGATATATCTTCCCTGAATTCAAGTTTCTTTTTACCGTATGCCTTGTAGGCTGCTTCCTTGATCGACCAGCAAATTGTCAGAAATTCAAGATCATGATCAGCTGCTGAACTCATTTCTTTTTCACTCAAAAACCTGCCTGCCAGCCTGGTCAATCTGGGATCAAAACGCTGGATATCGATCCCGCACGGAAACGGACTGACCATTGCAGCCACGAATCCATCTGTATGGCTCAATGAAATGTATCTCTGATCATCCTGCAGGAATGGCTTGCCAAAAGCGTCCTTTTGTATGCTCAACCTGTGTGTACTGCCTGTGGCCAGATGCAGCGCGTACCGCGTTGCAACCGATCCCAGCTGTTTTGAAGGATGGCTGATCGCATTCAGTTCAGCGCTTTCTTCACGAGAAAAATTCATTCTTTCCAGGAAAAAATCAACAGATTCAGTAAGATTGTACACGGTGCAACTGTAAACATTCTTTTCTGAAAGTGATTGAAATACAGGCATTTGATCAATTCAACGAATAGGATTCGTAAGTGTTTATGGAAACATGGTAATCCAGCAGGTAAAAGTCATAGCTGCTCACCTCCGGGAGTTTGAGTGAATCCAGTGCGAATTCAAGATCGCTTTCAGAACTTGCCTTCATGACGATCCACATGACCGCCTGTTCCTCAGAGATGGAAATGGACACCACCCTGTTGGTTTTCTTCAGTTCCGCTATGATCTGATCCACTTTTTCATCATAGGCAAAAGCCTCCTGAATCTCAGGATCATAATAGTCCAGTTCAATTAAAAAGTGTTTGTCCATGATCAATTCAAAAAGATTGCAAAACTATAAGTCAAGCGATTCAATGTATTCGCGGGGACAAAGTTTCTAAATTTTATTTGTATTTCCAAATTATATGTGGAATGCAGGCTCAGGAATTCTTTCAGATTGGCTATGCCGGACAGCAATCTCATCTCTCCGCGCATGCTGTATGGGATCTGGTCCAGGTAATAAATTTCATGCCTGATGGACGGATCAACGGTGGACACGACCCAGATTGAAACTTCGCGAATATCACCGTACTGAAAATCATCAAAAACAGGCTGGATCAACCCTTTTCCTGCATAAACCTGCTTGACATCATCAAAACTCAATCCCTGGCTGTATAATTCCTGTGGCAATGTATTTTTAATATTCCGGAAAACGAAAAAATGGGTTTCAATGGTATTTAAACCGGCCCGGATCTCAAAATCGTGTTCCTGGTGAATGTAAAAACTCACCTGCTCTTTTTCACAGGAGTAGGTGAAAAGTGCCATAAAGACAATCAAAATAATATAAATGAACCCTTTTCTCATTCCTTTTAAGGAGCTTTCCTTCAATGTTAAAACTAACAAACGGTTCCGTGTATTGTTTTGGTATATGCTCAGTTTATAAACGGATTTGATGGTATAAAATTCCCTTTTAATTATTTTACCCTGGCAAAAATACCTTCAACAGTGGCGTTATGTCCGAATTGTCCCGGACAATCGCCATTGGTAAAGCGAACCCTGGCAAATTCCCGGTAAAAATCCACCCGGATCGAACAATTTTCACTGTATGGGATCAGATATTCGAAATAATCGCCTTTTAACTTCACTTTGTCCCGTTCTATTTCAGCTATGTTCGGTCCCATATTCAGACTGGTCAGGGAGATCAGGTAGAAATCCGCCTGTCCGCTATCTGATCCGGTAATTTCCAGTTGGCCGCTGTAACCTTCTTCGCCATAAGCATAGACATACGTTCCAAAAACTTCGTTTGGTCTGATCTTAATGTCTGGTGTTGAGATCAGGCTGTCTGATGAAGCCAATTTGAAAGCCAGCTCTTTCTGAGTCACAGGCGCAATCCAGTTGCCTGTAAACTTGCCTCCTTGAATCCTTGCTTCGATGATCCCGGTAATATTGCCTTTGGCGTCATATTCCTGAAGCCGGAAGAAATCACCGTTATGCAACTCACCTATCAGACGGATGGGTGTCTTTTTTTTGGTTTTGAGATAGGTGATCTCTCCCACGACCAGATCCCCAATCTGCTGATAATGTATAAAAACCGGGATTTTACCACCGAGCATGCCTTTCCAGCAAGTGTTTATTGGAGAACCATCATTTTCTGCTACGATTGTTTTGGATTCGGTCAATATATTCTGGTTAAATACCTTGATCTCACCACTTTTTTGTCCACAGGAAAGGAAAAAAACGATAAATAAGCTGATCACATATGGCATAATATTCAATTTTTGATTTTCAAAAGTATGATATTTATTATTTATATCGCATTATACGGAAATAAGTTTAATTGAATTGATCGCCGAAGACGAATCGCTAAAATTGCATATAAATTTGTTCCTTTGCTATAGCCTAATCAGGGCTATTTACGTATTTTTGCAGGCCAAATCCGGGTTTTAAGCCGGAAATGTTCCATTTATCAAACATATAAACTAAAAATATGGCAGCAAACAGATTGATAGAATGCGTACCGAATTTCAGCGAAGGCAGAGATATGAACATCATCGCGCAGATCACCGATGAGATCAAAACCGTTGAAGGTGTCAAATTGCTCAATGTGGATCCGGGAAAGGCGACTAACAGAACCGTAGTGACCTTTGTGGGCGAACCTGAACAGGTGATCGAAGCAGCTTTTCGCGCCATCAAAAAAGCAGGCGAAGTGATCGATATGTCCAGACACTCCGGAGAACATCCGCGTATGGGCGCAACAGATGTTTGCCCGCTGATCCCGATTTCCGGTATTTCGATGGAAGAAGTGGTAAAATATGCCTTGCAATTAGCCAAAAGGGTCGGGGAAGAACTCGGTATCCCGGTCTTTTGTTATGAGGAGGCCGCTCAGAAACCCGACCGGAAAAACCTGGCGACCATTCGCGCAGGAGAATATGAAGGACTGGCAAAAAAACTGGAAGATCCAAACTGGCAACCGGATTTCGGCAAAGCAGTATTCAATCCAAGATCAGGAGCTACTGTGATCGGAGCAAGAGATTTTTTGGTTGCCTATAATATCAATCTCAACACCACTTCCACGCGCAGAGCCAATTCCATCGCTTTTGACCTGAGGGAAAACGGACGCATCCTGAGAGAAGGCGATCCGGTGACCGGCAAAGTGATCCTGGACGAAAACGGCGAACCCAAACGTCAGCCCGGCGTACTGAAGTCAGTGAAAGCCATCGGTTGGTATATTGAAGAATACGGGATCGCACAGGTTTCGATGAACCTGACCAATATAGAGATCACCCCGCTGCACATCGCTTTTGATGAGGCGGTGAAAAGTGCGACTTCACGTGGAATTAGGGTTACAGGCAGTGAACTGGTTGGTTTGGTCCCTAAAAAAGTACTGACAGATGCCGGAAAGTATTTTCTTGAAAAGCAGGAAAGATCAGTAGGCGTGTCAGAATCCGAGCTTATTCATATCGCCGTCAAATCATTAGGCCTGGACGAACTGGCGCCTTTCAATCCAAGAGAAAGAGTGATCGAATACCTGTTGGAAGACCCTTCACAAAAAATGCTGGTTTCCAAAGATCTGGAGGCATTTGCAGATGCGACGGCTTCCGAAAGTCCGGCTCCCGGTGGCGGAAGTATAGCGGCTTATGTGGGTGCTTTAGGCGCTTCATTAGGAGCCATGGTGGGTAATTTGTCATCACATAAACCTGGTTGGGATGATCGCTGGGCGTACTTCAGCGATTGGGCAGCGAAAGGTCAGGCCCTGAAAGAAGAGCTGCTGTATCTGGTGGATGAGGACACGCGTGCTTTCAATGCCATCATCGATGCGGTGAGAATGCCCAAGGCAACGGATGACGAAAAGAAAAGCCGGTCAGAGGCCATGAAACAGGCAACCAAATATGCGATTGAAGTGCCTTTCAGGGTGATGGAAACAGCCTGGAAAAGTTTTGAGGTATTGGAGGAAATGGCTGCCAACGGCAATCCCAATTCTGTTTCAGATGCCGGAGTGGGCGTTCTTTGCGCAAAAACCGCCGTATATGGCGCTTATCTCAATGTTATGATCAACTGCATGGGCTTGAAAGACCCTGATTTTGTACATGATATGCAGTCCAGGGCCAATGCAATGCTGGAGAATGCGGTCAAAAAAGAACAGGAGATCATGGATGCGGTCAAAGCTAAGATCGGCATTTAGAAAGTAAGTATAATACAGATCTATTATTACGTCACCCGGCATGGAATCATCCCATAGCCGGGTTTTTTATTTTCTAACCTTCTACATGATTTCAAAAATAAACCGATCTGATGATGATCTCAAATGTATCACAGAATTGTGGTTCCAATTTATACTTAGTTTGAAACACCTTTTTTAATCTCAAAAGTTGAAAAATAACTTGACAATTAATGTAAAAAATTGTATATTAGTAGCTTAAATCAGCAAATGACTACATTAATAAGTGATATTTCTGCCAACGATCCTACGATCCTACGATCCTACGATCCCCATTTATTCAAAAAGTTTTATGAAAGGTTCAACTCAAGATGCCGCAGGTTGCGTCAGGATCCACCTTTTTATCAGAGTTTTGGTTTGAAACAGGTTGATAACTTTTTTTAAATCAAAAAATTTAATAAAATGAAAAAATTTTATTATTTTATCGTTGCAATCATTGGTGTGATTGTCTTTTTACAGTGTCAAAAAAAAGAGATTGATACAAATACTCTAAATCAGAATGAACTTAAAGTGGAAGCCAGAAGTACTGGATTGGGGCAATCTTGCTTGGAACCACAACCATTTCCATGCCAATCTGGTACATATACCTGGAATATTCAGATTCCTGATTATCCTGAATGCGTTTTTAACGTAAGTATTGACTATTATGCCTGCTTGGGAACTAATGCCAACAGATTGCACGTGGGAGACTTTCGCTACAGTATCGCAATAGGTTGTGAAAGATTTACAAACGATTGGCGTTGGGCTGTTTTAAGTGGAACTGAACAACAGTTTATTACGAATTTCAACCAGCAAGTGTGGCAAGTGGTGACGCAAAACTTGTTGAATTCTACACCAGTAAGTACCTGGGGTGTCGCTGAATTTGAATACAATATTGGAGCATGCAAGTATGTATGTGATTTTAATTTACTTGATTGTGGTGAAATCTGCTGTCAGAAAACGAATCTTTGGTTAAGGAATTTAAAGGGGGAATGGTATCTGGCTCATGAAGGTGATATTGTAAGTATTGGTTCATGTCCATTGCAACCAACCCAAACATGCCCGCCAAACGCATTACAATCTTCTGAATGCTTTGATAATTGTGCTTCATTGGAATTTTAATTTTTGAATTAAAAAAAGGAGCAGGATAATTCCCTGCTCCTTACTTTAAGAATTGATTTCTTAAATATCCTAAATCAATTTAATAATTCGAAATGATTATACTTAATTAACTGACCTTTCGCAGGCCAGAAATTTGTATATATAAAAAATAATTATATGT
>CAZQKR010000024.1:0-57998 GCA_964594045.1 uncultured Saprospiraceae bacterium | reverse complement strand
GAAAATTCTTCCAAATATTGCGTTAAAATTTAATTCATAAGGATCGACTATATAAACATGATAAAAAAAGATCATGTTAAAATAATTAAACAGCCTTATGATCTGCAAAAGGGGTGTTGTTCGCAACAAAGATAAGCATTATTCCGGATATTCGAAATATTTTAATAAAAACTTTTTGTTGGTGGGATCATGATTCCAATTCTTCCATAGACTTGTGTGCAGCTTCCCATTGCTGAAATGCCACATCCAGATCATTTTTAAGTTTTTGGTAATCCTGGACGATCTGACCGGACTTCTGAGATTGATAAAAGTCAGGGTCCTGCATTTTGGCTTCGATCGCAGCCATTTCTTTTTCGATCCTTTCTATATCATTTTCAGCTTTCTGAACTGCTCTTAATCTGGTCTTACGTTCTTCATAGCTCAATTTTTTCTGAATTTTGAAGTTTTCCTGGCTTTCATCAGAACTGACTTTCTGCGTGCTGATCTCAACCTGTCTCATATTATCCAATGCCCGTTTTTCAAGGAAATAGTTGACATCACCTGAATAGTCATACAACTTTTTATCCCTGAATTCAATGGTGCGATTGGTCAGGCCGGCCAGAAAATCCCGGTCATGGGAAACGATGATGAGAGATCCGTCGTATTCCAGCAATGCATTTTTCAAAACTTCCTTTGAGATCAGATCCAGATGATTGGTTGGCTCATCCATGATCAGCAGGTTAAATGGTCTGAGCAGCATCACAGCCAGTGCCAGTCTGGCTTTTTCTCCTCCTGAAAGTACGGAAACCTTTTTATCGGTATCCTGGCCGCTGAATAAAAATGCTCCGAGAATTCCCCTAAGCTTTGTTCTCATTTCAAGCGGTGAATTTTGTTCCATCGTTTCCAGAACAGTTAATTTAGGGTCCAGCTTTTCAGATTGATTTTGCGAGTAATATCCGGTCCGGACGTTATGCCCCAGCGATAACCTTCCATGGGTAGCAGGGATCTCACCGACGATGATCTTTGCCAGGGTGGTTTTACCCTGACCGTTTTGACCGACAAAAGCCAAGCGATCACCTCTTTCCATTTTCAGGTCAATTCTGGAGAGCACCTCGATCTGACCATAGTTTTTCACGAGGTCAACAATATCCAAAACCACCTGTCCGCTGCGTTCAGCGGACAGAAAACGTACTGTCATCGCTGCAAGGTCCGGTTCATCCAGTTCAATCCTTTCGATTTTCTCCAGTTTTTTCTGCATGGACTGAGCCAGTTTTGTTTTGGTAGCCTTTGCCATAAACCGGGCAATTGTTCTCTCTTTTTCTGCGATGACACGTTGCTGATTTTTAAATGACGACATCAGTTTTTCCTGCCTGTCAAGCCTCAATTCAAGATAAGTGCTGTAATTCGCTTTATAATACTGCAATTCCTCTCTTTCTATTTCGACAGTAACTTTTGTTACGGCATCCAGAAACTGTTTATCATGGGAGATCAGCATGACGGCTCCGGGGTAATCCACGAGGAATTTTTCCAGCCAGATAATGGATTCGATATCCAGGTGATTTGTCGGTTCGTCGAGTAAAATATAATCAGGCTGGCTGAGCAAAAGCTTTGCCAGCTCAATCCGCATTTGCCAGCCTCCGCTGAATTCGTGAATATATCTGTTGAAATCAGTAAATTTGAAACCGAGACCATGAAGGATTTTTGCCGCCTGTGCCTCAACGCTGGAACTGCCATGAATTTCAAGGCTGTTAGCTATTTCTGCATGTCTTGCCAGCAGCTGATGATATTCATCTGACTCGTAATCAGTCCTGTATCCCAATTCTGCTTCAATCTCGGTCATCTGTTTTTCGATTTCCGTGATTTGTCTGAAAACAGTCAGCGTCTCCTCCATGACTGTTTTTTCACCTGTCAGGGTGAGATTTTGTTGCAGGTACCCAAGGCTTTTATTATTAGGGATGACGATGCTGCCTTTGTCCGGTGTGATTTCGCCAATGATCACCTTAAACAGGGTTGTTTTACCTGCTCCATTTCTGCCTACCACACCGATTTTGTCTTTTGGCTTGATGGAAAGGTTGATTTGATCAAAAATAACCCTTTCTCCAAAAGAAAGTGACAAATCAGTGATGTAGATCATTTAGAAAATTTTTGGCAAAAATAAGCATTCCTTGCTTTTCTCGAGACTGTCAGACTACTTTTGGAAAAATATTTAACAAGACTACAGATAAAGTATTGACATTCTTTAGTTTATTCTATATCAAGATATGGTTTACGATATAACCTTCCGGATGCTGCAGAGATTTTATAATCTGATCAGTCTTCTTGCAGATACGGTATTATCGGAAATCATATATAAATAATATAAACCAGCCGGTATATCATTCAGATCAAATTTCATCTCTCTTTCCATTATTTGTACGGAAAGGATCAATCGCCCTAATTGATCATGCAAACTGATATCAACAGGAAAAACTGGAATGGGATCGGAAATCCGGATGTGAAGTACATCAGAGGATGGATTGGGGAAAACTGAAAAGCCCACATCATTTTTAGGCAGGTATTCATTAAAATCCGGCTGGACAGTCAACATGGTGTTATACATTCTTAATCCGCCTGATTCTGTGCCGACCAGGAGATCCAGAAAACCATTCTGATCGATGTCAGCCACAGCCGGTGCTGCAAAATGACCAAAATACAGACCATTAAGGCTATCTGTCTCCGGAATGTATGGATCCAGGCCGAAATCAACTCCATTGAAAACGGAAACAATGCCTTTGGAGCAGCCGGTAAACAGTAAATTTCTGCTATCACTTTTAAAAACACAGGCATTTGCGAAAGTCTGCAGATTGAAATTATTCTGGTGCAGCCTGATACCGGAAAACGGTATTTGATTTTTCGGGTTGCCCCAATCAGCAAAAAACAAAGGGTTGCCAATCGGGCCTGCATTTTCGAAGTAAGCAAAACTTCCCGTACTTCCTCCGTAACTGAATGATCTGGCATTGCCAATGAGCAGATCACCCAGACCGTCATCATTCAGGTCTGTAATCGCGGGAATAGCATTATTCATGACATTGATTTGCATGAAGTTATATGCCGGGTCAGCGTATTGCGGGATATTTCCCTTTCCGGCAAGGTTCTGAAAATAGATCAGACTCCCATTTTCGGTACCTATAACAGCATCTTCATCGCCATCACCATCAAGGTCTCCGAAAGCAGGGGCCAAAAATGTATATCCCAGATTTTCCGCATCAAACAATTGATCCGTGATCAGCGTGAATGCGGGATTTTTCGCAGAGCCCGTGTTGCGGTAATACACAATGACAGGTCTAATATTGTCATCATCATCGATCAGGCCTGAAGTGCCCAGGATAAGATCCAGCAGGCCGTCCTGATCATAATCTGTCAAAACCGGAAAGATCATCGACCCCCAGTCGATCATTTCATCCTGAAAAAGATCCTTTTGAATCAGGTGGAATTCTTTGTGATCATTCAGGCTGATATCCTTTAAAAAGTATACGTTATCAACATTTTTTACCCCATAGGGTGCATTGGGCGCTACAACAAGATCCGGCTTTCCATCAGAGTCGGGATCGATATGATAAGCACCGAGAAACCATTTTAGACGAAAGGAATTTTCACCTTCAGGAAACGGTTTCACTATCTTCACTGCCCAATCTGTATCCGTTTTTCCATTTTCTATAAAGATCAAACCGTCGTAATCCGTGTCTCCCAGCAAAATATCCGGGTCTTTGTCTCCATCATTATCGAAGAGGCTGATTGTCGATCCGGCATGCCTCAATCCGCTGCTCCAGGAAGGACATTCTGCAGGATCGTCACTCAACACAATGGTCTCGTCCAAAGGTGACTCCCTGAATTTTCCCCAACACCTGTCTTCAAGTACCATCTTAAAACTGTCAGGCGATATGTCTGACTCAACACAGATATTCCTGAACCAGTTGATCGTTCCGCCTCCGGGTTCGAAACTCAGTATATCCAGATCACCATCCAGATCGATATCTGCTATCGCCGGGTAATCGGTTTTGGATACATAGGTACCAAAATAATTACCAAGGTAGGAGTATTGTACAACGTCTCCAGATCCATAAGGAAACCTCAGCCTTTCAAAAGCCAGTCCCTGAGTCCCGTGATATGCTTTCCAAACCTCAATATGTGGGGATGAAGTTGCTTCAGGAGATATGAATAAGTCCTTCAGCCCGTCACCATTATAATCTGCGGCATATATCCAACTTGACATTACAGGAAAGATATGATCGAATGCACAGGTAAATGAATGCTTTCCGTTTTTGTTGAGGTAAACGCTAAGCTGCCGCGTAGTGCGATCAAATATCAAGAGGTCTTCGGATCCGTCCAGGTCGACATCCATCTCATTGAACTGTGGAGCGTTCAGTCCACCGGCAAACGGGTTTTGAAGTTTACGCTCAAATTCGAATACATCAATTGATCTGCAATTTATATCCTGAGCAGCCATGTGTTGAACAAGGGACATGGCGACCAACATCAAAATACCGCGAAGAATTCGCATATAAAATTAATTATCAATGATTTATATTCTATTGTAAAATTACTTTCCTTGCTAAAAATTAAAATTTAGTTGATTTCAGCCAACAAATCCTGATCAGGTTTGATGCAAAATTACAAATTAAAACCGGTATTTTCCTGAAGGAAAGATTTCAGGGCTGATCAATATGCTGAATCCACCCGATACATAATGCTCGTATACTCCTTTTGATCCTCCCGGATCAGGTCAATATGGACGCAACCATTAAGATGGATCATGGTCTGATTTTCCTGCAGCAAGAGTGATCTCATCATTTTTTTGGACAAATTCTTGCTGCACCTTTTGAATTTTTCGATAGGCATAATTGATATATATCTGAAAATATTAAAGTTTGGAAACCAACTTTTTTTTGATTTATTCAAGGAATGAACCTTAATATGCTTCTTTTCCTTCTGCTGCAGCCTTATAGTCCGGTTCTTTGATCAGATTGTAGAAATCAGGAGAAGGTTTGATCCGGCCAAACGAATCCCAATATGCTTCTTTTGTCATGCTGTCCCAGTGTATTGAGCCGTTGTAATATTTGATATTGCCCCAAAAACCGTGAACAGAAAGCAATATCAGCAATACAAAATAGATTTTGGTAATAACTCCCTTTTTTGTGTAAAAATACCAGCTGATCGCAGCAAGCGGAATAGCCAGTATGGAATACGAATCTATCATGGGTCTCATGCCAAAACTTCCTCCGTACCACCAGGACCACCAACTGAACGTGATGTAGATGTTGAGCAACATAAAAACCAGAACGGGTAATAACCAGATCTTAACTTTATCCTTCATGAAAAAAAGCCCGGTTAAGGCAATGGCCATCACAGGCGTGTACAATAACCAACCCTTTCTGTAACTGAATAATCCGTTTAAAATCTGAGGGTTATTGAAAAAAAACTTTTCATTTTCCCCATAGGAATAATAAACCCAGTGACCGGTCACAAATTTCCAGTAAAACAATTGTGGTGCCACCATCACCGCAGCACATAATGCGATGACGAGCAGATTCCATTTTTGTTGCCAGAATAAAGCGATCTGCTGTTTGATTGAAGACAGATGGTTGATCCCGTACAATATGAAAAGCAACACAATGATGGCATTGTTTGGCCTGGTAACAGTGATCAATCCGGTTATCAATCCGACCAAAATACTCCACTTTAATGAAGGTCTGTCAAACCATTTGACAGTCAACCACATAAATATAGCAAAAAGGCTGAAGTTGTAAAGGTGTGACATCGTTGGTTCCCTGGTGGAATAATGAAGAAGATTTGTACCAAGGACCACGAGCAGAATAGACAATGCAGTTATGTTGTCCGGGAAATACTTCAACAGGACTTTGCGCAGAAAGATCAGTCCGGCCAAAAGCCACAAAAGACTACCTATGATCAACGAAACCCGGTATGGTACTGTAAAGCCGGTTGCTTCATATTTGTCTGAATTCAAAGCATAAATATGTGCTGCAAAGAAAAAAGGTGCGTACATCATGCTCATTCCGGAAGACATTTTGATGACTTTTTTCCCGTCTTCAGTAATATTTGGCCAGAAAATATATTTTCCTTGTCCGTCTCCTTTATCAATAAAATCCAGGGTTATGTCATGGTATATAAAAATAGCAGGTAAATATGCATAATAGGAAATGATGTCATTGTATATGATCAGTTTGTCATTCTGCCAGTTTTTTTGATTCAACTGCATACCTGAAAGAATGAACATCACAAACCCGATTGCAAACAAGGAAAGTTTGTTCCCTGAAAATTTTTTCATCATACCTTGGCTTTTATGATAAACAAAGCTAATGATTTGACGCAAATTGGCAAATATGCAAAGCAATATATTACTTGATCAGGATCCCTGATCCATTGTGAAAAGGTGGCCTTCCTGAAGAATAAAAACGCTGTCTGAAAACCATCTGACCGTCTTTTCATCATGAGAAATAAATAGATAAGCCACATTTTTGTGTTTCTTGAAAAAAATCAGCAATTCAAGTATGCTTTTTCTTGTCTCCACATCCAGAGAAGAAACGCATTCATCCAGGACAACAAATTCGGGATCGAGTATCATCGCCCTCGCGATAGCCACTCTTTGCCTCTGTCCACCCGATAATTGAAAGGTGTAGTGCCGATGCAGGTTTTCAGGAATCCCGCATGACATCAGCAATTGCCTGGCTTTTTCATTTCGTTCCTCAGTATTCTTCAGTAAATGATGCACTTCGAGGGGTTCTCTGACCAATGATAAAATGCGCATTCTGGGGTTTAATGTGTTATAGGGATTTTGATAAACCACCTGGATTTTTCTCCTGATTTCTTTGTATTGCGAAAATGAAAGTTCTGACAATTCTTGTCCATCCACCAGGATTTGCCCGTGATCAGGTTTTTCAAGCCCCAAAATCAATCTTCCAAGCGTACTTTTTCCACTTCCTGAGCTACCCATTAGCCCTACAGTTTCATTCCGTCGGATCCGGAGATGAACATTATCCAGTACCTTTACCCGATTGAATGGTCTGCCCCAAAAATTTTTACGCACAAACTGTTTCGTAAGAGCTGAAACCTCAATGAGCGGTTTGTCAGTCAGATGATTAAATTTGGTTCCGTATTCTTGTTGAGAGGAATGTGTTTCAGGGTTAATTCCGGAAATCAGGCCTGGATTTGCCATCAAATCTTTGTTGTCACATAATTTCCCTTCCTGCATCACCAGTATCCTTTCTGAAATTTCCTTAGCTTCTTCAATATCATGAGTGATATAGATCAGCGCAATTTGACTTTGTTCGCGGAGCTGCCTGATCAGGCGTATCAATTCTCTTTTATTCTCCTTGTCCAGGTTGCTGGCCGGTTCATCTGCAACGAGCAATTCCGGTTGACCGATGAGCGCCATGGCAATTGACATTCTTTGCAGTTGACCACCTGAAAGCTGGTGAGGAAATGCATGGTACAGTGCTCCGGGGTTTTCAAGACCTGTCTCTTGCATAAATGCCAGCGTTGCGCTTTTTGCAGCAGTTTTTTTCAAATTTTTCCTGCAAATCAATACTTCATCAATTTGCTTGCCGCATGTCATCAAAGGGTTGAAACATGTTGCCGGATCCTGAAAAATCATTCCGGTACTTCTTCTCCACATTGTGTTCCAGCCTGGTTGTCCCTGAATAGTTGGATTGGATTTCCGGGAATCATCTAAAAATAAGGCAATTTTGCCAGTGGTTTCGGCATCCAGGTATCCCGGGATCAGTCCCATTATACTCAAGGCCAGCATGGACTTCCCCGAACCTGAAGGCCCGATGATCGCGATGGATTCTCCCGGTTTGATCTTTAAATCAATACCTTTCAGAACAGGCTGTTTCCTGCCTTCTGCCGGAATATCCAGGCAATAATTGCTGATCTCAAGCAAGGTTTTATCCAATTTGCTCACTTTTATCATGCAAATTACGCAACCTGAAGAATAGAAGGCAAACTTTTTACATTAATTTGCCCGGTTCATGGTGATTACCAATGTTATTCCAATATCTTCTGTGCAAAGAAGAAGATTTTTTTGTATCACATCCTGCACAGAAGAGTCAAAGATTTAAAAAAACGAAGTTGTTTAAAAATGTATCTTAATGCTTGCAAGCAAATTACTGACGATTACTGACGAAGCAAGCTTGTCAGCATCTACGATACTGACGATGCTTTGCGTGTCAGTATTTATATTACTGACGAAGCAAGCTTGTCAGCATTTATAATCCAAAAAAGGTGCTTCACCCTGACTTTTGGCTGAACCGTCACTTCGTTTTCCCTCCCTTGAATACTTACCGGATATTCCCTTTCAGGGATGGTCAGTCATTTTCAGCTATCTATATAATTATTGAACAATTTCTTTCCCCCACAAACCATTTTATCCTGCTGATATCACTTCAAAAACTGAAAAAATCCACTTATTTGAAGTTGATTATTTATTTAGACCACGTCTACATATTTTGAATGGTTTTAACAAAGTCGGAAATGCTTGAATTTTATGGATAAAGTGTGTATTATTGTATCATGTAATAATTAGTATATGAGACAGGAACAGCTGAGATTTTCTTTATTTATTTTGGTTTTGCCTTTCTTTTTCATCTCCTGCGAGAAAAAACCTGAAAGCGGAAATCTGACGATCAATCTGGTGCAGCATATTGCCGGCAAAAGCCTGATTTTGAATGAATGGGTATACAAATCACCTGCCGGCCACCCGTACAAGTTACGGCGTTTGCAAAAAATTTATTCAGATTTTGAACTGATTGACATTGACGGAAACAGCGTTGCATTTTCCATGAAGCATTATTTTGAATTGGGAAGGAACGATACCAAAAGCTTCGTATTAAAAAACATTCCACCCGGGACTTATAACAAAATCAGATTTGTATTTGGACTGGATGAAAATAAAAATAAAGAAAATGCCTACCCGACTGAACTGGATATGATCAATTTTAAATGGCCTGCGATTTTAGGAGGCGGATACCATTACATGAGATTTGAAGTGACAGCAGATTCATTGGGCACTGGGAAGATCAAAGATTTTAATTTACATACCGGTCCAACCTATGGCAATCAGAATTATTTAAGGGTAACGCTGGAAATGGAAGAAATGATCATTGATGGCAATAATTACTCCATGGACCTGAAAATGGACCTGAACGAATGGCTTCAAAATCCGGAAATCTATGATTTTGAGAGGTTCGGATTCGGTATTATGGACAAGCAGGAAGCTCAGGAGATCCTGAAGGCGAATGGGGCCACTGTTTTTTCTGTTTCTCCCCCATTACCGGATATTGAATTCATCTATTAAATTAAATCCAAATTCTATGTTTAAAGACTACCCGTGGAAATTACTACTACTCATGATGACGATCTGGGGCTGCAACAACGGGAAGAACAGTGAGCTTGGTACATACGATCCGACACCTTATATGCTGGATATTCCGGTCAATTATCCAACGATCTTTGTCCCGGAAAGCAACCCGTTGACCCTTAAAGGAGTTGCAGTGGGCAAAAGACTTTTTTTTGACCCGATCATGTCATCCAACGGAAAATTCAGTTGTGCAACCTGTCACCAACCTGAAAACGCATTTTCCGATACGATGACTTTTTCCACAGGCATACATGGCCAGTTAATGACCATGAATACCATGCCATTGTTCAATATCGGGTATTACCAGCGTTACTCATGGACAGGAAAAATCAAAAGCATTGAAGATGATATTGATGTTACCATAGCAGAATTGCATAACGGGTGGGAAAGTTTTTTGCAAAAATTGAACAACGACGAACAATATCCTGCCTTGTTTTACCAGGCTTTCGGTGAAAACCCGATCAACCAGGGTATGGTGGAAAAAGCGCTGGCTCAATTTGTGAGGTCTATCATATCCTTTGAAACCAGATTTGACAGTATTATAGCCGGCCAGGAAACTCCAACCAGCCTGGAAATGAGAGGATACGAATTGTTTTTTACTGAAGAGGGCGATTGTTTTCATTGTCACGGCGATCCATTATTTACCAACACTGGTTTTCATAACAACGCTTTGGATTCGGAAGATGAAATGCATCCGGGGTACGAGTCTTTTACCAAACTTGAGCTGGACAGGGGTAAATTCAAAGTACCCTCACTCAGGAACCTGGCTTATACCGCTCCTTATATGCATGACGGAAGATTCAAAACACTCAGGGAAGTTGTCAATTTCTATAGCGAAGGATTACAATATAGTCCGTATGCCGACAGCAATATGAAAAATGTGCATCGTGGCGGAATCCAGCTATCCGAAGAGGATAAATCTGCACTGATCGCATTTTTATTAACTTTGACAGACAAAAAGCTGCCTGAAAAATTTGTATCTCCCTGAATTTTTCCTGTCGTTGATTTGATTTTTTAGCTTTATTCAGGTGACCGGATCTTTGCAATTGATCTTGTTAAAACGGATATTTGTCCAAAATCGGATTGTTTTTAAAAACAATTATTTGGAATGTAATCTGCATCATGATCAATAAAAAATGTAGTATTGCAGCCATGGAAGAATTTATAGATTCCATCTTTAGTTTTGAGTAGAGTATCTATACGGAAAATTGACCAGCGATGAAATTAAACAATATTTATGTAGCTGCAAGTTCTCAGCATGTGGGAAAAACCACAACAACATTAGGGTTGATCTATGCATTGAAAAACCTGGGTATTAATGTTGGATATTCAAAACCTGTGGGTCAGCAATTTTTGGACATTGGTAATCTGAAAGTGGACAAGGATATCTTACTATTTTCTGATCTGATTGATTTTGAAATAGTTGCAGAATTGCATAGCCCAGTTATTCTTGGAAAGGGAGCGACCGAGCTTTATCTGGACAACCCGGGTTCATTCGATTACCGGGAAAAGATCATTAATGCTTCTGAAAAACTGAATAAGGCTTATGATCTGGTGATATACGAAGGTACGGGGCATCCCGGTGTCGGAACTGTTGCGGATATCAGCAATGCCCGCGTTGCGCAGATCCTGAACGCCGGAATTGTGATGGTGGTCGAGGGTGGTATCGGGAAGACGATCGATATGCTCAATATGACAACCTCCCTATTCAGAGAAAAAAAGGTTCCAATTATTGGTGTCGTTATTAACAAAGTGATGCCCGAAAAGTTGGAAAAAGTCAGGTATTATGTTGGCAAATGGCTGGATATGAATAAAATACCTTTATTAGGCGTAGTTCCATATGACCGTGTCCTGGCCTACCCGATCATGGAGACCATCAACAAGGCTATAAAGGGGAAAGTGCTTTTCAATGAGCAAAAAATGCACAATAAGGTAGCCAATACGCTGGCGGGTACATTACTGGATCTAAATGACATCAAAGTGCCGGAAGACATTTTATTGATATCAAATTCGAAATTTGCCGGGAAAGCCATCGACAGACTCAAAATGTTGACCCATATGCTCAAGCTGGAGGAAAATCCTTTGGCTGGGATTGTGCTGACTGGACAAGTGGACCTCGATGCGGAAACCCTCAATTACATTGATCGGCACAGTCTTCCGGTCATCCATACTGATCTGGATACCTATAGTTGTGTTGTCAGTATTTCCAAGATAGAAGTTAAGATCAACAGGCATACACCCTGGAAAGTGACCAGGGCGATCAATCTGATTCAGGACCATGTGAATCTCAAAGAGCTGGTATCCAAAATAAAATTTGATTGAAATACCTATTCGTTATGTAGTCTTTTGATTCTGTAGGAAGTCCAAAAGCTGTTCCATTTCATTTTGATCACTCCAAAAATTGCTTCTGAAATAATGGATTTATTCATTTTGGAGATGCCTTCCACCCTGTCGGTAAAGACTATTGGAATTTCCTTCAATCTGAATCCAAGAGATCTCGCAGCAAACTTCATCTCGATCTGGAACGCATAACCAACAAATTTAATTTTGTCAAGATCAATAGTTTCAAGCACCTGCCGTTTGTAACAAACAAAACCTGCAGTGGGGTCTTTTACATTCATCCATGTGACCAGGCGTACATAAAGTGATGCACCATAAGAAAGGAACAATCTGTCCGATGGCCAGTTCTGGATTCCGCCTCCTTTGACATATCTTGAACCGACTGAAAGATCAAAATAATTGTTATCGCATGCTTTCACCAATCTCACCAGGTCTTTCGGCTGGTGACTGAAATCTGCATCCATTTCGCAAATGAAATGATAACCGTGCTCCAATCCGTACTTGAAACCCGCAATATAGGCTGTACCTAGTCCGAGTTTACCTGACCTTTCTATCAGAAAAATTTGTTCATCCGTTTGCATCAATTCCCTGATAATGGAACCCGTTCCGTCAGGAGAGCCATCATCTACAAACAAAATATCAAAATGAACAGGCAAGGCTCTTATGGCTGCCGTAATTTTCCTGACATTTTCCTTTTCATTATATGTAGGTATGATGACTAAAATCCCTCCCAAAACATTGAATATTTAATTGATCAAATACATAAAACACTTCCATTCAATTCTGAAGGAAACAAAAGTATAATTATTATATGAAGAAAAAGTGAAAACAGTACAAGTTTATTGGATTTGTCTTGACAAAAATCTATCTGTACCATAAGTGACCGGAAGAACCCCTTGACCTTTCTAACCAGTACTGTGGATCGACTGTTTTTGGGATGTACCCTGATGGGTAAGATAGTATTGATCCACAATACCGGTTGTAAGAAAGTATCAAATCAGCTTTGACGATACAAATTTACTAAAAAAAAACATATTACAAAAAATTGCAATATATTTTTCATTTTATTTTGGACCAGTGAATAAAAACAGACATAATTGACGTTTTTCAAGTCGATATATTCACTTAATCAATTACTTATTGGAATTCAAAAGTCAACAATTTATTCACGAAAATCTGAAAAATTGTATATTTGCCGGCAATATGAAGAACATCAGGAATTTTTGTGTTATTGCGCATATTGATCACGGCAAAAGTACTTTGTCCGACAGGTTGCTTGATTTGACCCAGTCTATCAATGAAAGAGACAAAAAAGATCAGGTCATGGACAGTATGGATCTTGAGCGGGAAAGGGGTATCACGATCAAAAGCCATGCAATACAAATGTATTATGACTGCCCTTCCGATGGTCAACGATACATTCTGAACATGATAGATACACCCGGTCATGTGGATTTCTCCTATGAGGTTTCAAGATCAATTGCTGCATGTGAAGGTGCTCTTCTGCTTGTGGATGCCACTCAGGGTATTCAGGCTCAAACCATTTCAAACTTGTATCTTGCCATTGAGCACGACCTTGAAATAATTCCGGTTCTGAACAAAATCGATATGGAAGCAGCCAATATTGATGAAGTTTCAGATCAAATCATTGATCTGATAGGTTGTAAACAGACAGATATCATTAAAGCAAGCGGTAAAACCGGAGAAGGCGTAGCAGAAATACTGGAACAGATCGTTGAAAAGATACCATCCCCTAAAGGAAATACCGAAGCTCCTCTTCAGGCCTTGATTTTTGATTCCGTATTCAATTCATTCAGGGGTGTAATCGCCTATTTCAGGGTATTTAACGGGGAGATCAGGAAAAACGATCTGGTCAGATTTGTCAACACAGGTAAAGAATATAACGCCGATGAAGTGGGCATACTCCAGTTGTACCAGATACCTAAAAATTCAATTTCCGCAGGAGACGTTGGATACATCATCACAGGCATCAAGGATTCCAAGGAGATCAAAGTGGGTGATACCATAACTCATGTCAATAAACCATGTTTGCATGCCATAAAAGGGTTTGAAGAGGTCAAACCAATGGTTTTTGCAGGTATTTTTCCCATGGATAATGAGGATTATGAAGATTTGAGGGATTCATTGGAAAAACTGCAACTCAATGATGCCTCATTGGTGTTTGAACCCGAATCTTCAAATGCACTCGGATTTGGATTCAGATGTGGTTTTTTGGGGATGCTTCATCTTGAAATTGTTCAGGAAAGACTTTCCAGGGAGTTCGATCAGGATGTGATCACAACTGTGCCCAACGTGTCCTATTTTGCATATACAACTTCAGGCCAGAAGCTGACGATCCATACACCCAATGATCTTCCCGAAGCGAATTATCTTGAAAAAGTTGAAGAACCATTTATTCTTGCTCAGATCATCACAAAACCTGAGTATATCGGTCAGATCATGAATCTTTGCCTGGATAAAAGAGGAATTCTGATCAGTCAGGATTATCTGACGGAAACCAGGGTTGAAATGAGTTACCATCTGCCTCTTGCTGAGATCGTGTTTGATTTTTATGACAAACTCAAGTCCATTTCCCGAGGTTATGCTTCTTTTGACTATTCTCCTCTGGATTATCGTGAATCTGATCTGATCAAAATGGATATTTTGTTGAATGGAGAACGCGTAGATGCATTTTCATCCCTGATACACAGATCAAAGGCACAATCTTTCGGTAGAAGAATGTGTGCCAAATTAAAGGAATTATTACCGAGACAGCAATTTGTCATTGCTATTCAGGCATCTATTGGCCAAAAGATCATTGCAAGAGAAACAATTTCTGCATTGAGAAAAGACGTAACAGCCAAATGCTATGGTGGTGATATCACCAGGAAAAGGAAGCTTTTGGAAAAGCAAAAGAAAGGTAAAAAGAAAATGCGCCAGTTTGGCAGCGTTCAGGTTCCTCAAACTGCTTTTATTCAGGTCTTGAAATTAGATGATTAATATCAAATCAATTTGTTTTTCTTCAGTAAAATATCAATAAACGAGTTTTTTCCCAAAGACTTCGTGGACATTCATTCGCACTTGCTGCCCGGTATTGATGACGGTGCCAGAACTATTGACGAAAGTATTGATCTGATCAGAGGCCTGGAAAAGATCGGGATCAACAGGCTGATCACCACGCCGCACATTTATGGTACGGTCTGGCCAAATAGCGCTGCAATTATCAGCGAAAAAGCCTCCCTGGTGCAAAAGGAAATATCAGATCAAAACATTTCCGTTCAATTGCGATTTGCTGCAGAATACATGCTGGATGATAAATTCAATCAACTGCTCAATCAGTCCGGAATTCTAACCATAAAGAACAAGTATATTCTCATCGAATTTCCTAATTTCCAAAAGCCATTGCACTTGCACGAGGTGCTTTTCAGGTTGAATTCATTAGGGTTCGAACCTGTTTTGGCTCATCCGGAAAGATACACATATTTTGATAATGTAACGGACCAATTAAGATCACTCAGAGAAATTGGTTGTAGTTTTCAACTCAACCTGCTTTCGCTCGCAGAACATTATGGTCTTAAGGTATATCAGACATCCATTCGCCTGTTGAATGAAGGTTTGATCGATTTTGTTGGCTCTGATGTACATAAAACCTATCATATTGAGGCAATAAAAAGAATCGCTACCAAAAAACATCGCAAACTTCTGGAGATCCCGTTCCAAAACAATCTGATGTTGTGGTAATAGGGGGTCAACTGATTTTAGGATATGATCTGATCCTTTATTATTTCAATTACCTGCAACTGACTGTTAAATAGGAATTCAACCCGATTTTCATTCTATGGGATAATTACAGATAGTTAATTGGTTGATATATAATTTCATACACATATTATTAAATATTATGTCATTTTTCATTTATGATTCAGATTTTTAAACTGTATACACTATGATTTATGTTAAAAAAATTTTAAAATTGTCCTGAATGAAAACTTTATATACTTTAAAGCTGTATTTTAGTTTTTCAAATTTATAAAGATTACGGTTTCTTACTTATGAAGTTGTCTATCAAAGTATTAACTTTTAATGGTATTTTTTTTCATGCTGCTTTCCTGCTGCTGATGCCTGCATTTGTTCAGGCACAGAACAAAATACAATGGTTGACGTTTGAAGAAGCCATGGAGCAACACGAAAAGGAACCAAAAAAGATTTTAATTGACCTCTATACTGATTGGTGTGGCTGGTGCAAGCAAATGGACAATACTACATTTAATGATCCGGTTATCATCAACTACATTAATGAGAATTACATACCTGTGAAATTTAATGCCGAACAAAAAGAATCAATCGATTTTCAAGGCAAAACCTACGAATTCATAAAACAGGGAAGAAGAGGATACCATGACCTCGCTGTTGCACTGACAAACGGGCAGCTTTCCTACCCTACTTATGTTTTTATGAACGAAAACCTTGAAGTAATACAACCTTTGCCTGGCTATCATGATGAATTTCAATTTGAATTGATCATCAATTATTTTGGCGGAGATTTTTATAAGAATACTCCGTGGAAAAAATTCAAGGAAGACTTCAAACCTGTGAACCGCAGCAAACTAAGCCAAAAAAATGGCGCCCGACACAATTAATAAATGACTTTCCTTCAACCGGGACTTTGTGCCCTGTCACTTTAAAGTGCTTTTTATATAGGAATTTTTTTCGGAGTCTGAAATGATCCAGCAGGACAATCCAGGAATGTCCTTCGGTATATCAATGAGTCATGAAAATTGAAATTCAATTGCCAGTTAGCTTTCCATTGTATTGTATGTTGGAAAAACCCAAAATCCAATAAATGAAGAAAAATACTGAAGTTTTGGACATATTTCGAGCTTTCAAAGGTAAATATAATCGATTACTAAAAGTTTAAGAAGGAGGAATATGTGTAAAATCTTGTTTCCCGGCTTCCAAATCAATGCATGAAAGGAATAAAAGAGTTGAAATTTATCAATAAGATAATTTTTGTGCGAATGAAAAAAGGCTGCCTGTAAAACCGGGCAGCCTTTTTATTAATTTCGAAACCAACTGATCCTGTTAACGAATGATCGTTACATTGCCCGCTTTTTCATATATTTTCTGGTTTTGGCAGACCACTTTTACTACAAATACATAAGCATCAGGACCAAGGTAAGTACCTTTGTGGGTGCCATCCCAATTCGTATCAGGATCTCCTTTACCCTCGAACAATTGCTTGCCCCATCTGTCATAAATAATGATCTCCACTGTTTCAAGGTATTTTCCACGGGGCCTGAAGATATCGTTCACATTATTGTTGTCATGCGGTGAAAATGCATTAGGAATGAAAATATCCGTTTCATCACAAGCGGGATCCAATACAACTATTTCCAGGCAATCTTCAGCAGTACACCCTTCCTCATCGGTCACCGTAACACAATAAGTAGTCGTTTCTCCCGGAGAAACTGTAATTGTTTGAGTTGTTTCACCGGTAGACCACAAGATTTTCGCATTTTGATCAAAGTTGCCATTGACCCTCAAAGTTGTGGATTTAGTTACCACGATAGTAGTTGTATCAGCTTCGATTGCTGCTGTAACGTGATTGACCAGAACTGAAATGATGATCGGGTCTGAAACGCAGCCATATTCAGGATTGGTGACGGTCACAACAAAATCTCCTGATGTACTCAAAACCACAACAATTGAATCTCTGTTCAAAGGAGAAATGATTGCCGGATCAGATTCCCACAGGTATTCGAGTATATCTGAAGTATTGTTGTACACTTTCAGGGTAACAGTGTCTCCAAAACAAAGTACACCCGGATTGTCTTTGGACAAATCGAATGTATATTCATCCAAAAACATGTATTTTTCTGCAGTACATCCAAATGTGTCCACAGCAACAATATGAAGGAGTTCATCTCCTTCAGGAGAATAATCCACCATAATTCCAGTTCCAATCAATTGATCCTGTTCGTTATACCATTTTACATCCATTGTAAAATTTGTTGGAGTCACATCAAGCATTACAGAATCGTCTCCTTTACAGAAAACGACTGTGTCCAGGGCTTCAAGTTCAAAGTTTTCAGGAACGACCACCTCTTCCGATACTTCAAAATTACTTTCGCAAACTTCAAAGAAAGCACTAACTGTAACTGTATATTTTCCCGGACCCGGATAACCATGACATGGGCTGGCCAATGTGGAAGTGTTGACGGGAGATTGGGCATCGCCAAAATTCCATTGATAGTCTGTACCTTCTCCATTGAATGCAGAGAAACAATAGGTGTATGTATCGCATTCAAACACTTCTTCAATACCTAAAAACGGAGCAGCAAGCACACTAACATAAATGCTGTCTTCAGTATCGCATCCAAACTGATTAATCGCAGAGAAGTAAATATAAAATTCCTGATTGATATCAGAACTGATCAAGACAGTATAACCATTATTTTCGATCGATATATTTGGGTTGTCTTGCCAATTGATGGTCAAATTCTGATCAGGTCTCAGATTTACCAGTGTGACTTCCTTCTCAAGTCCTGCGCAGAAAGTCACCGCTTTTTCAAACTCAAGTTCAATATTATTTGACCGTACCAAAATACTGGTGTCATTGAGAGCGCAACCGGTACCTTCCTTGATCCGCAGATAGAAAAGCTGCTCTTTTTCTTCAAATGATAGTGTGACAGTTTTCCCTGTTGCTATAATCGGAGTATAGTCAGCCTCCAATGACCATTCATAAATGACATCCGGATCATCAGTTCCGATTGCTGTTAGCGTCACTTCCTGGCCACAAACAGACTCAGGGCCATCTATGGATAGTGTAAACCAATCATTCACAATAACTGTAACTGAACCTTCAACAGTGCAAACACCATCAGTGACTGTAACAGAATAGGTAATATCGTGATCAATGAGGCATTTTGGATTGGATTTATCTGTTTCACTACCAAAAATCAATCCTTCTTCCGGTGACCAGGTATAGGACCATGATGAATTCGGGTTGGCAACCAGTTGTTCAATGATTTCCCCTGAGCAAACTTCAATTGGATTACCAGTGAATTGAATGTCAACATAATCAACATTTAAGGTCTTGTGTATTTCAGCTTCGCAATTTTCAACTGTGGTGATCTCCAATGTCACATCAATAGTGGCCTGTTTTGGAATGGTCAGGAAAAACTCTTTTTCATTACTGGTTCTAATGTCTGTATCTGAAATTTTAACAGTCCATTTCCTTCCATTGATGGAGTAGGCAGTATTCAGAGTTTCACTGATATCTTTCAGGACGATTTGCAGTGCATCGTCTTCACAACTCAGGATCTCAAAGGTGAAGTCCGTTAGTAATTCATCATTGATCGCAAGAATATCCTTGAAAATCTCGTCATAGCATTGATCCAAAGTCCTGACGGCTTTCAGTCCGACAGTAAAAACCTGTTTTCCTGAAAATTCTGCAATACCAGGATAGGTATAAACAGGGTTCACTTCAGTGGAAGTCTCTTCAGGAGCTATACTCGGATAATTGAATCTCCAGAAATACTGATCAGCATCCTGGGAAGTATTGATAAAATTGACTGTGAAATCATCTGAACCACACAGTACGGTGGGAGCTTCAAAATCGGCGACCGGGGGTGTTCCACAGGATCGCACATTAAATTGAAAATCACGTTTTACAACTGACAACAGTTTCCCGTTTCTGTATTCTTCCACCATGATCCCGACAGCAAACTGGCCAGGATGATCCGGTATACCCGTGATAAAACCATTGGCCGGGTTGATCTGCAAAGGCGCGGCACTGCCCAGAAGGTTATTTAAAGTGTAGCCGGGTGCCCATTCCAGGGGTTTGTAGGGCAATGTAAATTTCCCAAATCTGTCAGGACGTGGTTCCTGTATAGTTGCCCCTGAAAATGGTGTGTTCAATTTATAAACCAGTTGGTCTCCGTCTGGATCCGTGGCCAGTTGACTGACATTGATAGGACGATTAGTACATACATAAATATCAGGCCATTGATTAAAAACAGGAGAAGAATTGCATGCATTGAAGGCCTCCTCTGTCAATGCAATGGTGATCGTGCTGCCAGTTTGCAAAGGATCCTTGACATTCAGCAAAGATGCATTCCTGCAGCATCTTTGATAAGAAAAAATATATCCCCCTGTTCTGGGAAGCAAAGTGATGGTGTCCCTGAATACCGTCTGATGTACACAAACTTCAGCTCCGCTGATATCACAAAATGAAGTCAGGTCGGTTCTGAGGGTATCATCCTCAATGTAGGGCATGAACATATATCCTGCTGTCCCAATGCTGACCGGATTAAAATTATGATCATATATCGCAACGATTGCGTAATTGTCAAATTCTGCATCCGCAGCTCCCAACTCGCAGTCACGTGTGAAAGTGAGGGTAACTTCAAATTTACCTCCACCTAAACAACGGTAGGTCATATCGCCACCTATGATGTGAGTTGCTCCCAGCCTGGTTGTTCCTGAAAACAAAAAAGCTATGAGTATGATGAATAAAACATTGATTGACCGCGTCATATAATGATGATTTATTATTTCAAAATTAGTCAATTTCGACCCTGATGATCTCTACTCTTCTTTCGTTTGAAGCACTAATACTGTAAACAGAGTTCTTGAGATCGAGAAGGTTATCGCTTACATCTGCAGGTGATAATGTATCACCGTATGAAACTTCTCTGATTTTTAATGCGCCTTTATTTAAAAATGGTTTCAGCGCACCGTTTTGGTATTGATACAATTCATTTCTGACAGAGCTGATCCTCCTTTGACCCAATGCAAGGTTGTATGCTGATTCAGCTCTTGGACTTGCATATCCCTGTATTTCAATTTCCAGTTCATGCCCCTGCCTTAAAACGATCAGCAAAGTCCTGAGAAACTCATCAAAACGTTCCTTACCTCCTTTGACGAAAAATTCAAAGTAATCGTCCATTCTTTGCATTGGAACTGAGATATCCTCTTCTGTGAGGCCATCAATGATGGCTTGAATGAATTCAGGCTTTTTGGCATAGTATTCGGAATAAGTCTGAGAATAGGTTTTTTTGGTGGTCAGACTCATGGATCTTGGTTCAGGCCTGTCATTGTCAAAATAGACAGAGAGCGGCAGTTGTACGTTGAGCAGATCTCCAAGGTATACATACTGTACGATCTTAGGCCCGACAACATTATGAGTGGAGATCAGAATTTCCTGTGGCGCATAATCCGGGTTTTTGGCAATTAACCTGTACTGTACTCCGCGGATAACTTCTATGTGGTAATCATTACCATCCGGATTTACCATAACGATGTCCGGAATATCAGGATTAGTAAGATTTTTGAGCGTGATCTCTGTTCCGTTAACCGGATACTTTGTTATTTTATCCAATACGAAAATCTCAAGTAAAAGGGGCATCTGATCCAGATAAAGCTTTTTCGTAATGGTTGTGGATTTTCGTATGTTGAATGTATTAAAATGGACTGTGTCAGGAATGAATTCATCCATTTCAGCTACAACATAGTAGGACTTATTGGAAGCCAATTTAAAATTTGCTTCGTATCGCTCATCATTTTGAGCTTGTGCGATCAATTCATTGGTGTTTGCATCAAAAAGCTTAAGTCTTGCTCCATTAAGCGGATTGGCTGTCAGCTTGTTATAACTTTGTGCTATAAGGTCTATTGCCAGTTCACTGATATCAGCACGGTATATATCAAAACAACAGGCTTCGTAAGCCGGGTCCACAAACTGGGAACCTTCACGGTTGGATGAAAAGTATGCTTTTTTCCCAAATTCATCCATGAAGTAGTATATGTCGTTGTAACTGCTGTTCAGCGGATAACCCATATGGATCACTTCCCTGGTGTTACTTCCGTCAAAGGAGATGGCATATATATCGAATCCACCCATGCTTTTGTATCCTTCAGAACTGAAATACAGAATATCTGAGGCACTGTGGTAAAATGGAGTGATCTCATCTTCAGCTGTATTGATGATGTCGAGATTCAACGGCCTGGTAAAATTGCCTGCCTTGTCGACATAAACATAATAGATATCCATTTTACCCTTTCCACCTTCTCTGTCTGAGGCAAAATAAAGCACTTCCTGGCGTGTTTTCTTACTATATCCAATATTGGGCTGAGTATTGGAGGCATCCGGGGTGTTGATGTAATCGGGAAGTTTGACCGGAGGTCCAAAAGTGCCGTCAGAATTAACAACACTGTAATAAATATCACATCTGATATTGATTTTTTCTGTGTAGTCGCAAATGGTATAATAGACCTTATCCCGTTTGTAATTATAACACAAATGTGCTGTATTCAGCATATCAGAATTGAAACTTTCTGAAGAAGGAAGCACAGAACTTGTAGCTTCGTCCGTCGTCATCAGTACTTTGGAAATGATCCTTGATGGTATATAAACATCCTTTTCCTTATTGAATCTCATGGATGAATAATAGAGCGTACTGTCTATCAGCAATGGACTAAAATCAGTATTTGACGAATTGATGTCACCGCTGAGGTGGACTATTCCGATATTTTCACTTGGATTTTCTATAAGATCCTTTGCCCAGTCACATGCAGCGATCTCCTTGGTTGCTTTGGCGGTAAGGTAGGCATCTTCATCCTCATGTTCAGACAGATACAACTCGTAAAGTCTTTTGGCTTCATCGTATTTTCCCAGGCGCTGTTTGATATCAGCCAGCCAAAATGCAGCCAGGGGAAATTCAGCCTGACTTTCTTGATCAAATACTTTTTGGTACTTTTCTTCAGCAACGTTCAATGCATTATAAAGTCTGGCAGACTCAGCGCTTTTATACAGAAGATCGGTTCTGTCCTCATCGAATTCATTGGCCGTCATATAATAATTCAAGGCAGCGCCAAAGTCTTTTCTTTCAAATGCCTGCTCAGCTGCGGTCAGGAATGACTTAAGCGACTGAGCTTCCACCCGGGTGAAACCGAAGCTTAAGATTGCCAGGATAATGTAAATTTTAAACTTAGCCATTTTATAATTGTTTCAGCTGATGATAATTAAAATATCGGACAAAACTTAAAAGACTTCATGGGCGTCACATGTTTCACCACATATTGCAGGTGAAATTCTGGACCGCCTCGGTAATCATTGTAATTCTGTAAAGTTGAGGTAGTTATATCGTAATTGAAGCCTGCATACCAATCGTTGTATTGAACGGCAATGATCGGTGAAACACCATCGAGATACCGTGATGACAAGCCCAGATGCAATTCAAATTTTTTACCCCGGGTTTGATTGATATGCAATTTGACCAGTCCACCGTACACGATTTCATCAAAATCACCCTGTTTTTGGTACAACCCATGCAATTGAATATCGATTGGGTCCAACACTTTAAATGAGACAATTCCCTGTAAAGAAAAACGCCTGTTCAATCTTGACCTGAATTCATCAGAGCTTTCATCCTTGAATGTTTGAACGGGTTGGTTCAGATGGAAAACCCCTCCACCCAGATTAAAATAAGTTCTGCCTGAATGCTGGAACCGGTAATTCAGGCCGAGGCCTGTCTCGAGAAAAACAAAGCCATAGCGATCAATCACCTCCTGACTTGGTCTTCTCTCATCAAAAAGTCCTGTTACAGGATCA
Organism: uncultured Saprospiraceae bacterium; assembly: GCA_964594045.1. GTDB lineage: Bacteria > Bacteroidota > Bacteroidia > Chitinophagales > Saprospiraceae > UBA2365. Next base: position 34,653 of record CAZQKR010000024.1, on the reverse strand, counting down.
TACTGCGCGTCCCAGGTAAGGTGATCATCATTGAATCCACGGGCAGCAAAACCGAGCAAGGCTCCTGCAGAAACCAGGTTTTTAGGTGTGATGACAAATGAATAACTACCCCCAAGATTGAGGTTGGCAAGGTAAAGCGAACCATCGCCCTGTTTGTCATAATTAAAATTGACCCCGGCGGCAAAAAAACTTCTTCTCATGCTGACAGGATAAAACTTCATGTCATAAGAACCGCTCAAAGTGAAATACGGAACCGGAATACTGCGCCACTGATCCCTGATACTGACCATATAACGCTGATCTCCGTTATAAATTCCCGTCAACGCAGGATTGAAATTCATCGGGGAGTTATAGAATTGGGTATAGTGCAGGTCCTGGGAATGAACCCTGAGCACTATAATCAATAAAAAAGTAATTAAAGTATACTTTTTCATCTGCCTTCCATTTTTGTTTTTAATTATAAACCTGTTTTTGGTGAGCCTCCTAAAATCAGGATAACTCTATATATGATGTATCATTTCACAATTTCGCTTCGTTGTTACCAAAAAAAACAGGAAATGATTTCAACATCAGGCAATCGGTTTGATCAAAAAAAAATATCATCCGGTAGATATGAATTTTCAATCACCGGAATCCGATATTCTGACCAACTTTTCCATTAAGCTCATGACGAATCATCCTCCGCCAACTTAATGATGATTAAACCACTTGATTTCGTCAACATCAGCAATTAAATACTTCAAATCTAATGCCAATTATGATGATTTTAACTCAACCACACTGATTGAATATATAATCATGTGCAAGCAAAGATACATTTTTTCTGTCAATTGAGTCATTCCGGCTGGTTTTTTATTGCCCAAAGATCAATATTTGACGCTTTTGACCCAAAAATCTATAAAATCTTGGTGAAACCATCATGTAAAACTAATTCAATCTCCACATAATCAATACATTTCTCTTTGTGGGAATATAAAAATTTAAATCCTTCACATAGAAAAATGAAGTTATTTTATCAGATTATATTATATATAATTTCCGATAAAAATCGCTAATTACATATATGTACATTTTATATTTATGTGTTTTATATGTTTAATTCAAATGGACACAAAGCTTTAGTCTCCATTTTTGACTTTAGATGATAACTAATCGATCCATATATTTTTTTAGGTTTGAAAGCAAGCTGACAAACACAGGATATTCAAACAAAAACCTCATTTTTTCCGAATATTTCAGATTTTTACCTACATTCATTTACTGTTACTGAACTCCTCTTTTTTAATGATAAAAACTGCCTGTCAACTGAAAAAAAAGATACTTTGTTGGTCCAGATTTACTTTTCATACTACTACATCGAGACTACACATAATAAATCACAGCCAGCTTTTTAGAAGTTTTACTATTGTCCGCTTTAGCCTTAATGACATGCATAGAGTTTGTAAAGAAAGAGGAATAAGGTATTTTTATATATCGAAGTTGTTTAAAAATGTATCTTAATGCTTATAAACACATCATTGAAATACTGACGATGCTTTGCATGTCAGCATTTTTAATCAAAAAAAGAGCTTCGCCTTGACTTTTTGACTGACCCACCCCTACGTGTTCCCTCCCTAGAAAATCCACCGGATATTCACCTTACAGGAACGCTCGTTCATTTTCAACTATCAATATAATTCTTAAACAACTTCATCAGCAACATCCCTAAATTCTTTTTATTTGTCCAAAATAGAAAATACCCAACCATGTAGAGGCATTTTGCGTCATGGTAGTATAGTGTTGTAAAATCGATTTAGATCTCAATCCGTTAACCCATGATATTTGTCCTGTTGGGCATTTATTAGTTTTTATGATAATGTTTTTTTGAATATCCGGTATGTGGCTCAATCAACACAATTTTATGAAATCCAATTTATTATATTTGCACTAATTATAAGTGATAATTCTTTACGTATATTTTGAAAATAAATTTCATAATATGATCAGAATAAAATATATTATCGTATTGCTGTTTTCAATCCTGATGCTGGCCTGTTTTGAAGATGAAGTAGATGAAAATCTGGTAGTCAACGGTTTAAGACCTGTATATGGAGTTACAGGTGTGACCAAAAGAATTACTATAGGTGAAGCTGAGCAATTTACAACACCAGGCAGGATCGTTTACAGGAAACCTTATTTATTCATCAATGAGCTGGATAAGGGATTTCATATAATTGACAATTCAAATCCTGCCAATCCACAGAATATTGCATTTGTTTCCATACCTTTCAATAAAGATCTGGCTGTAAAGGGAGATTATGTGTATGCCAATAATGATCTGGATCTTATTTCTCTGAAGATCATCTCCAGGGACAGCATCCAGCTGATTTCAAGGATACATAATGCTTTTGACGGAGTGCCTTTACTTCCCCCTGATTATAATGGATATTTTGAATGTGTCGATCCGGCGAAAGGAGAAGTGATCGGTTGGGAACCAGCTGTTTTGACCAACCCGAAATGCAGGAAATAAGCTTGACCCGGATAAATGTCTTTACCGATAACTTAAAATTAATACCGATAATCCTGATAAAATGAGTATCAAAAAACTATATCCTGACAGCATTCTGATGCTTATCTTTTTTGCAATGCTACTGATTCAATCCTGCACCCAGGAAAGCAATAATGGTGATGTTGGGATTGGCGGTTCATTGAATAAATTCACCATTATTGATCCATATCTTTATGTGATCAACAACAATAAAGTTGAAACGTATAAAATCGATCAGGGGGAAATGGAATTTATTGGTTCGACGACCATAGAGCCTGGAATAGAAACGCTTTTCCCTTTTGACACACTGGTTTTGGTTGGCGCCATGAATGGAATGCATATTTGTAAGAAGAACAAGGATGGCACGCTCAGCCTGATCTCCGGGTACACCCATATTGAATCCTGTGATCCGGTCGTTACAGACGGCAACACTGCATATGTTACCTTGAGTGCGGGATGCAGCAATCAGGCCAATCAACTGGATATACTGGATATTACTGATCCTTACAACCCAATCCTGATCTATTCATATCCGATGACTCAGCCGAAAGGATTGGGTATTGACGGAGACCTTTTATTCATTTGTGATTCGGAAGACGGATTGAAAATCTATGACAGAACAGATCCGAAAACATTAAGAGTGTTATATCATTTTGACCACTTCAATGCTGTGGACGTCATCCCTTTCGATGGTTTGTTGTTGGTGATGACCGGCAATGGTTTCAGGGAATTCGACTACAGTGATCCTGATGATATCCGGGAAATTTCTTCTTTTGTGTTTCAGTAACTTTATGATAATCAAAGATCAGTAGCATGTCGCTTTACTTAAAAAAAAGTATGGTCGTCTGTTTTTTCTTAGCCAGCTTAGTTGCAGGTTATGGTCAGTACTCGTTGAATGAGCAGACTTTTCCGGCAAAATCATTCAATGTTCATATTCTGGATTTTTTCAGGATACTGAGTCCTGCCATTAAAATGAGTTTTGAAATCGCGCCTTCAAAAAATTACAGCCTGAATTATGAAGTAAGCTGGATTTCCGATCTTCATGGCCACCACCTGGTGAGCACGGTGAATCCAGGCAATGTGAAGTCAATCAATGGCTTTTCACTTGCTTTCTGCCCTATGATCAATGTGGGCAGACATGCATTTTCAGGATTCAGGATAAACTATTCTCTTAAACACCGCAAAATGGATAACTGGGTGTCCAGATTCGGTGGCAATTACCTGCAAAAAATGGAATATACCCATTTGACCAACAGTGCGGGATTATATTACAGGTATAATATCAGAACAGAAATTCTGGATGAGAATTATCTGTCAGTTGCATTCAATGCGGGCTTGCTGGGCAGTTATGTAAGTTCCAGCCTGCCGGAAGATGTATTCAACGACAATTCGACCTGGATAGACAGCTTCCAATTACTTAAATCTGATGGTTATCACCTGCATCCGCATTTTTACATAGAGTTCAACCTGGGATTCATTTTGCAAAACAGAAGAAATCAAACCAGATATAGATTGTAAAGCTGAATAATGCAGATTGATAGACCATATACTGCAATTTCCTGATCAGGATTAGTAATTTGATCTATTATCGGTTTGATTTTGCACAGGCCCTTTTTGCTTTACCCATGTCTGGTAATTTGATAGGCTCTTTTGAAATAAACTGTTCAGATCACGATGGTTTTGTAACAAAATCGCCTGATCGAGAGAATAATATGTAAATAATTTGATAAACATATTAAAAACAATTTGATTATATCGCTGAATTTATAACTTTGCGGCACTTTTTTAAGTGGTTGCACACTAAAAAAGCAGTTTTTACAGTTTGGATTGAATCTTAATTAACTTTTTAAATGTATTAAATCACAATGAAGGCAAAAATGATGTTAATTGTCGGATATTTTTTGTTGCTTAGTCTGGGCAGTTGCCAGCAAAAAGCTAACGGATATTCGATCACCGGTGAAATTGAAGAAGGAAGGGCAAAACAAGTTACCCTGGAGTTGGTTGATTTCACTAATAAAGTTGAAAAAATTGCTGAAACCACCTCTGATGAAGGTAAATTCAAATTTGAATTTGATCAGCCTTTAGAGCCTGGTATTTATAAAATATCCATGGACAGAAAAAATTTGTTTTTCCTGTCAGGCGGACAAAATGAACACATTACTTTCAAAGGCAATTTTAACACGCTGAGCAATTTAACTGCAACCATCACCGGATCAAAAATAACTGAAGATTTCAACAAAATTATGGTTGATTTCGCTCAAACCAACAACGTCGAGGAAGTTTTGACCAAAGTTAAGGAGATCGACCCATTGGCTTCTGCCATGGTTTTGATCAATATTTTTGGCAACAGTCCTGAATTTGCAGATGTCCATGTCGGTGCAGCGCAAAAACTGGTTGAAAAGTATCCCAATGCGGCTATTTCTGCAAATTATCAAAGTTTGGCAACTAACCTGAAACAAAGTTATGACAGGAAAATGGCTTCTGAAAAGATCCGTATTGGCGAACCTGCACCAGAAATTGCCATGCCGAATCCTGAGGGGAAAGTACTTAAATTGTCTGACCTCAAGGGTAAAGTAGTTCTGCTTGACTTTTGGGCAAGCTGGTGTGGTCCTTGTCGTAAAGCGAATCCGAAGGTAGTTGAACTTTACAATAAATATAAAGACCAGGGATTTACTGTGTACAGTGTTTCACTTGACGGAATTGATGAAAGGAGCAAGGCCAGAATGAACCCTGATCAGATCTCAGCAGGTATGGCCAACGAAAAAAGAAAATGGATGGATGCCATTGGAAAGGACAATCTGACCTGGGATACACATGTGAGTACTTTGACCAAATGGGATACTGAAAGTGCAATGATGTACGGAGTTTCAAGTATTCCGAGAACTTATCTGATCGATAAGGAAGGAAAAATTGCTGCGATCAACCCGCGTTTCAATCTCGAAGAAGAGATTTTGAAAGCTTTATAATATCATACTGCCGGCCGTAATTTACGGCCGGTTTTATTTTTAATGAATTTCCGGTTAATAATAATTTTAGTGTTGTCATCAGGATTGCTGATATCTTGTGATCCCGGTACCAGGCGTTTGCCCCAGCTTAAAGAAAACTATTCAGGAAAAACTTTGACCACCCGGTATCATACTGATTGCATAGTTAAGGAAGATCTCATTGATCAGTTAACAGGTGTCCGTTTTACCGAGTTAGAGGCTGTTCAGCTTTTCACTTTTACTCATGGACCGCTAAAGGAGCATTTCAAATCCAAACCATTCATGGTGTGCGAAGCAAGCCTTTCCAGAGCAGGAAAGCAGAATTATTTCCTTAACCTTACCATCAAGATCCAGTCCCGGCAATTGAATGCCAACTATCTCGGGCTGGCAGAAGGTAGCTTGCTTCAGATGAAACTGATCAACAATGATCTGATCTCATTATTTTCGATGGAAAAAGATACAGGAAAAAACATTTCCAATGAAGTGAAAATGTATTCTGGCACCTACCTGGTTCCAATAAAAGAGCTTAAAAAGCTCAGAAAATTTGAATTGATTGAGATCGGACTACATTGGAACGGCGGTTACGAAAAATATGATGTACACCAGATCGATTTTTTTAAGACCCAGTTGGACTGCCTTTCACAAATCAGGTGATCAGTTTCAGTTTTTAACAAACCTAACAGTTTTTCTGTTATGTTGCTGTCCTTCAATTTGAAGGAAATATATACCTGAATTCAGATCAGCAACATTCATTGTCCATTCATCCCCAACCTGTATTGCTTTTTCCCTGATCAACTCTCCAAGAGAATTATATAAACATATTTTAAAGTCATTTGAAGGTGCTTCATCCATTTTAATCCGGATATGATCATTTGCCGGATTTGGGTAAAGAAAGTAACCTGAATCCTGTTTATCAGGTTGAAAAGCAGTTAAATATAATGAATTGGTATCCAGCCGGATATTATCCAGGTAGAGATTATTCCACTTTTGATTGACGGTTTCAAAAACAAGAGAGACCGTTGATCCGGCAAATTCCTTTAAGGATATGATTTCCTTACGCCATTGTCCCGGATTTTTTGGCTGGAAATTCAGTGTGATGGAATTATATGTGACCAAGGAATCACCAGCTTTTTCATAAACAGTCAGAGATCTATTGAAATCACAGTTATCCAGAACCCTCACTCTGAAGGTATCTCTGTATTCAGGATTGGATTTCAGAAAAGGTGCGTATGCTAAATCGAAACTTAAAACCGTTTCAAGGGAGTCTGGCAACGGAACATTCAACAGAACTATCTGGTCAAGTTGTTTTGCCCTTGGTGAATAATTGAAGAACTGCATGGTAAGTGCTTTCAGATTATCGCCATGTCCAGTTAATGGAACAGTTTGCCAGGTAGTTGAATAGTCGGGATTGAATTGCCACCATACTGAATCCTGAATATCAGTTTCAAAATTTTCCAGAAACGGTATATTGACCAGATCGTATTTTCTGACACTGGTTTTATGTCTGTTGTTATAAAGATCATATTCATTTAGCACACCCGGGATCCGGACATCAATGTTCAACTCAACCCATCCGGGTTCATCAAGTTCGATTCCTTCAAAATGGAATTCAAATGTGCCTGCGGGCAACATTAATGTATCCAATACCAATTCCATTGTATCTGATCTGCCAGTAAACCAGTATTTTATAATAAATGAATCAATCGGGTTGATCCCTTTATTGCTGAAATGGATTATGGGAAAAATCACATTTTCACATGAGATGTTGTTTTTATCCAGACCTGATATTTCATCGATCGACAGGTCCCAGAGCGCATTTTTGGGATCCACAGGTTCGAAAGTCTGTGATAGATATTGAAAAGCGGCAAATACATCAATCAGACCATTTCCAAAAGTGTTGTCTTCACCTGTCTCACCAAAATCGATCGCAGTTTCGTATAATGCCCAAAGCAATTTTTCGCCGGCAAGATATGGGAAGGCTTCTTTAAGTAAGAGAACTGCACCTGAAACATGTGGGCAGGCCATACTAGTTCCGGATATGGTATTGTAAGCATCTGTTCCCCAGGCTGATCTTACCATTTCGCCGGGAGCGACCACCTGAGGATGGATTCGCTCAAAGTCTGAACCATCGCATTGAGTCGGGCCACGAGAGGAAAAATCACTTATAGGATATGGATAATTTAGGTTGGCATTCACACTTCCGACAGAAAATGTATTGACCTTGCTGGTATTGATCCTTTGTGGTGAACTGATGGTGGTGTTGTCCGGACCGAAATTGCCACCTGCAAATACATTGGCAATGCCGGCAGCTTCAATGGCATTCATCAAATCGACAATGATGCCTTCCCCGCAGTGTACTTTGTCAGCTGCATCGTACCATCTCCAGCTGTTATTGATGACATCAGGAACATCGTATGTCGTGCCGGGATCACCATCCGGGTTCAATGCCCATTCAAAGGCAGATATCATCGCTTCAATAGAAGGCAGGCTCTGTACACTGGTGCCGACAAAGTCATTGGCAATCCAGTATGCATTTACTGCCACACCCAATGTGTCACTGGTTTCTGATACCAGACCGGCCATGGTTCCAAGCACATGCGTACCATGGCTGTTTATTTCGCCTGTAGGTACCGGACTGGAATAACCGATCCATGATTGACTCAGTGGAAAACGCTTCCCTATGAAACGGTCTGCGAACGCCGGATGATCCGGCCACACGCCGGTATCATAATTATACACCATTCTTCCGCGACCTGTATATCCAAGTTCCCACATCCTGGGAGCATTGATCGCATATAAACCAGGTTCTGCTGATCCCGGAGATCTGTCCGAATTCCCGGCAGAGGAGAACACCGGTTCTTCAAAAATGATCTGACCGCTTTCTATATAGATCAGCGCAACCTCTGGAAAAGATGCCAGGGCAGGAATAACAGATGGATGGCATTCCATAAATATTCTGTTCACCATCCATGAAGGATAAAGTTTGTAAATCTTGTCGTTGAAGTGTGCCAGACAATGCCCGATCAGTTGTTTCTGGGATGATTCAGCAGTTTGCTTAAGCGCCTTTTCAACAAATGCCGGGCGTTGATCAACAGGAATTTTCTTTTCACTGAACATTGAACCAAGTAATTCAAAATCCACATTTTCCTCAAATGCAACAGCAATTTCAAGTGATTCCATTGAACCGGATCTCAACAGCATTTGTAATTCAGGTGCAATTTTGTGTTCCTGACCATAACAAAAAGTATTTATTACGCAGAGCAAAGGAAAAAGTAGTCGAATTCTCATACTCAAAACATTTTTCCAAAAATAAGGAATTATTCAGAGAATCAAACAATCCTGAAGTCTAACACGAAAATGAATCCAATTTCACAAAAATTTACATTACAAAAATTAATATATAATATATTTTGGATAAATTCATGATATTTCTATTAAATTATCAAATATTTATTAGATATTATTTGATATTACGTCAAAATCTATCTTTTTTTGCATAATTATTTAAATAAAATACAAAACGATTTAAAAATGTCCAACGGAAGAAAGAATGCAATAGACGTATTTTCAGGCAGGCCAACTGAGCTTCAGAAGGCCACTACTTCGAAAATTTCAGCCATTTATAATGAAAATGTGTTCACCATATCCAAAATGAAGACTTATTTATCGTCTTCTGCTTTTGCCGGATTCAGGGATTCCATTGAGAATCGAGTCAAGATCAGTCGTGAGCTGGCAGATCAGATCGCTTCTTCAATTAAGTCCTGGGCGATGGAAAAAGGGGCAACCCATTACACGCACTGGTTTCAGCCACTGACCGGAGCTACAGCTGAGAAGCATGATTCATTTTTTACAATTGATGCAGCGGGCAATGCGATCGAACGATTGAGCGGATCTGAGCTGGTTCAGCAGGAGCCGGATGCTTCATCTTTTCCAAGCGGAGGTTTAAGGGCGACTTTTGAAGCAAGGGGTTACACTGCCTGGGACCCCGGAAGCCCTGCGTTCATCATGGACATCGGAGGTGGAAAAACCCTTTGTATTCCCACTGTTTTTATTTCATACACAGGTGAGGCTCTGGATCATAAAGCACCATTGATCAAATCAATGGAGGCTGTGGATAAAGCAGCTACCGAAGTGGTCAGGTATTTTGACAGGCATGTTAAAAAAGTAACTGCGACCCTTGGCTGGGAACAGGAATATTTTGTGATTGATAAAGCTATGTATTATGCAAGGCCGGACCTTTTGGCCAATGGCCGGACTGTCTTTGGAAGGGCTCCTGCAAAAGGTCAACAGCTGGACGATCATTATTTCGGAGCAATTCCGGAAAGGGTCTATGCTTTTATGCTGGACCTCGAAAATGAATCGCACAAGTTGGGTATTCCTTTAAGGACCAGACACAATGAAGTTGCACCAAGCCAGTTTGAATGTGCACCAATGTTTGAAGCAGCCAACATAGCAGTTGACCACAACCAATTGCTGGTAAATCTCATGGATCGTATTGCCAGAAGGCATAATCTGATCGTATTGACGCATGAAAAACCTTTTGCCGGGATCAATGGTTCAGGAAAGCACAATAACTGGTCGTTGATGACGGACGAACACACCAACCTGTTGTCTCCCGGATCAACACCAAGGAATAACCTGCAGTTTCTCACATTTTTCATTAATACGATCAAGGCTGTACACGATCATGCTGACCTGTTGAGGGCTTCCATAGCATCAGAAAGCAATGATTACAGGTTGGGCGCTAACGAAGCCCCTCCGGCCATTATGTCTGTTTTTGTTGGTTCTTACCTGAATAAGGTATTGGATGCATTGGAAACCAGGGTAGATGAAGATTTCTCGGATGAAGACGAAATGGACCTTAAACTTGACATCCATAAAATGATCCCTGATATCATGATGGACAATACAGACAGGAACAGGACGTCACCATTTGCATTTACAGGCAATAAATTCGAGTTCAGGGCTGTCGGTTCCTCGGCAAACTGTTCCCGCGCCATGATCACTTTGAATACCATCATGGCAGATCAATTGAAAGATTTCAAACAAAAGGTGGATTTACTGATCAAAAAAGGAGACAGAAGAGACAGCGCTATTTTGAAAACCCTCAGGGAGTGTCTTATCGAATCCAAAAAGATCATGTTTGAAGGGAATAATTACAGTAAAGAATGGGAAATTGAAGCGGAAAAAAGAGGGCTAAAAAACATTAAATCCACTCCTTTGGCCCTGGATGCAATCCTCAATGAAAGTAGCATCAGGGTTTTTACGAATGAGGAAGTGCTTACCGAACGGGAACTGAGGGCGCGTCATGAAATATTTCTGGAGGAATACATCACTAAAGTCAAAATAGAAGCCAAAATCATTATAGAGTTGGCTTTAAACCAGATCCTGCCAGCAGCTTTCAAGTATCAGAGTGCATTGGCGGATGCCATTTCCAAAGCGGAAAAGTCAGGTCTTGAATCGAGGTCACTTGGTGTTCACAAGGAAATCTTTTACAGAACTTCCAACGCTATCACGGGCGCATACAACAATATTGAATTGCTTGAAAAAACCTTGGAGGAGGTTCAAAACATTTCTGATACTCGAGCCAAAGCCATTGATTTTGCAGAAAAAGTGAAACCATTCTTTGATAAGATCAGGACTCATGTAGATGAACTTGAGCTCCTGGTGGATGATACACTATGGCCTTTACCAAAATACAGGGAAATTCTCTTCTCCCGGTAAGGCTCGGATGACATTTTATTTTGAAAATTAATTTCAAGCTGTTGTGGAAGTAAAGGACTTCAAGTAAAAACCAACAGTTCCAATACTGGCAAATATTAGATAAAAGAATAGTGGCATTTGAAGCCACTATTCTTTTTTTATTGTCGAAGTTGTTAGAAAATGTATCTTAATGCCTGCACACAAATCATTGAAAGCTATTTGTTTCAGAGGTGAAATGATATATATTCAACTATATCAATGAATTAAGTATTCAATGACGATGACTATTTTGGAAATCTGAAAAAAGGAAAGTATATAAAAAAAAGCGGGGCAACAAGCGTTGCCCCATGAAAACCAGTTCACCCTACTTCTTTATATATTTGATATATATTTTCTGTTTGATGATACAAAGATAGGTCAGGGAAATTTATGGTGCAAATAAAATTGAATTTTTTTTTATTTTTTTTTGTCTTTTTACAATTTATTAACAAAAATCAATAAAAATGGAGGTTTTTAGTCCATTTTTTGTATCAATTCGAGTTCATTTCTAAGTTTTCTGGGTAATCCCTGGTAGACCAGGTCATAGGAATGGTCGATCAATTGCTTTAACAAGTCAGCTGGAATTTTTTGTGCAAAAACGGTATTCCAGTGATTTTTATTCATGTGATAGCCCGGGAGGATGAAATCAAATTGTTCTCTCAATTCTATTGCATAATCTGGTTCACATTTAAGATTGACTTTGACTTCAGGTTCATCAAGTCCTGTCAATGCAAAGATCTTTCCTCCAACGGTGAAAGCCAATGTATGCTCATCAAACGGCAAAGATTCCTGAGCATATTTTCTGGAAAGGCAGTAGGACCTTAATTTTTCATAGTTCATGTTCTATACCTTTGGTGAATGAAGGATCATAGCAAATGACCTTTATGTTTTTTTGCCTCCAGGTACATGAAGTTATCAGGTGTGGGTTCAGTCAGAATGGGTTCCCTGCGTATCAGTTCAATCCCGGAATTTTCAAAAGAATGAATTTTTTCAGGATTGTTGGTCAACAGGATGACTTCACGGATGTTGAGATCCCTGATGATCTCGATCGCATCGTTATAATTCCTTTCATCTGGATGAAAACCTAGTTCCTCATTGGCTTCATAGGTATCTGCCCCTTCATCCTGGAGGTTGTATGCTTTTAGTTTATTAGTCAGACCAATTCCCCTGCCCTCTTGTCTGAGATAGATCAGCACACCATTCCGGTCTGAGATCATCTCCATCGATTTATTCAGCTGTTCCCCGCAATCACAACGGGTAGAATGGAAAAGATCGCCGGTCATGCATTCAGAATGAATACGCACGAGTACCGGCTTGCGAGCGTCCATTTTTTCATGAACGAGGGCAATATGCGGCATTTTGTCTGTTTCACCATTTGAATAGGTGATCATTCTGAATTTGGCATGCCCGGTTGGAATCCAGGCTTCAGCAATTCTGAGCATACACTACACTTGAAAATTCAAAATGCAAATATATATTTTTTTAACCAGCGCCAGTTGATTTTGTTAACTGTTTTGGGTTGATCAGTTCTCCTCAATGCATACCGGATGTCGTATTCCAAAGTTCTATTGAGAGTTGTAAATAGTGCTTTATCAAATCACATTCGATAATTTTGATTGATAATCAAGCCTCAGAAAACGTTCTTCGTTGAAAAGTAAGTATAAAATAATTCACTATTTTCCAAAGTAAAATTACGTGAATCCGTATAGAAGGACCGCATCGCATTCATGTTGGGATATCAAATTGTTCAAACCTTTCCTTCCAGAGCCTGTCTCCCGTATTCTGTCAGTAGACCCGGATGCCAGGCAGGTTCAAATACCAGGTTGACATCCACCTCTTTTCCCGGGTAAGCTTGCTGCAATGTGTCCATAACATTCTGTACGATCACATCACCTATCGGACAAGCCGGAGTAGAAAGTGTCATTTCTACAAAAATGCTCTTTTCACCGGGTTCAATTTTATAGATCAGGCCAAGATCAACAATATTGATCTCCAGTTCAGGGTCAATTACCTTTTTGAGCACATTCCTGATTTCATTTTCCTCTTTGCTGCCGGCGGATTTTTGAGATGTGTCATAATTTACGGTTGGTTCAGGGATTTGTTTTCCCTTCCCACCAGTAAGTTTTTTCATCCATTTTGACCAGAATGAGCCATTGTTACTGTATATTTCTTTCATAAATAAATTTTTTGCAAATGAATAAAAATTTAACTCTCTGTTGAAGAGCCTTGTTTTTTGAAGAAAATTATCGAAAATACGTTCATATTAAATAATATTGCTGTGAGAATGAGCAAAACCGCTCCACCATACAATAAAATGTTCAGCCCAAGCAGAAAACCCAGTGAAAATGACAGCATGGACATTAAATAAAAGTAGTATTGCCAGTTGGCCAGCCGTTCAGAATAAAGATCCCGTGGCATTGGCGTGTCCTTTTTACCTACAAGGTGCTTGAAGCGGTGAAGCCATAATATAAATGGTAAGGTTTTGTACAACTGACCGAGGACCAGGTTGCTGAAAAAACCCAAAAAAATACTTAATCCGTAAGGAATGATCAGTTTATGCATGTTTTTTAAATCAAACCATCCCTTTAGGCTCATCAGGAGTGCCAGTAAGACCGGTATCAGCAAAAACAAAAATGATATCATCGTATGTTTCATACCAATATCCAGCTTTCGGACTTTCTTTTTATAAGAGTCGTAAATATATCTGATATAATAACTTAAGCCGAACAAAAACAGCAACACATAAACGATCTTGTATTTACTGCCAGCCAGGAAAAGCCAGTCCAGAGACAACAATAACAGTGCTGTATTGCTGAAATAAAAAGCTTTTTTCAGATGGTTTTCTTTAAGGTCATGAGATACCAGAAACATTGGGATCAGGACTGATGATACACCCATAACCAGAAACAATAGCCAACCTGCCATACCGAAATGAGCATGCATTTTAAGCAGGTTAAAATCCTGTTGTCTCATAAAAGGATACGTGTAGTTCAAGGTCAGTAAAAATCCAAGCAAACCAGTGAGCAGTAACCAAAACATAGAAGCGAGCACCATTCTGCCGGCATAATGGCTTTTTTTACTCTGAGCAATCGATTTGAAAATATTCAGCGAAAAAAGTAAAAATGCAATAAAAATCAAAGCACCCGAAGAAAACAACCAGTTTTTGAAGTGCATAGACCAAAATGACCAGGCCAATCCGAAAATGCCCAGACCGAATATATAAAAATTAATTTTTCCCAGTTTCTGGCTGAACAATCCGGTTTCAAAAATCACTGGAACCAATTGGTACAAAGCACCCATAATGATCATAGTGATCCAGCCCAAAGCAGCTAAATGGGTCAAAGCCAGTATTTTGGGATTCATAAAGTGCAGTGTCAGCACAGGAACTGCCATGAAAATCAGTATGCTGAGCACAAGAAATGATACTGCAGAAAAGGCAAAATAAGGTACAACTAACGAAGGTGATGGTGCTCTTTCCGTACTCAATCCGATCATTTTACACAATTTTTTAATATTATAATGAATCCTTTTTTTGTGTTTCAACCAAAAAAAGGATGCTAATTAATGGTAGATCAGCAACCGGGTATGTTGTGCCGACAATTCTTGTGATACCATGCTATATCCCCGTGATGATAACTCCTCGAGTAAAAACTGGGGGAACTTTTTATGTTCCACCAATAAAGCCTGACCGATTTCAAGCTGTTCAATTTCTTGGAGGATACTGACCATAGGCAAGGGCATTTCAAGATCCCTAACATCTATTGTTTTGTATACGCCATTATAATCCATAAGTTTACTTTCAAACAATGCATGATCATTTTTAAAAATTTCTGATTTGGCAGTTGTTTGATCGGGCAGCCCGGTCTGTTTAAAAAAAAGTGTATGGACCTCACCCAGAACAGGTCTTGTCGTTTCTGAGGCATAACCCTTTTCCTTTAGCAGATTGATCAGGGGAACCGGTTCAAAAGAATTGATGATCAGCAATTTTTGCCCGGGAAGCAGTTCCTTCAGCCTTTTGATGATGGTGTTGAACGGATCTTCTCCTCCATCTAAAATTGGCCTGACATCCATAGTGATCACAACTCCGGAATGTTCATTACTTTTCATAAGTTCATTGGTATTGGTTGAATTAGACGGAAAAATTAAAGCTTCCTCATCTTTGGTTCGGGCAGAATTTGTTTCTATGGAAAATCCGATCTTTTGGAGTTCGAGCAAAATGACGGATGGTTCTACATTTCCTATTTTGGCTGCATCCTGCACATTCACCCTTGAAGCCAGTATCTTCCTGAGCAATGGATTCCTCAGTTTTTTGAAATGTTTGTTGATTGAAGCAATGACCTCAATGGCATTGGGATCCTCCCTGATGATGTCTGAAATCTTGCTTTTTGCATTAATGATCATACTATTTTTATTTATACTAAATATAGATAATGCAAATGTATACAATCTTTTAAATAATACTACATGGTATTTTATTTATTTTTAAAATTTCCGAAAATTATCTGGTGATGGCTTTAGCGCCAAGATCAGTCATCATATCAACAGGAAAACATAAGTTAACAGAAGGCAGACAGGATACACTAAAAAAAAGTCAGGTCGTGATCTAAATGACTTTATCATTTTGACTCAACATATCCATAAGGTGAAGGTCCGGCTGAATGTATTCCAATTCAATAGCAGAATATTTCTGTCACACGGATTTTTGCTTCTCCAGCCATTCCTTTGCATTGACAAAGGTATTGAACCATGGACTGAATCTTTCTGCATTATTGCTTTCAGGATGATAAGCCCATTGCCAGTTCATCAAAGACCTTTCCAGGTGAGGCATCATAGCCAGATGTCTTCCATCTGCAGAACTGATAGCAGCCGCATCAAACATGGAACCATTTGGATTGGCAGGATAAGTTGAATGAGAGTACACCATAGGGATATTGAAGTAATGGTCGTTATCCGAACCAAAAGCAAACTTGCCTTCCCCGTGTGCTATCCAAATACCCAGCTGGGTATGTTCCAGACCTTTGAGCATGATAGAATTGCCAGGTCTGATATTGACCGATATGAAATTGGATTCAAATTTACCGGAATCATTGTGCAACATTCTGGGTTTAATTCTTTCTTCGATGCCAAGCAGGTTCAGTTCAACCATCAATTGACATCCGTTGCAAACTCCAAGGCTCATGGTATCTTTTCTCTTGTAGAAATTTTCCAGGGCTTCCTTAGCTTTATTATTGTATAAAAATGCTCCTGCCCAGCCTTTTGCAGAACCCAGTACATCAGAGTTGGAAAATCCACCAACGAAAACGATCATCTGAATATCACTGAGGTCTTCTCTGCCGTTGATCAGATCAGTCATGTGTACATCTTTCACATCAAAGCCTGCTGCCCATAAAGAAAATGCCATTTCCCTGTCACCATTCACTCCTTTTTCCCGGATGATCGCTGCTTTCACAGGTCTGTTCCCATTGGTTGCAACATACTTATGGCTGACGACTTTCGGCAGGTTGAACTGAAGCGCATGGTTTTTATAATTGGTAAATCTTTCATGAGCCATCGATCCGGATTGTTGCTTTGCATCGAGCAAATAAGAACTTTCATACCATTTATCTCTGAGCAAATCAATATCAAACTGATACAGTTGCTCCTTAAAACTGAGGTCAATTGACCTTGCTAGCTGAGGTTTGCCGATAGCGTAAAAACTGATACCGCTTTTTGAGAGCAACTCCATTGCCTTACTTTCAGTCGACAATTGTACCACTACCCCGGGTTTTTCAGAAAACAACAATTTCATGAGGTCAGTTTCCTGAAAACCATTAAAATCCAGTTGCAGTCCACCTTTTACATTGGCAAAATTCATTTCCAGTAAACAGGTGATCAGGCCACCGGCTGAAACATCATGGCCTGACAGGATGAGTCCTTCCTGTATCAAAGACTGCACAGTGTCAAAGCATTTGGCAAAGTAACCCGGGTCAGTGATCACAGGAACGTGATTTCCAAGCCTGGCCTGCAATTGGGCAAAACTGCTTCCGCCCAGGTGGTTGGGACTGCCTGAAAAATCAATATACAAGAGCACAGTGTTTTCCCCGTGGACGATAACCGGACCTACACATTTTGTGAAATCAGAGACTTCCCCAACTGTTGAGACGATCACTGTTCCGGGAGAAAACACTTCTTTATCCGCATATTGCTGCTTCATTGACAAGCTGTCTTTGCCTGTCGGAACATTGATCCCGAGGCTGATGGCAAAATCACTCATGGCTTTGACAGCACGGTACAACCTGTCGTTTTCACCATTATTCTTTGCAGGCCACATCCAGTTGGCACTCAGGGAAACACCTTTCAAACCGCCCTCAATAGGCGCCCAAACCAAATTGGTCAAAGCTTCAGCGACAGAAAGCACACTTCCGGCTTCGGCACTGATCAGTCCGGCAACAGGTGCATGCCCGATTGAAGTAGCAATCCCTTTCACTCCAGTGTAATCAAGGGCAACCACCGCTAGATCATTCAAAGGCAATTGTAAAGGTCCTGCACATTGTTGTACTACTACCCTACCTGTAACTGAGCGGTCAACTTTATTGGTCAGCCAATCCTTACAGGCAACAGCTTCCATTTTCAAGACTTGTTCAAGGTAGTGATGAATATGGGTCAGCTCATATTCAGGCTCTTCAAACCTGAACTCCATAGTTTGATCTTCCAATATGGTTTTCGGGACGTTACCAAACATGTCAGAAATGGACAGATCAATGGGTTTTTGCCCCGATACGGCATCAAAAAACACCAGGCGATGGTCGTCTGTTGTTTTGCCAACCACATAAATGGGTGCACGTTCTCTTTCAGCGATCCTGATGATCAGGTCCAGGTTTTCCTTTTTGACCAGAAGCCCCATTCTTTCCTGGGATTCATTGCCGGCGATCTCTTTAAAAGAAAGGGTGGTATCTCCAACGGGCAATTTGGTCAAATCGATGATCCCTCCAGTTGATTCAACCAACTCAGACAATGCATTCAAGTGTCCGCCTGCGCCATGATCATGGACAGAGATCACAGGATTTACATCCATTTCTGCCAGAGCTCTAAGTACATTGGCGACTCTTTTCTGCATTTCAGGGTTGCTCCGTTGAACCGCATTCAGTTCAATCTGATTTGAGAATTCGCCGGTGGCAACTGAAGATACTGCACCACCGCCCATACCTATCCGGTAATTGTCTCCGCCCATGACGATTACAGCATCGTCTGGTTCTGGCAATGATTTATGGCTGTCTTTTTTTGCAGCATAACCGATACCTCCTGCCAACATGATCACTTTATCGAAGCCAAAATACCGGAATCCTGAATCGTGTTCAAATGTCAGTAAACTGCCACAAATCAGGGGCTGACCGAATTTATTTCCAAAGTCGCTTGCTCCGTTGGAGGCTTTGATCAGGATATCTAAAGGCGATTTATATAGCCATTTCCTGGGTTCTGTAAATTTTTCCCAATTTCTGGATTCTGCCGTTCTTGGATATGAAGTCATATATACAGCTGTTCCGGCGATAGGCAAACTACCTTTTCCACCGGCCATTCTGTCCCGGATTTCACCACCGGTTCCGGTTGCTGCCCCGTTGAATGGTTCCACTGTTGTCGGGAAATTATGTGTTTCAGCTTTTATGGAAATAACGGAATCAATGGTTTTCATCTCAAAAAATGCAGGCTGATCATTTCTTTCTGGGGAAAATTGATCGATTGTAGGTCCATCAATAAAGGCAACGTTATCCGAATAGGCAGAAACAATGCGGTTGGGATGAGTCCGTGAAGTTTTTTTGATCATGCCAAACAGAGATTCTTCCATTTCCTGACCATTGATCACAAATTTTCCGTTGAATATTTTATGTCGGCAGTGCTCTGAGTTAACCTGTGAGAATCCGAATACTTCGCTGTCTGTGAGCAACCGGCCCATTTTGCTGCTTAGGGATTCAAGATATTCCACCTCATCAGGGCTTAATGCAAGCCCTTCCTGCTCATTGAAAGCCTGTATATCCTGAACGTTAAGGATCGGATCAGGCGTCTTATCAATGTCAAATATATGTTCATTCAATTCTGCATAGACCCTTTGCAACATGGGATCGAATACCGGGTGATTTCTGTCAGTTCTTTGAAACTCTTCAATTCTAAGTACTTCTCTGATACCCATATTGTGGCAAATTTCCACCGCATTGGTACTCCATGGCGTAATCATCTCCACTCTTGGCCCTGTAAAGTAATGTGCAATCTTAGCCAGGCGGATCATTTGTGCTTCACCGAACAACCAGGTCAGTTTGCCAATACTTTCTTCACTCAACGGGCCAACACTCTGAACTGCAATGACAGTAGTTTCAGGATTTCCAAAAAAATACAACATATCGGGAGATTTTATTAACAGACAATATGATTCCGTTTGAAAGCACAAATTTCCTTTTTTAATATTAGAAAATATAATATATTTGATTGTTTCGTGACAAAATCACTAAAAATTCACAATGAAGCATGCCTTTATCTTTGCTATGGGGTTAAAAACCGGTACATTAGATGCTTGATCCAAAGCTTTTATAACAAGGATTTTCTCAAGCTTATTCATCTAAAAAATACAATATGAACTTCACAAACGCATTAAGGTCAATTAATTTTTTGTTCGGGGCTATTATAATGTTTTCAGGCGCCCAAATCATGAATGGCCAGGTTCATAAAATGGTCATTGTGGAAGAGTTTACCAATGCATCTTGTCCGCCATGTGCAAGCCAGAATCCTGCTTTCAATGAGCTATTGAAGCAAAATAAAGCGACGGTGATCGGGATCAAGTACCAGACCCAGTTTCCGGGATTTGACCCTTACAATGTCCAGAACAATCCGGATGTACTGGACAGATCTGATTTGTATGAGATCACCGGAGTGCCAACTGCATTTATTGACGGAGTTCTACCTGATGCTAATTATGGTGGCGGTATCGGAAAATGGGCCACCGAAGGTTGGTACCCGGGAGCGCCGGGTGGATTCAACCAGGATGTAATGAACTATGCTGCTGAACAGGAGACGACCATTGGCATTTCCATTGAGGCGAACTGGAATGAAGATCTTTCCGTTGCAGATGTTTATGTTCAAATTACCAATTTTGGCACCGAACCGGTAGAAGGACAATTCTGGGTGCCGGTGATGCTTGTTGAGTTGGAAAATCAGTGGTTGTTTGCCCCGGGCAATAACAATGAAACACATTTTACTCAGGTCATGAGACGCATTTATCCGGAGATCGGACTGCCCTTACTGAATTACCTCGCACCAGGAGCCACCACGGTCTTTGAGTATGAAGATCTGCAAATCCCATCATACATTTATGATTTAAAGGAAATGGCGTTTGTTACATTTCTGCAAGATCCGTTCAGCAGGCAAATTCTGAATGGAGCGATCACCGAGATTCCTCAAATTCCTGCAACTTTTTCTGATCTTGCGATCCTGGAAAAAAGAACCGTTTTCAGTGGCGAAGAATGCGGTAAAATGGCTCATTTAGGTATGTTGATTGAGAATGCAGGAGAAACTGATATTCATTCATTCTCCACTGTCTTTGAATTCGGTAATGAAACACATCGTTTTGATCATGAAGTATTCCTGAGTCCGGGAGATACCATTCTTTTACAAAGCCCTGAACCGGTCATTTTACCTTCGGGAACACATCAGATCGCCTATTCCATAGAAAAAGTGAATGGTGATACATTAAGGGAAATCAATGTGCTCAATAACATGGTTCCGGATGATCCGTTCACAGCAATTGCAATCAGAGACGTCGAGACGTTTGATCTGGGATTTGAAGGTGATAAAGCAGGAGCAGTTTTTAGCGATCAGGTACAATTAGTGAGCCAAAACAATCTTTTTATCAGGATCTCAGATAAAAGTATGTTTCCTAATGTGAACACAGCAATAGGCGGATATGGCTTATCAGAAAAATCAGTTTTTGTCAATTTCAGGCAATGGAACCCTGCATCCTTCAATAAAAAAGGCAGCATCATACTGGTAGATAATGCAGACATCTCCGGAGCATCAGACGTGGAGATTATTTTCGACCTGGCTCATGCACAAAGGGACAGATCAGGTACATTGTCTGAGGATGTACTTGAAGCGTGGGTATCCTATGATTGCGGGCAAAACTGGAGTATCGTTTACAGAAAATCCGGAAGTCAGCTGGCCACTGCAGCACCTGTTGCAGACAGGTTCTTTCCGTCGGCCGAACAATGGATCACAGAAAGCATCATTCTGAACGATCTTTCGGAAGAAACGTTGATGTTCCGGTTTGAGCTGGAATCAGACAATGGAAACAGTTTATTTCTGGATAATTTTCTAATGATAAAACACATTACCGGGACAGAGAATACTCTTCAGGGTCAGCAACTGGAAGTTTTTCCCAATCCTTCTTCAGACCGGGTCATCATAACATTTGACCAAAGTCAGCTCCAACAGGCAGAATTGAACATTTATACCCTGGAAGGCAAACATGTAAAGAATTTAATCCCTCAAAAACTCCTTGCGGCAGGTCAATACCGCTTTGAATGGCAGGCTGGATTTCCGGGCATGTATATCGTCAGCCTCAACAACGGAAAACAGGTCATAAATAAAAAAATAACGGTGATCAAATAAGCAGGTGTTCAAAAGTGTGTTTTGTTAAATAAATAACAGGTACACTTTTTTAGACTGGGTGTAGCTCATTATTTCTTTTTTATGTTACAAATGGAAAGAATGTCCTGTTATCAAATATTATTTTACTATAAGTTAAATTTACTTTAGTATAATTTTTCGCATACATATTTCTCAAAACAGGTTCCAGCTGCAATAATATTTTTCAGTATAATAATTTCAATTATTCATTTTATCACTGACAACATGAAGAGTTAATCATATATTTATAAATGATTATTAATCAATAATTTAAATATAGTAATAAAAGTCTTTATCTGGATAAATCCAGGATTGAAGAAATTATTGAAAAGGTGAGCAGGATGATATAAATACGATAAACAATTCTTGGGATTAATTAACTTCAGGTATATAATTTTTAGTATTTTTACCCAAATTAAAATTTGCTAAAGATGAAAGTGACCAGAATATTTGACATATTGACCAATTACATGGAGGAATATCCTGAACAGGAAGTTGCGCTGGCAGGCAAAAAGAATGGTGAGTGGAGGAAGTACAGCATCCGCGAGTATATGGAAAAAGCAGATCTGATCAGTTATGGTTTGTTGCAACTGGGATTGGATTCAGGGTCTAATATTGGGATCGTCAGCAAAAACAGACCTGAGTGGAATATGCTGGATATGGCCATAATGCAGGCAGGATTCATCTCTATCCCGATATATCCCACGATCAGTCAGGAGGAATACAGGCACATTCTCAGGCATTCTGAAATGAAGGTCATTTTCGTTGACGGAGAAGAAATCCTGGCCAGGATCCGTCCGTATTTGCATGAATTTGAGCATCTGAAGGAAGTTTTCATGATTGACTCAACCGGGAATGAATTCAGGGCTCTGGAGGATTTGCTCGAAATCGGTTCAGGACATATTTTGCCCGAAAAACTTGAAAAGATCAGGTCTGCCATAAGAACTGAGGATCTGGCAACCATCATATACACATCAGGAACAACAGGTAATCCGAAAGGTGTTATGTTGTCCCACAGCAATATTGTCAATCAGATCTATAACCTGTATATGACGCCGGCATCCTGGAGTAAAACTGCGCTAAGCTTTCTGCCGCTGTGTCATGCTTATGAACGTATGATCGTTTACCTGTATCAATTCTTGGGGATGTCCGTTTATTATGCCGAGAGTATAGAAATGATCGGAGCGAACATCAAGGAGATCAGACCAACCATGATGACCTGTGTTCCCAGACTACTCGAAAAAATCTATGACAAACTTTATCTTGCCGGACATGAGCAAAAAGGTATTAAAAAAATGATCTATTACTGGGCATTTAATACTGCCACCAAATACCAGTTGGAAGGCATGGGAACCTGGTTGAAATTAAAGCTTAAGATCGCTGACAAACTGATATATTCCAAATGGCGGGCAGCGATCGGAGGGAATTTTGATATCGTGGTTTCCGGCGGTTCGGCTCTCCAGAGTCATATGGCCTCCTTCTTTTCTGCTATTGGTATGCCGGTATTTGAAGGATATGGTCTAAGCGAAGCTTCTCCGGTAATCGCTGTGAGCCAACGTGTACCTGATGGAAGAAAATTCGGCACGGTCGGACTGCCATTGCCCGGTGTTGAGGTAAAACTCGGAGAATCTGCTGAAATTCTTTGTCGTGGCCACAATGTCATGATGGGGTATTACCGTGATCCCGAAATGACTGCCCGGGTCATTGACAAGGATGGCTGGTTGCACACAGGCGATACGGGAAAATTCACGGATAAAGGCCAGCTCATCATAACAGGCCGGCTGAAGAGCATTTTCAAAACCTCCTATGGCAAATACGTCAATCCACAGCTCATAGAATCCAAATTTACGGAGTCACCGGTTTTTGAGAATATGCTGGTTGTCGGAGAAAACAAAAAGTATGCGGCTGCGATCATTTCACCCGATTTCGCTTATTTGCGTACCTGGTGTGTCAAGCATGATATCATCCCCGGTGATGAGTATGCGATCCTTGAACATCCAAAAGTCAGGAAAATGATTGATAAAACGGTACGCAAAACCAATGTATTCTTCAGCCAGCATGAGCAAATTAAAAAATACATTGTTGTTCCGGAACAATGGACTCAGGAAAAAGGACACCTCTCTCCTACCCTTAAAATAAAAAGAGACGTTCTGGAGAAAAAATACAGCAGAGAAATTGACAGTCTGTATGAATAAAACAGACTTCAAGGCAACACTACCTGACTTATTCGAATAACCGAAGGATATCCAGGCCAAAGGCAAAGATCATCAGCCCGACCAAAAGGATAAATCCAACCAATGTGGCATATTCCACAACTTTATCGCTGGCTTTTTTGCCTGTGATCATTTCCCAGATCACAAAAACAACATGTCCGCCATCCAGGCCGGGTATGGGCAATAAATTAAGGAAAGCCAGCAATATGGACAACATTGCAGTCAGGTTCCAGAACCTGTGCCAATCCCAATCTGTTCCAAACATTTTTCCGATGGATATGATGCTTCCCAAGCTGTCCTTTGCTTTCAGTTCACCGGTGAACATTTTTCCGAATGCCTTGATCTGGTCTGCAAGAAAAGTATAACTCTGTGAGAAACCCAAAGGCACAGATTCCAGGAAGCTGTATTTTTCAGTTTCCAGGCGGATGAACTTATCAAATTCTCTTGTGACACCGAGGACACCGTCTTCTCCGATCGAAGCCATCAAATTCAGTGTATCAGAATCACTGCGAATGATCTGGAAATCCACTTGTTTGTTTGTGGATTTCTCCAGCGATTTTAATACTTCATGTGTGAATAAGGTTGGTTGACCATCCATTCCAATCACTCTGTCACCTTTCAGCATCCCGGCTTTTTCAGCAGCCGTATTTTTTGCTACTTCGCTGATGACAAAAGGTATGCGAGGCCCAAAAATCTCCGATTTCCTGTTTTTATACTTAGAAATCTCCTGAATATTTTCTGTGCTGACTTCAATTTCCTCCAGCATTCCATTTCTTTCGACGGTGATCGTTCTGTCACCATTGATGACCAGCGCCCTGACGAGATCGCCCTTGTCAAATTTTTCGAATTCGACTGATCCGATTTTTTTGATCTTGTCGCCATCTCTCAGACCGATGGAATATCCCAGGCTATCCACATAGATCCCGTCTTTAATGGAGTCATTGGAGACATAACTGGTACCATACAACCAAAAAATAAAAATAAAAATGGCAATACCCAGTATGACGTTGACTATGATCCCGCCCAGCATGATGATCAGCCTTTGCCAGGCCGGTTTGGAACGAAATTCCCAAGGTTGAACCTCTCCTTTCATCTGCTCTTTATCAAAGCTTTCATCGATCATTCCGGCTATTTTAACGTAACCGCCCAGAGGTAACCACCCAAGACCATACTCAGTTTCCCCTTTTTTGAATTTAAACAGTGAAAACCATGGGTTGAAGAAGAGGTAAAATTTCTCCACCCTGGCCTTGAACCATTTTGCTGTAAAAAAATGACCACCTTCATGCAGAATGACCAATATACTCAAGCTCAGCATTACCTGAAGCACAATAATCAATGTATCCATCTAGAGTTATTAATAAAGTAATATATTTGCCCGGCAAAGTTTTACGAAGCAATGTCGATCAATTTCAGCGCACAAAAGTAAGCACATTGTTTGATTTTTCATTAAGAAACTTTCAACTTAAAAATTTATTGTTTGATAATGAACCTGTTTATTGCAGATCAGATTGACCATCACGAAGCGGTTTTAACCGGGGAGGAAGCTCAACATTGCGTTAAAGTACTTCGGCTCCAAACCGGTGACACGATCCATTTAACGGATGGGAAAGGTACTTTGTTCACAGGTATCATTAAAACAGTTGCAAATAAGCAATGTGTTGTTCAAATAACTGCTAAGAAAGCAGGAATTAAGCATCCTTACCAATTGCATATCGCAATTGCACCCACCAAAAATATCAGCAGGTTCGAATGGTTTCTGGAAAAAGCAGTGGAGATTGGTGTTGATGAGATCACGCCGATCATTTGTGCACATTCTGAGAGAAAACACATTCAGTTTGAGCGGGCTTTAAAAATCATCCGTTCTGCAGTGAAACAAAGTCTGCACACTCATATACCCGTACTGCACCCGCAAGCAAGCCTTCAGGAAATGATCAGCGATCCGGATGATCAGTTGAATATTGCAGCGCACTACCATTCCCAAAATAAGCAACTCGCAGAATGGATGGATATAAAAAGGTCACGATATAAAATATTGATCGGACCTGAGGGTGACTTTTCAGCAGACGAAATTAAATTACTTGTTGAAAAAAACTGGATACTGGCAAATCTTGGACATTACAGATTAAGGACAGAAACAGCCGGAATTGCGGCTGCCCAGATCGTCAGTTTTAACCGCTGGAAATAAAATGGATCAGTTTACAAAATAAAAATTCCCCTGTTGCGTATTTAACTCATACCCCAAAACATGGTCTGACGCGACAAAAAAATGAAAAAAAAATTGTTCGAAATGAAAAAAAAAATACTCCTTATAGTTTTTACGGTATTTTTCGGTTTTATTATGCAGGCACAGCAATCCACAGGATTAAGCCTTGCCCTTTTAAAATACAGAGGTGGTGGTGACTGGTATGCCAATCCGACTTCGCTTCCCAATCTGGCCAATTTTTCAAATGTGAATTTAGGAACTGCATTCTCGAAAAGAGTTGCAACAGTTGAGGTTGGTTCGCTGGATATTTTCAACTACCCTTTTGTGCATATGACCGGACACGGGAATGTGATATTCTCAGATCAGGAGGCTGAAAATCTGCGCCAATACCTGGTTGCCGGAGGATTTTTACATATCGATGACAATTATGGGATGGATCCTTATGTCCGCGTTGCCATGAAAAAGGTTTTTCCCGAGAAAGAATTTGTCGAATTACCTTTTAACCACCCTGTCTACCAGCAAAAATACAAATTCCCCAACGGTTTGCCCAAAATACATGAACATGATGGTAAAGCGCCTCGCGGTTACGGTATTTTATGGGAAGGTAGGCTGGTGTGTTTTTATTCATATGAAAGCGATCTGGGAGATGGCTGGGAAGATCAAAGCGTCCATAATGATCCTGAGGACAAAAGGCTTGCTGCGCTTAAAATGGGAGCAAATCTCATCAGTTATGTTTTTCTTCAGTAGGAAATATGCATGAATCAGTTAGTTTATCGGAACATTATCTGATCAGTTCAATAAAGGCATAATTCTTTTAATCTATCGATAATTATTTTAAAATAATTTACCATATTATTTCAAAACCCATACATTTGTAAATAAAGTATATTATTTTTTAATAACAAAAATTAGTTGACTATGAAAAAATGGATGTTTACACTGGTAGCTCTGGTTGTGATTGGTTTTGGAGATCTCGCTGCGCAAAGCTACGATTCTTCAGTTGGCCTGCGTGCCGGTTACTACCTTACAGGAACCTACAAAAAATTTATTAAAGACAGCAATGCCATTGAAGCTTATGCAGGTATTGGTTATGGTGGTCTGGTAGTTGGTGGACTTTATCAGATCCACAAGGAAATACCCAACGTAGATATCGAAAATTTATATTGGTATTTTGGTGGTGGTGCTTATGCAGGTTTATATTCAGGATGGTATACAACAACTGATTTTTATGCAGGTGTGAATTTAAATATTGGTCTTGACTATGCATTTGAAGACTATCCCATTAATGTAAGTTTAGACTGGGCGCCCGGTTTGAATATCCTGGGAGGTTTCCATCCTTCCTGGGCAATCGGCGGTTTTGCCGTCAGATATATCCTTGACAAATAATCTCTCAATAACTGCCTCAAAAGCTGGTAAGATTAAAAGTTTTGACAAAATCTTTTCCATATGAAATTTTATGTGAAAGGTTTAATATTTATCAGCTTTTGAGGCTTTTCCTTACTATATTTGCACCCTATAAATAATAAATTATGATATATTGCGTGTTGCGTAAAGTTTTAATTTTCACCTTCATCACCAGTACATTTTTTCCAATATCTGCCCAAAAAAAGTTTCAGATAGCTACCATCGGTTTTTACAATGTGGAAAACCTTTTTGATACCATTGATACGCCGGATGTTCTGGATGAGGAATTCACGGTGAGTGGTGCAAACAACTGGAACAGTGAAAAATACTGGTACAAACAAGCCAACCTTGCCAAAGTCATTTCCATGTTGGGAACTGATTCCGACAAAGAAGGCGTAGCTGTTTTGGGACTTGCAGAAGTTGAAAACAGGTTGGTGCTGGAAGATTTGGTCAAAATGCCTGAAATTGCCAAAAAAAGGTACAGGATCGTCCATTTTGATTCTCCTGACAGAAGAGGAATAGATGTTGCCCTGATCTACCAGGCCGGCAGATTTGAGGTACTGGATGCCAAAACCCTTCCGATAGATATCTATGATGGCATTAATAAAATATTCACTCGTGAAGTCCTATATGTAAAAGGATTGCTGGACGGAGAAGAAATGCATTTTACGGTTAATCACTGGCCTTCAAGACGGGGTGGTGAAGCAAAAACGGCACCATGGAGGGCAGCAGGAGCAAAAGTCAACAAAATACTGGTGGACAGCCTTACCCGGATCAACCCCGATGCAAAAATCGTGATCATGGGCGACCTTAATGATAATCCTGATGATCCGAGTATTACAAAAGTTCTGGGAGCTGTTTCAAAGATCAGTGAGGTGCCTGAAAAAGGATTATACAATACGGTAGCGCATTATTACAGAAGAGGGATAGGTTCCAATGCCTATCAGGACAGCTGGAGTCTGTTTGATCAGATCATCATCAGCAAAGGTTTTTTGCAAAAACAGAAGTCCTCTTACACATTTCACAAGGCTTTTATTTTCAACAAGCAGTTTCTGATGCAGAAAAAAGGACATTTCAAGGGATATCCGCACAGAACCTTTTCTGGAAATGAGTTCCTGGGCGGATACAGCGATCATTTCCCGAGCTACATTCACATCATAAAACAATAATATCATTGACTTTGGCAATATCATAACGCTTGATCACGGTTTCAGGAAGATCATTGATGTCCTCGAAAACAGCAATGCACATTTTTTTATCACCGGGCGTGCCGGTACCGGTAAATCAACCTTGCTTCAACTGTTCCGGAATACTTCAAAAAAAAGACTGGCGGTGCTTGCACCTACCGGTATTGCTGCCCTGAATGTGAAAGGTCAGACGATACACTCTTTTTTCAGGTTTCCCCCTAAGCTGATGGACAGCAACTCGATCAGGAGGATCCGCGGTGCATCCTTATACAAAAAGCTGGATACCATTGTTATTGATGAGGTATCCATGGTCAGGGTGGAGATCGTCGATCATATGGATTTGTTTTTGAGGATGAACAGGGGGATTGATGAGCCTTTCGGGGGAATCCAGATGATATTTATCGGCGATCTGTTCCAATTACCACCGGTAGTGTCTTCAAATTTTGAAAAAGAGTATCTTGCAACAAAATATGACAGCCCCTATTTTTTTTCCGCGGATATTTTTGCGAGTGATTGCACCCTTCAGTTGATCGAACTCTATGAAGTTCACAGACAAAAGGACAAAGCTTTCATACGGTTACTGGACAATATCAGAACTAATAATTTTGATTATGATGACCTGGAAGCACTGAACAGCAGGTGTCAGACAGATGTTACGTATACGGGTGAAGAAATTGCCGTTGTCCTTTCTCCCAGAAATCACACGGTGCAGAACATCAATTCGGAAAAACTTAAAGCGCTTGAAGCAGAGAATTTTATTTTTCCTGCCAATGTATCGGGAGAAGTAAATGAAAGTGTCCTGCCAACTGATTTGATCTTAAATCTGAAGGTTGGTGCTCAGGTTATGTTCCTGAAAAATGATCCTGACAGGCAATTTGTAAATGGAACGCTGGGAATTGTCTCCTATCTGGACAATGCTTGTATCAAAGTCATTACCGAAGACGGGCCGGATGGTATAAAGGAAGTTGAGGTATCCAAAATGGAATGGGATTTTATCCGTTATGAACTGGATGCAGGTAAAGAAGGCAAAATCTCGGAGAAGGTGATTGGCCGGTTTACTCAATATCCATTGAAACTGGCCTGGGCAATCACCATTCATAAAAGCCAGGGAAAAACATTTAATCAGGTGATCATTGATCTCGGAAAAGGTGCATTTGAGTTTGGCCAGCTTTATGTGGCATTGAGCAGGTGCACGACTCTGGAAGGGATCAAATTGCTCAAACCTGTAAAACCATCCGATGTACGCGTCGATGATCGAATAGTTGAATTTATTGAATCAATCAGAAGACGATGAAAGCACAGGCTTTAATAAAACACCCTTTTTTTTGAGCATCCGCAAAACACCTTTGAGTCCGTGCAGATGTCCGGCGCCAACTGCACAGGTAAGTGTCTGATTTTGCATCGTTTGTAAAATGGCATCCGCGATCCGTACATTACGGTCATAAACAAGGATCCTCTTCATTTTTCCAAGCGTTTTTATGGATTGATCAGCAAGTTTTTTAATATCCTGGTCAAAATATGCATGCTTTGCATCCTGAACCTTTTTCCTGTAGACAGCAGGATTACGTGCAATTCCTTTAAGGTTTTTAAACTGTGCATCCTTGGGAAAGTTCCGGAGGATATACAACTGGCTGTCCTTGGATTCAGCACCTATCAAGGTTTTTCCACACATTCTGGCATAAGACCAAAGTAAAAAATCCATGGTCTGTCCACTGTTTTCCCTGATCATAGTTTCAAGGATCACTTGTTCCATGACCATTGGCAGCAATCGATTAAACAGGTTGATATTGATGGAGAATGACTTCATGAAAATTTTCTCCATTTTTCGATAATGCCTGAGAGAAACATAATTGGTCCAGCTCTGTCCATCAGGGAGGTTATAGGCGTTGGTTTCTCCTGAAGTGATCTCATCCAGTGGAAATTCTGCCATAAAAGCATCTGTCCGTTTGATACATTCCTTGACATCAGGAACTCTGAAAAACAAGGACATTTCCTGAAGATGAATGGTGCCAAACAAATAGGAGCTTTCCTCCCTCCCAGGCAATGAAAGCTCCCATAACAAACTGTCGGACCTGCCCAAAGACATTTTTCCCCTAGATTTGAACAGCATCAGGTATTGTCGTCATGGATGACTGGCTTGATCCACCCGTATTCATCCTGATATTCACCTGATCTGATCTTATTGATCGTAGACATGATCATTGGTGAAATTTTGTATTGACTAACATCCAGTTTCAGGATTTCACCATTCAATGAGAGCCGGTCAACGTCAGCAACTATTGCTGCAGTACCAGATCCAAAAATTTCTAAAACTTCACCTTTTTTGTATTTTTCAAAAATTTCATAGATGTCAATTCTTTCCTCAAATACAGGTATGTTGTGATTCTTCAGGATCTTAATAAAACAATCCCTGGTAATACCTTTCAAAAGCGCCCCGTCCGTGGCCGGAGTGACTACTTTATCCTTTAAAACAAAGAAAATATTCATTGTGCTGATCTCCTGAACGTATTTCCTTTCAAGCGCATCCAACCATAATACCTGATCAAATCCCTGTTTTTTAGCTTCAACATAAGGATATAGAGATGCCGCATAATTTCCGGCAGCTTTAGCTTCACCGATACCTCCCCGCACGGCCCTGACGTATTCCGTTTCAACTTTGAGGAACAATGGTTTGTTGTAGTATGCACCAACCGGTAAAAGCAGAATCATGAACTTATAGGTCTGTGACGGTTTTACACCGATCAAACCATCTGTTGCAAACATAAACGGCCTGATATACATAGCACTTCCTTCCATTGGCGGAATCCATTCCTTGTCGATCAGGATAAGTTTCTCGAGCACATCAATAAAAACATCTTCCGGAAACGAAGGCATACTCATCCTTGCAGCTGAATAATTAAGCCGTTTCGCATGGTCATAAGGCCTGAAAAGGAAAGGTGTGCCATCCTTTGAAAGAGATGCTTTCATCCCCTCAAAAATTGCCTGCCCGTAATGTAAAGTGAGGTTCGCAGGATGAATGGGGAAATTGGCTAATGGCCTGATTGTAAAATTCTGCCATTCACCATCAATGTAATCCGCTTCAAACATGTGATCGCTGAAAGCATTACCAAATCCTGGCATATTGTTGAAGTCAAAATCTCCAAGCCTGGAATTTTCGGTTTTGATTATTTTAAGTGTCGTATCCATATATCAAGTGTTTATTTTCATCTGAGTACTACCCGCTGCACCATCCTGTATCACCTGTAGTAAAATACTACTGCAAGATAGGAGTTAATTATCATTTATTCTAAAATCAGACCAAAATATTTATGTGAAAAAGAATTAATACTGATATATTTTAAATTTCCAAATTAAATTTCCTAATTTTAAGTTTAATTTAAAAAAACCGAATCATCCACTGAATGTAATTTTTTAACGTAAAAAACAACAGTTTTTCATTTTGCATTTGACATAAAGAACTTAGACAGAAATAAAAAACGATCAGAATTGCAGGTGGTTAAAATACAATCCGTAGCTTTGTATGTTTTGGATTGAACACAGGAAACTGTCAAAATATGAACTGTTTTAAATGAGTTATCAGGGCAATTTAAATGTTAATACTTCGGTAAAGGGAATCATTTTATTGACTTTACCCATAAGCCTGGCGAAGTTAATCCCTGAATTGAATTATTTGCTGGACTCAGTATTCCTTGGCCATCTGGGTAGCAAAGAGCTCGCAATGGCAGGCATTACCGGTGTATATTACCTGATTTTTTCAGCCATAGGGTTCGGGTTGAACAATGCACTTTTGTCCATCATGAGCAGAAGAGCCGGTGAAGGTAGTCAAAACCTGATATTTTCGACTCTGTGGCATGGATTGGTCATAGGGACCATTTTTGCTGTTTTCACTATCGGTTTTACTTATTTGACAATAGATAAAATTCTGTACCTTACCGGAATTGACACTGAAGGAGCTGTTATGGCATCAGGTTTCCTAAGGATACGCATCTGGGGATTGATTTTTCTTTTTGCTTATCAGATGCAGAATGCCTATTTGATCAGTTTGCAAAAAACCAAATACCTGATTTTCGGTGCAATAGGCATTGCTCTTGTAAATATGACACTTAATTACCTGCTTATTTTCGGGTATGGCGGATTTCCAGAGTTGGGATTCAACGGGGCAGCGCTGGCATCTGTCCTGGCTGAATTTTCGGGAATGGTGATCGTTTTTCTGGTTATCCGATGGACCGATATTGCAAAAAGACACAGAATAGTCTATATCTGGACTATTAGCTATAAGACATTAAAACTAGTTTTCAGGCAAGGGTTGCCGCTTATGGGGCAATACGCCATCAGCCTGATCGCCTGGTGGATATTTTTTATACTGATCAACAGGAATTATCAGGTTGAGGATCAGGCGGTATCTCAGGCGATGAGAAACCTGTTTGGGTTGAGTGGAATTTTCACCTGGTCATTCGGATCAGCTGCCAACACCATACTGAGCAATCTCATCGGACAAGGAAAACAGGAAGATTTTTTCAAAACCATATCTAAGATCACTAAGATATCTCTTGCAGGAACAGCCCTTTTTGTTTTGACCATCAATCTTTTTCCAGGCATTTTTCTGAAATTGTTCGGCCAGGATAACAGTTTTTATTCAACAGGTGTGGACATACTCAGGATTGTGAGCATGGCAATGTTGCTCATCAGTTTTGGTGTGATCTGGCTGAATGCTGTTGTTGCAACAGGTAGAACGGTGATCGTTTTCTGGATCGAATTTGCCGGAATCCTGATCTATTTAATTTATATCTACTATGTCATGGAGTATTTTAAATTAAGTCTTGAATTCGCCTGGATCAGCGAATGGGTTTACTGGCTGGTGA
Source organism: uncultured Saprospiraceae bacterium (assembly GCA_964594045.1). Lineage (GTDB taxonomy): Bacteria > Bacteroidota > Bacteroidia > Chitinophagales > Saprospiraceae > UBA2365. The sequence goes on along the minus strand of CAZQKR010000024.1, from coordinate 881 downwards.
TGCTTTTACTTAGTTTTAGCTTTTTAAGGTTCAGCAACTGGAAATCCAAAACAGCCTATGATTGATTTGACGGAAATGCTTCAGTGATATTATTGTAATTTTTAATGGTAATTGAATTAAATTTGCGACATGACAGATTTATTCGAAAACGACGAGATATATCATATTCCGGAAACCGGACCGATCATGCTTTATTTTAATCATACGAATTTCCCGGGGCCGTTAATCTGTACCAAAAAGAGTGCTTTAAGCGAACCTAATATAGCGCTTTTGAATAAAATTTTAACCGCCATCGGATATGTTCCGGAAAAGGAAGCAGAAATAGCAGTATTGGAAGATGGTGTAAAATATTCTTTCAGTGAACTGATCAAAAAATCTCCTTCCCGGCACACCATCCTTCTTGGAAATTTGCAGGAGCAATTTGATCTGCAATTTCATGTAATTCACAACCAATGGATCAGTTTCGGTGATTACCATATCCTATTTAGTTTTGACCTGGATGAACTTGCCAATGATCAGGGTCGTAAACAGGAACTATGGAAAGCCCTAAAAACAAAATATAAGTAATATCCACGATGATCTTTGGTATTGAAGTTGTTTAAAATGGAAATTGTTTAAATATGTATTTTAATGATAGCAAACAAATTACTGATAAATACTGACGAATACTGACGAAGCAAGCTTGTCAGCATCTTTGATACTGACGATACTTAGTATGTCATCACTTATCAGGCATGCTTGTCAGCATCTTTGATACTGACGATGCTTTGCAGATCAGCATTTTGATCCAAAAAAGAGCTTAGCCTAGACTTTTTTGCTGACCCGCCACTTCGTGTATTCTATGATTAAACCAAACAAAAATGCCAAAAATTAAGCTGCGT
>CAZQKR010000023.1:0-62874 GCA_964594045.1 uncultured Saprospiraceae bacterium | reverse complement strand
ACGCAGCTTAATTTTTGGCATTTTTGTTTGGTTTAATCATAGAATACACGAAGTGAGGGGTCAGCCAAAAAGTCAAGGCGAAGCTCTTTTTTGGATTAAAAATGCTGACATGCAAAGCATCGTCAGTATCGAAGATACTGACAAGCTTGCTTCGTCAGTAACAAAAATGCTGACATGCAAAGCATCGTCAGTATCAAAGATACTGATAAGCTTGGCTGATAAGTGCTGAAATGCAAAGCATCGTCAGTATCAAAGATGCTGACAAGCTTGCCTGCTAAGTGCTGACATACAAAGTTTCGTCAGTATTCGTCAGTATTCGTCAGTACTTTCAATGCTTTTTAGTGCTGATAAGCTTTGCTTCGTCAGTAATTTGTTTGCAAGCGTTAAGATACAGTTTAAAACAACTTCATTAACTATAACCAAATCTTAGTTGTACTTTTGAAAAATTATTGGATAAATTTGTGCCGGTTATAGACTGTGATCATATGATTTGATTAAAAATGCATTTCAATTTTAAAAAACTCTTCCAAATTGTTCACCATTTAAAACGTCCTTTACAAATAAAAGAAAAAGAACTCATGAAATATCTGGTCGTTGGCCTGGGTAATATGGATATCGATTATGAAGGAACAAGACATAACGTCGGGTTCGAAGTGATAGATGCATTGATCAGCAAAAATGAATTGCCTGTTAAACATGAAAAACTCGGCGAAATGGCCAGTTTCAAATACCGGGGCCGTATGGTCTATATGCTCAAACCTTCCACCTATATGAACAGAAGTGGCAAGGCTGTGCGATACTGGATGGAAAAATTAAACATTGAAAAGGAGAATTTACTCGTAGTGGTCGATGACCTGAACCTTGATTTTGGCAAGATCAGGATCAGGGCAAAGGGAAGCGACGGCGGTCACAACGGACTAAAGGATATACAGCAACAAATCGGAACAGACTATGCGAGGATACGCATAGGCATTGGAGACAGTTTCCACAAAGGACAGCAGGTGGATTTTGTTTTAGGCAAATGGGATAAGGATGAACGAAAAGGATTGCCTGAAATCCTGGACAAAGCATCCAAGGCAATACTTTCCTTTACATTTCACGGTTTGCAAACAACGATGAACCAGTTCAATTCCTGACCGCCGGAAAGTGGCGGATTGGATGTAAAAAATCTGAACTTATCTTCTGCTCACCCTGACAGGGTAATCGGCCTGCACCATTCCGGATTTGATCTTATCCAGTTTTCCCTGCACCAGGCGCTTTTTCAAAGGGTTGAACTTCTCTATAAAAAGTGTTCCCAATGTATGATCATATTCATGCTGAATGACTCTGGCATCAAAGCCTTCAAAAGTCTCCACATGTTCTGTAAAATCAAGGTCCCTGTACCTGATCGTCACAATTGAAGGTCTTTCAATTTTTCCTCTGAGGTCAGGAAAACTGAGGCATCCCTCTTCGATACTCACTATTTCTCCCTCCTCTTTGAGGATTTCCCCATTGATGAAAACTTTCCTGATACCCTTCTTTTCATCCTCATGATCATTGAGTTGTATTGTATCGACAATGAATAACCGGATAGCCTGCCCGATCTGATGTGCTGCAAGACCCACTCCGTGACTCTTGTACATCGTTTCCCACATTTGTTCAACCAATGTTTTGATCTCCTCCATTTCCTCAGGAAGAATATCGCGTCCCTTTTGTTTCAATACGGATTGCCCGTATACATAAACAGGTAAAATCATTTTCTTTGATCAGTTTTTCCTCAATACTAAATATGACCTAAATACTGTTGCAATATCAATACTGCACTAATTTTGTCAACATGACTTTTATCCCTTCTTTTCATCCTGGGCATACCGCTTTGGTATAAAATTTTTTTTGCCATTTCAGATGTAAATGCCTCATCCTGCCTGTCAATGACAAGATCAGGAAATTCCTTATTCAGAAATTTTACCAATTCAAGAACTCCCGATTCATGATCAGTCAGCTTTCCGTCAGCATGAAAAGATTGCCCGATGACTATTTTATCCACGGTTTCCTTATTACAATAATCCTTTATAAACGCCTGAAGCTGAACAGTTTCAACTGTGATCAAACCATTGACGATCAACTGTAAAGGATCGGTAACCGCAATCCCGGTTCTTTTGATCCCAAAATCTATGCCCAATATTCTTCCCATATAGGTAAAGATACTTATTTGTAAACCTTCGAGATTCAAAAAAGTTCAAACATTGAAATTCAAATCAGTTTTTTTCAGAAAACTCATTCAAGTAAAAAGAAAAGACCCTCTCCAACATTTTGAAGAGGGGTCCATCCCAAAAACAGTAAACTTATTCTTTTGAGTATTCCGGCTTTTCAGCCGGAATACCAGGTCACTTTAATCTCACTAATTGATAACAACCATTTTCTTAGTTGCCGTAAATCCATCTGCTTCCAATTGGTAATAAAGAACTCCGGAAGCATTCAGGTCTGACTTCTTCAGCTGAACAGTGTTGATGCCTTTATTGAATTCACCATTGACCAACTTGATCAACCTGCCGGTGGCATCCTGGATCTTCAGGCTTGCAAAGCCAGCTTTTGGCAGACTGAATTTTATTTCAGTCACATTGGAGAATGGGTTTGGATTGTTCTGGAACAACTCAAACTGATGATCTTCCACACCTCTGATGGTCCAGTTCAGTCCAATGATCTCCAATTCTGCATTATATGCTTCTGCAGTGGTAATTTCGCTGGTCAATGCTGTTGCCTGGCCCACAGAACCTGCCTTTTCAGCATTGAAATACAGTGTGAACAATACATCGTCCGGGCTGAATTCCAACGGTTTAGTGCCATTCCAGCTGATCGCAATCTGGCCATTTTCCAATCTGTTCAGTCCGATGTGATCGTTTCCTATAGCCAATGATCCTTCAACCAATCTTTCAAATGTCATGATCTCCTCGTCAAAATTGAATGTCATCTGGAAACCATTGATACCTGCAAAGTTTTTACCATAAACCGGCACAGCAACCAACTCACCTTTTTCGAAGTCTTTTTCATCCATTGCCAGTTCCAAAGCATTCAGAGACCTGTTGACAAGCACCTGATCGCCATATACATTGCTTGAGAAATTGACGTCTCCCATTTTCAGCGCAACAAAATTGGCAGTCATATCACCCTGAGCATCTGTGATCCTGACATTTGAAGGGAAGGATTCATTCAAGGCATTCATCGGATTATTGAATTGGAAACCTTCTTCTACAAAATTCCAGGAATCGGTTTTCACCAGTTCATTGGTTGAACCAATGATCAACTGGCGCAGAATATGAATATCAGATGCAGTAATGTTGCCATTCTTATTGACATCTGAAACGATCATCTGATATGGATCATTGAATGCTTTAAGATTCAAAAGGTGCTGTTGAATAAGGATCAGATCCAGTGTGCTGACACCTTCAGCATCATTTCCATCCTTCAACGGAATCAGATTGTAATCGCCGCCTTGAGGCATTTCAAATCTGAATGCACCATTAGACTGAGTAACAATAGGTTGGAGTTCACTTCCATCCAACTTGACCATTACACCTGAAAGTGGTCCACCTTCTCTATTTTTAATTACTCCGCCAACTGACGCCAGTGGTAAATCACCCTGATTCGGGCAAGAATTAGCATTATCCTGAATGTTGATGGTTGTTTTGCAGAAATCCTGCAATAGTGTACCGTCAGGTAAAACAGCAGAAACCCATATTTCAATAGCATTGTCTCCAAGATCATCGCAATCAAAAGTCAGTTTTTTGACAGTTGTATCTTTTGCAAAAGAAGTTACCACTCTATATCCGCATGGATGTGTCGGAGGAATACAGCATGGAATGCAATCCCAGACAGGCACCTCGATCATGCCCCAGTCAGCCTTACCGTCATGATTGGTATCAACAGGCATCAGCGTGGTTGAAATATGGTCAATACAGATCGGTGTTGGTGCCTTACAATTCATGATCGTAAAGTCATAGGTGCAGTGTGTCTTATTTCCACACTGATCCCATACAGTCCAGTAAATGCGGTGCGTTCCGATCGGGAATTTACCATCATGTTTTCCGAATGCCTGTACATTTGCTCCATTGATCACGGGAGAAATATAGTCGAAAGAGCCCGGAGCGTTATCTTTATACAGGTCAATTTTATAAGTCCATCTCAAATCATCATCCTCTGTACAAGGATCAGTGGCTGACATCAGCAGTTCAATATAACCATCCTGACACAGCCCATCATAGGTGCAGGTTGATTTATCTGTGCAATCACTGGTAATTGTCGGACCAACTTTATCCTTCACCATGATCACCTGGTCATAGTGCCATTTTTTAAACAATCCGGGGTAATCATACTCTTCCTGGCACCAGTCGATTACAGTCCATCTTCTGATGATCTTGAAGCATGCCTCGTTGGATTGGGGATTATCTGCATTGAAAATAAACACTTCATCATGGTAAGTAGCTGCAACCAGATCGCATGGTCCTTCATGCAGAATGGGCCATCCTGTCACATCAGGAGTCAAAGCATCTGGGTTCAGACAACCTTGAGCTGTATAATGAGCAGGCCAATCCACATCGTCTTTTGTACTGTTCGGATTTTCCCTGTCAATCCAGAAAGGATTGGAGTTTCTGAAAGTGATCGTTTGCTTGCAATACGCCTGGGGATATCCTTTCACACTGAAAACTCTCTCAATGGTGCCCACACTGCACTGATTCAAATTAAAAGTGATGGTTGAATCCAACTCCAGCGGTCCGCAATTATTCCATGCCTTAGCTTTGCCAAATGCTTTACTTAAGTCGTTTTTATTATACGGATGATCACACTCTACCACCAAACTTTGAGGACATTCGATGAATGGAGGGAATTTATTCTGAACTTCCGCGTTCACCATACATTCATTCCAGTTTCCTGATATATCATAAGCCCTCAATTGGATCCGGACTGTTCTACCCACATCTGCACAGCAGAATACTACATGGTCTCTGAAAACACTATCTGTCTCCAATCTGTCACATGGTACTCCATTGTCCATTCTTTTGACTTCAATGCGGTCAAGTTTACAGTCGTCATAACTTCCGCTGTCAAAGGAAGCTGCGTATACTTTAGCATAACCCTCATTGTTGAAAGCATCATACGTCAGGCTCACTGTAGTGTATTGCTGACAAACTGCAACCGGTGGCGTCAAATCTTTAACTGTCACATAAAATATGCAGTCATCGTTCTCATTTCCGCAGGCATCCACGGCGATATAATTGATCTTGTTCTTTCCCAAAGGAAGTTGAACAGCAGGCGTATTGGTCATGGATACATTCTCGAGGTATTGGATCGGAATATCCATATCATTGTAAATCTGTACATTCCAGGTCACAATTGCCTGGCATTTGTCAACAGCTGATGCTTTGGGCAGTTTGAAATTAGCTGCACAGTTGACCGTTCCAAAACTCGTGTTATCGAAATGTCCATAAGTATTTGTAGTTACAGTTGCATCAACAGGACAGGAAGTAATGGTCGGAGCAGTGTCATCAACCACTTCGATCGTCTGAATATACGGAGGCCAGACCCATCTTTGCTGACACGACCATTCTGTAACTGTCCAGACCCTCAGGCATTTGTAGTAACAGCCCGGATTGGGTGTATTTAAAGGAATATCGATATACGTTGCTGTCATGTTGCACATCAGATCCACAGGATACAGGTCAATGCTCAGGTCTCCTTTCTGAAAGTACGGTACGCCTGTGAATGAAGGATGAGGACATTTAGTATCCTGGCAACAGCAATCTTCGGTAGTTTCATATTCGTCATCACATCTTACATGCGTTCCATCTGCATACAATCTGTTGGATGGGAAGAAAATATTATTTGCCCAATCCTCATCTGACAGTCTGAGCAGGTCGATCTTTACCTGCAAAAGCTCAGCTGGGTTATTGGAAACATCTTTTCCAGAATAAATTCTGGTGATCGTTTTGACTGTTTCCGGATCCCAGTTGGGATTGTTGCATGGATTCTGAACCATGGTTTCATTCACCAGTTGAGCAGTGGCATTCAAATCGCAGTTATCTATCGGGATCACAAAAACATTCTGATCGATACTTTCAAAACAGTACAGATCATATTCGCATTCATAATTTCTTTGCAAAATCGCTCCACCTGCTGGAGTACCATAGGTATAAGTATAGGTCCCTGTCTGACCAAAATACCTGGTTGAGGTAACCAGGAAGTATTTTTCACCTTTTGTCAGGTGGACGGTCATGGTCACCTGAAGGTTAGGATTGGCTGCTGATGCTGCAAGCTCTACTAAATTATTACATGGATCAATCAACGGTCTGTAACTGTGATATAATGCCATATAGTATCCGTTAGCCGGAACAGTAGCACCTGGATTCAGTGTAAAAGTATAATTCCCTGTTTTAGTAACAACAAATTGAAATTCATTGTGATATACAGGATTAAATAAACCCGGGGCAATGCCGGCACAACTACCATCAGGGTTCATGAAAGACCTGAAGTACGTCGGATCAGTTGCATCCAGAGATTCCAGAATGTTCGTTTCTAAAGGTTCATAGCATTCCAGAGTTGGCGGGAGTTTATCCACAACCTTTACTTTACAACCGGCGGACATGTTGCCGGAAGCCATTTCCATTACATAAACCACAACAGTTTTACCCACTTCATTCCTGGTAATGATGTTATTCACTGGTCCCGGAGTAACAGGTGTTCCATCCAGGTTAAAAACGGTTACGACATAATTCCAGGGAAAACAACCGGGATTCTGCGGGTATTCCAGCACCATGTCAGGATGTACTACCGTCTGGCAGTCTCCATTCAGGGAGATGGTGATGGAGTCGTTGATGGCAATGACACATTGGGCTGCCATGTCGCCTGCACTGAAAAATGAGGTGGCCAGAAAGATCAGGGCAAATAGCCTGCCTTTAATCCACCCGGGATTTGTAAAATTCGTTTTCTTCATTTTGAAACTAAGTTTTAGTTATTAAATACTGTTTTGGGCAGAAAACACAGTAGTTATGTGTTTCAAATTCCCTTCAAATTGTTTCTATTTCTTATTAATCAAATTTTTAAATATTAACAATAAATTTTATATAATCTCATTTCAATTACATGTTCCGGGATGATCCCAAAAACATACTTAATTGAACATCATGTTTTGACCACAGAACTTCAGCACTTCGTTCAGGTGTTAATACCCTGACAAAAAAATCCTGAAAACAGATAATAGTTGCTATTTAGCTGCTTTGGACAAAGCAGTCTCAGATTGGGTTTTCTTATTTTAAATGTCTTTTGCTCGTAATATATATTATATATGATTTCAAGCAAAAATATATTAGAATTATTTCTAATACACCACAAATATATACCGATATTTCAAACATCAATGATTCACATAAATGGTATTTTTTATTTATAGATATATTGTAATTTGTTATTAATTATAAATCAAATATTTATAATACAAATAAATTTATAATAAGTTGGCAAAAAAAAAAATAAAAAAGCCTCTTCAGGCATTGATCCTGAAGAGGCTGTGATGATTATTCTTTACGAATTATTTTACAACGATCATCTTTCTTGTGCTGGTAAATCCATCTGCGGTCAGTTGATAGTAAAGTACTCCGTTTACTCCGGAATCCTTAAGATCAAGTGAAACAGTGTTTTTACCCTTACCGAATACCTGAGCAATCGTTCTGATCTGTTTGCCCGTCACATCAAACACATTGATGGTTGCATAACCTGCTTCTTTCATATTGAAAGATATTTCGGTTCTTTCACTGAATGGGTTTGGTGTATTCTGATAGAGCTCATACTCAGTTGTTTCAACATTTCTGAATACCATCTGAACATCCATTTTCTCCAATTCTTTTCCATAAGCTTCTGCTTTGGTGAAAGCTGAACTTATAGCAATATTTTCATTCAGTTCGCCATTTGTTTTTCCAGTGAATTTCAAGGTAAACAATACATTGCCTTCCTGAACGTCAACAGGCAGTGCCTGGCTCCAGCTCATGGTAACCATACCTTCACTGTGAGCAAAGTAGTTATTTTGACCCAGTTCAAGTGCTCCAGATTCAACACCAGCAAACCCAAGTTGTCCCGCGTTGTAATTCAAAGTATACTGGAAGCCGTTGATTTGATTGAAATCTTTGGCATATACCGGAACCTCAATCAGCTGATCTTTGACAAATCCATCATTTTCCAACTCAAAAGCAAGTCTTGATGCATTCCTTGTTTCCACTGCCGGCAGTCCGTTAAGGCTTGCATCATTCGTGAGATCACCTATTTTAACTGCTACAAATTTAGCATGAACATCCTCTCTGATATTTGTGATCAACTCACTTTCTGGATAAGACTCGGTAATTGGGTTGGCCTCATTCTCGAATTGATAATCTGCGTTGATAAATCTCCAGGATGTATTGTTTTTGAATTCGCTGCTTACACCCAGGATCAGGTTCCTTGTTTCAAGGAGGTCCATTGCGCTGATCTTGCCATCCCGGTTCACGTCTGCTGCAATCATCTTATATGGACTGTTGATCGCATTGATTGCCAACAGGTGTCTTTGTACATGAATCATATCCATTGTGCTCACTCCGTTCGTGTAATCATCTGCAGAATAAGGCATAAGGTTATAATTGCCTCCTGCATTCATTTCGGGGAATTCAAATGCACCGGATGCATTAGTCTGTAAATCAGCGAATTCGCTTCCAACTAATGAAACAGTTACACCCTCAACAGCGCTACCTCTTTCATCTTCAACATTACCGGATACTATTACGGTAGGCATCTGACCTGTGCACAATTTTGGTGTACTGTTATCCTGAACTTCCACGATCATTGTACAATAGGATTTTCTGAAGGTACCATCAGGCAACAATGCCCAAGTCCATTTCTGTACAGTGTTTTGTCCCAGATCGCTACAGTCAAATTCCAGAACATGATCATACATGTTGGTACCGCTCCATGAGTAGAACAGCTGATAACCACATGGATGAGTGGAACAATTGAGGCAGCATTCCTCTGCATATACATCAAGTGATGCAAAAGGAGCATTATCCACCATAGACAAATTAACATTTACTTTACCCGGACAATTGGAAACAGGATCCACGCAATTCTGAATGGTAAATAAGTGTTCCTGCCATGTTTTGTTTCCGCACTGATCCCAGATGATCCAAAGTATTTTATGTGTTCCTATCGGATAATTACCAGCCACTTCAAGCTGATTTCCGTTATAAACAGGAGATACGATATCATAGACACCTAAAGCATTATCATTATCTCTGTCAATTTTGTACTGCCATTTCATATTTTCAGCAGTGGTACACTCATCTGTACTCGTCAGATTAAGTTTGATATATCCGTTATTACAATTAATATCATAGGTACAGACCGTTGTGTCAGGAAGGATCCTGTTGAAAGTCGGAGGTACGTGATTATTCACTACCAGTACCTGATCGAATTGCCATGTGGCAAATGTACCATTGATCCTGTGGCACCAGTCCTTAATGGTCCATGTTCTGATCACCTTAAAGCAAGCGCCTTCAGTATCCAGATCATCGGCATTGGCGATGAATACCTCATCAGAATATGTAAATCCAACCAGGTCACAAGCACCTTCGATCAGTTGTGGGTATCCGGATTGTTCAGGATGCAGCGGACTGTTTGAAGGGAAGTTATATGGATCAATGCATCCGACAATGTTCATATTGTTTTCAGGCCAATCTATATCGCCATAACCTGTCGGAGTCGTCATGCCATTCCTGTAACCAAAGTAGCTTGTCCTTTCAAAGGTAATTGTTTGAGACTTTTCAACGAACCTGCCTCCATTATCAGTTGCACGGAAAGTCCTTGTTAATGTACCAGTTCCACACTCATTGATATCATATACTGCAGGTTTTTCAATCAAAGTAACGAAGCAGTTGTCATCAGCAGTTGCTGAACCAAAATAGGTTGCAAGATCGCTTTTGTCATAGAAGAAATCACAAGCTACGGTCATTGGCCCCGGAACTGTCAACGTAGGTCCGATCCAGTCCTGAACCTCAACTTTAACTTCGCAGTCACTGTGATTGCCTGCTTTATCGAAAGCTCTCATGATCACCCACCATTCTCTTCCAATATCTTCACATGTATAAGTTACGAAAGGAGCAAATTTATCCAATGTTCTTTCTCTTCTCTTAATTTCAACCCTGTCAAACTGACAATCATCATAGCTTCCGCTGTTGACAGCAGTAGCGGGCAGGTTGGCAGAACCACCCCAGGTAATGGCAACGACTGTGAATTGCTGACAAATTGCAACTGGTGCAGTATTGTCTTCAACCGTTACGGTGAAAGAACATGTGGTTGAATTCCCACAATCATCTGTAATGATGTATTCAATAGTATTGATACCCAGAGGCAAAATTACAGAAGGAGCATTTTTCCAATTGATATTTGCCAAAAATTGAATCGCAATGTCATTGTCATTGTAAATATTGGCATTCCAGGTCATGTTTGTCTGACAGTTATCTTCAGCAGCCGGCACCGGTAAACGGAAACTGGAACCACAGTTCACTGTTCCATTGGTAGTATTATGGAATACACCGCTGGTATTCGTTGTCAGCAATACATTGTCAGGACATTCAATTTCAGGTCCAGTCTGATCTACCACTTCAATGGTCTGAATATAAGGACCTCTGAATCTTTCAGGAGAGCTGCAAGACCATTCGGTTACAGTCCAGATCCTGACGCATTTGTAGTTACAGTTAGGCTTTGGTGTATTCACCGGAACATCGATATAAGTTGCAGAAAGGTTGCATAACATATCCGGGAAAGGATAAAGATCTGTTGTATCACCATCTTTGACAAAATAAGGTACACCTGCAAATTCAGGCACCGGACATGGTGATGGTTCACAACAACCATTCAAAGTAGTTTCATAATCTTCATCACATGAAATCGCGTTACCATTCAAAACAGTCCTGTCTTCAGGGAACCTGATATTGGTATAGAAATCCTCATTTGTGAGTCGCAGCACTGTAATTTCAACAGGTAATAAAGCAGATTGATTACCTGAAGCATCTGTTGCCCTGTAGATCCTGTCAATATTTCTGAAAATATTGACATCCCAATCTAGGTTACAAGTATTCTGTGTCGTCGTTTCACTCACTTTTGTGATGGTAGAATTTGAATTGCAGTTGTCAAATGCACGCAATATTACTTTCTCTTCAATCTGATCATAGCAGTAAACTTCGTATTCGCAATCGGGATTTCTTGCTTCGATTCTTCCATTTTGCGGGGCAGTATATGTATAGGAATATTGTCCATACTGACCGTTAAAAGATGAAGAAGTCACAAGAAAATATCTTGTGTTTACGGTGAGACTTACCGTAAATGCCGCAGGATTCGCACCGTATTCAAACCTCATGAAATTATCACAAGGATTTGGTGTATTGGTATGTGTTGGATCAAATTCATCCCTGTACAACGCAACAAAGTATCCTCCAACGGGAAAAAGTATACCAGGATTCATATCAAAGGTATAATTTCCATTTTGGGTAACCATAAATTCCATCACATTATATGGAACAGCGTTAGCAGTCGGTGCAGGAGCCAACCCATCACAAGGTGGATTCTGTGCAGACATCCTGTGGTAAGTTGGATTTGCAGGAGTCAACGCAAAAGTTGTTCCTGAAACAGCCACTTCAAAGCATTCTAATGTGGGTTTCAATTGATCTGTGATGTTCATCAAAGTTGGCAAACTCTGATTCCCTGAAACCTGATCGACTACCCTTCCTCTCAATGTCTGTCCGGCATAACCGGAAGGCAAAGTAACCGGGGCAGCTCCCTGAACTACCAAATCACCATTCAGTTTGGTGATGATAATCGTAAAGTTTCCTGTAGGGCAGGATGTCAGATCAGCATTCAACAGATGATCTACATCTATAACTGCCTGGCAGTTTTGGTCCACTGAAATGTGAACCTCATCCTGAGCAACCAAAGAGCAAGCCTGAGCTAAACCTTGATTGTTCTGTAAAAACAAAAAGGTGAAAAGGAATAAAAACAAGCTAAATGTTTTGTAAACCACTCTCCCCTCCGTTTTGAAAAGAAAAAAATTCTTCATGAGACAATAAGTTTTGTTATTAAATAAATTTCTCCTGGACATCATGCCTGTTTAAAAATAAATCGACACGTGTCTCAACAAATCAGCTTGGGTTTAACGTTGCTACTGTTTATGGATGTTAATCACTGAATATCAATATTTAATAATTATGAATTACTAAATATATGTTGATATTTTTGCAATCATATAGCAAATATATATAATATGTATTTAACTAAAAAACTTTTTATTAAATATTTTCATTTTTTTTAATATGTTTTAGGGAATGCAGGGAAATATTTAAGAGAAGTACCGGATCAAACCATCCTCTGCACAAGATCTTTCAGAGAATTTAAACGAAGCTACCGCATATTATTTATCTGTATCATGTGAATCAGGGGTTGAACTGATTTCCAGGTTTATGTTTATATAAATTCTGATCAACAAGCTACACTCTTAACGCTTTGCTTGAGAAAGGCTTTTTTTGATAAATTTCTATCGGGAAGATTGTCCGAAGAACATCAACGAAAATAGCCCCGGTTGAAGCCAGGTGTTTGGGATGTTTTGTATTTACAACCCCAAAGTGAGTTGAATGATGATGATCGACATTTTCAACCCTTGATCCGCATGTATAACTATACATTATTATTCAATGCCTCCCGGATTGATTGAAAATTCAAGCCTGTCATTCCAGTATTCATCTGCATATTATCGATGAAATAAACAGCGGTTCGATGCACAAGTCAGTTTCAATAAATGATCAGTTGTTTACTGATATCCATAAGGGCATTCAAATTTGTTCCACAGATTTCACATAAAGATTATTACCATACCCAAGAAAATTATTTTTTACAACACCTATACATTATTATATTTTAAAGTTTTGACTATTTTTGTTATAGTTAATTAATCATTTAGAAAAACCAACTTTATGGCAAAGATTGTTGTTCTCGGAGCAGGAATAGCAGGTCATACTGCATCTGCATTTCTAAGAAAGAAACTGGGCAGAAAACATACGGTAACCGTTGTTGCACCCAATGCATATTATCAATGGATCCCTTCCAACATCTGGGTCGGTGTTGGCAAAATGACCATAGACCAGGTCAGATTCAGACTTGCTCCTTTATATAAGCGGTGGGGAATTGATTTCCGGCAGGCCAGAGCGGTAAGCCTCCATCCAGAAGGAGAGGGCACATCAGACAAGCCCTTTGTTCGGATTGAATATACAAATGAGGAAAGAAAAGGTCAGACCGACCAGGTTGATTATGATTATCTGGTCAATGCGACCGGTCCAAAGCTCAATTTTGATGCAACCGAAGGACTTGGACCTAATCATCATACAGTTTCTGTCTGCTCCTATGATCATGCTGCACATGCATGGAAAACACTGCAGGAAGTGATCCGAAAAATGCAGGAGGGAGAAAAGCAAAAGATCGTGATCGGCACCGGACATCCGATGGCAACTTGTCAGGGAGCAGCATTTGAATACATTCTGAATGTTGCATTTGAAATCCGTAAAAGAAAGTTAAGCCACATGGCAGAGATCACGTGGCTGACCAACGAATTCGAATTAGGAGATTTCGGAATGGGTGGCGCCCACATCAAACGCGGAGGTTACATCACTTCCACCAGAGTGTTTGCAGAAAGTTTCTTAAGGGAAAACAATATCAGATGGATCAAAAGAGCGGGAGTCACCAAAGTGGAAAAAGGCCTGATCCATTATGAAAACCTGGATGGTGAACAACATACCATTCCTTTCGATTTTTCAATGCTGATACCTGCTTTTGCCGGAGCCGGATTAAAGGCATTCCGAAAGGATGGATCAGATATCACCTCGGTGTTATTTGCTCCAAACGGCCTGATGAAAGTCGATGCGGATTACTCACCAAAGCCCTATGAAGAATGGAGCGTGGGAGACTGGCCTTCTGTCTACCGCAACCAGGACTATTCAAATATCTTTGCTCCCGGAATTGCTTTTGCACCGCCACATGCCATCTCCAAACCCATGACCAGTAAAAACGGGCTGAACATCTTCCCTACTCCGCCGAGAACAGGCATGCCTTCCGGCGTAATGGGCAAGATCACAGCACTTAATATCGTAAATCTGGTCAACAAAGGAGAACACGAACTCCATCACAGGGCTAATATGGGCAAAATGGGCGCAGCCTGCATCGTTTCTGCCGGATATGGAATGACCAATGGAGCCGCTGCAACCATGACGGTTTTCCCCATCGTTCCTGATTTCAAAAAATTCCCCGAATACGGCAGAAGTTTGAATTACACCATGGGAGAGGCAGGCCTGGCGGGACATTGGATGAAATGGTTCATGCACTATATGTTTTTGCATAAAGCCAAAGGATACCCCTTCTGGTGGTTGCTGCCTGAATAACCAAAAGCTGAACCTTAATAATTTTTATTGATCAAATAAATTTCAATCATTCAAATTATGGAAAAAAACATACATATTCCCTATAGTGAAGAATCCTATCCTCCGGTACCCACTAAAAATACCCGGTTCTGGCGAAAATTCATTCCATGGCAATTTCTGAGATTTTTAATTCTCAATTTCAAAATCATCCGGATAGTTGTTGGAGGTCACTCATAAAATAATTTATGCCGACAAAAAATACAGCATTAACTATCTGACAAACAGATCAATAAAATATTAAATATTGAATCTTATTTACTCTAATGATTAATTTGAACCCTGACCTTAATGAACGTAAAGCCGGATACATATTCATGTCTGTTTGGTTTTTGATCCTTGCCATCTACCTGACTTGGGATGGATGGGTGTATGAGTGGGAAATCTGCGGATATAACGGACCCAATCAACACTTCGATCTTGATTTATTTGATATGCAATATGAAGTGATCAACGGACAGATCAAATATATTAGCACAAACAATCTTCATAATATTATTTATCTGTGTTACTACGGTTTGCTTATTGCATGGCTGGGACTGCTTACCGGCAATAAATACCTCAAGCACGGCGCCATGAGTCTGACACCTGTCATTTTCCTTGCGATATTATTTACATTGCGTCCATCTGATCATCAGCATTTTATCCAGTTTGTATGGGACACCGTTCATCTTAGCGGTTTGCTGGCCTGTGCGTACCTGTTTTACAAGAATAAATTTATTTTCAGATACGCTATCCCTGTCATCCTGTCCACGTGGGTGATTTATTATCTGTCCCTTTTCCTCCTCAAACCTTGGCCATTCTGGGAAAATGAACAATTGGCATATTACGGAATTAATCAGATCAATAAAATGCCCTTTTATTTTTATGGACTCGAATTTGTTCTGGCCATTATAGTTCTGCTGTGCATCAATACGGCGATCACCCTCTTACAGCCAAAATTCACAGGATCAAAGTCAAGAACGGTTTTACCTTTTCTCATAGGTTTTGCAGCCTATCTGATCCTGTTGTTTTTAGGCCTGATAGAGATCGAACACCTTGATATCGGGACATGTTAATTTAAATATATACACAGAACTCTTCAGCTATACAGGCTAATTGCAAATTAAATGAAAAATCCCGGAAATTCAATGCATATAAATTTCCGGGATTTCTTGGAATAAATTGAAAACCTTACTACTCAGGCCATCAGATTTTCCTTAAGGTGTATGTTTGAGTTGTGGATCATGGTGATTTATTTGTTTGAATGCTTAATTGACAAAATTATTATCCGAATTTTAAAACACTTGATTTTGATCAAATTTCTCAACAATTTATAATTTATAATAATTAATCATGTTTAAAGATTTAATTATAAAGGTAATATATAATATAAATAAACATATTTAATTTGCCCTTTCTGTTCATTTTGCAACTCCTTAATCCCAAAATCTTTATCTCTGTCCAGGCATTAAAAAATTGGTTCATTTTTTGCATTACAAACTGTACAAGTTGGTGAAAAACAGCTTAAAAGCTATTAAGTGGCATCTCAAATGAAAGATTGCCGGTTTTTTGCTTTTATTTTGTTGTTAATCAAGAACCAAATGAACAGGTTTGTTTGTTAAAATAGTATCATATCGAAAAAAGACAAAAAATTATTATGCAAATAGATTAACAAGCTAACAACATTCCTAATACTATGTTAAACAGGCAGAATAATGTTCAGGATAAATGGAATTCATTAAAAAAATCCGACTATGAATAAAAGGTTACAATGTCATTTCTGTTTTCTATTAAAATTTTCCATCATCATCCTGCTTTTTTATACTGAAGCAACTTCACAATCAGGCATCATCTCATCCGGAGGAAATGTTTCAAACGCATCCGGTTCAGTCAGCTATTCTGCCGGACAGGTATTTTATCTGAGTCACAATACTGAGTATGGAACTGTCCTGGAAGGTTTACAGCAACCTTATGAAATTTTCACAGTAGATATACCTGGCGTTTCTGCGAATATGGAAATCACATTATTCCCAAATCCGGCCTCTACTCATTTAATGATCAAAGCAGTTGATTTTCAGAATGAAAAATTATGTTATCAACTTTTTAATTTGTATGGGCAACTTCTGGACATGAAGGATATCACTGAAGAAGAAACCATAATTCAGGTGCAACACCTGGAGCCTTCAAGCTATATTATCCATGTATTACAGGATGACAAGCCCCTAAAGAGCTTTACGCTGATCAAACATAGCAGGTGATGATCTGCAATCTATCATTTCGTGATTCAAAGCGCCCAGTATTTGTGGTCAAAAAGCCAGAAAACAAGCAGTTTTGGATCTGTAAACTCAAATTCTAAATCATTAATTATTAACCATATGAAACATTTGATCTACAGTAAAAGGCTAACTGAAAAATCAGCTTATGCCATCATCTGTAAATTGTTGGTGTTCAATTTACTGTTTATAATTTTTATCAATAATGCATTTGCTCAAATGCCTCAGAAAATGAGTTATCAGGCTGTAATCCGGAATTCGGGCGGTGCATTGGTCACCAATGCGCAAACAGGCATTCAGATCAGCATCCTGCGCGGGTCAGCGACAGGATCTGAAATTTTTGTGGAAAGACACACAACAACCACCAATTCCAATGGGCTTGTCAGTCTTGAAGTGGGCACCGGAACTCCTGTTTTGGGAACGTTTTCAAACATTGACTGGAGCAATGGCAATTTTTTCCTTAAAACCGAAACAGATATAAACGGTGGAACGAATTATACCATTTCCGGAACAACCCAGATACTCAGCGTTCCATTTGCCTTTTATGCCAAAAAAGCAGAGACTGCAGATTACAATTCCCTGACGAATCTCCCAATCCTCAATATTTCCAACTGGAACACCGCTTTCAACTGGGGTAATCACGCCAGCGCCGGATATTTAAAACAAGGCGGCGAACTGGATCCAGTCTGGAAAACCAGCCCTTCATTTCAGATCACCAATACGCATATTGGCAACTGGAACACCGCCTTCAATTGGGGTAATCATGCTGAAGAGGGTTACCTGACCAATTTTACCGAAACTGACCCATTCTGGAAAGCCAGCCCTTCATTTGGGATCAGCGATGCCAATATCAATGAATGGAAAGAAGCATACTCCTGGGGAAACCACGCCAATGCAGGGTATCTGACTTCACTGTCTGAAACAGACCCGAGTTGGAACGGAAATGCAGATACTGAAGGAGAAATTAGCAGGAATGGAAATGTCGGTTTCGGAACCGCTGATCCATTAGCTGCAGTTCATGTTAAAGGCATCAGTCCAGGCAAGGGAAATGTGCTGTTTGAGGGTGAGATCAAATTTACCAACGCGGGTAACATACCGATAGAAAATGAAGGAACACGCATGCTTTGGTACGCTGATAAGGCTGCTTTCAGGGCAGGTGTCATCAGCGGCAAAGAATGGAATAAGGACAGTATCGGTTTGTTTTCCTTTGCCACAGGAAACAATGTCAAAGCCAGGGGAACAGGCTCATTTGCAGCCGGATTCACTTCCACAGCTCTTGCAGATTTTACTACTGCCCTCGGATATTTCACTACAGCTTCTTCTGCTTACGAAACTGCCCTGGGGCGTTTCAACAAACCGTATCAGCCTATCAATGCAACCGGTTGGGAGCCTTACGACCAACTTTTTTCAATTGGAAACGGTACTACATTCACCAACCGATCCAATGCTTTAACCATACTGAAAAATGGATTTACTGGCTTTGGAACAGATACACCAACAGCTCTCATTCACGCCAAAGGTGAGGGTCATGGCGAGGGAAACATACTTTTTGCAGGTGCTATAAAATACAATGACTCAGGAGAACCACCGGCCAGTGGTGCCGGAACACGTTTGATGTGGTATCCCGACAAAGCTGCTTTCAGGGTAGGTGGCGTGGATGGAATGCAATGGAATAAAGATCATATCGGAGAATACTCTTTTGCAGCCGGGTTTAATACAACTGCAGCCGGATTGGGTAGCTTTGTTCTTGGAAGCAATGCCGCAGCTAATGGTAATTTTTCTTTTGCTATAGGGAATGATACTGAAGCAAGGTCCGGCTACGAAATTGTATTAGGCCGTTTCAACACGCTGGCTGCCAATTTTAATCCCGCTGGTTGGTCAGACAATGACCGGTTGTTTTCAATAGGCAACGGAAAGTCCGGAGGGCAAAGGCATAATGCCTTAACCATATTAAAAAACGGAAATACAGGAATCGGTCAGGACAATCCCACTGCACTGCTTCATACCGAGGGCTCAGGCACCGGTGAAGGCAACATCCTTTTTGCCGGAACCTATAAAACCACCAATCCGGGAGACCCGCCCGCTGCATCAGCAGGAACCCGCATGATGTGGTATCCCGACAAAGCTGCTTTCAGAGCCGGAACCGTTTCCGGAAATCAATGGGATAAAACTAATATTGGTAATGGATCCGTTGCTTTAGGCATCCAGACAATTGCTTCAGGCAACAGTTCTTTTGCTGCAGGTACCTCCACCACCGCTTATGGAGGAGGATCAACAGCATTGGGATCAGGCACACTGGCTTCAGGTGACAGGTCAACTGCGATCGGATGGAATACACAGGCTTTCGGGGCCAACGCTGTGGCCATGGGTGGTAAAACTTATGCAGAGGGTGATTATTCACTCGCTATCGGCTTAGAGACAGAGGCGACCGGTGATTACTCAACTGCATTTGGTAATGAAACAACTGCTTCTGGTGATTATGCAATTGCAATGGGTCGTGAAACAACTGCTTCAGGTTACTATAGTGTGGCAATGGGCAGATTCACCATCGCCCAATCCGCTTTCGAAACTGTATTCGGCAGGTACAATACAGCCTATACACCGGCAAGCAATACCGAATGGAACGAGTTTGACCAGCTTTTTGCCATAGGCATGGGCAATTCCAATTCAGATCGTAAAAATGCACTGACCATTTTGAAAAGCGGCCGGGTCGGACTTCAGAGTGTGCTAAATCCTGTATTTGCATTTGAATTACCCAATAGTCCAGAAAACGGCATCGGAAAGGCCAGGGCCAATGAATGGGCAACTTATTCTGACAGCAGGATCAAAAGCGATGTAAAGACATTGTCTTATGGACTCAAAGAAATCCTGCAACTGAAGCCTGTTTCGTATTTCCACCACCAATCTGAAAATGATGGTAATAAACTGATCGTTTTGAAAGAGGGTGCGCAAGATATCGGATTGATCGCACAGGAAGTATACCAGGTCATTCCCGAGGCGGTAAATCAACCTGAAAATGAAAATACCGATCTTTGGACCATGTCGTATGAAAAATTGATACCGGCATTGATCAAAGCCATTCAGGAACAGCAGGAGATCATCAAAAAACAGGAAGAACTGATCCAAAAACATGAGGAGATTTTGAAAAGTATGCAAATGCCAAGGATAGAAATCAATAAAACCAAAAATATAAATCCGGACAACATGCCTATCAAATAATAACGAATTTGAGCCTGTTACAGCTGAATCAATTGCTTGTGGCAGACCACATTTTTGTTTACAAACAACACGGTAAAAAGAAAGTTAATATAATAAGTTCTCTAAACGGCTATTTGAAAATGATTTGGTTGGCATTATGTTGATTTTAATCATAACTACCTGTTCCTTAATAGATAATATCAAGAAAATAAAAGTTAAGGTTTACCTGGGTATTGGGCCGCTAACAAGGTTAATGTTGATCTCATTTTTGGAATGCCTGCATTATCAAAGGATGTCAAAAATGCTATTAATTTGATTTATAAAGGCGTAAAAGCAAGTTTTAAGTCATAAAGTTGTTTAAGAAATAGGTTGATAGCTGAAAATGACCGACCGTTCCGGAAAGGTGAATATCAGGTAGATTAATCAAGGTAGGGAACTCGAAGCAGTGGGTCAGCCAAAAAACCAGATCGAAGCTCCTTTTTTGGATTATAAATACTGAAAAGCTAGCCTGATTTGTGCTGATATGCTGAGCACCGTCAGCATTCGTCAGTAATATAAATGCTGATATGCAAAGCATCGTCAGCACATTCGTCAGTAATTTGTTTGATACATTTTTAAACAACTTCATTAAGATGCAGTTGACCTGCTTTAATTTTAATTTTAAAAGGTATTTTTGTTTTCAAAGTAAGATTCATTAACGAAATTCAGTATTATAATATATGGAAATAAAAGCATCGACTCCGGAACAATATTTGGATGCTCTTCCTGAAGATAGGAAACCGGCATTCTCACGATTGAGACAATTGATCAGGGAACACTTACCAGAAGGATTTGAAGAAACCATGAGTTACGGAATGATCGGATATGTTGTTCCACACAGCATTTTCCCTGCAGGTTATCACTGCGACCCACGATCACCCCTGCCTTTTATCAGTATTGCTTCACAGAAAAACTTTATAGCTGTCTACCATTCAGGCATTTATGCTGACCAGGCCTTACTGGATTGGTTCGTCAATGAATACCCTAAGCATAGTAACACAAAGCTGGACATGGGTAAAAGCTGTATCCGTTTTAAGAAGATCAATGATATTCCATACGATTTGATCGCTGAGCTTGCAGAAAAAATGACTCCTGCACAATGGGTGGAAAAATATCAGGCGGCATTGAAAAAATGAGCCTGGTTAATACCTGAAAAGGTAATTATTCATCACTGGCCCAATAAAACTATTTATTGAATAAAATAACAAAAATGCAAAAAGCCCGGAATATTGATGATTATATCAAGGATTTCCCCGCGGAGGTGCAGGAGATCCTTCAAAAAATAAGATCGATCATCAGGGAAAATGCACCGGATGCAACTGAAGAAATTGCTTATGGCATGCCTGCATACAAAACGAATAAAAAGCCTCTGGTCTATTTTGCGGGTTTCAGTAAGCATATCGGATTTTATGCCATTCCATCGGGTCATAAAGCTTTTGAAGAAGAACTTTCAGTCTACAAAGGGGGCAAAGGTTCTGTCCAGTTTCCACTCAACCAGCCAATCCCATACGATCTGATCAGAAAAATGGTGATTTACAGGGTGCAGGAAAATGAGAAACCAAGATAATTTAAACTGCTCCCGATTAAACTGTCGTTCATAAGATCCCATTAAAGGAAAATGCTTTAGCTTTGTCCATATATCAAGGAAGAAATAAATCCTTAATTATGATGAAACTCACTTTTTTTTGGTTCATTTCAATACTGATCTCTTTATTAACAGTTACCGGTTGTAAAACATTCAACAAAATGGAAAAAGAACAAAATCCGGATCAAATCACAGACGTAACACCCAGAGTTACAGGTATCGGAGGAATATTTTTTGCCACAGATGATCCAAAGGCGATAAAGGAATGGTACGGAAAAAATCTCGGACTTGCAATTGACGAGTATGGTTCGCCATTTGAATTCAGAAATGCCAACAGGCCTGATGAGATCAATTACCTGATGTGGAGCCCTTTCAAAACCGGCAACGAGTATTTTTTGCCTTCCAAAAAAGAATTTATGATCAACTACAGGGTTCAGCACATAGAAGCATTGGTTGCACAACTTAAGGCCAATGGCGTGACAGTACTGGATGAGATCGAAACCTTTGAATACGGAAAATTTGTTCACATCATGGATCCGGAAGGCAACAAAATCGAGCTTTGGGAACCGGTGGACAGCGTTTTTACCAAAATGGGTGGTAAAACCACCAAATAAACATCGAATGAAAAATTCAGCATCATGATCACACAAAACTGCCTTTGGCTAAAAACAGCAAGCATTGTGGTGTTTTTCATTTTGATTTTGGCAGGTTTACAAGCTCAGGGCAAAACCGGAGCAAAGCTGGACCGGCACCAGTTTTATGCAGAAGTTTATCTGCTCAGGCATGACTTCAGTTCCGGTTTAGTATCCCTGAATTATGCATTCGCAGTTGGTAAAAAAGCCAAAACAAGTTTCAGGCTGGGTGTTTATCCGGACTTCAGGTCAACTGTTTCCTTTCCGATGACGGTTACCTGGCGCACCAATCCGCTGAAAGCCCATCAACTGGAATATGGTCTCGGCCTGGTGGTCAGGTTGGAAAGTTTTGAATCAAAAATGTACAGGGATATTCCGGCAGCCATGTTTCCGCTGATGTATCGTTATCAACATCCGTCAGGATTTTTTTGCAGATGCGGCATCAACCTATTTTATAGTTGGCCGGTACTTCCTTCTCCTTCACTCAGCCTGGGCTATTCCTTTTAAAAAATCAGGCTGGCCATCTAAACCATTCATAATCAATTTTGTTAGTTTTACAAATAGCATCACCAAGTCAGTGAATAAGCATCAGGATTAACCATGAAAACTGATCAACTTTGATGCAGGAAACCGAAATGGAAAAATTTCAGGTTTTTTGGCAAAATGGAGGCTGAATTTTTTAATAAAACGTTCGATTTGGTCAAAGTAAAACGAAAAAAAGCATTTCAATGAAGACATTTTTGATCGTGACCGGAATTATACTGATCGTATTGATCATTTTCCAGGTTTATCTTTATTTTTCCATAAAAAAAACGGAAGAACAAGCTTATACAACTGTATTTAAAGAGCCCGGCCTGGAAGTCAGGTATTATCCAGTGGCAACTTTGGCGACCATTGAATCCCAGGCTAAAAGTTATGGTGATCTGGCTGTACCGGGCTTTAGAAAACTGGCGGGATACATTTTTGGCGGAAATGAAAAAAGTGAAAGTATCGCTATGACATCACCGGTGCACATGGACATCAACGATACAACCTCCAGAATGAGCTTTGTATTGCCTTCCAAATATAATCAAACACAGCCACCTGCACCAAACGACCGTTCGGTCACACTGGAAGAGACGCCTGAGGAATACTATGCGGTCAGGCAATTCGGAGGCTTTGTTTCGGATAAAAAGTTAGCAAAGCAAGTGGAGAAACTGAAAAAATCACTTGAAAAGAGCCAAATCCCATATTCAGGCAATTTTAAATATCTGGGTTATAACCCACCTTACCAGCTGCTGGGCAGAAGAAATGAGGTAGCAGTACGTGTGGAATGGTCAAAACCTTGATTTACCATCATTAACTCCAAAAGAAAAGCTAAAAAATGAATTACTTCAAGGCGTTTTGGATCGTTTTATTTATGCTGCTTTCGGGATATTTTTTGGCTGGACAGACACCTGAAAACTTCGTTTATTTTTCAAAAGGAAAACAACCCTCAGGATACGCAATCAAAAAACTGCAGCATCCCGAAGTTTTTCAGGGAAACAGAAAGCAAAAGAAATACTTTGAGGGATGGTATTTTAAAATGGTTTCTGCAGATCAGAAATCTGTGATCAGTGTGATCCCCGGAATGTCCCTTTCATCTGACGGTAAAAAGCAACATGCATTTATCCAGGTGATCGACGGCTCCACGGCAAAAACAGATTATTTCAGCTTTCCTATTGAAACTTTTGCATTTTCAAGTGAACGTTTTGCAATCAAAATCGGAAATAACTACTTTTCTGAAGACAGTATTTATATAGATATCAGGCATGACAGCGCTGCAGTGAAAGGAATCGTCAAAATGAATGAGCAGGTTGCCTTGCCGTCCAAAAAGCTATTAAACCCGGGTATCATGGGTTGGTATCGCTTTGTTCCTTTCATGGAGTGTTATCACGGTGTAGTCAGTCTGGATCACAAATTGACCGGCGAAATTTTATACAACGGCCAGAAAAATGATTTTACAGGTGGCATCGGTTACATCGAAAAGGACTGGGGGAGTTCAATGCCTTCATCCTGGATATGGATGCAGTCGAACCATTTTCCAGCCAAAAACACGTCTTTCATGCTTTCAGTGGCCAATATTCCGTGGATAGGAAGGGAGTTTACCGGATTTTTGGGATTTTTTCTTCATGACGGACAGATCAGGCGTTTTGCAACTTATACAAAAGCCAAAGTCTACATTGAAAACCTGAGTGATCATCTCGCCGAACTTACGATCGAAGATAAAAACTATACTTATCTGATCACAGCAACCAATAATGAAGCTGGTTTGCTACATGCGCCGGTATCTGGCAGTATGGACAGGCGGATCTCTGAAAGCATAAACGCCCGGATCCATTTAAAGGTGAGGGATAAGAAAACAGGGCAATATATTTTTGACGAATCTACAGAAGTTGCCGGGCTGGAACTGGTCGGTGACAAAAAGGTCCTGTTGAAATGAATTATTGCAGGTTGACCATTAATTACAAAATCCGGCAGAAATTTTATTGAAGTCATAGAGTTTAAGAAAATTTCAGTTTTACTGCAGGTATACTTTTCGTATACGGGATGAATTCATGCTTCCCAAACCGTTCTTCAGCCATGGCAACTCCGCATAAGAATACATTTTTTCAAGTCAATAAAATTATTTTGATAATTGGTCATAAATGAAGGCAATTTCAAATATTGACGCTTTCCCTCAGGCAGAAAACAACTTTTCAAATACCAACACTTATTCTGAGCAGGCATAAAGCCAAGCTGAGCAGCCATCTCTGTGTATGGAACGAGGCATTGTTTTTCAAATCCGGCAAAACCCAGATTCAAATGCACATCTTATTAAATTTCCTCATCGAACCCTTCTTCCAGCCTGACGTCCTTGTTTGCTGAACCCGGTGTGTTCTGTCCGTGGTTTCTTTCGTACTCCTCGCAATCAATCACGATTTTCATACCATCCTTTGGTGGTGGAAATTTTGCATTTGGATTGTAGTTGATCGTTCGGTCCGATTCCAGTCCCCTGATAAAATTGATAAAGATGGGTCTTGCCATAACGGAACCCTGACCTTGCTCAATGGATAAAAACCGGATCCATTGATCCTCACCTCCGGTCCAAACGCCCACCACCACTTCGGGTGTGATGCCCATAAACCATCCATCCCGGTAATTATTGGTCGTACCTGTTTTGCCGCCTGCCTGACTGACAAGCTGGGCATCCGCTCGTTCGCCAGCGTGCAGCAACATATCCACCATCACATAATTGTAATCCTCTGACAAAACCCTTCTCTGATCCTGGGTTGCCTGATATATCAGCTTACCGTTTTTATCTTCAATCCGGGTCACGAAAATCGGCTCGTTGTATACACCCTGATTCGCAAAAACAGCATAAGCAGCCGTCATGTCCATCACACTGATATCCGCAGAACCAAGACAAATCGATGGTGAACGAGGTATCAGAGACTTGGAGATACCGAACTTCTCCACCATATCCCTCACAATATCCACGCTTCCAAGTTCCTTCATCAGGTACACGGACAGGGAATTTACCGAATGTAGCAATCCATCTTTTAATGAAATATAAGATCCCGTAAATTTTCCTGTTGAGTTGGATGGACTCCAGGTCTGCATCAAGCCAAAATTGCTTTCACCGGGTGTAATACTATACTGTTGATCCAGTATTTTAAAGCAAGGAGAAATGCCCTGATTAAAAATGGCGGTTGTGTACACAAATGGCTTAAAGGTAGAACCTACCTGTCTTTTGGACCGTATATGGTCGTACTTAAAATATTTGTAATCAATTCCGCCTACCCAGGCTTTGATGAATCCTGTTTTGGGTTCAATGGCCAAAACGCCGGTCTGCAGTCTGGACCGGTGATATTTTATTGAGTCAATAGGGGTCATCAGGGCGATTCTTTCTCCACCATTGTAATCGAATACCTTCATATTCACTTTTTTGTTGAATGACCTTTTAACTGCAGCATTCAACATTCGCTGACGTTCAACGACCAAAGGCCAGAACCTGGATGAAAGTATGGATTTATAAAACCTGACCTGAGCATTGGTGGCGATGTTCCTCTCGATCAGTTGATCAAAATACTCATTATTTTTATTGCCCTTGATCAAACGCTGAATATCCACGTCTTCCAGCCTTGAATCCGGAAATTCAAGCTGGATGGAGTCAATCAGACCTGACATGATCTCGTTCCTGATCGTAGTAAACCGTTCAGATGAACGGATCTGTGCATTCAGTGAAGCATTCCTGATTTTCAGCATATCCCCTTCAGCCTCAAATGTCCATGGATCTCTTCCTGCCCAAAGATTATCGTAGGACGATTGAAGACTGCGCATATGAGATCTGACCGCTTCTTCAGCTTTTACCTGATAATCCAGGTCAATGGTAGTATAAATTTTCAAACCGTCAACAAATGGATTGTATCTGGAACCATCCGGCTTTCTGTACTCCCGTTTATCCAGCAATTCCTGTAACCACTGGATCAGTTCAGCCCTGAAATAAGGCGCAACTCCGGTAAAATGGGTCGCCGGATTAAAGGTTTTGAGGCGAAACTCCTGAGATGTCAGTTTTTTATGCGTTTCCTCATCCAGAAATCCATATTTTTTCATTTGGCCAAGCACAACATTTCTTCTTTTCCCAGCGTTAACTGGGTTCAATTTGGGATTGAACAGGTAAGGGTGTTTAAGCATACCGATCAGCACAGCCGCTTCGTCAGGGCTCAATCTGGACTGTGGTTTACCAAAATATGTATGGGCAGCTGCTTCGATGCCATGAGAATTGTACCAAAAATCATATTTATTGAGATACATTGCTATGATTTCCTGTTTGGTATACCTCCTTTCCAGTTCGATGGCCAGAACCCATTCCTGCATTTTCTGGTAAACACGAATGATGAATACGTCGCTTTTTTCAGTAAAAAAAAGTTTGGAAAGCTGTTGGGAAATGGTGCTTGCCCCACCCTTTTTCCCCAGATAGAGCAACGCGCGGAGTGTTCCTCTCAGGTCGATCCCGTTGTGCCTGTAAAAACGGATATCCTCGGTGGCAAGCAAAGCATTCACCGTATGTTCAGGTATCTGTTCAAAAGTCACCCATGTACGGTTATATTTGAATATTTTGGCCAGTTCCTTCATATTGACATCATAGGCCGTTGAAGCATACTCATACTTCGGATTTTCAAGTTGTGATATGTCCGGCAATTTTGAAAAAATAATGTATATGAGGAAAGCTCCGCCTGAAAGCAAAATACCCAGGGCTATCAGCCACATATTACGGATGTAGATGTTAAAATTTTGGTGTACAGATCTGTTTGATTTACGGGACTTGGATGTCATATGAATTTGATTAACGGATCAGTTGCTTGTTTTAATATGAATTGTACTACTGTTTACGAATTATGCGATTTCTGTGCTCCATGCATCGGGTTTTCCGGCAAAAAGTTTTTTTGTTTTTTCCCAGGTATTATTGAATAATGGACTTTCCCTGTATGCATTCAGTGCCTGTTCATTTTCCCAGACGCTAAAAGTAAAAAATGTATTTTGGTGATATATGTCTCTGAGCAATACCAGGCTCAAACAGCCCGGAGCCTGATTGATCAAATGGGCCGATTCGTTAAAAATACCCAGAAATTCTTCAATTTTGTCCGGCTGGAAATGCATTTTGACTATCCTGTGAATCATCTGCAACAGTTTGAAAGTTTCCAATGAAAAAATGCAAAATTAAACAATTCCCTTGTCAGTCATCAAAAAAGTCAATTTGAATGATTTCATCCAGCTGGATGCTGAAATGCTGACTTGCATTACCCAGATTTATGGCGATTTCGAGGAATCCGGCCATATTAAAAATACAGAGTTCATCCCCGATCGGAACTTCGTGATAATGGCTGTGAATGGTTGAGATCGGATCTTTGTGCCTGAAAAAAACTTCAAAACGCCGGTTATTTCCCACTCTTTCAAACAATGCCTTCTTTACATTGGTGATGAGATTGCCGTACTTGTCAATGAATATGATGGAACCACGGATGGAATTTCCTGAAACAATTGCCCTTAACGAAATGCGGTTGTTAAGCTCATCTTGTGACAATTCATTGTACACAGGTTCTTCGCTCGCAACCAGCTTCCGGACGCATTCTCCTATGATATGGAAGAAGGTTTTCTGATCCTGATAAATACCCAGGTCCATGATTCGCGAAGGCATTTGATCTTCAAAAAGCAAAGGAAGTATGCCGTTGTTGGGTGCCACAAAATAATGCCCTTCATGGTCGAGCAACAGCAGCCTTGATCTTTGGGAATAAAACGTATTGATGGCAATGATGTGCAGGGTACCTTTTGGAAAATACCTGAAACTGTTGCTGATCACATACGCGCCCTCAACAATATTGAAATTACCTATCTCATTTGAAATATCAACAATATGTGGTAAGGGATCTCCATTGGAAAGTATGGTTCCCTTCATTACACCTAAATTGTAGTTGATATTCCCAAAGTCAGAAGTTATGGTCACAATGGACATAAAACATCTTATTATATATGATGCAAAGTAAACTAAATATTTTAAATAATTATAATGTATTTATTGCAATTAACGATTTGCTCCAATATCGTCAGGAAAACTATTCAACCCAATGAGAAGAGGATACAAATTAAACCAATTAAATACGTCATGAAGTATTCTCATTGAGCTTGCATGGTCCACTTTTCATTGGCAACGGAAATTTTAGTGAGTTTACATTCATTGGCAGGACTGAGGTCATCCATATATCCAGAAAAGTACAGATAACTTCTTTGCTTCATTCTTGCATTCATTGCTTAACGGAAATCCCGACCAATTATACAAAAAAAAGCTTTTTGAGTCTTTAAAGAACTCCTGAATGTGTTTTAATTCATCAGCAATGGAACAGTTTTAAAAAATACGGTAATTTCGTTAAAAAATTAATGCCTTTGAAGAATCATTTAAGTGAAATAGAGTTACACCTGGACGGTCTTGACCCGATGGACCTTTTCGGACAACACAACAACATCATCGAATACATCCAGCAGCAATATCCTGAGTTGCTGGTTACAGCCAGGGGCGATGTCATCAAGATCCAGGGTGAAAAGAAGCAGGCGCAAAAATTGAAAAAAGTCTTTGAAACATTAATGCGTGTTCTAAAAGACGAAAAAGCTCTGAATCTGCAGCGGGTTCAGGATATCGTCAACGGTTCCAACCCGTCGATGTCCAGGATATCAGAAAGCGATTCCAATAAAGCCATTGTATTCGGAAGAAACGGGCAGGCGATCAAGGCTAAGACGCGCAACCAAAAAAAGATGGTTAAATTGTGCGAAGAAAACGATATTGTTTTTGTAATAGGACCTGCAGGAACAGGAAAAACCTATACGGCAGTTGCCCTCGCCGTCAGGGCGTTGAAAAACAGGCTGGTCAAGAAGATCATCCTTACCCGTCCGGCAGTTGAAGCAGGTGAAAGTCTTGGATTTTTGCCCGGAGACATGAAAGAAAAAGTTGACCCCTATCTCAGACCTCTTTATGATGCGCTGGAAGACATGATTCAGATAGAGACCTTAAAGCAGTTCATTGCAAACAGGGTCATCGAAGTTGCACCATTGGCATTCATGCGTGGAAGGACTCTTGACAATGCCTATATCATTCTGGATGAAGCGCAAAACACGACTTCCATGCAGATCAAAATGTTTCTGACGAGACTGGGGCCCAATGCCAAGGCTGTTGTCACCGGCGACCTATCCCAGGTTGACTTACCCAGAAGTCAGGAATCCGGTCTCAGAAAGGCCATCAACCTGTTGAAAGGCCTTGAAGGCATCGCTACTCTGACAATGGGCGCAGAGGATGTGGTAAGACACAGATTAGTTAAAGAGATCATCATCGCATACGATAAGGCAGGAAGAAAAGCAGACGAAGAAGAATAAAAAAACAAGCCCAAATCTGCCAGTGCAAATTCGGGCTCTTTCGACTAAGGTCTCAAAATAAGAAAACTACTTCTTTAATAGAATGTCTATATATTTTTGTCATTTTCTTTCTGCCAACTTTTGGCAGAAACCAATGCATTCATCGCCTGTATTTCCGGAGAGGGTAAACCACCGTGGGGATTACTTTCTCAGGATTGGTAAAGCAAAGATCAAATAAAAAAAATTAACTTCCAAATTTATTTGATCATTCCGGGTATAAAACACTTTAAAACCCCAAAAAAGTTCACCAAAAAAATAAAAATAAATAAAAAATATTTGAATGTGATATGAGTTAGTAATCAGCATTTTGGTAACTTTATATAAATCCATTGGATTCAAATTCTATCTTCATCCCGTGGAAAATACTCTAACTGGTCACACTAATTGGCATACGCATTCAAAGGGAAATAACATCGGGGAGAAAGTGAACAAGTTATAAAAATATTTTACATAAAAACTAAAAGTGCCCGGAGCGGGAGTCGAACCCGCACGTCCGTAGGACACATGGCCCTCAACCATGCCTGTCTACCAGTTTCAGCACCCGGGCAATTGCACTTTTACAATTGCGGTGCAAATATAGAAATTTTTTTTGAACAATGTGTTTTATAACAAAAATTGGTCGAATTTCTGATGACTTTTGGCAGTATGATAAAATTTATGCGTTAAACCGGACAAATGATCTTCACATTTTTCGATCCGACACAATTGATCTGGCTCACTTCTCTGAAACTTTGCTCCAAAAATCTTTTTTGATTAGTAATTGTTATGCTATATATGAATATTTTAGATATTTGTACCTTGGATTCACCTTTTTTTTCACTTGTAACAGAAGGGATACCGACAAGGTCCTTCTAAGCCAAAAAAATAAAAACGATGCCTGAGTATTGCCATTTGCACAATCACACACAATTTTCTTTGTTGGATGGTGCCTCTGATATAGGTAAGCTATTGGACAAAGCGGTAAAAGATGGCCAGAAAGCAGTGGCTATTACCGATCACGGCAATATGTACGGTGCATTCAAATTTGTCAAGGAAGCCAGAAAAAGAGGCATAAAACCCATAGTGGGCTGCGAATTTTATCTGGTCGAAGATGCTTCAAAAAACAAATTTGAACGTTCAAAGGGGGAAAAAGATGAGCGCTTCCATCAATTACTGATCGCCAAAAATGAAACAGGGTACCGGAATCTTTCCAGGTTGACTTCCATGGGATACAAATATGGCAAATACGGCAAATATCCAAGGATCCAGAAATCATGGATAGAGCAGTACCATGAAGGTTTGATCGCCACCAGTTGCTGTCTTGGAGCGGAGATCCCCCAGGCTATTTTAAAAGGAGAAACTGAAAAAGCACAGCAATTGATCGAATGGTGGATCGATTTGTTAGGGGATGATTTTTATATTGAGCTGCAAAGACAGGGCGGACTGGAAGATATCGACGGAACAGGCGTTTCCCAGGAATCGATCAATCAAAAATTACTGGAATTTGCCAAAAAATACAATTTAAAAACCATCGTCACGAATGATGCCCATTATATAGAACAGGCTGATGCGGAATACCACGATGTGTTGCTGAGCATCAATACCGGATCCATTTTGACAGAAGAAAACAGATTCAGATTTCCCAGCAATGATTTTTATTTTAAGACTCAGGCGGAAATGGCTGATCTGTTCTCAGACCAACTGGCAGCAGTTGAGCAAACCATGGAGATCAATGATAAAATTGAAGAACTGAATCTGGCTAGAAGTGTGGTGCTGCCCAAATTCCCCTTACCCAAGGGTTTTAACAGCCAGGATCAATACCTCAGATATCTTACTTATGAAGGAGCAAAGAAGCGTTGGGGGAATTTAAGTGAGCTGATCACTGAAAGACTGGAATTTGAATTAAAGGTCATATCTGACTCAGGCTATCCAGGATACTTCCTGATCGTGCAGGATTTTACCACCTATGCCAGGAGCATCGGGGTTTCGGTTGGCCCGGGAAGAGGTTCAGCAGCCGGATCTGCAGTTGCCTATTGCCTTGGCATCACCAATATTGATCCGATCAAATATGACCTGCTTTTTGAACGTTTTCTGAATCCCGAACGTGTCAGCATGCCGGATATCGATATAGATTTCGATGATGAAGGCAGGTCCCGGGTGATTGATTATGTCAAGCAAAAATACGGTGAAGACCAGGTTGCTCAGATCGTTACGTACGGAACCATGGCTGCAAAAATGTCCCTGAGGGATGTTGGCAGGGTGATGGACATTCCTTTGTCTGAGGTGGATAAGGTAGCCAAAGCATTTCCAACCCACCTGAAGGCTACGCTGGAGGCTGTTTTGAAAGAAAATGATATTGATCCGGAACTGTCAAAGGATCTGACCAATGATGACCTGGAGAAAGCATATAAGTTCAGGGCGCTGGCAACTGGCAACACAGATATCTCAAAAATGATCCAAACAGCTAAATCCCTGGAAGGATCGGTGAGGAATACGGGTGTTCACGCCTGCGGAGTGATCATTACCCCGGATGAGATCACGAACTATGTTCCTGTTTCAACTGCCAAGGAAGACGAAATGATCATCAGCCAGTTTGACAACAGTGTGGTTGAGGATGCCGGTTTGCTGAAGATGGATTTTTTGGGTCTTAAGACCCTATCCATCATCAAGGACGCAGTGGAACTGATCCGGAAATCCAAGGGAATAAATCTTGATATAGACAATGTGGATCTGGAGGATGCAAAAACTTTTGAACTTTTTCAAAGAGGAGAGACCGTTGGCGTTTTCCAGTACGAATCTCCCGGGATGCAAAAGCATTTGAAGGAACTCAAACCGAATATCTTTGAAGATCTGATCGCAATGAATGCATTGTACCGTCCGGGCCCTATGCAGTATATCCCTGATTTTGTTGCCAGAAAACACGGCCGGCAGCCCATCACTTATGATTTACCTGAAATGGAGGAGATCCTGGCTGAGACCTATGGTATTACGGTTTATCAGGAACAGGTGATGTTGCTTTCGCAAAAACTGGCAGGTTTTAATAAAGGTGATGCTGACTATCTCCGTAAAGGGATGGGTAAAAAACAGAAAGACATACTTGAAAAGCTCTATCCAAAATTTGTGGATGGTTGCCTCGCACAAGGTCACCCAAAGGAAAAAGTGGAAAAGATCTGGCATGACTGGCTGAATTTTGCTTCCTATGCATTCAACAAATCCCATTCCACATGTTATGCCTACATCGGATTTCAGACCGCTTACCTGAAGGCAAATTTTAAGGCAGAATTCATGGCTGCGGTGCTCAATCACAACAAAAAAGAGATCTCCAAGATCAACTTTTTTTTAAGGGAGAGCCGAAGGCTGGATATCCCGGTTTTAGGTCCTGATGTCAATGAAAGTGAGACTGAATTTACGGTGGATAAGAAAGGTAATCTGCGCTTTGGGCTGGCTGGACTGAAAGGTGTGGGTGAAACGCCGGTGCAGGATCTGATCGTTGAAAGAAACCGTGGAGGCAGCTATAAAAACATTTTTGACCTGGCCAAAAGGGTTAACCTCCGGTCAGTCAACAAGAAAAGCTTTGAAAGTATGGCTTTGGGCGGTGCTTTTGACACCTTTAAAGGTATTCACCGGGCACAATATTTTGTTGGCCAGGAAAAGGGCGAATCTATCATTGACCAGGCACTGAGGTATGGAGCTGCCTTCCAGAAACAAAAAGGACAGGTTCAGCTAACTCTTTTCGGTGACAGTTACGATCCATTCCAGAAAGAACCGGATATCCCTGAATGCGAACCCTGGAGTTTGATTGAAACGCTGGAAAGAGAAAAGGAAGTGACCGGTATATACATCAGTTCGCACCCTTTGGACCAGTATAAGCTTGAACTGGAGAATTTTATCACCTGTGACCTTGAGCATCTGGATTATTACAGGGATCAGCGTGTTTCCATCGCAGGAATTGTCACGGAAGCCCAGACAGGCATGAACAGAAAAGGTATTGAATATGGCAGGTATACCATTGAGGATTATAACAGTTCTTTCAGTCTCAGTCTGAATAACGAGCAATTCAGAAAATTTGGCAATTATTTTCAAACCGGACAGGTTCTATTCATCGAAGGGGTTCTGCAAAGAGGATATAATTCAGATAATTATTATTTTCAGGTTGCCGATGTCAGATTGCTGGACACCGTTGGAAAATTGCTGACCAAATCCATCACTTTATTTATCGAACTCTCGGAACTCAATGAAAAATTGCTTGACCATATCGAAACGATCATCAAAAAACATAAAGGCAAGCAATTGCTTAAAATCAAACTGCTGGATTCTGAAATTCAGCAAAAAATGGATTTTGTTTCCAAAACGGTAAAAATTCAGGTTGATAGTAATTTGCTGATCAAGCTGGAAAAAATTCCTATAAGATATAAGATCAACTGATCTGAAAATCCAATATATTTTAGAAGTCAGGAATAGGTTTTTTTTACATTAAATTACAGTCTAATTGCTTTGTTAATATAATTTTGCGGCCTGAAGAGTTCCGGTAATGAGCCTGAAGTTTCATATCCAGACAAATTTCCAGAGCGAGTATGCCGGATTAGATGTGTATCATTTTGATACCGGCAAATTTTATCCAAAAATTAAATGAAAAACCATTATCTTAAATGAAAAAAATAAATGTTGCAGTCGTTTTTGGCGGTAAATCTGCAGAGCATGAAATCTCTGTCAGATCAGCTCAATCCATCTTAAAAAACATCGATAAAGGCAAATACCACATCCACCCGGTCTTCATAGATAAAGCAGGGCAATGGAAGGTGATGCCATCATCCGTTGTTTTTGATCCGGACCAGCCTCTGGATACCGGAACATTTACCATGGACCTGGCATTTATATGTATTGAAAATACCCGTTTTATCATTCCCGGAGAAGGGAACAAGCCTTTGAATGTAGATGTCATTTTTCCGGTTTTGCACGGACCTTACGGAGAAGATGGCACTGTCCAGGGTTTATTCAGGATCTTACAACTGCCATTCGTTGGTTGTGATGTCATGGGTGCAGCTGCAGGAATGGACAAGGATGTCATGAAAAGATTACTCAGGGAAGCAGGTATCCCGATCGGAAAATATATAGCCTGCTACCAATTCAATGCTCCTGAATTCAGTGAAGTTGAGTCTCGGCTTGGCCTTCCTGTATACATCAAACCAGCCAGGATGGGTTCGTCAGTAGGCATCAGCAAAGTCAATGAAGCGGCTGAATATCAACAGGCTCTGGCAGAAGCTTTCCGTTACGATCATAAAATCGTTATAGAAGAGAACATCAACGGGATGGAAATTGAATGTGCTGTGTTGGGTAACAGATTTCCGGAAGCATCCACAGTTGGCAGGATCACAAGTTTTCACAATTTTTATACCTACGACTCTAAATATAAGGACGACAAAGGTTTCAAAATTGAGATCCCGGCACCAATAGACCCTGCTTTTGCTGAATCGATCAGGGCAATGGCGGTAAAAGTTTTTAAAGCTTTGGAGTCGGAAGGCCTGGGTCGTGTCGATGTATTTTTAAAGGAAAACGGGGACATCCTGGTCAATGAGATCAATACATTACCGGGATTCACCAATATCAGCATGTATCCGATGCTTTGGGAAAAATCCGGGATCAGCTATACCGATCTGATCGACCGTCTGATCGGGCTTGCCATAGAGCGCCATGAAGCTGACAGGCAACTGAAATCTTCAATATAAATACAGACCAGAAAACCAACTGATGTTTATAAATAGCTGAATATTAAGATTTATAGAATTCAGTTGGCCTGTCATCTGCAACCTGCAGGTCTGTTTTCGCTGATGATCAGATCAACCGGAGTGTCAAAAACGATGGTGGAATCCGGATGATACGGAGGATGTTGACCTATCACATAACCTTCCATTTCAGCGCTGATCTCTCCGTCTTTCTGTACAGTCCCGATTTTGAGATTGGCACTTTCCAGAATAAAAAGAGCCTCTTCAACAGACTTACAATAAAGATCGGGTATATTCACTGAACCACCTGATTTCTTACTGAGAATGAATTCAATGGTTCCTCCTTTTTCAATTTCGATATTTTTGAGTTCACCTTCACTGGAAACGATCAGCCTTCCTCTATAGTAAGCTTCCATGATATAATCCGGTTCACCAAGATCAAATTTATACCCCTTGATCACTGACCTGATCTGACGCAATTCCAGCTCCTTTTTCTTGGACAGGTAATTTCGACCATAGAGCTGAGGCAGATCTTTGAGTTTTATTCTGTCCGGGTTGGATTTGGAAATGGTCACATAGATCTTCCTACGCTCCTTTACCTTGGTCATCGGTTTAGGGTTTTGATCCAGGATGATACCACCTGATTTACCCACCATGTGTATGGAATCATCCACAACAATGATGAAGTTTTTTGCATCTGCATCCCGGATTGCAGCATCAAGCGGCTGATTCGTATAGTCAGGAAGTTCAATGGCCTGACCGTGATGAGTATATATCCTCAACCATAAAAAAAGCAGTATGATGATCAATGCAAAAAATCCTAAAATATAGCCCAGGTGTTTAAAAAACACTTTGCTTTTAAGAAATTCGATCAGTGAGTTAGAATTATCAGGCATTCTTATGGATTTTGATGTTTAAATTTGAAAATTATTCTTTGGAAGATAAAAAACATGAAAGTAATCAGAAAACTCTTTTCCGAACAATGTACCAGACACTCAGAACAGAATCAATTGGCTTTCAATAATTTGTTATGCTTTCATATGGCAAAATATTAAACAACTTCTTAAATTGTTTATGTAATCATTTGAAGATGTAACTCTTTGATTACGCAAAGATACCTGCAAAAAGACCAGTTTAATTGATATCAGGAAACATTTACTTTAAGGCATCTTAATGCAACCTGTGCTGCTTTTTGCTCAGCAGACTTTTTGTTATAAGCTTCACCTTCCGAGATCAACTCTTCATCTACTGAAACCGCCATTTTGAACAAGTCACGTCCATTGGTCTTTGTCTTGGAAAGCAACTTAAATTCAATGGATTTATTAGACTTCTGACTCCATTCGAGGAGTTGACTTTTGTAATTATCATCTACCGATTCCAGCTCAGTCAGATCCAGATGGGAAAGCAGCATTTCCCGGACTATGAATTTTTTGGATTTGGCGTATCCGCCATCGAGATAAATGGCGCCGATCAAGGCTTCAAAAGCATTTCCTGCCATAGCATTGGAGATGACCCCAACTGAATAGTCGGACAGGATCACATCAAGGCCAAGATCCTGAGCAAGATCATTCAGGGTTTTCCTTTTGACAATTTTTGAACGCATTTTTGTCAGGAAACCTTCATCTTTATAGGGGTATTTCTGAAAAAGATACTCTCCAACCACCATACTTAAAAGCGCATCACCAAGATATTCGAGTCTTTCATTGCTGTACGGATATGTTGTATCAGAACCGTTGTTCAGCGATTTGTGATGAAACGCAAGTTCAAACAATTTTATCCTTGCCGGTTCATAATGCAGGGATTTTTTAATACTCCTGGCAAGGTTCCTTTTCGGAGATAAATAGAGATTGTATTTCCTTTTGAAAAAACTAAGCACAAACGATTATTTTATAAACTTCCTGAAAATTATGGACGAGTTATGCCCTCCGAACCCAAAAGTATTACTGATGGCAGTGTTGATCACTCTCTCCTGGGTTTGATTGAATGTAAAATTGAGTTTAGGGTCAATTTCCGGATCATCCGTAAAATGATTTATCGTAGGCGGAACTGCAGATTGACTGATCGCCAGAACGGATGCAATTGCTTCTATCGCTCCGGCTGCACCGAGCAGGTGACCAGTCATGGATTTGGTAGAACTGATGTTCAAATCATAGGCATGTGATTTAAACACAGAAAGGATTGCAAGGGATTCCGCGATATCCCCCAAAGGTGTTGATGTACCATGGACATTGATGTAATCGATATCTTCCGGATTCATACCAGCGTCTTTCAACGCCATCTTCATGA
This sequence comes from uncultured Saprospiraceae bacterium, assembly GCA_964594045.1. Lineage (GTDB taxonomy): Bacteria > Bacteroidota > Bacteroidia > Chitinophagales > Saprospiraceae > UBA2365. The sequence goes on along the minus strand of CAZQKR010000023.1, from coordinate 24,705 downwards.
CCAGGCTCGCCCCTATTCCTTCAGGATGAGGTGCCGTGATATGATAGGCATCTGCAGACATTCCAACACCTGTGATCTCAGCCAAAATATGCGCGCCCCGTTTTTTGGCGTGCTCCAGCTCTTCAAGAACCAGTGCTGCTGCACCTTCACCGAGCACGAATCCATCCCGATCCCTGTCAAATGGCCTGGAAGCCGTAGCCGGATCATCGTTCCTTTTTGATAGCGCCTTCATGGAGCAAAATCCTCCAATCCCGGCTTTAGTCACAGCAGCTTCAGACCCACCCGTGATCATGATATCAGCCCTTCCCAGTCTGATCATGTCGAATGAATTGGCAATGGCATGCGATGCCGATGCACAGGCCGAGACGGTAGCATAATTTACGCCCCGGAACCCATATTTGATCGAAATATGTCCGGGAGCAATATCGGCGATCAGCTTAGGTATCATAAATGGATTATATCTGGGTACCGGACTATCGTTTCTGACTTCCTCTTCAATAGACTCTTCAATCGTTTTAAAACCTCCGATCCCGCTGCCCCAGATCACTCCGGCCAGGTCAGGATCTATTTCTCCCGGATTGAAACCAGCATCTTTAATTGCCTGTTCTGCAACAACCAATGCATACTGTGCAAAAGGATCAAGTCTTCTAGCCTCTTTGTGCGGAATATATTCTGAAACATCAAATCCTTTGAGTTCACAGGCAAATCTGGTTGGAAAATGTGTTGCATCAAATCGGGTAATAAAATCACACCCGTTGACTCCTTTAAAAAGGTTTTCTGAAAAATCTTTCACATTGTTCCCTATGGGGGACAAAGCACCCATTCCGGTGATCACTACTCTTCTCATACCATACTTTTGGGCAAAAATAATAATTAGTTAAAATATGCAACACATACGGTGAAGATTATGCATATTAATAAAACAGTTTCAAGGTTCTGATCCGGGAAAATGATTTAATCTCCGGAATTTACAGCTTAGAGTTAAAACTATTCTTCCGTTATGATTTGACCAAATCAAATCAAATCGGATGACTTTTTGTGGTTTTCAGATGATCAAAAAGTTGAATACCGGACTCAATGGCATGTATCATTTTAACTTCAAATAAGCATTTTGGGATTTCAGTTAATTGTTGAAAGATTCGACTAACTCGATTATTTCAGCTCAAAATCAAATACTGTAGATTTGATTTTCAATTATTAAAATCTGATGACTTTCCTGCCTGACTTGGAGTTCTGAAAGAAAAAAGTCCACAATTTATGACTACTTCAAACAAAAAAATATCTGTTACAAAAAATGTTGACCACTTTTCAAATTTACAACACACATTGAACATAAGGTAGCCAATCTTTGGTTAGTATCAACATAAAATATCCATTATTTCGTGGTTTTACCCCTTCCTGAAAATTTTTGGAATACATTTTGCTTCAATAAAAAAAAACGAAGTTATGTACAAATTATCAATCAAAACATGGTGGATCATTTGCCTGTTTTTATTTTTTTACAACAGCGGGCAAGGTCAGCGGATTATTCAGGATGTCATTTTGATAGATGTCGAACCCTATGAGGTCAGAATGACGGAAAAAGGAAAAATCATTGACAGATTGAATTATTTGCCGGATTATTTTAAAGAATATGAGGCCAGAAAAGGAAAAACACCTGCTACTGTTGAAACACCGGATTTAGCTGTTCAGACACCAGAAACTCATGCCGGGAACCAAATGATTCCGGAGGTCAAGGTAACCATCAAGGAAACTGCCGAGCTGGAAAACGCGCAGAAACCAGAGGAAGAATTTAACTTTCCAAATCAATACAATATATTTTTCGAACAGGGAAAAGCGACTCTGACAAACGAAAGTATCAGCGTTTTGGATCAACTGGCAAATCATCTGCTCAGCCAGCCGAATATTAGCGTTATTGCCATCACGTTTTATTACGAACCGGTAACTATTGCACAAATATTGTCTCAGCGGCGCAGGGATGCTTGTATTTCCTACCTCAAGATAAAAGGAGTCGATGTTGATGAACAGGTAGTTCAGGGAAGTATTTCCCAGAGCCAGGTCAACAAAGTCTACTTTGGTTTGAAGTCTAAATAGACCCTGTAAAGGCATTCCCAAATTAATCGTATAAAATTCCGTATCATTGGGACATAAGTCCATTTTTATGTGTTGATTAGATCTCAGATTGAAATAAAAACAATCCGGTCATAATTCGACCGGATTGTTTTTTTTGTTAATATTGTAAATAAATTGATTGCGGAATAGATGAACAGAATTCTACTAATTTGCCTTATGAGTTTACTGCCAATGGTCATCTGTGCTCAGGAGCCATTGAAGCGTGGTGAACTGGGAGACAATCCGCTCAGGGGAATTATCTATTTCGAAGAATCTTCTGCCGAATTCAGGGCACAGACCAACGGTTTTAATATCGGCTATAATAAAGGTAAAATTGTCAGCTATTACCGGACTGATTTTTACCACTTTAGCCTGTCTTACGAATGGGATCCTAAAGAATGGTCCCGTACTGAGTATTTTAAAAATTTCGACGGTATCAGCAACTATACCTTTGGCAAACAAAACTATCTGATGGTCCTGAGAGCCGGGAGAGGGAAAAAAATATATTTATCCGAAAAAGCCCTTAAAAGAGGTGTTGCAGTGGGTTATGCATTGGAATACGGTGCCAACATGGGCCTGTTGAAACCTTATTACCTGGTACTGGAATATGCCAGTGAGCTGGAACGAACTTTCAAAAGCGAACCTTTCACCGAAGAAAATGCACATCTTTTCCTGGATAGCAGGAAAATACTCGATAAGGGAAGCTTTTTTGAAGGCTGGGAAAAACTACAGTTTGTTCCAGGTGTACACGGAGAAGTTTCCGCAGTATTTGCGCTAGGCGCTTATGAAAAAAATGTAAGATCGATGGAAATTGGCTTTCACATGGATGCGTATCTGAGAAAACTTCCCGTCATGGTGGCAACCGAATTTAATCCCAACCGCTGGTTAATACCCCATTTTTTCATTAAAATTCAATTAGGTAAAAGATTCCGTTAAACTGAATTGTCACTGGAGAGCACCTCTGACCGGATTTGATGCATGACATCCCTATATCGATTCGATATCATTAGGACTAGACAAAAAACCATCCTGGTGCAATAACCTCTTACTTTCTTTGAACCAAACCATCCAGACAGCGATTGGATAGTCTGTTTTCACTTTTATCACAAATCGCCCAATTGCGGCCTGATGATGATCTCCTCTACAACAGCTTGCGGACTAAGCTGTAAAGCATTCCAAAGACTCAAAGCGATGTCGCGGGCTTCCATCAGTCTGTTTTCCGGCAGTTCAACACCTTGCCAGGAATCAGACCAGGTTGCTCCCGGAATGATGGCTGTAACCTTGATACCCTTTTCCTTCAATTCTTCACGCAATACTTTGGTCATGCCCAGTAAAGCAAATTTGGAAATGCTGTATGATCCGCCATTTGGGTAAGCGTGAATACTGGCGACCGAACACATATTGAAAATATGACCTCGCCTTTTCAGGATCATTTTGGGAAGCAAAGTCCTGGTGAGATGGTACGCACTGTACAAATTCGTATTGATCAGCTTATCCAGGATGCCGGCCTCTTCATTCTGAATTTCTCCCGGAATGAAAATGCCTGCATTGTTCACCAACACATCTATGTCAGAACAGACAGAAAGACAAAACTGACCAAACTGCTCTGCTCCATCCCGGTTACCCAGGTCTGCCTGCATGGAATTAACTTTAATACCTGGATTGATCGCTGCGATATCAGTTTCCAGATCCTGCAAGCCTTTTTTTCCCCGGGCACAAACAGTCAGATCAAACCCTTTTTCAGCCAGCAAACAAGCAATGGCCCTTCCGATTCCTTTTGATGCACCTGTGATAATTGCGTTCATACTGTTTTGTTTTAAATGTCCAATAAAATTGCTGGCCGCAAATTCGACATTTTTTTTATGAATAGCAAAACCACACAATTTTAAAAATGTTAAATTTTCGTAATGAAGCTGTTTAATAATTATGTTGATAGCTAAAAATGACTGACTGATCCTGAAAGCTGAATATCCGGTGGAAATTCAAGGGAAGGAACACGAAGTGGCGGGTCAGCAAAAGTCAAGGCGAAGCGCCTTTTGGATCGCGGATACTGACAAGCTTGCCTGATAAGTGCTGACATACAAAGTATCGTCAGCATTCGTCAGTGATAAAAGTGCTGACATACAAAGCATCGTCAGTATCGCAGATGCTGACAAGCTTGCCTGATAAGTGCTGACATACAAAGTATCGTCAGTATCAAAGATGCTGACAAGCATGCTTCGTCAGTATTCGTCAGTATCAAAGATGCTGACAAGCTTGCCTGATAAGTGCTGACATACAAAGTATCGTCAGCATTCGTCAGTGATAAAAGTGCTGACATACAAAGTATCGTCTGTATCAAAGATGCTGACAAGCATGCTTCGGCAGTATTCGTCAGTATCAAAGATGCTGACAAGCATGCTTCGGCAGTATTCGTCAGTAATTTGTATGGTAGCATTAAGATACATTTTTAAACAACTTCAATTAAAACAACACTATAATTTAGATGAAGAAATCACCAAACTTTCAGGGAATTCCTCCAATTTCTTGTAAAGTTCAATCATGATAGTACCTTTGTAAATCTGAAAGCGAAAAGTATAATGAAGAAAACATTATTCCATTTAGGAAGGTATTTAATTTGGCTGCGAGGTATTTTCAACAAACCTGAAAAACATTACATGTATTACAGGGAGACCATCAGACAAATGGATGATATTGGGATAGGTTCACTGAAAATCGTTTTCATCATATCCATATTCATTGGCGCTGTTGTAGCTGTACAGCTTTCCTATCAGTTGGGCCAGACGCTTGTCCCTAAATGGTACGTGGGTTACATCCTTCGTGACATGGTCATTATCGATATGGCGCCAACCATTACCTGTCTGGTTCTGGCTGGCAAAATCGGATCAAATATTGCTGCAGAAATAGGCGGCATGCGCCAGAAGGAACACATCGATGCGATGGAAGTAATGGGAGTCAATACCAGTTCCTTCCTTGTTTTACCAAAGGTTGTTGCAGGATTGTTCATGACGCCACTTCTGGTCATACTTGCAGCTGGCCTGGGAATCGGTAGCGGTTACCTGGTAGCCACTTTAGGCGGTTACTTTACTGCCGGAGAATTCCTGCAAGGTTTGACCACTTATTACGATCCTTACAATGTGACCATCATGGTGATCAAATCACTAGTTTACGGATATATTTTTACGACTGTCCCGGCTTACCACGGCTATTACGTTAAATCCGGCAGCATTGCGCTAGGCAGGGCAGGAACGGATGCAGTTGTTTACAGCAATATTCTCATATTGGTTGCTGATTATATCATCGCAACAGTTATGACCGGGTGATTCAGGTATTCTGCGTGATTTGTTTTAGTTTCCTTGATGAATTAAATTGTCCGTTTCCAAAACTTTTTTAAACAAATGATCAGAGCAAAAAACATATACAAATCTTTCGATGATCTTCACATACTCAAAGGCATCGATTTTACTTTTGAAAGAAAGAAAACTAACCTGATCATCGGTCAGAGTGGTGCCGGTAAAACGGTTTTACTCAAAATCCTGGTTGGTCTCGTGGCTCCAACTTCGGGTGAAGTCTGGTATGACGAGACCAATTGTATGAGTCTGAACAAAAAAGAACGCAGACAGTTAAGCATGTCAGTGGGTATGTTATTCCAGGGCTCCGCACTCTTTGACTCCATGTCCGTCGAAGAAAATATCCGCTTCCCCATGGACATGTTCACCAATTATACCGAAGGTGAAAAAAGAAAACGGGTGGATCATTGCCTCAGCAGAGTTGAATTGAGTGGTGTAAATAAAAAATATCCTTCCGAACTCAGCGGAGGAATGCAAAAACGAGTAGGAATTGCACGTGCTATTGTGCTCAAACCCAGATATCTTTTCTGCGATGAACCCAACTCAGGACTCGATCCTAAAACGGCCATCGTTATCGATGAACTGATCAAGGATATTACTATTGAAGAAGATATGACCACTGTGATCAATACCCACGACATGAACAGCGTCATGGAAATCGGAGATAATATTCTCTTGTTGTATAAGGGAAAAATGGAATGGACAGGAGATAAGGAAGCCATAATGAACAGTGACAATCAGTATCTGTCTGATTTTATTTTTGCCTCTCCCTTTCTCAAACAACTCCGGGAAAAAGTTACCCAAATATCCTGAGATTCTGCTCCGGAACGCTTTATTGTTGTCTCTATTGATCTTTTTCAGGATCAATCAGACTATTTTGCTGAATAAGGACAGTTCATCAGGTCAATTTGTCAGTTATGCTTAATGGAATACGATTTGATGGTACATCAAAAAAATTCGAGTTATGCAAAAAGGACAAATAGACGTTAAAGCACATGATATTTTCCCATTGATCAAAAAGTTTTTGTATTCAGATCAGGAGATTTTCCTCAGAGAGCTGATCAGTAACGGAATTGATGCAACTACCAAAATGAAGGTATTGGCTTCAAGGGATGAATTTAAGGAAGAATTGGGCGATCTGACAATTGATATCAGACTGGATGAAGAAGCAAAAACCCTGACGATCAGCGACAGAGGTGTCGGGATGAGTGCTGAAGAGGTGATCAAATACCTCAACCAGGTAGCTTTCTCTTCAGCGCAGGAGTTTATGGAAAAATATAAAAGCAACGACATCATCGGGCATTTTGGATTAGGTTTTTATTCTGCTTTTATGGTTGCCGATAAAGTCGAAGTGATCACTAAATCCTATAGAGAAGGCTCACAGGCGGTTAAATGGACATGTGAAGGCCAGCCGGATTTTACTTTGGAGGAGATTGAAAAAGAGGGACGCGGTACCGATGTTGTGCTGCATATCGGGGAAGAAGGCAAAGAATACCTTAAAAAATCCCGTATTCAGGAATTACTGAATAAATACAGTAAATTCCTTCCTGTTCTCATCCGTTTCGGAACAAAAACAGAATACATCACCGAAGGCGATGGAAAAGACGCCAAACAGGTGGAAAAAGAGGTGGATAATATCATCAACAATCCATCACCCGCCTGGAAAAAAGCACCTGGTGAATTGACGGACAGTGATTATAAAGCCTTTTACCAGGAATTGTATCCTTTCAGCCCGGAACCGGTATTCTGGATTCATCTGAACATGGATTACCCTTTCAACCTGACCGGAATTCTGTATTTTCCCAAATTGATCAGCTCTGTTGAGGTTCAGAAAAATAAAATACAGTTGTATAGCAATCAGGTATTTGTAACCGATGATGTCAAGGCGATCGTACCAGAGTTTTTGACATTGTTGCACGGAGTGATTGACTCACCGGACATTCCTTTAAACGTTTCCAGAAGTCATTTGCAGGCAGATTCCAATGTAAAGAAGATCACTGCTTACATCACCAAAAAGGTGGGTGAAAAACTCGCGGATATTTTTAAGGAAAACAGAAAAGACTTTGAAGAAAAATGGAAGGACCTGGGTACCTTCATCAAGTATGGTATGATCTCAGAAGAGAAATTCTATGCCAAAGCTGAAAAATTCGCCTTGCTTCACAATGTTCAGAATGAATATTTTACCATTGATGAATACATTGAAAAAATCAAGGATAACCAAACCAATAAACACGACCGAAAGATACTCATCTATACCAGCAATGAAAAAGCCCAGCATGCGTATGTTAAAGCTGCAGGAAAAATGGGTTATGATGTTCTGGTAATGGACAATATTCTGGATAATCATTACATGCAGCACCTGGAAATGAAGGTAGATAAGATCACTTTCGTCAGGGTGGATTCAGAGACAACTGATAAACTGGTTGAGAAAGAAAGTGAAAGGGAATCGGTATTGTCTGAGAAAAACCAGGAAAAGGTCCGCGAGATTTTCCAGACAGCTTTGGCAGGTCATAAGGAAAAAATCGAACTCAAGGCAATGTCACCTGATGACCTTCCAGTGGTGATCACAAAACCTGAATTCATGCGTAGAATGATGGAAATGCAGGCTATGCAGGGAGGTCAGTTTGCAGACCTGCCTGAAATGTATAATATCGTGGTGAACACAAATCACCCGCTCATCACCGAAAAACTGATCAATATGAGAAGTGAAGAAAAAAAGGTGAATTTTGCCAAATATCTCGAAAAACTTGCACTGCTCAATCAAAACATGCTGACGGGTGAAGATATGTCCGAATTCGTCCACATGAGCGTGGATATGTTAAAACAGTAAACATTAAAAGTAAAACAATAAAAAAAGCGCTGACAAAATTTTCTGTCAGCGCTTTTTCTTTGAAAGGTGTGACCCACTCTTATCCCATCTCTATGGAGAATTTAACGCTGGATCTCTGCTCTCAATGCCAGTGTGGCAGGTGTTCCTATCTCATCAATTTTTTGCATGATGCTGTCCCTGTGAACAAAAAAGTGCTGCAGTTTGGCGTGAGGAAGAGCTTTCATGCTGGGAAGTTTTTCTCTCAGGTGATTGACTGGTTTGTTGTTTTTGGTCATCCGGAAGCATACATGAGGGCCTGTAGCCAATCCGGTCGAACCCACATAACCGATGGTCTGACCCTGAGATACCCTCGATCCTTTCCTGATCCCCTTGGCAAATCTGGACATGTGCAAATAGCTGGTAGCATAACTCTTATCATGCTTCACCTTGATGTAATTGCCATTTCCTGAACCATATCCCTTTTCCACAACAACACCATCTGCAACAGAATGGATCGGTGTGCCACGAGGCGCAGCATAATCTGTTCCAAAATGCGGTCTATGTCTCTTGTGAACCGGGTGAAGGCGATTGTAACTGAACTTGGAAGAAATTCTGATGAACTTGACCGGAGCCTTTAAAAATGATTTTTTACTGGAATTACCCAACTCATCATAATAACCGGTATCTTCTCCGGATTCCCAGTATATGGCATAATGAGGCCTGTCATTTTCATAGTATGCACCGATGATATTTCCTATTCCAACCGGCTGTCCCTCAATATATTTACGCTCAAACAACAACTTATAAAAGTCTCCCTGCTGCACCCTGTGAAAGTCCACCTGTGCGCCAAGTGCTTCTTCCATTTTTCCGATCACTGCCCAATCCAGTCCGATATCCGCCATTGAATTCCAAAGTGAAGATTCAATAAATCCCTGGGCAGACTCAATCTGCACTTCAAAATCCCTTTCAATTTTTTTGACAGTTACAGAATCCCTGAAATCACAAACCACATAATTATAAATATCTGGCTCATAAACAAAACTGAGCAATTCACCACAGCTGTCTTTTTTGATCAGGGTGTAATCCAACCCGGCAACGATGTTGTTTACATTAAAAATACCTTTTGATTTTTCAAACAAATCCTTGATCGTTTCATAACTTACGCCTTCTTCCATCAAAAGATTGGCAAGGATCTGATTGGGTTGAACTTTAGCTTCTATAAAAACATGATCATCCTCAGTAAACCCGTAACGCTCAACTACCTTTTGGGTTTTTGTTTCATCAGAATTCTGATCAAAAAAATTTTTATAACCGATAATGGAGAAAAATACTACATTTACTATCAGAACGTATAAACCAGTGTCAAGAAGTAATTTTTTAACCTTTGATCTTTGCATAATGATTCAATTAGCTTTGGAATTCAAAAATCGCCCTCAAATCTAAAAAGAAATTTTGAAACCATGTAATTTTGTTTTTTTAATATTTATTCTACTGTTAATTAATTAAATATAGTTTAAATATAATTTTAATTTAATGAATTCTATCAATTGCAATGGCAAAATACTCGATTTAAGCACTCCGGTGGTCATGGGCATTCTGAATTGTACACCTGATTCATTTTATGAAGGCGGGATCGGGAATTCGCCGGAAATTTATTTGAAAAGAGTAACCGGTATGGTTGGTGATGGAGTGGACATCATAGACATCGGTGGTATGAGTACAAGACCAGGTGCGGACCCTGTCAGTCCCAAAGAAGAGTTGAAAAGGATATTGCCAGTTATTGAAATGACGAGGAAGGAATTCCCTGGTGTGGTCATTTCAGTTGATACCTTCAGAGCAGATGTAGCTGAAGCGGCTTATCAGTCTGGAGCAGATATGATCAACGATATCAGCGGAGGAGAACTGGATCGTGGCATGATGTCATTTATTGCCGAATCAAAATTGCCTTATGTATTGATGCACATGAAAGGAACACCAAAAAACATGCAGAACAATCCTCAATATAATGATCCAGTAAATGAAATTTTTCATTTTTTCCTGACCAAAATAAAGGCATTCGGACAATCAGGTATTCATGACCTGATCATCGATCCGGGGTTTGGTTTCGGTAAATCCCTGGATCACAATTTTGAATTATTGAAAAAACTGGAAGTGTTCACCATTCTGGATAAACCCATTTTGGCCGGAATATCCCGGAAATCCATGCTTTATAAGACTATTGAGGGCGGTCCTGAAGATGCTTTATGCGCAACTTGCGCCATGAATATGGTTGCACTGCAGAATGGGGCAAAAATATTGAGGGTCCATGATGTAAAAGAAGCAAAAGATGTCATCAGGCTTTGGTCTGCCCTAAAGGCTGTCCGGTGATTTTTTGCAGTCTTTTTCTGCAGAAAATATCTCCAGTTTTTCAAGGAATGGCATCACATCAAATTGATCCATTTTGGCCGGAATAGCCTGATGATCCTTCATAGTTTTTAAAGCAGCAACAAGGTTTAAAGTACGTTGTTCCTGAATGACAAAATCAGGATGATCCTTCAAAGCCCTGGAAAGGTATTCCTGTTCAGGCTGTCCCGGTGTTGGAATAAGGATCGCTCTTTTGCCCATACTGATCATGTCCATTATTGTACTATATCCGCTTCTGGCAACGATCACTCTGCTTTCGTTGAACACCTGGTTGATCCGCTCTGAGGTCATATGGCTGACCAGGGTCAGATTATTCAATTTCGTTTCACCACTTTCGTGTGTTTTTCCCAGGACCATGATGTGGTTGCCTTGAATTTGCTGCATCTGATCCAGCAATATTTTTTCAAGAAATGTTCTCTGTGGCTCCGGTCCTGATAATACAGCACAAAGGTCATAACGAATCGAGGTATCCTGTGGTTTAAGCCTGCTCAGAATTCCGAGGTAGCTAAAAGGCTTACCCGGCACTGAAGATAGTTTCGGCGCAATTTGGTTCGGAGGAGCATAATCCGGTATCCAGATGTGGTCGAAACGGCTGTACAGCATTTTATTCAGGATGGTTGCCAATTGATTGATCCATGAAACACCTGTCTGCAGGGATATCTGATGGCTGACAAATACCGAGCTAACCAATTTACTGAAAACACCATATCGGTTGTCGGAAATGATCAGATCAGGCCGTTCAACAGAAATGATCCGGTCGATCTCTTTGTTTTCCCTCCTCAATGCATATAGAAAACGTAAACTATGCCACAACATGTTCAAGATCGGCTGACCAAACCGATACCTGATGTTATAAGACGTCAATTTGAATGACCTGAGTTGCGGAAACTCCTTTTTCAATAATTCAAGCGCTTGTCCATCTGAAGCAATAACTACCTCAATGTTGTGATCAAGAAGTGACCTGATGATTGGAATACATCTGGTAGCGTGTCCCAACCCCCAATTTAAAGGTGCTATGATCACTTTCCCAACCACAAGATATGATCAGTTAAGTCTGATCTCATCGTTGTTGTTATCAAAAAACTTGTATTCGTTGATATGCAGGTCAAAACTTTCATGAAGTTTGATCCATTTGGAATACCTGAAAAACCACTTTGTTCTGATGGAAGGAAATCCCTTTCTCAGGTATGAAATGATAAATGGATGCGCATGCAGTGAGAGTTTAGATCCAGGATTAGACTGAAGAATATATTCAAGATCCCTTTCGATATGGTCAGTCAACAGAATATTGGGGGTCACTTCTCCCGTACCATTGCAAACCGGACAAACTTCTGCAGTCTTGATCTCTATCGAGGGTTTTACCCGTTGACGCGTGATCTGCATCAACCCGAATTTACTTAAAGGCAAAATGGTATGTTGTGCACGGTCATTCTCCATAAACTTCTTCATTTCATTGAAGAGCGTTTTTTTATTCTCCGGGTTCTTCATATCGATAAAATCGATGATGATGATCCCTCCGAGATCTCTCAGTCTGAGTTGACGGGCTATTTCTTCAGCACATTCGAGATTGACGGCCAATGCAGAATCTTCCTGGCCTTTCCTCCGCATTTTGGGACCGCTGTTGACATCAACAACATGAAGTGCCTCAGTTTGTTCGATGATCAGATATGCTCCGCTGGGTAAGGTCGAAGTTTTTCCGAAAGAAGACTTTATCTGTTTGGAAATGCCGTATTTTTGAAATATGGGTGTGCTCGAACTATAGAGTTTGACAATTTTCTTTTTTTCAGGGTCAATCGTCTCTATATAATCCCTGATGTTTTCGTAAACATTCCTTTCGTTAACGATGATCTGACTAAAAGAATCGTTGAGTATATCGCGTAAAATGGATGCAGGTTTATCCAGTTCGCTCATCAGTTTTTTGGGCGGATCAGAATGCTTCAATTGCTCGTGTAGCATCTTCCACTTTTCGGTAAGACTATTGATCTCTTCATGAAGATCAGCCACTTTTTTACCTTCAGCGGCAGTTCTGACGATGATACCAAAATTGTGTGGCTTGATACTTTGGATAAGGAACTTGAGCCGGTTACGCTCATCAGCATTCAAAATCTTCTTGGAGACAGATACACCTTTGGTAAATGGTGTCATCACTAAAAACCTCCCTGGAATGGTGATTTCACACGTAAGACGCGGGCCTTTGGTAGAAATCGGTTCTTTGAGCACCTGTACCAAAAGCGGTTTCTTTTTTTCCAGGACTTCATCAATTTTACCAAGCTTGTTAATGTCTTCAGCAAGAACAAATTTGTCCAGCATGGCATTCTGACTTCCTTCGGAAATCGCAGCATTTACAAATTTTTGCAGAGATCGGAATTGAGGTCCCAGATCTGTATAATGCAGAAAAGCTTCCTTTTTATAACCGATCTCTACAAAAGCAGCATTTAACCCCGGTATCAATTTTTTAATTGAACCTAAAAAGATATCACCTACGGTAAAATTATTACTGGTCTCCTGCCGATGCAACTCGACCAGTTTTGATTTTTCCATCAAGGCAATTTCAACTTCAGTAGGGGTTGAATTAATGATTAATTCTCTTTCCACTACAAAATGTCTTTTGCGGTAATATCCAGAGGTCGAAACCGAAGCCTGCAATTAGTGGTAATCAAGAAGAATGATTTACTTCAACAGGTTTTTGATTTAAAAAAGAACGGAGAACTGTATAAACTGGATCAAATCAAACAACCCTCTGAAAAAAATAAATGATATCTTCCTCCAACACTACCAAAATGTTATCTACCTATTCTTTTTCTTGTGTCTGTTTTTTCTCAGACGCTTCTTTCTTTTGTGAGTTGCTATTTTATGTCTTTTTCTTTTCTTACCACTAGGCATATCTACACAATATTATATGAACAACTTATTATTTTTTCCCTTTTTTGACCAACTGGGTTTTCACCTGGTCAACGAAAACCTTTGAAGGCTTAAAAGAAGGAATGAAATGCTCAGGAATCTCTATCGGCTTGTTTTCCTTGATATGTCTACCGATCTTCTTGGCTCTTTTTTTCAATACAAAAGAACCGAATCCCCTGACATATACGTTTTCTCCTTCAGCTAATGAGTCTTTAATTTCACTGAAAAACGTCTCCAGACTTACAAGAACATCTACTTTGGCTACCCCTGTTTTCTCTGCGATAGCATTTACTAAATCTGCTTTTCTCATTGTTAATACTTGGTTTTTAGTTATTTAGCTATTCTGAATCTTATATTAAAAAACAGGCAGCAAAGGTCGCAATTTTATTAGGATAAAAAAATATTTTTGATTTAAATCTTTAGGAAAATTTAATATTTACTTGAAAATGAGGTGGTCAGCTTTTAATTTCCTTACTTCGAGCTAAGAATACCTGACCTAATATTTGCCCGCATAAGCCTTAATTGCACCCGGAATATTCAGTCTTATGAATCTGGACATCATCACTTTTTACGGCCTCAGGCACAAATATCATTTAAATAAAACTATTATTAATCGGTTTAATAACCGGCAAAACAGTGATCAACCTATCGTTTACCCTACCCTGTTATGACCCCTGCTGCTCAGATATAAAATTTTAAGTATTTGAATATTTGTAATATATTGATCAAAATCCATATCTTGTGCCTTACAATTGATCTGAATGCAAAAAGATATATTGATCATCGGGATTGACGGAGGCGCTACCAAAGTTGCAGCGTACGAAATAGTTATTGATCAATACGGTTATTTTTTGATCGGAAAACACTCAGCTGAAAGACATTATGCCGATTATCCGGAGTTCGATAAATACTTTTCTCCGGTACCGTTGAAAATCCAGTTGGATGAAATGCCGCAGAATTTAATTGTAACGCCGGCGGAAAAAAAACAATCCGTCTCATACCTGCAGGCTTTTCTGGACGTGATCAGTGAAGTTGCCCAAAAAGCAAACAACAATAAAATACTCATCGGATTGGGAATGCCCGGATTGAAAACTGCGGACAAAAGAGGTATTGCAGCCTTGGCCAATGGGCCCAGGATGCCATTTTTTTGTGATATCCTGGAAGAAAAACTACACCTTGAAAACATACAACTTATTTCCAGAATACACAAACTCGGCTCAGATGCAGATTATTGCGGAATTGGCGAAGAATATGCATCCGATGGCAGTTTCCGTAACGTAACCAATGCCTACTACCTGGGTGGAGGTACAGGTGTGGCTGATGCAATGAAACTGAATGGCTGGTTGATCCCATTTGATGATGCAAAATCCTGGATCGCCAAAACATGGGAATTCAAAACTTCAGTCAACTCCAGCATGGAAAAATTCATTTCTGCCAAAGGTATCCAACAACTTTACAGTGAAAAAACAGGCATAAGTATGGATGAACTCGCTGTAAAAGGGATCTTTGGCCTGCAAATCCTGGAAAAAGCCCTCAAAGGTGAAGAAATAGCAAAAGAAACTGTCGATCAGGTTGTGTACCATCTGTCCAGGCTTCTTTTTGAAAGGATTTATACATTGTTTTTTGGCTGGGGTCACCACTTTGAACTGATCAATCCTGCCAAAACCATCGAAAGCCATCATCAATATACCGGTACACTCCTGGATCGCATTGTTATTGGTCAGCGCCTGGGCGACTGGTTGTCTTCAGAGTCGGGTACACAAATGCTGCTCCAGCCACTTCAAGTTCAACTGGCTGCATTGATCCGGTCTGTTAAAGATCAAAAATTCTGCAATCACTATTTGCCAGGCGGTGAATTAAGAAATGACCTGATCATACACTCAACTCTGAGGGTTGCACCTGCATTGGGAGCTGGTGCAGATGCATTTGTGAATTATAAAAATAATTCCTTATGCTGATACCAGGTACCATTCCCGACAGCGAACCTGTTTTGAGAGTTGGCATTGTTTTGCCCGAAGACAGGAAAAAACAAATCAACTTTTTTGGCCGGGGAAAATCCACAGTTATTGCAGATGACAAATACTTTTATGTCGATTCAATTTCCTTTGGAATTGAAGCTACAAAAGAAAATCTGTCCTTCATTTACAGAGGAGTAAAGATCAATGCAAAATTCATTTCTGTGACCCCCGAAAATGAGTCTGACCATACAGAAGTGTGGCCAATAACCGCAGGCCGTGGTTTTCACTGGCAAAAGGAGATCACTGTCAAACTGGTTTCAAAACTGGAATTCAGCTTGTCAGATGGCTTTATATTGATGATCAATGAGTTGCCTTTCGAAAAATATCTCGCATGCGTTGCGACTTCAGAAATGAGTGCAGCCTGCCCAAATGCGATGATTGAAGCCCAGACCATTGTTGCCAGATCCTGGATGCTGGCCAATGTGGAACGTAAGCATGTCCACCTCGGATTTGATGTTTGTAACGATGATTGCTGTCAGCGATTTCAGGGAATCACAAACCTGACTGATCATGCGGTTGGGGCGACAGGCAAAACTAAAGGAATTGTCCTGATGTATGAAAATGAAATTTGTGATGCCCGCTATTCAAAGTCTTGTGGTGGTGTGATGGAAAAATTTGAAAACCTGTGGGACGGAGATGCATTACCATATATGCAAAACCTCGCTGATGCCAAAAACATGTCTGTTCCGGATCTGACCAGGGAAGATATTTTTGCAAATTGGATCCATGACATGCCTGAAGTTTTTTGCAGCGAACATTTTGTACATGCACATGAGCTCAGCCAATATTTGGGAAACGTTGATGAGTCCGGCCAGTATTTCAGGTGGACAATGGAGCTCAGCCAGGAAACCCTGACCCGACACCTAAATCAAAAACTCAAAATCAATGCGATATATATCCAATCGATGAAGCCTGTTTCACGGGCCGGAAGTGGTCGCATGATGGAATTGAGTATTGAATATCTGGACCATTCAAATGCTTTTAAACAAATTTCGGTTTACAGGGATTACCATATCCGGGAAGTATTGCACCCGGATTTTTTGTATAGCTCAGCATGCCTGATTGAAATTTCTGAAGTTAAAAACGGCAAGCCTTCAAAATTCAAATACACCGGCGGAGGATGGGGACATGGCGCCGGCTTATGCCAGATAGGCGCTTTGGGTATGTCCCTGCAAGGATATCGCGTGGAAGATATCCTATTTCATTATTATCCGGGCTCAAAATTGATCACATTATATTGATTGGACCAACTTAAAGCTTGTTAGGCTTATGAAACAAAAATCACCATGGTCATGGATCCCGAGTTTGTACTTCGCAGAAGGAATACCCTATATTATTGTCATGTTCGTGGCAACAGATCTATACAAAACCATGGGTATCTCCAATTCTGTACTGGCTTTCTGGACCAGCATACTATACCTTCCCTGGGTGGTAAAACCACTCTGGAGCCCATATATTGACCTCGCATGGACTAAAAGAAGATGGGTGGTATACACCCAGTTTGCGCTGGCATTGGCATTTTTCACGATTTCCTTCATTTTACATTTGCCCTGGTGGTTTCCGCTCAGTTTGATTTTGCTGTGGCTTATGGCCATCATCTCCGCAACTCATGATATTGCAGCGGACGGCTTTTATATGCTGTCACTGGACCAACACAAACAGGCATTTTTTTCAGGCATCAGAAGTACTTTCTATCGGTTGGCAATGATCGCCGGAATGGGGCTTCTGGTGATTTTTACCGGATTAATACTCGACAGAACCGGGTTGGAAGATAAAGAGATCACGGTTAAAACTGTAGAACCTGGCAAACAGCCTGATCTGATCAACCCAGAAGATATTACCATAACCCCGACCGCATCTCCGGAAATTTTCATTTTCCCCCGGAATCCGGAGATCCCGTTATACACTTCAGGGGGAGGCGATTCAACGCTGATCTATATTGCGCTAACCGCGCCACCTGTAGACAATGAAACTGTCCGGGTTCAACTTGGACACCAAAAAGGCAGCAAAAGCATTATGCTCTCCGGGAAGAGCTTGTTTGAATTTGACAAAGAGAATTGGAATAAGCCACAAAAAGCTGTGTTCTTCGTCGAGCAGAATCTGACGGATTTAACTGAAGCCAGCTTCGCAATACAGTCAGGGGATATGGCATTGAGCTGGACGATTTCTATCGCATTGCTGGGATTATTGTTTTTGATTCTCGCCGTTTATCATGGCAAAATACTGCCCCGCCCCTCACTGGATAAGTTTTCAGCTGCTCAAAACGGGTACTGGGATGTTCTGCTCAGTTTTTTCAAAAAGAAGGGTATCCTGGCTTCTTTGGCATTTCTGCTGTTTTACCGGTTCGCTGAATCCCAGCTGGGTAAAATGGCGTCTCCGTTTTTGCTGGATACTAAAGAAAATGGCGGACTTGCGCTTTCACTGACTGAAAAAGGATTTGCTTACGGAACAGTAGGCCTCATTGCTTTGTTGACCGGAGGTATCCTGGGCGGAATTGTTGCAGCAAAAAAGGGATTGAAAAAATGGATATGGTGGATGGCTCTTGCGATCAATATTCCTAATATCGTTTATGTGTATATGGCTTTTGCCCAGCCGGACAATTTGCTGGTGATCAACCTCTGTATCGCACTGGAACAATTGGGTTACGGTTTTGGTTTTACAGCGTATATGCTTTACATGCTTTATTTGGCAGGACAGGGTGAACATAAAACCGCTCATTATGCTTTAGCAACCGGATTTATGGCACTTGGTATGATGATCCCTGGTATGATCAGCGGCTACATACAGGAATTGATTGGTTATCAGATGTTCTTTATCTATATCCTGTTGTGTACAATTCCGAGTTTTATTACCCTGTTTTTTATCAAAATTGATCCGGCATTCGGTCTTAAAAATACTGGAGGTGATGATAATTAGAATGTTTACTTTCCTGCTTGTGCTTACTCTGATGTCCGCAAAAACGCCTTTGGAATCAGAATCCTGGAATAAAAGGGTTCGTCCCGGTCTTGAAGTACTGATGTCTATTGATTTCAAGCCACTGGAAGGCAAAAAAGTGGGACTGATCACTAATCCTACCGGGGTGACATCCGGGCTGAAATCCACTATCGATGTGCTTTTTGAATCTGACAAAGTCAATCTTGTGGCTCTTTTTGGACCTGAACATGGTGTCAGAGGTGAATTTGCAGCAGGTGAAAAAATTGAGTCTGCCGTAGACCCGGTTACAAAATTACCCATTTATTCGCTTTATGGCACAGCCACTAAACCTACATCAGAAATGCTCAAAGAGATCGATGTGCTGGTATATGACATCCAGGATATTGGTTGCCGGTCATACACCTATATCAGCACCATGGGGCTAGCAATGGACGCAGCAGCTGAAGCAGGAATTGAATTTATGGTACTGGACCGGCCCAATCCGCTCAGCGGCAATAAAATAGAAGGACCAATCGCTGAAAAAGAGCTTTTCTCATTGGTTGGCGCCTTCCCCATTCCCTATGTTTACGGTTTGACCGTTGGTGAACTGGCACGCATGATCAATAAGGAAGGATGGCTCAAAAGCGGAAAATCCTGCAAGCTCACCGTGATCAAAATGAAAGGGTGGAAAAGGCAAATGCTTTTCGAAGAAACCGGCTTACCCTGGGTACCTTCTTCTCCTCATGTGCCACTTGCGGAAACCGCTTTACACTATGTTGCAACCGGTATATTGGGTGAACTTGGCGTAATACATATCGGGATCGGATACACGGTCCCGTTTGGCATTTTGGGCAGTAAAAAAATGGATGCTGTAAAAATTGCAGCAGAAATGAATGCATTCTACGACGGAAATGCCGTTTTTCGCCCAATGACCTATAAGCCATTCTATGGAGGTTCAGCCAACGAAACACTTCAGGGAGTTCAATTGTATATTCTAAAACCTGAACTGGTGACTTTGATGTCCATTCAATTTAAGTTCATGGAGATTTTTCACAAATTATATCCTGATATCAACCTTCAGGAGTTGAGTGTTAAAAGACATGACATGTTCGACAAGGTTAACGGTACAAAAGAGATCAGAGAAAAATTTTTTACCAATTATAATTACGCTGATATCGAGCATTTGATCCATAAAGATGTGGATGCATTCCGCAAATTATCTTCAAATTATTATTTATACTGATGCTATGATCTTCTTTGGAATAAATCCTTCTTCCGGAAAAAAGGACCGGACGGGAAGCATTATTCAGCAGTTGGCACTGATGGTTTTGTTATCTTTAACTGTCGTTTCCGCTTCTTTTGCACAAACTGTCTTCAACGGCCGGGCTGTCAACAGATTATCATCCAAAATGGACAAAAATCCTGGTTTTTTCCCTGGCTATCACAATTTTTCTGTTTTCAGGCCGGACTCTGTTGGTTTGGATAAAAAGAATAAAAAAATAGAACTACACTTCAGCCCATCGCTTACCTATATTCCTTTAAGAGAACAGGTTTATTTTGAAGAGATCAAAAAAGCGAGAAAAGCCATAGGGAGAAAATACAGACATTTTGACATCAAATTTTTCAGTGGAAAGCATGAACTGACTGAACTAATACCTAATTTTTACAGAAGTACTTTACCACTTAACCCTGCTACATTTCAGATACGCAAAACTTCTGATAAAGTTTTGTTCCGCCGGTCAACTGATACCGGGATAACTAATGGACTCCGGGACAAACACATCGCAATTTGGCCAAGTCATGGCAGGTATTTCAACCAAAAGCTTTCCAGATGGGAATGGCAACGCCCCAGACTACATACCACTGTTGAGGATATGTTGACTGCAACATTTGTTTTTCCTTACCTCGCACCTATGCTGGAAAATGCTGGAGCCATCACACTGATACCCAGAGAAAGGGATATCAATATAGATGAATTTATCGTTGACAATGACATCACCGTTGATAATAACAAATTGGAAATCAATTTAAAGCATATTGCTCAAATAGATACAGTACAAGGTTTTACCAACAAACAAATACTGATCGGAAATGAAAATCCATTTACTTTGGGAACTGCTTTAATCATTGAAAGCATGTGGGAAAATTCTGCAAATTCAGACGACCGGAAAATAATTGCCAGATATTTACCTGAAATCACCAAAAGGGGCAATTACGCTGTTTATATCAGTTATCCTGAAGGCAATGGGCAGCTGGGACAAGTTTTTTACACTGTGAATGCCCTTAACGGTTCATTTAGTTTTTTAGTGGATCAATCCATCGGAGGAAATATGTGGATCTATCTTGGTCATTTTGACTTAGGTCCGGTAAACAGCTCACAAACTTTATCGATCGATATAGAAGTTCCTGTATTGCAAAAAACTGGCTTTATAGGTGTGGACGCAGTAAAAATCGGTGGTGGAATGGGAAATATTGCAAGGAAAAGTAAAAATCCAACTCTCACCAACCAAGAAAACGATTGGAAGACCAGCGGATATCCAAGATACATGGAGGCTGCAAGGTATTTTATGCAGTATTCAGGTATTCCTGATAGCATAGTCTACTCACTCAGTAAAGGTGAAAACGATTACAATGATGATTATCAGTCGAGAGGGGAATGGGTCAATTACCTCATAGGCAATCCCAATGGACCTTCAGGTTACAGAAAGATCCGGGGAAAAGGAATTCCGGTAGATCTCTCTTTTGCATTCCACACTGACGCAGGAGTCACAAACAACGATTCCGTTATAGGCACTTTGGGCATTTACAGCTCAGAAACAGAAGAAGGTCTTTATCCCGATGGAAGGTCCAGGATGTCTTCAAGGGAATTGACTGACTTGATCCAGACACAAATTGTAGAAGATATCCAAACCCTGATCAATCCGAAATGGGTACGCAGAGGCTTGTGGGACAGAAAATATTCTGAAGCCTTCCGTCCAAATGTTCCTTCTATGCTACTTGAATTGCTATCGCATCAGAACCTGGCAGATATGACATACGGACTGGATCCCGAATTCAGATTTACAGTTTCACGAGCCATTTATAAGGGTATGCTCAAATACCTCCATTTCCAGGACACAACAGGTTACGTGGTGCAGCCGCTTCCGGTTAATTCTTTCAGCATTGATTTTTCAGGTGAAAGACACATCAAATTGAGCTGGAAAGCGACAAAAGACGAACTTGAACCTTCAGCTAATCCAGATGCCTATAATTTATATGAAAGAAAGGGAAATGGCCCATTTCTATTGATCGCAGAAAATATCAGACAAGAAAATTATGAACATCAAATACTGGAGCCCGATCAAATATACAGTTACAGGATCGTAGCAGTAAACCGTGGTGGTTCAAGTTTTCCTTCAGAAATTCTTTCGGCCGGAATATCTTCCTTAAACAAAGGTAAAACTCTGGTTGTCAATGCCTTCAACAGACTAAGTGCACCCCGGTTTTTCGATGTCGGACAAATGGCAGGATTTGGCTCATGGATGGACGAAGGGATTTATGATGGATTTGAATTTGGTATGACCGGAAAGGTTTATGATTACTTCAGGTCCTCTGTTTGGCTGGATAATGAAAGCCCTGGGTGGGGCGCCAGTCATGCTGATGAAGAAGGACTTTCATCGGTTGGTAATACTTTTGACAATTGCTACATCCATGGAAAATCAATTCTTAAGGCAGGGTGTTCATTTACTTCTAAGAGCAAAGAGGCTTTTCTGAATGAAAAAACAGGTCACTCAGATGTTAATATTATTGACATCATTTACGGAGAAGAAAGGACAAAATTCGGACTTTCAGGCCTCAGATTTGCAGTGCTCGAGAAAGCGATGTGCGAAAAATTGGATACATATCTGTTAAAAGGGGTCAATCTGCTGCTCAGCGGAGCTCATATCGGGACAGATATGATGGAAAGAAAAGACAGTTTTGCCATACAATTTGCATCAAATAAACTTGGCTTTGCCTGGAGAACTGATCACGCGGATAAGTCAGGTTCCGTAGTTGGGTTAAATCCATTTATTTCAGCAACATGGAATTACAATACAAAATTCGATAAAACTAAATATAGGGTGGAATCCCCGGATGCCATTTATCCTTCCTTAAATAACGCTTCCCCGGTTTTAAGATACAGTGAAACCGGCTCAGTTGCAGCTGTACTATTCAATGGCTTTAATTATCGCGTTGTAAGTCTTGGTTTTCCATTTGAAAGTATCAGTCTAGAGAACCAGAGAGATGATTTGATGCAGCAAATTCTGCAAAACCTTATAAACTCAGAATAATTTGAGTGTATTTTTATTGAAAGAACCCTGCCTTAATCAAAATTCCATAAGTCTAATATATTTACACATATCAATAAAATAATTCGTGCCTTTGTCACAAAAAGGTATGGAAAGAGCAGTTTTAAAAATTAAAGGATACACGAAAGATGATATCCAGGCATTAATCAAGGCCAAAGAGGACTACAGAACCGGAATAAAGCTTTATGCAAAATTGCAGGTATCCAAAGGTGTTGCGACCCGAAAGCTGGAAGAGTTATATCAGACCAGCTTTATACAAATTACTAACTGGGTGCATCGTTTTGAAGAAGCTGGTATTGATTGGTTGAAGGATAAGCCGGACCGTGGGCACAAGTCAACATTGAATGAGGAACAACTTAGTCGGATAAAGGAGTTGATTTTGAGGCAATCGCCTCAGGATTATGGATATAACTCAGCTACCTGGACAGGCCCTGTGGTAGGAAACTGGTTCAATAAGCAATATGGGGTAAGTTACAAAAAGGCACAGATTTACAATATCATGAAAAAGCTGGGTATGAGTTATCTAAGATCAAAAGCTCAGTTTCCGGAAGCGGATCCTGCTGCACAAGAGACATTCAAAGAGGCGCTAAAAAAAACATTTGATGAGTCCTGAGGATACGGTTTTGTTATTCGAGGATGAATTTTCCTTATCCAATACTGCGACCATAGGATATGCCTGGTCTGAAATTGGTCACCAACCCAGGGTTCAGGCCAAACAACGTGGCAGGGAAAGAATGACCGGAATGGGGAGCTACAATTATTCGACCGGGCAAATCACTGTGTTATTTCACGAAAAAGGTAATTATACGACTTTCAAAAAGCATCTGCAAAAAATACTTGAGATATACAAAGGTCATTCCAGTATTATCATGGTGGTGGATAATGTCAGATTTCACCATGCCAGAAAACTTAGCAGTTGGCTGCAAACAAAACCTCAATTGGAATTGATGTACCTGCCTGCGTATAGTCCTGATTTGAATCCCGTGGAAAGAGCATGGTGGTATATGAGAAAGAAAATCACTCACAACAGATACATCAAAACATTGAGTGAGAGAAAAGTCTGCTTCTGGAAATTGTTCTCCCACTTTCAAAAACCTAACGAGGAATTATTGAAAGTATGTGTATTTTTTAATAAACCAAATTTAATTATGACGCAATTATTCATTTGCCTCCCCATTTATGTGGTGGCAGCTGTAGAATAATTAAACCTGACTTTAGCCTTATGCTTAGCTGTTTTTGGTTAAATCCAATGCAACATTTCAAATATATCTTGTAGCTAAAGCAGCCAGCAATTCATAACTAATACAATACTAGTTTTAACTAAATTTTTTCATTAAGAGTTTTGATGAAACCCAAAATATTCATGAATATCAATCAAATCCAATCACATTAACCATTTTTAAGCTAATCCAGATCAAACTTAGCAAAATATTGCAAGCATAAAAATATACCAACCACCTGACTCCTGACTTGTCCTTTTTAGTGCGACATAATGTTTTTTTATAAAGAAATAGTTGACACTTTCTGTCTAAAACGCATGGGGTTTCTATACAATTCTTCATTTTTTTCATTACTTTTTATGGTTATATTTTGATACTTGTGGGTAAAAATTCATGCATGATAAAGAAATAAAATCAAAATGACCAGAACAATTAAATTGGTATGATACCTTAATTTGTGTGCAATCGTGGAAGGTTTCATTACCAGCGATAGTGAACGAAGGGCTGGAATTGCGTTATACTGACGTCATGATTCATCATGAGTCAGCATAATACCGACTTTAGAAAAGAGGTAAATGATTTTGTAAACGTCGGTATTAACCGGACGATCCAATTCTGCAGCCGGGATATGACAAAACAGCTTAAAGCCGG
>CAZQKR010000022.1:0-70629 GCA_964594045.1 uncultured Saprospiraceae bacterium | reverse complement strand
TTTCCCATGCCACAATATACGAATTATATACGGCATTACATAACTATTTTGGTATCAAAGAATGAGTCCGGGAGACTGATAATGAATGAAGTTCTCCACAAATTCCGGAAAATTAAAAAAAGGAGAAGGCATATCCCCGGGTTTTCAGTTTTGGGCCTCTGTTCACAACTTTCAGAGGCACCGTGTATTTTTTATTTGAATGGATCAGGATACATTATCATGGAAATACTCCTTAAATCAGAATTTGTATCTATTTTAGCGTTCAGCTAAAATGTTTTGATTTCACCGGAAGCATTTTGCAGTATGCGATCCGGCAGATTTGAAAACTTGCTGCCATTAA
This sequence comes from uncultured Saprospiraceae bacterium, assembly GCA_964594045.1. Classification (GTDB taxonomy): domain Bacteria; phylum Bacteroidota; class Bacteroidia; order Chitinophagales; family Saprospiraceae; genus UBA2365. The sequence continues at coordinate 70,289 of CAZQKR010000022.1, read as the reverse complement.
ATAAAATTACACCATCATGAACAGATTTATATTCACGGGATTGATTCTGATAATATGTTTTCAGTCTTTTGGTCAAAATAAAAAGACAGATTATACAGAAATACTTAACGTGATCGACATGTGGCTGGAAGCCCAGCGGGATTTCGACAGGTTGCCGGGCATGTCAGTGGCCATCGTTCACGACCAGGATATCGTTTTCAAAAATGGATATGGTTACGCTGATCTGGAAAAGAAAACTCCGATGAAACCCGAAACATTATTTTCAATTTGCTCCATTTCCAAATTATTTACTTCTGTTGCCATCATGCAATTATGGGAACAAGGCAAAGTAAGAATGGATGACACCTTATCAGCTTTGTTGCCGCAACATCAGATCAATCAGAAATTTCCGGATTCAGTACCGATCACAATCCGTTCCCTGCTGACCCATTCTTCCGGATTGACCCGGGATATTGATTCCAGCTGGAATGCTCCCAATTATTATTTCCTGAAAACAGAGGAGCTGAAAGCTTTTATGGATAGAACTGAATCCTTATATCCGGCATCCACATATTTTCAGTATTCCAATCTGGGTATGAGCCTCCTCGGTGAGATCGTTGCAGGGGAAAGCGGAAAATCCTATAATAACTATGTTGAAGAGTTTATTTTAAAGCCTTTACAACTGAGCGATACCCGCCCGTATTTACCAAAAGAAATGTGGAGGAAAGAGTTGGCAACCGGTTATGGGGCATTGAACCGGCAAGGGAACAGAAAAATGCAGCCGTTTTTTGAAATAAATTCCTATGCGCCTGCTGCAGGTTTTTCGTCAAATGTGATTGACCTGGCTAAGTTTGCCTCCTGGCAATTCAGGTTGCTATCGGGGACAAAGCCTGAGGTACTAAAACCTTCCACTTTAAAGGAAATGCAACGGATACAGTGGATAAGTCCGGACAAAAAACGGACCTGGGGATACGGTTTTTTTATTGGTTATGACGGATCCGGTACGGCTATGATCGGGCATGATGGTTACTGCCCGGGTTAGGTCAGTGTGGTGACGATTGAACCGAAGTCTAAAATCGGCGTCAGCGTGATGATCAATTCTCAGGGTGTGAGCATTTACAGGTACAGCAGCCAGATCTTCAGCTTATTGAACAAGTTCAATAGCATTGAGGCAGACACCACAACCAAAAATATTGACCTGGCTGAATACCAGGGTTTATTTGATAGTTATGGACTCGACGGGGAAACCCTGGTGATGCCGGTAAAAGGCAAGCTGATCCTGTTGGACTTTCCTACACATTCCCCTGCAGATGACATCACTGAATACAAATATGTAAAGAAAGATGTTTTTCGCAAAATCCGTCCTGATGATAAAAGTCTGGGCGAAGAACTGGTATTTGAAAGGGATAGGACAGGAAAAGTCAGCAGGGTTCGTTCATTTAGTGTTTATATGAACAGGATGGAGTAGGGGCGTGCTCAACCGCAGTACCCTTCGTTCTTGCTTTATGCTTTTTGTGGAACTTTCTAAGAGCTATTCAGCAAAGTTGCACGAAGATTTAGTTTAATGGTCCTGAACAGATTGATGGATGAAGACCATTTTTCCTCATAAGACATGGATAAGACAGGCTTTATCATCAGACCCGAATTAAAGCCGTAAGAAGGACAATCACTTTATGACACCCAGATCCTTTCCAACCTTGGTAAACGCCTCGATAGCCTTTTCGATATGCTCAGGCTCATGTGCTGCAGACAACTGTACCCGGATCCGGGCTTTGTCTTTCGGAACCACCGGATAGAAGAAACCAATCACGTAAATATCTTCTTCCAACAACTTTTCAGAGAATTGCTGAGCCAGGCGTGCATCGTACAACATCACAGGTACAATAGGATGTGTTCCTTTAACAATGTCAAAGCCTGCATCGGTCATCCCTTTTCTGAATAGTTTTGTGTTGTTTTCCAGTTTGTCCCTCAGGTGTGTGGTTTCGGTCAGCATGTCCAGAACCTGAATGGAACCGCCCACGATCGATGGCGCCATTGTGTTGGAAAACAGGTATGGTCTGGAGCGCTGCCTGAGCAGTTCAACGACTTCCTTACTTGCAGCCGTGAATCCGCCTGATGCACCACCCAAAGCCTTTCCGAAAGTTCCGGTGATGATGTCAGGTCTGCCGAATGCACCGGAATGTTCATGGCTGCCGCGTCCTCTTTTGCCCACAAAACCGGTTGCGTGACTATCGTCTACCATGACGATCGCTCCGTATTGATCAGCCAGGTCACATATCTTGTCTATCTGGGCGATGATGCCGTCCATGGAGAAAACCCCGTCAGTGGCGATCATGATCCGCCTGGAACCGCGGGCTTTGGCTTCCTGTAGACGGGTTTCCAGGTCAGCCATGTTGTTATTCTCATAACGCATTCGCTCCGCCTTGCAAAGCCGGATTCCATCGATGATGGAAGCATGGTTGAGCATATCTGAGATGATGGTGTCCTCAGGACCGAGTAGCGGTTCAAACAGGGCGCCGTTGGCATCAAATGCGGAACAGTACAGGATGGCGTCTTCCATGCCGACAAAATCTGCAATCCTGCGCTCAAGTTCCTTGTGGATGTCCTGTGTGCCGCAGATGAAGCGAACAGATGACATCCCGTAACCGTGCGAATCGATGGTTTTTTTAGCAGCTTCCATCACCTGTGGATGGGAAGAAAGACCGAGATAGTTATTGGCGCAGAAATTGAGCACTTCACTGCCAGCCGTGGTTTTTATCTCCGCGGCCTGGGGTGTAGTGATGATGCGTTCATTCTTGAACAAACCGGATTCCCTGATGTCCTGAAGTTCTTTTTGCAGTTCCTGATTGAGCGTATGCATGGATAGAAAATTTTATTTTGAATATTTTTGTTTCAATTGATAGATCATGTCTTCGACCATGGATTTGAGGGTGAATTGAGGTTGCCATCCCCAGTCTTCACGTGCCTGGCTGTCGTCGATGCTTTTAGTCCAGGAATCCGCAATGGCCTGCCTGAAATCAGGCTGATAATCTATGGTAAATTCCGGGATATGCTTTTTGATCTCGTCATAGAGTTCACCGGGGGTGAAATCAAAAGCTGCGAGGTTATAGGAATATCTGACAGTCAGTTTTTCTGCAGGTGCTTCCATCAGGTTGATGGTTGCCCGTATGGCATCTTCCATGTACATCATAGGAAGGCGGGTATTTTCTGAAAGGAAGCAATTGAAATGTCCCTTCAGAATGGCCTGGTGGAAAATGTCCACTGCATAATCTGTGGTGCCACCACCCGGCATGGACTGGTAACCGATGATACCTGGGTAGCGCAGGGACCTCACATCAAGCCCGTATTTGAGGAAGTAATAATTGGACCACAGTTCGCCAGCCACTTTGGATACACCATATACAGTAGATGGTACCAGAGGGCTTTCCTGAGGAGTGTTATACTGTGGCGTGGTCGGTCCGAAAACTGCAATCGAACTGGGGAAAAATATTTTTTCCACACCAGTATTCCTCGCAAGTTCCAAAAGGTTCAGGAAAGCGCTGAAGTTGACATCCCAGCAGAACAGCGGTTTGCTCTCGCCGACAGCGGAAAGCAGTGCAGCCATGTGGTAGATCTCCTTGATGTCGTGTTTGATGATGACTTCCCTGAATCGTTCAGTATCCAGTATATCAAGAGATTCATACATACTGTTGAGTTTGTTCTCCGGCGCCAGGTCGGAGGCAACCACATTTTCATATCCGTACTTTTGAATGAGTGTTTCCACCAGTACAGTGCCAATCTGGCCAAATGCACCGGTGACGAGGATTTTTTTTGATGACATGCAATCTTTTTTTTTAGGATCCATTCAATGCAGGTTGCTGTAAAGCCGCTAAAACCTGTGTTACGATTCAGGCTCCGAAATTACGGTTTTTGATGCAGTTATTCAAAAAAAGTCAGAACTATTTAGGTTGGAATAGTTGCTTTGTAACAGGGAAGATTAAATTGAAAAACTTCGTTTCGCAAAACAATATTTTGATAGATAAAAGGATAAAGGGTGGAGGCAGGATAATGTTTGGATGTGTTTGTATCTATCCGAATAGTGGATCACAAATTTCAGACAACAGATTTTTGTGGAAATTTGTGAAAACCATTTGAGCAAATTTGCGGACAATAAGTCAGCATTCAGCTGATCTGTGCAAATCTGCGAACCCAATCTGTGTAAATCTGTGGAAACTGATTGCCAGCGTTATTCAAATAGCGAGTCGATAAATGCCGCCTTATTGAAGATCTGTAACTGGTCCACCTTTTCACCAACACCAATGTATTTGATCGGTATCTTGAAAATATCCGATATACCCAGCACAACACCGCCTTTGGCCGTGCCGTCCAGCTTGGTCAACGCGAGGGCTGTTACCTGGGTAGCATTGGTGAAATGCCTCGCCTGTTCGATCGCATTCTGACCGGTTGTCGCATCCAGCACCAACAGGATCTCATGCGGTGCACCAGGTAATTTCTTGTCGATGGATTGCTTGATCTTGCTCAACTCTTTCATCAGGTTGATCTTGGTATGCAAACGGCCTGCCGTGTCAATAATGGCCACATCATAACCGTTGTTGATCGCGAATTGCGTGGTTTCATAGGCAACCGCAGCAGGGTCTGAGTCCATGCCTTTGTCGTAAAAACCTGAACCGGTGCGTTCAGCCCAGATCTTCAGTTGGTCCAGCGCTGCAGCCCTGAATGTGTCACCGGCGCCCAGCACCACCTTTTTACCCAGTTTTTGGAACTGATTGGCCAGTTTACCTATGGTAGTGGTCTTTCCTGTTCCGTTGACACCTACCACCAGGATGACATGTGGTTTCTTTCCTGAAGTTGGTTCAAAGCTGTCAAGATCCGTCGTGTTGTTATCGCTCAATAACTGAACAATCACCTCTTTGAGAATTTTGTTCAGCTCAGCCGTGTTAATATATTTATCGCGCGCAACGCGTTCTTCGAGCAATTCGATGATCTTTACCGTGGTTTCAATGCCGACATCTGCCTGGACCAGGATCTCCTCAAGTTCATCCAGGAATTCGTCATCCACTGTGGATTTTCCGGCAACCGCCTTCGTGATCTTGCTGAAAATGGAAGATTTGGTTTTCTCAAGACCTTTATCGAGGTCTTCTTTTTTTTGTTTGGTGAAATATTTTGAAATAAAACTCATACCGGATTTTTTTACAAATATAGCAACAATGCTTTTGTTTAAAAAATAAAAGGCTTCCTGTGCAAGAAAGCCTTTTAGTGGACATTTATGGTGTTTAAAACACTATTTTTCTGAAAGGAAGCCTTGAATTTCATCCTTGTGGATCATCACTTCCTTGTATGTGTATTTTCCGGTAACAGGATCTTTGATGCTCTTCACGATTTTGACAAAGTCCTTACCAGTACCCGCATTCGCGGCCCTTTGGGCGATTTTCGCGTTTTTACTTACTTTAGCCATGAGTGCTTATTTAATTTCTTTGTGAATAGTGTGTTTTCTCAAAATGGGGTTATACTTCATTAACTCCAGTCTGTCCGGTGTATTCTTTTTGTTCTTTTGAGTGAAATACCTGGATGTGCCCGGCATTCCGCTGGCTTTATGTTCAGTGCACTCCAAAATGATCTGGAATCTGTTGCCTTTGCTCTTTTTTGCCATGATGAATGTTTTTTTCGATTACAATTTAATGCCTATATCAACGCCCTGCTTCTGGAGCTTTTTGAGATATGCATAAACACCTAATTTATTAATTGTTCTGATCGTGCTGGTGGCCACTTTCATGGTCACAGTTTTGTCCAATTCGGGAATGTAAAAACTCTTTTTCTGCAAATTTGGTGCAAACCACCTCTTTGTTTTCACATTGGAGTGTGAAACTCTGTTACCCGTGATCGGCTTTTTACCGGTTAATACATCAATTCTTGCCATTTTTCCTCTATCTTTAGTTTTAACCCAGAGACCTGAATGTGACTCCGGAAGGACTCGAACCTTCAACCTCCTGATCCGTAGTCAGGTACTCTATCCAATTAAGCTACGGAGCCCCGTTTTAATTCGAAGCGCAAAGGTACAATTATATTTGAATTCTGAAATAATTTTTTAAAAAATATGTAAAAAACTCATTTTTTCTGCATTTTACGCATAATCAGGTCGCTCATAAGCCAGTTGCGCATCATCTCTTTTCCCTTGCCGGTGATATAGGACTCCGGATGAAACTGAACACTGCGTATGTTCAGTTGCCTGTGCTGCAAGGCCATGATCCGGCCATTTTGATCCCTGGCAGTGACTTCGAGACATTCCGGGAAATTACTGTCTGAAACGATCCAGGAGTGATACAAACCGACCTTGATGGGTTCTTCCAAACCGGAGAACATACTTTCATTAGTGGCAGTAGTAACAATCTCGCCTGCGATTCCGTGGGAAACACCCTCCATTTGTTCCAATCCTCCGCCAAAATGACAGGCAATGATCTCATGCCCCATGCATACGCCAAGCAATGATTGCCCCGGCAATAAATGACCTATCAGATCCTGATATTTGGGGAAATCTTCCGGCAGACCCGGCCCGGGCGAAATGACCAGGAAAGGATGCTTTTGCCATTCTTCAAGATGGATCTCCTCATAGCTGATCACTATAGGCTCTTCAGCCTGAATGCTGCGAAACAACTCCACGAGGTTGAAAGTAAAGGAATCTTTGTTATCAATGATCAGTACACTCATCTTTTCCGGCAAAAATCTATGAACGTTACAGAATGTGTTTTAGTTCAAATGGCTGAATATTTATTGGAGGACAGATTTTATTACGTAAAGTGACCATCATAATGACAGAGCATAATTAGATTCAGTAATTTTACTCCACAAATTGCTCAAATTGTTTTCACAAATAGGCTCAAATGTTTTTTTGACCTGGTCAATGTATTTGTATTTGATCTACTTTAAGTGATTACCTGATGTGTCTATTTTAAGTGGAAATATTATATTTAATGGTTATTTTAAAATGTGAGATGCTGTTCAATTCATTTAGTGACCAAATCTTTACAGGTATCCGGAAATCACACAACTTGATATATATTTGCAGGCGATGGATAAGTCAGCAGCACAGAAAAGGATGAACGCACTTGGGACAAAGCGCACCCCGTTCCTCTTTGTCATCGATTTTGAAATGGTGAAACCTAAGGTTTTGACCATCCCTGAAGCGATGACTGATCACTTGTATTTTGATATCAATGGCCTGCAAAAATTGCCTGATTCACCCCTTCCGGAACTTCCTTTTGAGTGGGAAAAAACGCCCATCCCTTTCCTGGTCTATGAAAAGGGCTTTGAATTGGTCATGAAGCATATACTGCATGGCAACTCATATTTGCTCAACCTGACTTATCCCACACTCATCAAAACCGACCAATCCATGGAATCGCTTTTCCAGACCAGCAAAGCGAAGTATAAATTGTGTTTTCCCGGTAATTTTCTGGTTTTTTCCCCGGAGACCTTTATAAAGATCAAACACGACCAAATTTTTACTTTTCCGATGAAAGGTACCGTAGATGCGTCCACTCCGGATGCTGCAGACAAATTGCTGAACGATCAAAAGGAATTGTCAGAACACTACACCATCGTGGATCTGATGAGGAACGACCTTGCCATTGTAGCTGATCATATCGAAGTGACACGATTCCGTTATCTGGAAAAAATAGGCACTGCATCCGGCGGACTTTATCAAACCAGTTCTGAAATCAAAGGTGATCTTGAACCCCGATGGAACAACAGGATAGGGGATATATTGTTCAGCATGCTTCCGGCGGGATCAGTTTCCGGTGCACCCAAAATGAAAACTGTTGAGATCATCTCTTCGGCTGAAATGGGGCCGAGGGGATATTACACCGGTGTTTTTGGATATTTTGACGGATATTCACTGGACAGCGCTGTGATGATCCGATACATCGAACAGGATAATGATCAGCTGTTTTTCAGAAGCGGAGGCGGGATCACAGCACAAAGCAAAGTGGAAAAGGAATACCGTGAACTGACAGATAAAGTGTATGTACCAATTTCTTGAAACCATCCGGGTCGATCATGGTGTGGTCAGGCCATTAAAATATCACCAGCAACGCATGGACCGGACACTCCGGGATTTTTTTCGTCAGAAAAATACTACAGATCTGGAAAATGTGATCATCTGCCCTGAAAATTTATCAGGTGAATTGGTCAAATGCAGGGTTGTATACGGTTTAAATACCCTGCAAATGGAGTATTTGCCCTATGTTAAAAAAAAGCCGGGATCGTTCAGACTGGTGGAAGCCAACGATATTGCATACGCTTACAAATTTGCCGACAGAACGGAGATCAACCACCTGCTTACCCAAAACAGTGACCGTGATGACATCATCATCGTGCAAAACGGGATGATCACGGATTCGTCCTATGCCAATCTGGTGTTCAGGAAAAACAGGTGGATGTACACCCCGGAAAATCCATTGCTCAAAGGGACAAAAAGGCAGCAATATCTGGATGAAGGACGGATAAAGATCAGACAGATCTCCCTTGCAGATCTAACTGATTACGATGCATTTAAATGCATAAACGCCATGCTGGATCTCTCAGATACGGAGTGGATACCTGTTGACAGCCTGTTCTCCTAACTTGAAGGCGTGATGGCGTCCATGTCAGTCTGGATATCTTTCTTCATATCCTCAATTGACCCGAACTCCCTGGTGTAATTCAGACCGGCCCCGGATTTCCACCTTCTGACCTCAAATATTTCATCGAAATCATTTTTGGTGTAGGCTTCGATGCGCAGTCGCCTGTCACGGGTGAAATAGTATTTGAATATCAATCCGTTGTTGGCATATCTTCTGTCTCTGGAAATGGCTGCACGGTGAACATAATTGCCTGCAAATTCGATACTTGCTTTATTATCGAACAAATGCAGTTTGGCACCGTAACCATAAGCGTCCGGGAAAAAATTACTGTCATCCCTGTCACCTTCAACCACACTATTGTTGACAAAATTGACATCGACATCAACGCCCGTGATCCAACTGGCATTCTGCACCAGTTCCTCAAAGATCCCGGTCAGGTATTTGGAGATCATCACAGAGGCAAATTCCCATCCATACTGAGTATATAGTCCGTTGGGGTCAAAGGAACTGATGTCATCATCCGGTAAGAAAGTACCGAGTGAAAGCAAGGCTACTGCCTGGGTGTACATCAGGTTTTGATCCGCGCGAAGCTTTTGAAGTTTGCTCAATGTTGCAGACCTGACTTCCGTATCCAGATTGGGAAAATCCAGGTCGAAGGTGATATTTGGCCGGAGCAGAGACCCGGTCAGGTGCATGATGACATCAGCAGGAGTTCTTTTGCGCGCCACATCTGCCAGGCTTTCGGTCAGTTTGCTCTCCTTGCTTAAAAAGTTGGAAAGTGAGACGCTTTCATTCCTGTAATCGGCGTACAAATCCAGTTCAGCATCCAGCACCCTTCCGCTCCAGCTGATGCGGCTGCCTTTCCTGATCGAAAAAGGTTTCTGGATCACGTTGATCGCAGTAAATAAATACGTCCCGCTCTCAATGGCCAGATTGCCATACATCTCTATGTCGCCGGCTCTTGGTACGACAAGTCTGATATCACCGGAACCCTTGCCCTGTATATTGTCACCAGCCTGTTCGTCGAGGAAAATATTGACCGTTGCCCCGTTTTGTATCGTCAGATTCAGTTCAATGGCCAATCCGAGGTCCTCCACCACGGTTTTGGGTTTTTCCTGTTCTCCGGGCAGTCTGGAATTGAATTTTATGAATGACTGGCCGGTTTCCGTGGTATAATCGTTGACCGGAATCGTCAGGTGAGAAACCGGAAAAACCGTTGCATCAACGGAAATGGTTGCTTTATCAACAGGGCCGGTAAACCTGCTGATCAGTGAGCCCATGGCATAACCATAATAGTCCGGATTGTCTTTCTGGGTAGTGGACAACACTTCAAAGCCGTCAGACTGAATGCTGAGGTCGAAAACAATATCCTTGAACATGTTATGTTTCAACCCACCTTTGATCAGTGCTTTATTATTTTTGACATCCCTGACTTCGACACCAGACAGGTCTATAAATGTATTGGAGAAGGATATTTTCTGGTCATGGAAAGTATAGCTGGTACCCAGATAATTGACCTTGGTTCCTCCGTCATAAGCTGTTCCCGTCCCGGTGAATGCCAGATTTTTGATGGGGCCATACAGCTTCAACTCCCCGTTCATATAGCCTTTGGTCCCTGAAACCAGGTCTTCCAGAAAATAATTCAAAAAATTAACAGGGAATTTCTGGATTTTCGCAACTGAGTTGAGGTATTTATTGGTTTTATTCAGTTTGCCATCAAAATCAATGTGGTGTATCGAATTATCGATCGAAGCTGTGATGTTGACAAAATCATCGTTGGCGAGATCATTCTGCACCACAGCGGTGACCTTTCCGTAGGGATCACCATTGATCAGCAGATCGTTGGATCTCAATGCACCCTCAAAAAAGAAGTTGCCTTTCATGATCTCCGGAAAAAGCACGAAACCGTCAGATTTACCGCCGAATTCGATCCGCTCCATATCCAGGATGGAGTTGAGTATATCAGTGTCAAACCCTTCAAGGATTGCTTTTACACCTACATTGTTCTTCATGTGGACAAAATTGATCTTTTGATCATTCCTGACAAGCTCCAGATCATCCAGTTCAATGAATTCTTTTCCGATCACCGCCCTGCCATTTTCTTTAAGATACCAGGTTTTTCCGTAAAGGTCAATATTGCCGGCCTTGAACTGGTGCAGATATCCTTTTTCATGTCCTTCCATAAAGCCTTTCAGGCTTATATTGCCCAATTCCTTATTCTGGGTATTCATCGATAGCTGATATTGAGCGATCTGATCATTCAACTCGACGGTGCAATTGAGCTGGTCGGATACAAGATTGTCCATTTTGAATTCCCTGCCCCTGATCTGCAGAGTGCCATAGTCGTTGAGTATATCCAGAATGGCGGTGAAATCCTTAAGATAAATGTCGCCATAACTCAGTTTTCCGATATCCAGGCTGAGATCGATATTGTTTTTCTCGAAGTTGACACTGCCATTCATAGTCAGTTCTTCTGCACGCGCATTCCCGTCCCGGAAAATCTCCAAAAGCGCTTTTGAATCAGGAATATAGATATAAAAATCATAATAATGAGCCGGGTCAAACGGCAACTCAGCTTTGTATTTTATGGGTGATGTCAACTCGGGAAAATTGTGCTCAATCAACGAATACAAAGCATCCGGAATGCTAAGTACATCGTATTTACCGTCAAAATAGAAAGACAGGAATTCTGATGTAAAGTCAAGATACCTTTCGTCTCTGGCTGTCAGCCTGGACGAAAGCATGGCGCTGTCAACAAAGATTTGCTTGTCATTGTTTCGCAGGGTCATCTCCCGGACAGTAAGGTTGCCTTCCATGTCCCTCGTGTTTTTTCCTTTGAGGTCAATGTCGAACTCAGTGTTGACCACCACAGGTAACCCGGAAAGGTTGAGCTGCTTCAGATTCAGCCTGTTGGCTTCTCCTGTTACGTTGATCACAGGGATTTCTGTCCCGTAATCGATCAGACCGGAAAAACTAAGGGCAATATTGTCGTCTGAAATACTGAAATCTCCGTTGAATTTGTTTCGGTCGATAAGACCATCCATCAGAAAATTCTTGTAGGTATAGTTCCTGTAACCCAGTGAATCAATTTTTGCACGGAGTTCAGCCGTAACTTTATTTTTTTCAAAACCTTTGCCGTTCAGCACATTCGCTGTCAGTGTTACCTGTCCCAGATCCGGTACATCCAGCAACTTGCCTGCGTCGAAATGGTGCAGACCGATTTTACCACTGTAGGTTGAAAGTTCATCTCCTTTGGAGAGTTGCAGACGCATATCCGTATCGATCTTTCCCAGATCTGTTTTCAAATTGCCAAATGCGACAAAGTCATTCAAAAATCCGTCGAAGGAACCTTCAAACTGCAGATTTCCAAGTTTGTGAAAATTTTCAGGCACTTTGATACCCGGAATGAATTTTACCAACGTCCTGGTATTGCTCGTAAATGAATTCAGCCGGATGTTCATCAAAGCTTCTTCAGGCCGGGTAATATTTTTTGCCCTGAACGCACCTTCGGCCATGGTCTCTCCTTCAATGACCAGATCGATGTCATTGACTTTCAGGTTATTGACTGTTCCTCTGGCCAGCCCTTTGAATTCGATGTGTTTTTCAGCAATATCCCTGAAAAACTGATTTCCGGAGAGTTCAGGAAAAAAGTAAAACAGGTCTGAGGTTTTCAGGTCGCTTTCTGAAACTTTGGCGATAATAAAAAGCTCATCTTCAAAATTCCTGAAAGCCTCTGCATCTGCGTATTGCAACTGAGCATCCAGCTCAATGAATGAATTTGCAGTCTCCAATTCCCAGTCAGCAAATTCCACCAGGCCATCCGTGATGGAAAAACTACCGGCAGACATGGTTTTCATCTCAATTCCGCTATTTTCCACAAATGCGAGATGATTGATCCTTGAGTTTACATTAAGTTCAGTGTCAAAACTCAGATCACTGGCTTCCATTTCTACGTTTTTCAGCAAAATATGGCTGAAGTCGATACCTTCAGTACTCTTTTTATCTGAGCGGTGATTGATGAGTTCAATCCGGGTGTCGGACAATTTTAAATCTTTTATGGCAAAGCCAATTGCTTCCCTGATGTCTCGCGGATCAGCAGACCCGGTTTGCGTCCGGCTATCTTTTAAAATCTCAATCCTGACGACTCCTCCTGCGATATTGACAGATTTTGCACCGATATAGATCTGGTCGCACAGATCGATCTTATCGACTTTGATTTTGGCATTTTGCAAGCTGAAAAGCGACTTGGTCCCAGGATGGCTCAGGTCTTCAAAAAGGATGTCATGCAGTTTTAAGTTTCTGATCTTCAATTTACTGCAACTTTTTTTTCCTGATTTTTCTCCGCCCATTTTTTTCAGGAAAATGGCCAGATTGGAATCATTTTCACCGGGATATTTGCGCAGATAAAGCCTTCCTGTGTTGATGTCCAGCTGATCCAGGGAAAGGGATTGGTTGAACAGGAAAGTGACCGGGTTGGTGACAAATCCTGTTTCAACAACTCCGGCAGTCAGCATCACCTGACCGTGATGATCCGTGATCTGGATTTCCAGCAATTTTGCTCCGCTCCAGGGATTTAGCCTCGTAGAACCGATCCTGACTTCGAAACCCGTTTTATTGCTGAGATAACCTGCTATCCGTTGTGCATACAGGCTTTGGACCGCTTCCAGGCTGCTTATCCATAGCAGGACACCCAGCAACACCACCAATGTGCCGGTGACATATAAAAGCCGCTTGGGCAGCTTTTTAAGCCAGGAATTTACAGCTTGATTGATCGACATCCCGTGATTGCTCTGATTTTGGAATATTTATGTGTCTAAACACTTTAAAACAAAAAATATTGGCGCAACCTGTGGTTTTAACACAATTTTAGCTAAAAAAATGAAGGCATAAATTTATGCCTTCATTTGATCAACAGTTTATTTTTTGACGGTATAAAAGCACTTCACCGGAGAATAGATCTCCTCGGTTTTCTTGAGCGCTGTGATGATCTTATCCACTTTGGCCTTGTCGATCCCGGTGATCGTGGCCACTTCTCCTGCTTTTAGCGGTTTCTCAGCGCTTTTGAAAGCGTCAAGTACGATTTTTGTTTCTTCCATGTCAAATTGAATTATATTTGAATAAATTTAAATATGTATTCAACAAATATATATATTTATTACCGAATGCAAAAATATTCAAGAGCAGGAGTTAATGCATGCATCAGTAAAATGATTTTACCATAACTCTCAATCCACACCCTAAAGTATTTCAATCCTTTTTTTATCGGCAAAAGAATGGAAAAACACAATGGGATTTAATGTGAGCATCGGCATTTTTGAATTCAGGTCCGGGTTGTTGAGTAACATTTTTAATAAAAAAGGAGTTATATACATATTGTATTATAGAACATTCATTGATAAAATATTTTTCTATGTTCAGATATTCGCTGGTTTTAATCATAGGTTTTGTTATTCAATCATCGGGTTTTGCACAGCAAAAGCCATATTTGTCTGCTGGTGAGTCTGATGCAAGGGCAACTGCAGTGTTAAAGAAAACCTCAGCAAAGATCAAAGGTTTTGCCAGTTATGAAATGCTCTTCAAACTCACCCATCATGTCAACAAATCCAGTCAGAAGGTATGGTCAGGTACATACCGGCAATCGGGGAAAAAATTCTATTTTGATCTGGACCAGCAGTTGGTGGTATCCAACGGAAAAACTACCTGGCTGTATCTCAAGAACAGGAATGAAGTGCAATTGAACGATGCAGAAACTGACGAAACCAACATGCTATCGCCGAAATTTTTCACCGAACTTTACAAAAGCAAGGATTTTGTATATGTGTTGACCGATGCAGGCGCCAGCCAGTATGTCATTGATTTTAAACCTCTGGATAAAAGGTCCGCTTATGCCCGGATCACCCTCAAGATCAGTAAAAAAACCAATTTACCGATGGATATTACAGTGATCAATAAGGACGGAACCAGGTATTATTTCAATGAGATCAGTTTCAATCCGGGTAAAAAGTTCAACGATTCCATTTTCAGTTTCAATGTGGCAAAATATCCTGGAATTTCAGTGGAAGACCTCCGTTTATAGTCAAATTGTACAATTTGTAGAAAAAATGACAGAAAAGTGATAAAAGCGGTCAGTTTGTGGAACAAAATTCAGTTGTGCTGCGTTATGCATTCATTATCGGAAAATTTATCGGATCAGCCGGTAATTCATGTTTGAAAAAAAGGGTTTAAATTAAAGAATTTCAGAGATTTATTTGAAAATTAAAAAAATCATTCCCTGAAATTGTAACCTGGCCGGATGTACATATGTCAAATCAGAAAAATTGAAAAACATAAAACTTTATGAAATATTTTAAACAAGATTTTAGATTTTGGTTTTTAGGTCTGGTGGTGAGTGTGTTTTCATTGTTTTATATTAAATTTGATTCAGGTTCTATTCAGCCTGATTATCTCGCCAAAACTGCCAGATCGATTCTGGACGAAACGGAGCAGAATGAATCTTTTAAAATTACAGATACGGATCTCGTAAAACGCGTATCCAGGGCACTTTTTCATATCCTGCTCAGGGAAGAATAAAGAATTTCATAATAAATATATTTAGAATGCCCGTTTTCGGGCATTTTTTATTTCCCCTGCACTCAATCACCCGGAATTGTTCTAACCTTCACAAAAAGAAGTATATTTGAGGAAGATTTTTAAGGGACTTCAACATTTCAGCTGAGCATTTTTTTCATGCTGAACAGCTTTCTGGAGACCGGAATTTTATTTTATAAATATTAAATCTTTCACCATGAGATTATTGCATCTTGCGCTTGTCATTTTCATCCTTAGTTCCTGCAGTGCATTCAAAAGAGCGGAAAAGACCGGGGTCACTCAAAACAATGAAGCCATAGTACTCGATATAAAGCAAAAACTACAACTGCTGAAAGAAGTCAAAACGGAAGAACTGAAAGTAATCCCTCCGCAGTTCTCCCATGCTTTTGTGTTAATGGTTGAGCAACCGATCGATCATTTTAATCCTCAAAAGGGTACTTTCAGGCAAAAAGTTTACCTCAATCACAAGGATGAATTCAAGCCCGTGGTGTTCAGCCTCAATGGGTACAGCGTTCCGTTCAACGGTTACATCAGCGAACTGGTTCCTGTCCTGGATGCTAATTTTATTCACGTTGAACACAGGTATTTTGGCGATTCCAAACCGGAAAACATGGATTATCAGTACCTGGATATTCAACAATCTGCGATGGATCATCACCGTATAGTCCAAATCCTGAAGAGGATATATAAAGGTAAATGGGTTTCTGAAGGGATCAGCAAAGGAGGGCAGACAGTTGCGTTTCATAGGAGATTCTTTCCGGATGATGTAGATGCTTCGGTGCCTTATGTTGCTCCGATCAACCTGGCCAGAGAAGACAAGCGGCTCATCAGTTTTCTTGAACAGGTGGGAACACCGGAATGCAGGGCCAGGGTGCTGGCCTTTCAAAGGGCGGTTTTGAGCAAATATGATGAAGCCTTTGAACTATTTAAGAAAAAATCCATCTCGAGAAACTTCGTTTATCCGATGGGTTCAAAAAAAGCTTTTGAATTGTCAGTATTGGAATACGAATTTGCCTACTGGCAATGGGCAGGAGGAAATGAGTGCGATTCCATTCCCGGAGAAGGCAGTCCGGCAGAAGAGCTCGTGGATGAATTGTTTGCCATAGATTCACCGAGTTTTTTCAACAAAAAAGATATGGATTATTTTTTCCCGTTCTTTTACCAGGCTTATGCAGAGATCGGTATGTATGGATATTCAGTGGACTCACTTCAAAACTATCTACGGGAATATGACTCTTATGTTGATAACTATAATACTTTTATTCCTGAAAATATCAACATCATATATAATCCAAAGACGCTTTTCGAAGTCAATGAATATCTTGCTTCTGCGGACAGATTTATTTTTATTTACGGGGAAAATGATGCATGGTCTGCGACTGCATTCGTGACTGATCCTGTCAGGACGAATTCAGTGACTCTGTTCCAAAAGGATGGGTCCCACATGACCAGGATCAGAACTTTGTCGGATGAACAAAAAAAGATGGTATATCAGAAATTGAGAGATTGGCTGGGTGTCGAAGTCAACGAAGTGTTGTGATGATCATTTAATTTCGGCTATCTTCAGATCAATCCATGCTTTGATCCCATACAGATCTTCAGGGTGAAACCGGGTATACCGGCCATCGTTATTGAACCACGTCAGTTGCCGCTTGGCATAATTGCGTGTGTTTTGCCTGATCTTATCAAGAGCTGATTCAAGACTTGTTTTTTGGTCAAAATAATCCAGCAATTCGCGATAACCTACGGTTTGCATCGCACGGTATTTACGGTAGGCAAGCAGGCTGCGGACTTCGTTGATCAAACCCGATCCAACCATTTGATCTACTCGTTGGTTGATCCTTTCATACAATTCTTCCCTGTCTCTGTTCAGCAAGATAAATATCGGCTCGAATGAAGGTTTTTCTTTAGGCTGATGCAGGAATGAAGAGTAGGGACGACCTGAAGCTATACATACAGACAAAGCCCGGATGAGCCGATGCGGGTTATTCTGGTCTACCAGGAGAAAATATTCCGGGTCAAGTGTTTTCAATTCGTTTTGCAGATATTCGATACCCAGTTTTTGCAGACGGGATTGAAGTTCGCTGAGCAGATGGTCCGGTACTTCCGGAAATTCGTCCAGCCCGTCAGTTACTGCATTGATATACAATCCAGTGCCACCGGTCATCAAGCAGATGTCATGATTACGGTAAAATATGTCCAGAAACTCACGTACATCCTTACCGTATTTACCGGCATTGTAGTTGTTGCCAATCGTGAGAAAATCAATAAAATGATGTCTGACCAGATCGCGCTCTTCCAATGTAGGTTTTGCAGTGCCGATGCTCATTTCCCTGTATATTTGCCTGGAATCAGCTGAGATGATCTCAGTTTTCAGATTAAGCGCAAGACTTATGGCACATTGGGTTTTGCCTACGGCAGTTGGCCCGGCAACAATGATCAGTATTTTTTTTGCACTTTTCAAGCTTGTCAAAACGGGAATTGTTTACATTTGTCTCCTTCAAAACACAAATATAAAGTGATTATTTATTATTTCTTTAAATGGTATCTCGGCTGGATGGTAAAATTATATTACCGTCGTGTCTATTTCAAGGGATATGAAACGATCCCAAACGGTAAACCGGCCATATTTGCATCCAATCATCCTGCAGCATTCATGGAGCCGATCATTCTTGGCAGCAGTGTCAGAGATCCCCTGAGTTTTTTGACTCTGGCGACTTACATAGCCAACAGGTGGCTGAAATGGTTTTACAGTTCACTTAAAATGGTACCCATCTACAGGACGGATATCGTCGGAAGGGAATCCATTCAGAAAAATGAAGGGACCTTCCAGTACGTTTATAAATCGCTGAAAAGTAATGCACATATTCTGATTTTTCCGGAGGCTTCCACCAGTTTTGTGTATACACTAAGACCGCTTAAGAAAGGGATTGCCAGGATGTCTGTTGGTTTTATGAATAAAAACCCTGAAAAAGAGATGTACATTGTACCTGTAGGGGTCAATTTCATCCATCCCAGTCGTTTCCGGAGCGATGTTTTCGTACACGTGGGTGAACCTGTTGATCTGAAGTCAATGGAATCAGACGATGAAGCCGTAATGATCAATCAGATCGTGAAAGCAACTTATGACGGCATGGAAAAGGTTGTTTATGACATCGCTGATGAACAGAGACATGCAACGGCTAGCTATTGTATTTCTATGATCAACGATCAGTTTGGAGGAAAGCGAAGAGTCTTTGGTAAAATATGGAGACATCATGCAGAACATGTTCAAAGAATGAAAGATTTCACTGTCCGATTGAACAGAATGGAGGACGATCTTTATGATATTTTGGAAAGTAAGGTAAATGCATATCGTAAACTCTTGAAAGACAAAAAATTGAGTGATTATTTGGTATGGATGAACGGTTTTTCATTCGTTAAAACAGCAACTATCGTATTGACAGGATTTCCGTTTTTCCTGGGTGCACTGATACTCAATTCAATTCACTTATTGTACAGTTGGTATGTGCGCAAAAATGCGATCGAAAGGCAGGAGTTTCAGGCGCCGGTGACGATCGCCATTGCAGCGATCTTTATTTTGATCGGCTCTTTGGTCTTCCTGATATTGGGTATTGTGCTCAATCCCTGGTGGTTATTGTTATTTGCCGCATTGCCACTCAGCCTGGTCTTTGGAGTATTTTATTATGATCATCTCGATCATTTCATCAAAAGGATCAGGTGGAATTTGCTGGACAGGTCAGGGAAAGATAATATTAAATCACTCAGGAGTGAGATCATGTCCGTGATACAGAGTTAAATGGTCTTTTTTGTTCCGGAAAGTTGATTTCCGGGGAAAATAAGAGTCCGGAAGCAAAAATATTCCGGACTCTTGTTTTTTTTATTTCAGTTCAAATTTTGCTTTTAGCGGAAGGTTGTCTGATGCATTGCCCACAAATACTTCAAACATACCCGGTTCAGGACCCCAGGTATGATCCAGTCTGAAAAATGAAAGATCTTCAGGAGTCAGTTTAAATTGAACGACTTTGCTCTCACCTTTTTTCAGAAATACTTTTTCGAATCCCTTCATTTGAAGCATTGGTCTTGAAACGCCTTTGCCCACGAGGTCTCTGATGTAAAGCTGAACGACTTCTTCTCCATCATATTTACCTGTATTGGTGACAGTTGCCTTGATGGTGAGAGTCTCGTTCATGTTCATTTCCTGATGGTTGATCACGAGATCACTGAATTTAAACTCGGTATAGCTCAGCCCATAGCCGAAAGAAAATAGTGGTTCATTCGGGATGTCGCGGTATTTGCTGCTGAAATCGTTTTTCACATCTTTGAACGGTCTGCCTGTGGGCAGTTGTTCGTAAAATATCGGTATCTGCCCGGTATGATAGGGGAATGAGGCAGGTAATTTGGCGGAGGGATTATAATCGCCAAATAACACATCAGCGATGGCATTTCCGGCTTCAGAACCCAATTGCCAGCAATTCAGTATCGCACTTGCATGGTCCACCACATCTGTCAGAACGAGTGGTCTTCCGGTGAATAATGTGATAATGACCGGTTTGCCTGTTTTACTGATCTCTTTCAGCAATTCCAGTTGCAGGCCTTTTAATTCAATATTGGCATAACTTCTGCATTCGCCCGACATGTAAGCCGTTTCTCCGATGGCCAGAACAACAACATCTGCTTTTTTGGCAGCTGCGATGGCTTTTTTGAAACCGCTGCGGTCTGTAGTATTGTATTCGATATGCGTAAAAAATGCATGTGATTCATTTTTAGTCAGTTTTGTACCTTCAGCATAGATCAGTTCGGTATTTTTTCCCACTGCATTTTGCAGGCCTTCGAAGAGTGAGACAGCACTGTTTGGAGTTGCGTTCCCTCTCCAGTTGCCCAGCGGTGCATCCTTGTCTTTTGCCAAAGGACCTATCACGGCAATTTTTTTGAGATTTTTGGACAAAGGCAGCAGATTGTTTTTATTTTTCATCAGGACGATGGAACGTTTGGCCACATCCCTGGAAGCAGCCAGATGATCCGGATGCAAGGTAAGTTGTTTTTGCTTTTCAGCATTACTGTATTGATAAGGTTTATCAAACAGGCCTAATTTGAATTTAACATGCAGAACTCTGCGGACCATCTCATCGATTTGTGCTTCGGTGATCTTGCCTTCTGCGATCAGCTCCTTACCATAATCAATATACAAACTTCCCATCATATCCATGTCCACACCGGCATTCAGACCCAGAAACCCTGCTTCTTTCGGGTTTTCTGCAACCGCGTGGTAGGTCAATTCTGCAACTGAGGTCCAGTCTGAGAGTACAAAACCCCTGAATCCCCATTCACCGCGCAAAATGTCAGTCTGAAGCCAACGGTCACCGGAAGCCGGTACTCCGCTATTGGTATTGAATGCAGACATCATGGTGGCAACACCTGCGTCAACCGCAGCCTTGAACGGAGGCAGATATACTTCCCGCATCATCCTTTCAGACATATCGACCATATGGTATTCACGTCCTCCATAGGGTGCTCCGTACCCTGCAAAGTGTTTGGCACACGCAGCTATGGTATTGTCATCGGAAAGGTCATCACCCTGGAATCCCTTTACCCTGGCAATTGCAGCCTGAGCACCCAGATAAACATCTTCACCTGATCCTTCCATGATCCTGCCCCAACGTGGATCTCTGGCAATGTCCATCATGGGCGCAAATGTCCAGTTCAGCCCGCTTGCAGCAGACTCTATTGCTGCAACACGTGCGGCTTTTTCCATTGCTGACCTGTCAAAGCTGGCTGCATCTGCAAGCGGGATAGGAAAAATGGTTTTAAAACCATGGATCACATCATAGCCAAATAACAAAGGTATCCCCAAACGGGATTCCTCAACTGCAATTTTTTGCAATCTCATAGTCTCCTCAGCCCCTAAAATATTTAAAAAACTGCTGATTTTTCCTTCACGCACCATCTGGTCATAGTTTTTATTGGTTTCAATGGCAGCACCGGTGCCCGTTGATTGGTACGGATTCGAAAACTGGTTCAACTGTCCCAGCTTTTCATCCAGCGTCATTTTTTTGATTAAAATTTCAATTCTTGGATCTTGTTCGCCCTTTACGTTTTTCTGAATTTGCTGACCATAGGTGGCAGTAAAAATCAGTAATCCGGTGACGATTAAAAAAAGTTTTTTCATATGCCTGCTTTTAATTTGTTTTAATGAGAATAAAAAATCTGATTTTAACCTTAATAATAGTTTTTTGCTCGGTAATGATTTGAGATAAATTTGAAGACCGATGTGAATTTGATCATCCGTAATGTATTCTATTGATTTCCTTTGATTTGTATACGGATTCCGGATTTCAGTACGGTCCTTAAGTAAAATATTCGACTTAAAAATATTAGCTATTGTTTATATAATTAATCACTAGTGTCCTACAAAAACTATAAGATTTTTCGCTCCGCTGGAAATGACAAGACTCTCAGAGGTTTTAGGGGGTTGGGTGAAGGTGGCGGCAAGCTGCCGCCTTCACCCAACCCCAACCAACAAACTGTCTGTCATTACTGACGCTGCGGTCAGGACAGGTCCGAACGAAGTGAGGAATCTCAGACAAAAAATTCTATCCTTTTTAAATTTTGTCGGACACCAGTGATAATTAATAGAAATTTAAAAGTTTAAATAAATGTTTTTCCATTCAGTTATCAGCGCTAATATACACAAAATCAGTTATAATCCTGCATACCTTCCAACAATCAGATCAAAGGTGCCTTCACATTGAAGGTACCTTCAATTTTTACCGTAAAAGAACCCTGATCCAAATTTTCTGCTCAGCATTGATCGTTGATCTGGTTAAACGGGAAAAGGATGTTCAGTGCGCAAAACAATACATGGCCTGAGTTTGTCATTTCACAGTCATGCTGACAATCAGGGATTTTTGTCAAAATCCTGCACTTAAAAACGCTATTCAATTTGTTCAGAAAGAAATGTTGTACTTTTCCTTCTTTGTTTTATGATATACATCCCAACTGAAGATATAATACTGTGCCGGTGTATGAGGCACACCATTTTGTTTTTCATCCAGCGGGATCACATATTTCATCTGGTTGATCTTTTTTCTGAAATTTCTTCTGTCCAGCTTAACCCCGAGTATGGCTTCATATAAACGCTGAACCTGTAAAAGTGTAAATTTTTCAGGCAGCATTTCAAATGCAACCGGTTCTCTGAGTACAGCAGCCTGGAGAGCTTCAAGTGCACGGTCGAAAATGTCTTTATGATCATAACCGAGCTCCGGTAACTGGTCTATCGGGAACCAGCTGGAAAAACTGTGCTCATCATCCGGATTGACTTTGGTTTTGTCCACCAACGAATAGTAGGCAATAGTCAACACATACTCGGAAACTTCAGGATAAGTGTTTTTAAGCCATAGCTGATCGTTCCGGTGCTTTGTCCTGCTTTTATCACCAAAAGCATAAAACTGCTTCAGGTATATATTGTCCAGCCCGGTCTTTTCCTTTAATACCCTGCGTGCTGCATCATCAATTCTTTCGCCGCTCAATATATGGTGACCCTGCAGCGTATAATCACAAAAAATGACCTTGCCGGACTTCGGATCTTTGAGGGCTCTCTGGGTCAGCAGGACATAAAGATTATCTTCTGCATAACCAAAGATCACACAATCCACCGAAATATTATTGGTTATATCTGATTTTTTATTGAGGCTATCTGCCATGCTGCAAATGTAATCTTTAGATCACTCTGAAATTTGACATGAAACATACCGTGTAATAAATACATTGTGCAAATGTAGTATAATGAACCATCACTTGCAACAATATTTTAAAATTAATTTAGAGTGATTGAGTTGCCGGATAGGTTATTTATTAATTTATTATTTTGAATTGTTATAAATTATTAACATTTCTTTAAAAAATTCAATGGATAATCAATTTTTTAGTAAGTTTGTTACTGTGTAATATGTACACACATAGTTTTTTATATTTAAATAGGAATGCCTATGGAAAAATAAGCCTCACTTAAGAAGTTATCAATTTGTTTTTTATGAAAATATTTTTACCCTATTTTGATGGTCATCATGGCCAAAAGTGGATATGGCCATCAGTCAATTACAGGTATTATCAAAACAAAAAACAATTTTTATGAAAAAAACTTTAGGACTTTTGCTACTGATGTTTTTAGGCATGTATGCTTTTGGTCAGAATGTCCGGGTTTCTGGGCAAGTGACCGATGCGAAGGATGGTATGACACTTCCGGGGGTGAATGTTCAGGTTGTTGGTACCAATACCGGGACCATCACCGATGCTGACGGAAAATACTCCATCGACGCAAAGATGGGCGAAACGCTGCGCTTTTCTTTTATTGGGATGAATACGACGGATGTTGTGATCGCCTCCAATAAACTGGATGTCAAAATGCTTGAATCCTCCCTTGAACTTGAAGAAGTGGTCGTAGTTGGTTATGGAGTGCAAAAGAAAGCACTTGTTACCGGGGCCAATGTCAATGTACAGGGAGACAGGATCTCACAAATGAATACTACCACAGCGATGGAAGCCCTGCAGGGTATTGCAGCCGGGGTGAATGTAACCAGGAACAATGGTTCGCCCGGTGCCGGGACCAAGGTCACCATCCGCGGTTTGGGTACCATCGGTAATTCCAACCCGCTGTATATTGTGGACGGAGTTGCAGTGGGAAATATCGACTACCTCAATGCATCAGATATCGCAACAATTGACATCCTCAAGGATGCTGCTTCTGCCGCCATTTACGGAGCCAGAGCTGCAAACGGAGTTGTTCTGGTCACTACAAAGAAAGGAGTGAAAGGGACAAAACCATCTGTCAACTATGAAAACTACATCGGTTTCCAGAATATGTATAAAAAACTTCCGGCGCTGAATGCACAGGAATACATGTTCATTCAGAATGAAGGACGCACCAATGACGGATTGGCTCCTTATGACTGGGAAGCAATGCTGTTGAATAACAGCTATCTGAACAATAATTACCCGGGTGAACTGGGTAAAGAACTAGGTCAATATGTATGGAACCAACTTCAGGACGGATGGGAAGGAACAGATTGGGTCAACGAAATGACCATGAAGAATGCTCCTGTTCAAAACCATGCGTTGAATATTACAGGTGCAAGCAACGATTTGACTTACGCGCTCGGATTTTCATACCTCGATCAGAAAGGTATCCTTGGTGGGGACCTCATCGGTGCAGGTTTGAACAGGATCACTGCCAGAATGAATACTGAGCTGACCCTTTTCAAAAACAGCAGGCATGATATTCTCACGATCGGAGAAAATCTCACTTTTAACAATTCAAGAAATCAATGGGTAGCCACATCCAATATCTATTGGAATGATATACATAATGCTTTGGTTACCAATCCATTGCTTCCTGCTTATTGGGATAAATCACCTGATCCAAATGGTTTTACTCCGACTTTGGAAGGTATTTCCTTAGGACAAACGAACCCATTGGCAATGATGTTTTACAACAGAAGCCAATACAGCTGGGGAAGAGGAAATTCTCTTGCAGGTAATGTTTTCGGAGTATTTGAACCGATCAAAAACCTGAAATTCAGATCATCCTTTGGTCTTAATTCCTGGTTTGGCAACAGCCGCTCATGGGCACCAACCTATGCACTTTCTGCACAATATAACAACGCCAATGATGGAGTGACACAAAGTATGTATCAGGGTGTGGATTACACTTTCACCAATACCCTTTCCTATGATTTTTCCATCAGGGAAAAACACAACCTCAGTTTCCTGGTCGGATCTGAAGTGTTGAAAAACAAGCTCAACTTTGAAGTTGGCGGTACTAAAGCCAATTCAATTTTTGGACTGCCAGGATACGCTTTTCTGAATAACGTTAACGTGGAATCCCTGAGTGATATCAATACCTGGGGAGCTGACTGGGCTGCTCAGGGCGGTGGTTTGTTGTCCTACATCGGTAGGTCTACTTACAATTACGCCAATAAATATATGCTGGATGTCACTTTCAGAGCGGACGGATCTTCCAATTTTGCCAAAGGTAAAAGGTGGGGTTACTTCCCCTCAGTTTCTGCAGGATGGAATTTTTCAGAAGAAGAATTCATGAAAGATCTTGGCTGGCTTGACTTTGGAAAACTTCGTTTCAGCTGGGGTCAGAACGGTAATCACAACATCCCGAATTTCATCTATACCTCCAACATTGAATACAGGGCTCAGGGTTATTATTTCGGACCCAACAAACTGGTTTCAACTGCAACAGCTGTTCCGGCCAATGTACCCAATCCTGATGTTACATGGGAAACTTCTGAACAGATGAACTTTGGTCTGGATGCCAGATTTTTAAATGGAAAACTGGCTTTGGTGGCTGATGTTTATCAAAAAACAACAAAGGACTGGCTGGTTCTGGCTCCGATCCTCGGTACTGCCGGTGCAGGAGCTCCTTACATCAATGGTGGTGATATTGAAAACAAAGGATTTGAAATGTCTCTGATATGGAATGACAATTTCGGAAAATTCAAATATGGTGTAACCCTCAGCGGAGCGCACAATAAAAATGAAGTTACTAGACTGGCAAATGCAGAAGGTATCATTACCGGTCCTGCGCATGTTTTGTCACAAGGAACAGCATACATTTCCAGAGTTGAAGTGGGCTTCCCCATTGGTTATTTCTATGGTTTTGAAACGGACGGTTTATTACAGAATCAGGATGAAGTGGATGCTTATGTAGGTCCTGAGGGCAAACCTTATTTTGAAGATCAACGTCCCGGTGATGTTCGATTTGTTGACCAGAATTTTGACGGTGTGATCGATGATGATGACAAAGTGATGTTGGGTAAGCCCAATCCGGATTTCGAACTTGGATTGCAGTTGAATGCCGAGTACAAAGGTATCTTCGCGCTGACTACACTGACAGGTAAGTTTGGTATGCAGGTGATGCAGTCATATCGCTCATTTGCAGACAATTTTACCCAAAACTATACCACTCAGATTTTTGGAAGATGGCATGGTGAAGGCACTTCAGAAAGGATTCCCCGACTGAGCTCTTCTTCACACCGCAATACGAATTATATTTCTGACATTTATCTGCATGATGCTGATTATCTGAGGGTAACTAATCTGACCGTTGGTTATAAATTCAGTGAAGCGCTGAAGGGATGGACCTGGTTGCAGGGAGCCTCAATCTATGCTTCTGTCAATAATTTGTACACATTCACACAATATGACGGAATGGATCCTGAAGTGGGATTCGGACACGATGCTGCATGGGCTTCAGGAGTAGACCTTGGATTGTATCCACTACCAAGAACAGTGATATTTGGATTAAATGTGAAATTTTAATTTGGTCAAAATCAAATAAATATGAAAAAATTAAAATATTTAATTACAGCCTTGATGCTGCTCTCAGTGATCAGCTGTAGTGACGATTTTCTGGATACAAACAACTTGTATCAGAAAGGTTTGGAGAATTTTTACCAGACTCCAAAGGACATTCAGGAGGCTATGGGTGGTGTTTATAATTCACTGTTTGTCAATGACGTATTAAGTGAAGAACACCTCACAGCCAATTTGCTCAGCGATTATATGCTGGGTGGTGGCGGACCGGACGATATCACGGCAAAGAACATTGATAAGTTTATCGACCCGGCTGAAGATACTTATAAAAGTCTCTGGGTGGAGACATACAATGGAGTGTACAGAGCCAACGCCATCATCGAGGCAGTCAATAAAAATGACTACTCCAAGTTTTTCAATACTGCTGCTGAAGCTGAGGATTTCAAAAATACGGCTTTGGGTGAAGCGCATTTTATGAGAGGGTTTTTCATGTATCGTGCAGCAAGATTCTTTGGCGGAATGCCATTGATCAATGCTACAGATGCACCTAGAGATGTTGCAAGATCCACATTTACAGAGACATTCGGACAGATCGCTTCAGATTTCAAAAAAGCTGCTGAGACCATGCCGAAAATCGCTCCGTCTTCTGTTCCGCTGAGTGAATACGGACATGCCAATGTATGGGTGGCAAAAGCTTATCTTGCCAGAACTTATCTGTTCTACACGGGATATATGACTAATATTGAAAAGCAGGCAACTGCAGTGATCCCGTTACCCGAAGGTGGTGAAGTTACAAAGGCTATGGTCATTCAGCATCTTGAAGATGTACGCGATAACAGCGGTTATGCTCTCGCTGCCGACTTCAGGAATCTTTGGCCATATTCCTATGTAAATACGAGTGCAGGAGCAACTGTATTACCATGGGCTGAAACAAATGGTCTGAACTGGGTAGGTCAGGATGGTCCAAATGCAGCAGTTGGAACAGGAAATCATGAAGTTATGTTTTCCTTAAGATATGCATTTGGAAACTGGGACTGGTCTAATGGTCAGAAATACAACAACCGTGTACCTTTGTTTTTTGGCATCAGAGGAAACAACATGATTCCGTTTGGTCAAGGTTGGGGCTGGGGTCCCGTTCACCCGACATTCTTTGCTGAATGGCCGGATGAAGACATCAGAAAAGAAGGATCTGTGCTGCCAATGGGTGTAGCTGAACAGGCTACAGAAAGCTATCAGGCCAACAAAGGAGATCATGAAACCGGATTTTTCAACAAAAAATACACTACATTGCAACATGAAGGCGCAGAAGGTGTAAAAGGTATGTTCTACTATCTGTATGGCTGGTCACATGGAGATCCATTCCAGCTTTGGGCTGCACAGGACTTTTTCTACCTCAGATTTGCCGATATTTTGTTGATGCATTCAGAACTGACTGAAACTGCCAATGGTATCAATGCTGTTCGTGCACGTGCAGGTCTGTCACCTGTTTCCTGGTCACTGGACAATTTGAAAAAGGAGAGATTGTATGAATTTGCTTTCGAAGGTCTGCGTTGGTTCGATCTCGTCAGATGGGGCGATGTTGAAAATCCTTCAAAAAATTATTTTACAAAACCGGCAAATGTCAGCAACTCCGGTATTCCTGCAGTGTATACCAACAACTACCGTCCTGAAACTAAAGGATTGCTTCCTATCCCTGAATCTGAAATTCGCCTCTCAAATGGCGTTTATGATCAGAATCCTGGTTGGTAAAAGCATCTGAAGGCGATGAGTAAATTATTTTAAATACAAAATTTTTACAAATGAAATTATATAATATCATCTATATGCTCCTGATAGGATCACTGTTTTTCCTGATTGGTTGTGAACCAATCGAAGACAGGGATACGCTATCCAACAGCTTTGATCCGAATGATATAGAACTGAAAGTGGTTCAATCAACCCCGGGTGGAAATGAGCTTTCCATCCAGATGAATACTCCGGGAATTGCAGGGTATTGGGATTATGTGATAGACAGAAAATTCAGTGATCGGGTTGAAGTTGTCTATCCAATTCCAGGAAAAAGTACTTTTACTTTCTATGTCAGTACAGCATTTATTGAAGACGGCGATGTTTCTAAAGTCAAATACATTTCTAAAACAGTTGATGTTCAGATAGATAAACTGGACCATGCATTACCGCCAGCTTATTATTCTTTGGTTGGAGACAATCTCGAAGGTAAGACCTGGGTGTTTGACGGAACCGGAGGTGATGGAAAACTCTGGTGGTACATGGCTGCTCCATACAACTGGAAAGAAATGTGGTGGAACGCTGCCGGTGAATGCTGCCCTCCTGCTGATGCAACCGGGAAAATGACTTTTGATCTGAATGGCGGAGCCAATTATACTTATTATTCTTCTCCAACAGCTGATCCTGTGAAAGGTTCAAGCTGGAGCTTCAATTCTGATTATTCAAAACTGACCATCAAAGGGCCTGCCAATATCCTTGGTTCAATGGACGGTGGCGGAAACAGCGGTGTGTTTGAAATAATCGAACTTTCAAAGGATAGATTAGTACTTTATGTAGCCAATGCCGCATGGGCTACCGGCTGGGTATGGGTATTTAAGCCGCAATAGTCTTATTTGTTTTTGTTAGTAATTTGCAGAGTTTTTGTTGATCATATCCGGCTTTCGATTGAAGGCTGGATATGATTTTTTTAATTCAATATTTATCTGTTAGGAATCTGGCCCCGGATTAAAACCACCAGAGAAAATTTATTTTGATAAACTTAAGTTTGATGTTCTGAAGGTTTTTGAGGTTTCCTTGAGGAAAAGACCTGGATACTGATGCAGAAAGCCTATCCTTCACCAATTCATACAACTTTTACTCAGTGACTCCCGGCTAAATTGTCCGAAAACCTGATCCGTATAAGATTAAGTGCTGACAGGTTGGTTGAATTTGATTTCCGAATTCCCTGAAAGTTCTCTCATCGATTGGTATTTATTTTGTATAAATAACAAATATACAACATGATACATATTAAACTATATGTTTTTATGTAAATTATAATGGACTGCACCCTGTTTTTGACCATCTGAATAATTATCACTTCTTTTTATGCTGTTTACTGACAAATCAACTAATTTTGCACTCATAAATCACCAAAAATTTGGAAGCATGTCTATAACACAATTGGATAGAAATATACAGGAACGCGTTCAGGAGTGGTTGGGAGAACATTATGATAAAGACACTCAAAACACCGTCAATGCTTTGATCGAGAGCGGACAGTATACTGAACTTACTGACGCTTTTTACAAGGATCTCGAGTTTGGAACAGGTGGTCTGAGGGGTATCATGGGCGTTGGAACCAACAGGGTGAATAAATATACTCTGGCAAAAGCCACACAGGGTTTATCAAATTACCTGAAAGCCAAATACCCGGAAGAACAGATCAAAGTAGTGATCGCTCACGACAACAGGAATAATTCTGCTTTGTTTGCCCGTCTGACGGCAGAAGTTTTTTCAGCAAACGGAATTTTTGTATACATGTTTAATGAATTGAGACCTACTCCTGAATTGTCTTTTGCCATCAGGCAACTTTCATGTCATAGTGGTGTGATGCTTACAGCAAGCCATAATCCGAAGGAATACAACGGTTACAAGGCCTACGGAAGTGATGGTGGCCAATTGCTGTCACCCTATGATAAAATGGTGATGGATGAAGTGCTTAAAATCAAGGATAACACTCAGATCCGGTTTGATGCTGATGAATCCCTTATTGAAGTACTGTCTGATGAGATAGATGAAAAATACATTGAAACTCTGAAAAAACTGTCCCTGTCTCCCGAAGCCATATCCAGGCAAAAGAACATGAAGATCGTGTTTTCACCGATCCATGGAACAGGTGGTGCAATAGTACCTGCCGTTCTGAGCCAGTTTGGCTTTGAAAATTTGATCCTCGTTGAAGAACAGATGAGCTATGACGGCAATTTTCCTACGGTTGTTTATCCCAATCCGGAAGAAAAGGAAGCATTGTCCATGGCCCTCGCCAGGGCAAGGGAAACTGATGCTGATCTACTGATGGCAACAGACCCTGATGCTGACAGGGTAGGGATAGCGATCAAGGTTCCGGGAAAGGATTATTTGTTGCTCAACGGTAATCAGACAGCTGCCTTGCTGGTCAGATATCTTCTGACCAGGTTTGAAGAATCCGGCAAGCTTACCGGGAAGGAATACATAGTCAAAACCATTGTCACTTCTTACCTGATTGACCGGATGGCAGAAGCAAAAGGTGTGGAATGCCTTAATACACTTACCGGATTTAAGTACATCGGTGAGATCATGACCCTTAACCAGGATAAAAAAACTTTCATTTTCGGGGGCGAAGAAAGTTATGGATACCTGATCGGAGACCATGCAAGAGATAAGGATGCTGTCGTTGCCTGTGCAATGATCGCAGAAATGGCCGCATATTACAAGGATAAAGGGATGTCGCTCAACGATGTCTTGCTGGATCTGTATACAACGTTTGGTTATTATAAGGAAAAATTGATTTCACTGACCAAGAAAGGTAAATCAGGAGCAGAAGAGATCGATGCCCTGATGTCAGGCTTAAGAACGCAGCCTCCTTTAGTTCTCGGGGGTGTCAACGTTGTGCTGGTCAAGGATTACCTGAACAGCATGTCCATTCAGCCACTGACAGGTCTAACCGCTGCAATCGGCCTGCCACAGTCCAATGTGCTGCAGTTTTTTATGGAAGACGGCAGTATCATTTCTGCCAGACCTTCAGGAACTGAACCCAAGATCAAGTTTTACTGTAGTGTAAATGCACCCTTAACTTCCAGGGAAATGTTTGCTGAAGTGAGTAAAAACCTGGATGAAAAGTTGAATGAAATGTTGGGAGATCTGGGTGTTTTGGATTGAGAAAAGTCAGGCATTTTCACTGGATAATGATCCGGTTGCCGTCAGAATAAAAAAGCTGTCAACTCCGGGTTGACAGCTTTTTTAATATCCCGAATAACGGCATTATCTGACCAATAATAATTGTCCGTTTTTACTTTCTATATATAATTCTCCTCCCAGGTCGAGTTCGTACGAAATATTGAACAAATAAGCCCCGGGAGGCATTTCTGAGCCTCTGAAAGTGCCATCCCAACCGATGAAAGGATCATCGTTTTCATATACTTTTTCACCCCATCTGTCGAAAATGACCATATTGAAAGTCTTGAAAGCACTGATATCCAGATTCGTATATATTTTAAAGACTTTGTTGTCTTCATAAGTCGTACTTGATGGAATAAATGCATCGGGGATTTTTACAGGTATGCATTCTTCTTCTTCAATACTTTTGTAGCTGATGTCAAAAGTGAATTTGTCCTTCCAGCCGCAGGCTTCAAGATCTACAGTGTATTGTCCGGATTTCGTGACCTGAGTACTGTCTTCGATGGTACCATCAAACCATTTGGTAGCCAGGAAATTACCGTAATTATGTACAACTTTCAAAGAGGTTGGAATCCCCGGACACTGTGGACTATTGTCTGCGAAACTCAGGCAGGAAGTCAGCGATTTGTACTCAACTTTGATCGTAGAAGTCTCTTCTGTTCCGCATAAATTGACATTGACCACATAAATACCTGAAGTGTCCACCCTGATGGAATTAGTTGTTTCTCCCGTATTCCATAAATAATCGGCTGATTTCAGCCAGGTTACCCCAACCGTAATAATTTCGCACGGGCAAGGTTGCTGTTCGTTGTCTTCTTTTTTGACAATGGCATTGAAACAAGGAAATTCCTGTCCTCCCGGGAAAAACTGAGTGAACTGGAAAGCTGCTGTGTCCTGAATAAAGCTATAGTCGTTCAATTCGTAATGGATGCTGTCCAGCCAGATTTCCGAAGCTACGATGGTATCCAGCGGGCTGATGTTTTTTTCATTACAATTGAGTTTTAGCATCGGGTCGGTCTTACCCTGGAAAAAGACGACTGAATCCGGTTTGTCATAATAAAAACCGCCGAATAACAATGAGTTATCAATGCAGAGATTCATCGTTGAACTGCAAAAAAGTATGGTGTCCTCACAAAAAGCATAATCCGTCTGACCTTTGATCGACCTGGTCAGGTTATCGAAAGTTGTTGCCAATGACCTGTCCAGCATGACAAATGAATTTGTTCCTGTCTGTAATAGATCCAGATCTCCAAAATCTCTTCCCCTGATCCTGTCTGTATTGTATTGCAATTCACCATCCTTATCAATACTCACCATGCTGTAGTAAAATGAATCAAGGGACATTCCGAATGTATCGACAACTATTGCTTGGGTATGGCCTGTTGCCCGCTGAACTGGATTGTTTTGCTGAACGAAAAATGAGGTTCCATTCAATCGTTTTGCCCATTCCAGTTCCAGGAAAGGGTCAAGCCTGACAATGGAAGTGTCACCCAATAATATAATGTTTCCCTGATTGTCCATAGTTGAAGAATGATGTCTGAACCCGGTCAATTCTGTCTGATCCAGGATACTACCGTCTTTATCGATTCGCAAAACCGTTGTAAATCCACGGTCATTATTGAGCGTCAAAGCGATTGTATCTCTGAAGGTATTGTAAAGTATATTCCCTTTTGAACCCGGTGTCGCATCAGTGCCATGCAGATAATAAGACCAGAGGATATTGCCGGTCTGGTCCAGTTTTACCAGGTTGTACCCCTTGCTTTGAGATGACATATCAGATAAAAGCACATACAAATGGTTCAATCTGTCCTGTATAGCTTGCGGCCTGGTGAAAGCACTGAACTGGCTGGTCCCTGTTCTGAAAATACGCTGCCATTCCAGAGTTCCGCACTTGTCAAACCGCGTAAGACTGAATACGGTATCCGACACTGTTGATGGATATCCGTTAAAGAAAAGGAATCCTTCAGGAAGTGGTATCATTTCTGCAGCTTCACCGGGAAAACTGTCTATTTTACTTAAAAAACTCAATTGTGCCTTAGACTGAAACACACTCAGCACCGATATGAAAATAATTAAGATTCTTTTGTAATACATTAATTAGAAATTTAATCAAAGGCTAAAGTAATAAATTGATTACAATAACCTTGAAACTTGCCTGAAAATTGTACGATCCATACCAAAATAAAGCTTTTACAGACAGTTTTCAATGCTTTTTGTTTTCTTGATAAAGTTATATTTATTTGACTGACAAAACGTAATATGAAATTTCAATCAATTAAAATACCTGGGAGGACATTTCGCAGGCAATAGTCACGACTTGTAAATTACGGTCATTCCGCACTCCGGTCAGTTTGATGAAAATTGTTTACTGAGCATCCAAAATAATTCTATTTTTGAGACCTGATTGACTTTGTTTTAAAACATCAGATCGTTGTATGCCAGTAAAAAAAGCTGAAATTAAGCACAAAAGCAGCCGGACCCGAAAAAACGGATTGGCCGGTAAGGATATTATCAGTACCGAATTGCTGACCATTGAAGAGATTGAATCGGTCATTTATCTTGCTCAAAAATTAAAGGCTTTCAGGGATCATTCCATTTCTACCCGGTTTTTCGATGCAGCCATTGGGTTTGGATGCTTTGAGCCGGAGCTCAGAGAAGCATCATTTCCATTCAAGGTTGCCTGCAATATGACCGGCATATCTCCTGAAATCTTTCCGTTGTCTTCCGTTTTACCCATTTTGGATTCTGGTGAAATATTGTTACGTTTGATCGGGGAAGCGGAATTGATCGGTATATATGACGAAGATGAAAGTATTATTGATCATAAGGAAATAAACCGATTGGCAAATTTTCTGGATCAATGTATCAACTCCGGTGCCATCTCAAAAAGACCCGGATTGATCAATATAAGGAGTTCAGCCGGATGGCCGGTAAGGGCATTGACGGATCTGTTATTCATAAAGGATCATTTTGGCAGCTTAAAATCCTTGAAACACAAAAAGATTACCATCTCCTGGGTGTATGACCCGGTTCATTCCTGCACAAGTACATTTCCTTCAAGTGTGATCCGCTTGTTGACCAGATTTGGAATGGATGTGACGCTGGCGTTTCCTTCCGGATACGAACTGCCTGAAGAAGAGCTTGTTAAGGCAAGTAAAAGCGCTACGACAAGCAAAGGTAAATTCAAGGTATCCCATCGTTTTAAAAAATCCCTCCAGGATGCAGATGCGATCTATCTTATACCCTGGGGAACGAGTCCGGTTTCGGATCAACCGGCATACATTCCGGATAGCGCGCCTGGATCTGAACTGATGTCAGCAGAACATGAACGCGAGCAGGAAGTAGTGTTTAAACCTGAAAAATGGACAATAAGTCCCAAAAAGCTACTGTTGACCAGGGAAGGAAAAGGCCTGGTCATGAGATGGCCTTTATTTTCCCATGGATCCAGGAATGGTGAAGAACCGGGAATAACTGCGATTCATGAATTCCATCCGGATCTGCAAGTAATGAAAAGACTCCATCTGGAGCCTGTGATGATTGCATCCATGATATTAGCCAACCGGATTGATGATCCCAATAGCTTATTACAGGAAATGATCAACAACGAACGGTAGCCCAGTTATGCATCATTTGTTTTCCTGAGTGCTCCTATCCGGATATTGAGCGTATCGGCAATAGCGCTTTGGTGACCTGTGATCGATTTTTTCTGCTTTATTTTGAAAAAACCACAATACTGTTTACTTTTGCGCCCGGTGAGGGTCATACGACCAGCTCCTTCTGAACTCCCCCAGGGTAGAAATGCAGCAAGGGTAGGAGGTTGAGCGGTGCGGTGTGTCTCCTCACTTTTTCTTTTTGGACATAATCAGAATGTGTTTCAGATTTTGTTCTGCCTCAAAAAAAATAAATCCACTTAATAAATACAAAATGAAATTTTTTATAGATACGGCCAATTTGAACGAAATCAGGGAAGTCAGGGCTATGGGTATTCTGGATGGAGTGACCACGAATCCTTCTCTCATGGCAAAAGAGAAAATTACAGGTAAGAATAATATCCTGAGGCATTACAAAGAGATTTGTGAACTTGTTGATGGTGGCGATGTCAGCGCTGAGGTGATCGCAACTGATTATGAAGGTATGATCAGGGAAGGAAGGGAATTGGCTGATCTGGCTCCGAATATCGTTGTGAAGGTACCCATGATCAGGGAAGGTATCAAAGCCATCAGAACCTTTAGTGAAATAGGTATCAAAACCAACTGTACCCTTGTCTTTTCTGCAGGACAAGCTATTTTGGCGGCAAAAGCCGGTGCAACTTATCTTTCTCCCTTCGTCGGACGGTTGGATGATTCGGGTTGGGAAGGCATGCAATTGATCAGGGAGATCGCTGAAATTTATGCCATTCAGGGATATGAAACACAGATCCTTGCTGCATCGATCAGAAATTCACTGCATATTGTCGATGCTGCAAGGGCAGGAGCAGATGTCATTACAAGTCCATTGGGTCCGATCCTGGCTTTGCTCAATCATCCCTTAACCGACATCGGCCTGGCCAAATTCCTGGAAGACTACCGTAAGGGAAATCAATAAAATTCAAATAAGGATACCGTCCTTCATGGTTAAAAAACGATTGCTCCTTTGAGCGAGTTGCATATTGTGTGTGACAATGATAAAACTTTGTCCGTAATCATCACGGAGTCTGAATAACAGATCATGTAGCTCTTCAGATGAAGTGGTATCCAGATTTCCTGATGGCTCATCTGCAAGGATGATCTCCGGTTGATTGATCAAAGCACGGGCCACTGCCACCCTTTGCTGTTCTCCTCCCGAAAGTTGATTCGGCCTGTGGTGCATCCTGTCCTTCAGTCCCAGCACTTCAAGCCAGTGTTCTGCAGCAGCTGCAGACTTTTTCCTCGAGATCCCGGCGATGATGGCTGGCATCATCACATTTTCTCTGGCATTGAAGTCTTCCAGCAAATGGTGGAACTGAAATACAAATCCGATTTTTGTGCTTCTGAAATGTGCCAGTTTTCTTTTTGAAAAGGATGAAATCAGTTGCCCCCCGATCTCAAGAGTGCCTTCATCCGCATTGTCCAGCGTGCCCAGGATGTGCAATAAAGTACTTTTCCCGGTTCCTGATTTGCCAACTATGGAAAGCACCTCTGATTTTTGAAGCTCCAGGTCAACACCTTTCAGAACGTGAAGGTCCTTGAACGATTTATGGATGTTTTTGGCAACAAGCATGTGTTTATGTTTATGACACCCCAAAAGTAAATCATTAAAACAAAATTCTCCTCTTTTCTCAACGTATTTAGCTGGCAATAAAAAGCAAGATCGTACATTTGCGTTTTAATAGATCGTAAAATGAAGATCCTCCAACTGACGAAAAAATTCCCATTTCCATTGAAAGACGGAGAGTCTATCGCGGTATATTACCTCAGCAGCGCATTGGCCGGACTGGATTGCAGCATCACGCTTTTAAGCATGAATACGGCCAAACATTATTTTGATCTGACCAGCCTGCCTTCCTCATACAACCATTACAAAAGGATTGAAACGGTAGAGATAGACAACAGGATCACCATTTCCGGAGCTTTGCTCAACCTGTTTTCAAGGAATTCCTACCATGTGACCAGGTTCATTTCGAAAGCTTATTCAGAAAAGCTGAAAACACTGCTCAAAGAAAACAATTACGATATCATTTTGCTTGAAACGCTGTATCTTACACCTTATGTTCCGCTGATCAGAAAGCATTCAAATGCCAGGATCGTCATGCGTTCACACAACCTGGAATACGAAATTTGGGAACGTATGCTCAATAATATGGAGTTTTCCCTCAAAAAACTGTATATTCAATACCTGGTGAGAAAGCTGAAACGCTATGAATTGAAAAATCTCAATGTGTACGATTACCTGATCACCGTATCCAAACGCGATCTGGCCAATTTTGTCAAACTGGGCTTTAATAATCAGGGTTATGTGGTTCCTATAGGTATTGATATCAAGAATTATCCTCTGACACCTTTTCCTCAAACAGGAAAAACAAGGATTTCCTTTATCGGTTCCCTGGACTGGATGCCCAATATGGAAGGTTTAAGCTGGTTCATTGAAAAGGTTTGGTTGCCTTTCAGGCAAAAATTGGAGGATGTTGAGTTGCATATAGCGGGAAGAAACACACCGGAGAAACTCTACAGAATGAATGGAGAAAACCTGTTTATCCATGGTGAAGTTGATGATGCCATAGAGTTCCTGCGTTCCTGTCAGCTGACCATTGTCCCTCTTTTTTCCGGAAGCGGCATGCGCGTGAAAATCCTGGAATCCATGGCCCTGGGCAGAGTGGTGATCTCTACCACGCTTGGACTGGAAGGCATTGCAGCACAGCACGGACAACATGTATTGCTTGCAGATACTGCAACTGAATTCATCAACCAGATTTTGTTTTGCATCAATCACCCTGAAGAAATGCAGAAGATCAGTGCGAAAGCCAGGAAATTGATCAGGGACAAATACGACAATACGGCAAATGCAAGGCACTTTGTTGAATCCATCTGTGCTGTTTAATATCCCCCGATATTTTGTTCTGTTCTACCTGAAAAGCATCCAGATGATCTCGCTTCAATTTTGAAGAGCTGCGCGGGTGATAATTTGAAAATTGTTCAATTTTTGTAATTTTTGGAGGAGAATGGCTTAAAATAGTTGATCAGTCAATTAAACGTCATAATTTAGTCGCTGATTGAATTTTGTGGATTAAAAAACTGAAACTAATGGGTACAAAGAACAGAACTCTGGCTGCCATTATTCCTGGATGGTTGCTCTTAACTTTATTTATCGTATCGACTGCCGGATCAACCGCTCAGATCGTAGATCCTTCATCAGCCGGTCCACTTGAGGTCAAGACCTTCAGATTGTCCAATGGTTTGACTGTGTACCTCAATGAAGACCACAGTAAACCTGAAATTTTTGGCGCCGTCGTGGTAAAGGCCGGCAGCCGAAACGACCCTGAAGATGCCACCGGGATCGCGCACTATTTTGAACACATGATGTTTAAAGGTACGGATCAGATCGGAACCGTCAACTGGGAGAATGAAAAAATTTTACTGGACAGCATTTCAATGCTTTACGATATGCTGGCAAGCCAGAAGGATCCGGATGCCAGAAAAAAGATGCTCATGGAAATCAACAGGTTATCCATTTCAGCTGCAGATTTTGCTATACCAAATGAGACTGATGTCATCCTCAGAGATATCGGAGGCAATAATCTCAACGCAGGAACCAGTTTTGATATGACCACTTATTATAATACTTTTCCTGCGTTTCAACTGGAAAAATGGCTGGAGATATATGCAGAGAGGTTCCGCAACCCCGTTTTCCGCCTGTTTCAATCAGAGCTCGAGGTGGTTTATGAGGAGAAAAATCTATACTCAGATGTACCCGTTCAGGGAATGCTCGAAGATTTTTTGGCCACGCATTACAAAGGCCATCCGTATTCAAGACCAATCATTGGTTACACTGAGCATTTGAAAAATCCGCAGATCAGTAAAATGATGGAATTCTTCAAAACATGGTATGTTGCCAATAATATGGCTTTGGTGCTTTTGGGTGATTTCAGGTCTGAAGAGATCATGCCTTTGATCGAAGCAAAATTCGGACAATGGAGAAGCGGCGAATTGCCGGGATTACCCGAAAACACACTTCAACCGTTCAACGGACGTGAATTAAAACAAGTAAGGTTAAGTCCTGTAAGAATTGGACTCACCGGTTTTCGAAGCGTTCCCTACGGTCATGAAGACAGCCCTGTATTATATATTGCAAGCAGGCTGCTGAGCAATAGCTCCGGTACCGGAATTTTTGATCAGATGATGGTAAACAACGAAGTAATGGCCATTCAGCCTATCTCCTTCCAGTCATACGATCACGGTAGCTATATCATACTTTTTGTGCCAAAAATAGTAGGTCAAAGTTTTGGGAAAGCAGAAGAATTGGTGAATAAGGGCTTGGACCAGCTTAAAAACGCTGATTTTACCATTGAAATGCTGGATGCAGTCAAACTTGAAGTGAGGAAAGAATACATGAGGAATCTGGAGACCATGAATGGAAGGTACGGAATGATCATGCAGGCATTTATCAACGGTCGTAGCTGGGAGGATATGCTTGATGAGATCCATCAGCTTGAAGCGGTCAGCAGTGAGGATATCATGCGCGTAAGCAAATTATATTTCGGAGAAAACAGGTTGGTTTACAATTCCAAAATGGGTTTACCCCCAAAAGACAGATTGGAAAAACCAACCTGGAAACCTGTAGCGCCAAAAAATACTGAGGCCAAATCTGCCTTTGCAGCAAGGATCAACAAAATGACCGAAACTAAAACCGAACCACGTTTTGTCAGGTTCGAAAAAGATGTTGAGATCCGGCAACTGACCAATGGTCATACGCTTTATCGCACCTATAATCCTTATAATGATATCTTTACGCTTGAATTGAGATTCCATAAAGGGGAACTTCATGACCAGAAACTGGGCCTGGCAGCGGATTACCTCAATTTGACGGGAACTGTCGGGAAATCTTTCCGGGAGTATAAGTCCGCCCTTCAAAAATTAGGTGCAACAATAAACTTTTCTGCTTCTGATAATTATTTCTCAGTTTATGTGGAAGGTGTTGAATCAAATCTGAAGGATGTGCTTACACTGGTGGATGAAATGATCACTCATCCCCGGACTGATGATGAGCAGATGAAAAGGGTTTTGGATGACATCAAGGCAGGCAGTAAAATGCTCAAAAAGGATCCGATGATGATTGCTGATGCGTTGAATCAATATGCCATGTATGGTGAAAATTCATCCTTTCTTCGTGAATTTTCCCTGAAGGAAGCCCGGAAAATTAAAGCACAGGAGTTGGTTGATGCTTTCAGATCTGTGACCCGGTATTCTGGTACCGTAATTTATACCGGTCAGTTGGAAATGAAGGAATTGTCCGGTGTACTGCAAAATGGCATCACATGGCCTGAACTTCCTGTAAGTGCAGAATACATCGTCACCGAACGGAAAAAATATGACGAACCCGTGGTTTATGTATATGATAATAAGAAGGCAAGACAAGGCAATATCCATTTTTTTGTTGACGGAAAAATGCTGGAAAGTGAAGACGATTTTGCCAACATATCGGCTTTCAACGAATATTTTGGATCAGGTATGAGTTCTCTGGTGTTTCAGGAGATCCGCGAGTTTCGTTCTCTTGCCTATACGGCAAATGCCATTTACAGATGGCCCCAGTTAAAAGACAAACCA
Source organism: uncultured Saprospiraceae bacterium (assembly GCA_964594045.1). GTDB lineage: Bacteria > Bacteroidota > Bacteroidia > Chitinophagales > Saprospiraceae > UBA2365. Next base: position 29,581 of record CAZQKR010000022.1, on the reverse strand, counting down.
GGGTATTTGTCAGGTTACCTCAATACACAAAGTGATAAAACCATCGACGGGATTGAAGCCATGAGGCAACTGATCCTTGACATGCCTGTCAGACCTGAACGCATGGAAGGAATCCGGAAAGGCCTGACATCTGCATCCTATACCTCTTTTCCCGATTTCAGGAATATGGCTTCGAGAGTTGCCAACTGGAGACGGATGGGCTATGAGAGGGATCCCGGAGAGATTCACTTTCCCCATTTCAGCAGGTTGCGTTTTGATGATATTTTGGAATTTTATAACAAACAGATCAAAGGTCAGGCGTTGATCATCAGTATATCTGGAAATATGAAGCTCGTTGACCAACAAAAGTTATCCGGTTTTGGGAAACTCAGGCCGCTTAAGTACAATCAATTTATAAAAGAGTAGGGGATTGCACTTCAGATTGATATGGTCAAAATAAAAACAGCCTCTCGCATTTGAGAGGCTGTTGCAGATTGGTTTATCAAGGGTTGATCAACCCAAGTAAAATTGAAATAGGAATGTTCTTTAATTGATACAGATCATCTTTCTCGTTTGTGTAAATACGCCGGTTTTGAGTGTGTAATAAATGATTCCGGTGATGCCGAGTTCATTTTTAGTAACTTCTATAGTGTTCAATCCTTTTTTGTAACTTCCTTTAACTGTTTTCAACACTTTACCTGTTACATCATAGAATTCCAATGTTGCATCAGTATCTTCCGGAAGTTCAAAGTAGATCTGCGTTTTATCGTCAAACGGGTTAGGAATATTTTGATGCAATGTATACTTCAATTCATTGGTGAAGTTGTCACCGGTCCTGAATTTGAGTTCTAGATCCATCACTTCGAGATCTTGTGAGTAAGCTTCAGCTTTTGTAATGCGGTCACTCATTCTGATCAGTTTGCTGAGTTCACCGGAAGAAATTCCGGTGAAGACCAGGCTGAACAGTTTATTCTGATTCAAGACCGGTGGTTCATTGGTATTCCAGCTTACAGTGATCAGGCCGTATCCCGCTAAACCGAGGCCAAAATTTTGTTCATTGATGACCTGATGTACACCTGTCAGACCTGCAAAGCTCAATACATCTTTGTCAAATTCGATAGTGAATTGATTACCGACGATCCCGCTCAGGTCTTCAGCAAAGAAGTCTACCACGATCTGGTCTCCTGCCAGAACCATCCTGTCATCTGCAAGGATATTCATCTTTTGAGTTGATCTAGGCTCGATTGAAGGACCATCCGGTTGTAATGAAGCACTGTTATTTACGTCACCAATTTTTACTCCGGTAAAATTCAGATTCTTGAATTCTTTCAGATTCTTTGTACTGATCTTTTCAGCAAACGGGAAAGGATGATCAGGATTAGGAATATCCGCATTTGCTGCAACGAATCTCCATGATTCCTGTCCATTCGGGAATTCATCGTTTTTGCCAAGTATGATATTTCTTATAGAAAAGATATCATTGGCAGAGATCTTTTGGTTGTTATCCGCATCAGCAGCAATGATCTGGTATGGACCTTGCAGGCTGAGAATACCCAGAAGATGTTTTTGAATGTAGATGAGGTCGAGCGTTGTCACACCTTGTGTGATGTTAGCATTATTTCCAGGCTGGATGTCATAGGTGTTTGTGGCATACAAGCCGTTCATGGAGTACCTGCCGCTATCATTCGTGTAACTGAACCTTGGGAATCCGATATTGCTGTTGTTACTGCTTACTGCAACCTCAACTCCGGGCAGAGGTTTATCCTGTGGATTCCTGATCATACCACTTAGTATGATTGACCCGGCATCGACATCCAGACATGCATCTGCTTCATTATCCTGCAGATCGAGCGTCACTGTACAATAATCCTGATTACCTGCTTCATCAGTAACCCAGATCTGCATTTCGATCAGTGCGCTTTGTCCGTTCGGAATATCATTGCAATCCAGGACTCGGCATGTGTCATTGATGTCCGGGCTGAAGGAAAATATCAAATCTTCCTGAGGTGTGCAGTTATCGTAACTACCTGATGTGCAATTACATAAATCAAAGCTTTGAGCGCATATCTCCACCATGCCTGTTACATCCATGACCACTGTAGCCAATACAGAGTAACACAGCGGTGTAGGTTTTTTGCAGTCTTTCAAAGTGAACAATTGTTCACATGTGCTGATGTTTCCACAACCGTCTTCCACGATCCATACGATCCTGTGTGTGCCATCCGGATAGGTTCCGGAAGCATTGTTGGTAAACCTTTCCGGAAAGTCATAATTTCCATCATTGAACAGGTCGATCCTGTGTTTCCAGCGCAACTGATTTGCAGGAGTGCAGTCGTCAGTTGCCGTTTTGATGAATTCGATCGGACCTTCGCAGGCGCCGTAGGTGCAGAAATCAAGATTGGAACATGCCTGATCAAATTTTGGAGCAACATTGTCAAATATTTTAATGACCTGTGTGTACTCCCAGTATCCTGTTGTATAAGGATTGTCATGATCAAATGTGCACCAATCCAGAACAGACCATTTTCTCAGAATTTTGGTACAGGCATCCTGTACTACATCAAAAACCTGATCTTTGTAGGTGATGGCAACCTGGCTGCAGTAGTCGTCTTCCACGGTAACATTGCCAGTAATATCAGGTGTGATCTCTGAAATACATGCTTCGATCGTAATATCCTTAGGCCACTTGATCTTAGTACCGTCAAATTCATCTGTATTGATGATATTGATCGTTTGATAACAAATTGAAGTCAGCCCAAGATGGTCAACAGCTTTCCACTGCCTGGTGACCGTACCGACACCGCAAGAACTGATATCTACATTGGTGTTGGTGTGCGTCACACTGGAAACGCTGCAATTATCCAAAGCTTCTGCCACACCGGTCAGTTCCAGATCGTTATAATCTTCCCTGCATTCAAGCGTAACTTCTTCCGGACAGATCAGGATCGGTGGGTACTTGTCAATCACTTCAACTTCCACCATACACACGTTGAAAAGTCCGCTTTCGTCGGTCACTTTCATTTCTACCATCTGAACTGTGCCGACATCCTGACAACAGAAGTATACCTTGTCACTGAAATTTGTGTTGAACCCGCAGGCAGCATGCATTCTTCTGGCTTCATAAGTCAATGTGCCGCAATTGTCATGACTACCGTCATCAAATGTGAATGCATCTGCATAGATCTGGCCTGATGGACCTAATACTACCTGAGTCCTGAGGTCGCAAACTGCGATTGGCTTGGATTCGTCGTAAACCACCACCTTGAAGTATAATTCACTTGAATTACCACAAGGATCTGTAAATGTATATCTTATCCATATCGGATGCGTTGTCGCATCGAGGAATCTGTAGAAGTATCCGCCATTTTGGGTGTTCACTTTCACCAGATTTTCATCCGAAATCCATGGTAGACCATCATCAGGAATATTGCCGTTGGCATCAGCCAGCTTATAAGAAACAGAGTAGGTAATTTCTTCAAATCTGCAATCGTAAATGATCATTCCATAACTGTAAGGATCAGGCAGATCAACATTGGTTGAACAATCAAACGCATCGGTGTACGCAACAATATCCGGAATAGTCTTAACGATCACCGGTGCATCTTTATCTTGTACCTTGATCTGTTGTATGTGTTCGATCACTGAACCGGTACACCAATCGGTGACTCTCCATTGTCTCAAAACCTTGAAAGTTCCGGGGCAATCAGTTAATACAAGGTCCTCGTAATAAACATCAATATCAGGACAAAAATCACCGGTCGGGTAACCTGAGTAAGTCGGATGCGGATAAAACTCCTGGCCAAGGTCACAACTGTAGGCAGGTAAAGTAACGTTGTCATAATCAGGAGGGAAGATCAGGAAAGCGGCTCCGTTATTGACTACCTGGACCAATTGCAGGCACGTAGAAGTATTGCCAAAAGGATCAACGGCAGTCCAGCTTCTCTCGATCAGTTCAGAGAACATGGAATTACAGTTCTGTTTGAATGATTTATCCTCATAAGTCATTTTGACCGGGCCGCAGGCATCAAAATCATAAACGGTATAAATATTGCTGCCGTTGTATTCAAATGTTGCACCAGGAGGGATTGGCAGGCTGACAGTCGCACCGGTCTGTGAAAAGATCAGGCTGACGTTTTTCAGTTTGCCTCCGTTGCCTAATGCGTCATCTGTGATGGCCAGTATCCATTCACCCCTCATACCTTTTCCATTGAAGTTGGCCAATGACTGAACAGGCTGGTATTCACCTGAAATCCCGGGAGCAACAGCATTGCAGGCATTATCAAGATCCGCCGGACTTAATACGGCATCATCATCCATTGTGAGTTGTATGTTTGGCGTGGTGCAAGCTACATTATCGCCTGGTTTGGCGAATAGAACAATGCTGGTTCCATCCGGATGGATCAGCCTTGCAGTGAGTTCGGTAACACCTGAATGCTCAATATCAAAAACTACGTCGAGATCAGTGATCACGGCACTATGCAATCCGTCGACCGGAATGACGAACTCTGTAATTCCGGTTTGATTTGCCGGCAGGGTACCAATTTCAGGTTTGTAATTAAAAGCAAGATTCTCAGGTACTTCAGAACCGGGCTGAACATCTCCGGAGCAGGTGGTGATCACAGGATCACATAACAACACCGGCGGATACTTGTCTTCCAGTTTGATGATACTTGAACAGTGATTATTAGTGTTTATGTCGTAGACTTCCACATACAATAACTGATTTACATAAGCTGAAGAGATCAGATTGCCGATCGGATTACCTGACTGATCATAAACGATCACCAGATAATCATCTGCACATCCATAATGATCTCCTTCCAGAACCATATCAGGAGTAACCAGTACTTCGCATTCTTCATCAAGAGAAACATGAATGGTATCATTGCAGGCTAAAGCTGTGGTTGGCCCGTCCTGGTTGACAACGGTCAGTGTGAAAGCACAGGTTGAACTATTGCCGGTTGCATCGGTCAGTGTGTAAATCAGATCATGTTGTCCTCTTTCAAAAATGTCTCCAGGTAATAATCCTGAAGCATGCAATGCGTTGAATCCGATTGCGGTTTCAAAACCATGCAAAGTCATGACCAGATTTCCTGTTTCGGTACCTCCAAACGCATTTTCCACCAATTGGGGTGTAGTCGTACCACAAACTGAACCCATTATGTAAGTAGGTGCTGTTTCACCTGCATCATTGAACCCTATCCTGACATTGCCCTGGATACCTCCGAATACAGGTGCGATGACCTCTACAACAAAAATCGACCCTCCGTGTATGGTTGCAGGATGGGAAATGCTGACCACTTGTTGGTTCAATGCGGGCAGAATATGTATTGATTGGCTGACTAAAGTTAGATTATTCAGGTTGAACGGTCCATTCAGTTCATAGATATTTACAGTGATCTGAGAACTGTTAGAAGCAAAATATACACCCAGGTCTATGGAAGACAGTTGGAAGTCGTTGTCAATCCCGACAGCATTCAGGTCGAAAACCCTGAAATAATGAGTTGGTCCAGTCGGGCAGTTGACTGTTTTGTCAACCAGGTCGAGAAAATGTTGTTTTAATTCTCTTTCCATATCACCACAGTTTTCGTTGATCTGGAAATTGAAATCAACTGCCGTACTGCATTCCCCTGAGCCCAGATTGACCACCCTGTTGGAACAGTTGGTGATCACAGGTGCCTGATTATCAATGACAGTTACATGTCTGGTTGCTCTGATTTCATTTACAGTTCCTTCAGCAGCAATGAATACTACTTCAGTAGTGCCAACCGGATAATAACCCGAATGATCAATGAGTAAATTTCCGCAGGCGCCGGTCTGCACACCCACAAAATTGACATACGCCTGGCACGATGCATTATCTGCAAATACAGTGATGTCATTAGGTGCAGCAAGGTTGCACGCTGCATTTGTCAAGCCCAGTGTAGCACTTGCCATACTGCCGGATTCTCCGTAAACCCTGACAAAGATCAGAATATTGCCTGTAACTGCTGCGGTGGACGCAACTTTCAGCCGGAAAGTGTGGGGTGTATTCGGTTGGAATATTCCGCAACCGCTTCCGCCATCGGTGAACACCGGATGTCCCCAGCCGATACCATTGGCTCCTGCATTGGCTGGCAGCTGTTGACCTGAATTATACCCGCACCCCAGGAACAGGGTAGGCTCGTCAAAGTTATCCAATAGCGTGACTCCCGGAGGCGCTACGAATTCAATGAAATCTGCCCGTTCATAGTTAATGTTTCCGAATGAAACCGTATAGTCCATTTCGGCGGTTCCCCCGGAATAATACCTTGGAGGATCAACCTGGACCGCAACGGAGTTGATTTGAGCGGACACCTTGAATTGGCCAACTGCTAAAAACAGAATTGCCAATGGTAAAGTGTGCATGAGTAATCTTGAAATTTGGGTTATTTTTTTCATTTTGTAAACTTTAATTCAACCATTTAGAATGCATGTATTTAAGTAATTTTCACCTGTATGTTCAGTAATTCCGAATCAGGAAAAAGAATTTGATTTTTAATTTTTTTTTTTTCATGAATTACTTATTCCTGAATCCATTTCTGCGGATAAGCATTTGAATAATTTTGAATGTTTAATTTTTGGAAATTTTATATAATTAATTATCAATGTGTTACAAATTTTAATTCATAAATATGTAAAAATTCTTTAATGCATATGTATTAAGGCAAATTCCGTACCAAATTATTGTGTGGCTTCAGTTGCAATGTCCACCCGGGTTATTGGAAATTTATTTGATTCAGTTGAAAGCGGGTTGGAATATTGAATGGTAAAGCAATAGCTAACTGGTCAATTGTTTGGGAAAATGCAGTGGTCTGTTTACAAATTTTCTGCATGACGGGCTTTAACTGGTCCGTTTACTCCAAATTGACTGTTTTTTATAAGGTAAATTTTGTTGTACAGGTAAATGGTCGTAAATTTAACTGTGGAAATGTTGATTGATCCGGGTTTTCTGAATGTTACAGTTTTCTTAACAGACTCATTGAATACTTCGTAAAAAAATGAACTTGACTAAATTATATTATTCTATTGGAGAGGTGGCCGCCATGTTTGGCGTTTCCAATTCTTTGCTCCGGTATTGGGAATCGGAATTTGAGACCATTAATCCCGGTAAAAATAAAAAGGGTGACCGCAGGTATGCTCAGAAAGATATAGAAGCGGTTGCTGTTGTTTATCAATTGGTGAAGGATATGGGTTTTACCATTGAAGGTGCAAGAAATGAAATCAGGGCTGGAAGGCAAGCAGAACCCGGTATCAACCACCTGGCAGAATTGAGAAAAAAACTAACCAGGATCCGGACAGATCTTCTGGATCTTGAAAAAAAGATTTGATCAACCTCCGATCACTTTCTGAAGTTCCGCGATCTGTGACTCCCAGAGTTCTTTTTGGTCTTCAATTTCATCTTCATCGCAATAGTCGATCACTTTCAGGATCGTTTCGTTGGTTATCGGCGATTTGTACATCCTGAATTCAAAATATTCATATCTGGTGTCTGAGTTGACCCAATGGAATCTAAGCCTTTCTTCTTCTATATCATCGATCAGTTCAGCGGTTTCCATTGAACCGTCCCAATAAAAATGGTAATAGTCGTTAACTATATCAACTGCATCACAAAACCATCTCACCAGGCCTTCAGGAGAGGTGATGAAGGTATATAACATCGCCGGTGATGCTTTAAAAATGTACTCCATTTCAATCTGTACCCGCTTCATAGTAAAAGAATTAAACTTCACAGGGTAATTTTATACCCTTAATTGAGATCATTTATTGTAACTGATGTCTTGCTTATAAATTCTGTTTTCTGGCCGCAGGATTTTTAACCCCAAATTCACCCGTTCTTTGAAAATCGATCAAAGGGACTGATAATGACAGAGATAAAAACAGTAACGTGCGGGCAGATCTTAAACAACTTTTTGACATTAAATATCTGTTTTCAAATATCGGGTACAATAAAATCCATAAAAATTAAATTTCCAAATAAAATTGAAAATAAATTGAATATTTCCGTATCCTGAAAACAAAATGAAAGGTCAAAGTGCTTCCACTATTGGATGCTGATCATTTTTCGTCTGAAGATTTGATCTCCTGATTTGAGAACATAGATATAAGTTCCGGATGGAAGGTCTTTTATTTCATCTTTTAAACGGATAATGTGTTGCCCCGCCTCGTAAGCCTTGTTGTTGAAAACATTGATCAAATGTTTGCCCTGAATATCCAGAATATCCAGACTCAACACGCTGTTTTTAGGTATTTTAAATGAGACGTATGTCGTATCTTCAAACGGGTTGGGGAAGTTTTGTTCCAGAAATTCAGTTTCAGAGTTTGTTTCTTCAGAGCTGACAACATCGAATTTGCTCAGGTCCACCAGTGCGGTGTGTATGCTAAGCTGGCCATTGTTTAATCTGGTCCAGATAGGTCTGACCACATCATTATGTGCGGCAATATTATTATAATCGCCAAAAAAAATGTTCGAAATAGGCGTGAAGGGGCTTTCGCTGATCCTGATATTGCGGAAACTTGATCCGCCATCCGTTGACCGCGCCAGATAGACATCAGTTTGCCTGTCAGGGTAGTTCCTCCGGTCATAAAATACAATATATAAATAACCGTTGGTCTGGTCTATTGCCATCCAGGTAAAGAATTGGTGTTTGCCCGGCAAATCATCGTTGACCCTGACCGGTTCGCTCCAGGTCATCCCGTGATCTTCAGACTTGATCAGCCAAATGTCTGTATCATTCGCACCGTTGCGCTGATCTGCCCAATTGATGTAAATCGTACCGTGATACGGGCCGCCGCTCAGGTCACATGATGTTACTGGGAATCCGTTGGACCGCATTATCCCCGGAATGCTGATATCCCATCCGCCCGGCATGTCTGTCACAATAAAGTCCTGGTCCATCCAGGTCTGACCGTGATCAAAAGATCTGTCAAAGTATATTTTTTCATGTGCTGCCCAGGCAACATACAGCTCTCCGCCAGGTCCGACAGCTGGTACAGCACCCTCAACCGTATCATCGCTGTCGATGCAGTCACCTCCCGTCTGGTTGATCCTTTTGGCCTGACTCCAGCTTTCACCTTCATCCGAAGACATCGAAAAAAATATATGTGAACTGTCCTGTGTATTCGTACTGCCGTATTTGTCAAATTGTGTCCAGGTAACATAGATCTGATTGGTTTTCCGGTCAACTGTCGCCCAATGTTTATCCTGGGCTTTTGAACCATTTTTACCCATAAAAGTACCACTGGACCAGCTTTTACCGTTGTCAGTGGACTTCTGACAAACAATACGGTCTATCCATGAATCATTGGGTGGATTGGAAAGGTGGAAAAAATAAAAGTTGCCTGTTGTATCAACGATCACAACCGGATCACCCCAAACACCAAAAGGTGAGGTCAGGATTTGTGTCGTCCACGTTCTACCTCCATCGGAAGAGTAATTGTATAAATTGAGGTTGGAACCGGCTACCATAATGTCGGTTTGCTTCGGATTGATCATGATCGTGGGTTCATTGGGAGAAGCCCAGGAACTGATCTCAATATTCTGGTGCTGTCCGCTCGCAACGTCCGTAAAAATGAGCAGTATTAATAAAATCAAGTGGTCGAACAACAAATTTTTCATACTTCTTTTTTCAGTCAGTTTTATTTTCAATTCTATCCTCAGACTCAAACAATCCTATGTGCGTATGGGTATCAGCTTTATCGATATTGATACCTTTCCAGCCATGGACAAATATAATCCAAACTTTGGATCTTTCCAACCGGAATCGCTCTGTGTTTACATGTTCCGTTATACCAACTGCTCCTCCTTATCTGATTTTTTACAATCCTATAAATGATAAACTGTCATATCCGGACAAAATTACCCGATTTTCTGGTGTGTCTCCTGATTTTAATTGAATCATGTACATTAGGCCATCTTCCTGAGAGTTAATACATTAGGATTCAATCAATACTTTTAGCAAAATAATATATTTAGAATTTATGTATTTCAGTATTAAATTTTGATCTAATTATTGTTGTGCATGTATTTTTTGATTCAGGTTAGTGATATTTTAGGATATTTGCTTTTTATTTGAATTTTTTACAAAAAAGAAAGCGTATTATGCTTTTCGCAAAACATGCAAAAAATGAAGAAAAATGCAGTAATAACAGGAACCGGGGTTTTTATTCCTGAACATATAGTCAGGAATTCTGATTTCTGTCAGGAGAAATTTTATACAGAAAAACAGGAACCATATAATATTGAAAATAAAGAGATCATCCAAAAGTTTTATGAGATCACCGGAATAATGGAGCGCAGGTATCTGGATGACGATATGAAAAATTCCGATATGGCCACCGAAGCTGCCATGGAAGCGATCAAAGATGCCGGAATCGATAAGGAGACATTGGATTACATCATCGTTGCGCACAATTTTGGCGATATCAAAAAAAATACCATACAAACCAATATTTTGCCCAGTCTGGCTTCCAGAGTGAAATACCGGCTGGAGATCGCCAATCCTTCCTGCATTGCCTATGATCTCATTTTTGGATGCCCCGGTTGGGTTCAGGCCATGATCCATGCCAAATCCTTTATCGAATCCGGATTGGCCAACCGTATTCTGGTCATCGGCTCGGAATCCTTATCCCGCGTTCTGGACATGCATGACAGGGATTCCATGATCTATGCAGATGGAGCAGGGGCAGTTATCCTGGAAGGGATCCAAAGTCCGGAAAGGATTGGAATATTGGGGCATGCTGCCCAATCCAATACTTTGAATGAAGCCTACTATCTTTTTTTGGGACAATCCAATATCAAAGATGCGGATCCTGCAGTCAGGTATATCAAAATGAATGGCAGGAAAATCTATAATTATGCATTGTCCAATGTGCCCCTGGCCATGCAAAAATGTCTGGAAAACAGTCATGTGGATATTCACGATGTAAAAAAAGTTTTTATCCACCAGGCAAATGAAAAAATGGATGAAGCCATGATCGACAGATTTTATAAACTTTATGGAATAGATGAACCACCTGAATTCATCATGCCGATGAGCATCCATAAGCTGGGTAACAGTTCGGTGGCAACCGTTCCCACTTTGTTCCATCTGGTAAAAACAGGGCAATTGGAAAATCACCAACTTAATGAAGGTGACGTCGTTTTGTTTGCTTCTGTGGGAGCCGGCATGAATATCAATGCAGTGGCCTACAAGATGTGACCCATTCCTGTCCGGCCTATAAAGTAATGTTTTTGTAATGTACGATGTTTGGAATTTTTTTGATCAAAAATTTTACATTAAAGTAAACGGTATATCCTATAAAACCGTAATTTCGATTGATCATAAAATACTAAATGGCGATTAGCTTTAAAAAGTGGAAAATCAGGAAAGAAGTAATTTGAGTATTGATCAAGTTTCCAGAATAGTTTTCATGCTGAGTCTTGTCGGTGTGATCTTGCTGATCGTGGAATTTGGGTTTGGTCTTATTGATCAGGCAACAGTTTTTCTTAATGTATTTTATTTCGTTTTACTTTCCAGTGGGATTTTTATAACGATATACAGATATTTGTTGCTTTGGGGCACCATCAGTTATAAAGTAGCTATCTTTGATCTGATTACAAATGCACTTGTATTTTTGGTGATCTTGCAACATTTTTTCTCTGAAAAGGCTGAAGGGAATACCAGCTATTTTTATGATGATATATGGTTCAAATTATCGATATTTTTTACTTTTTTCAGAGAGTTTGCCATCAGAAAGATCAACTTCCAGCGAAGGGTGCTTAATCCTGCACAACTATTTGTTCTGAGCTTTTTGATCATTATTTTTTCAGGTGCATTCATGTTGCTGTTGCCCAATGCAACCACCAATGGCATTTCATTCGTCGATGCGCTATTCACCTCAACCAGTGCAGTTTGTGTTACCGGTCTGACTGTACTGGACACCGCCACTCAGTTCACTCATTTCGGGCAGATCATTATCATGTTGTTGATCCAGGCAGGAGGTTTGGGCATCCTGACATTCATCAGTTATTTCAGTTATTTTTTCAAAGGACGGACTACTTTTGAAAATCAGCTTGTCATCAAGGATATGACCAATGCGGACAAGCTGGGAGAAGTTTATAAATTACTTAAAAATGTAATTCTGATCACCCTTATCATCGAATTTATTGGAGGTGTTTTCATCTATACCAGTCTTGACCGGTCATTATTTACCACAGAGTACTCCAGGATATTTTTTGCAGCTTTCCATGCAGTGTCAGCATATTGTAATGCCGGATTTTCCACCTTGACCAACAATCTATATGAACCAGGTTATCAATACAACTACAATTTACATCTGTCAGTTGCCTGGTTGCTGATCATGGGTGGCCTGGGGTTCCCTATTGTGTCCAATACATTGTATTACATCAGGTACAAGGTATTGAATATGCTCTCCCCGATCACGGGGAAAGTCAGGATCCACAAGCCCAGGGTGATCAGTTTGGGTACAAAGATCATTCTCATCACTACTTTTTTTCTGATACTCGCCGGCACATTGCTTATCCTGGCAACTGAATATTATTATACCCTCGGATCTCACAGCTGGTATGGGAAAATTGTCACTGCTTTTTTTACTGCGGTCACGCCCAGGACGGCCGGTTTCAATACAGTGGATATGACCGCATTGAGTCTGCCGACCGTGATGATCATCATTTTATTTATGTGGATCGGGGCTTCACCAGCATCTACCGGGGGTGGTATCAAAACAAGTACATTTGCCATTGCCCTGATGAATTTTATCAGCCTTGCGAAAGGCAAAAGCCGGCTTGAACTGCATCGCAGACAGATCCCGGATACTACGGTCCGCAGGTCTTATGCCATCATTGTTTTATCATTAATCGCTATTGGACTGGGTATTTTTCTGATGCTCATAAAGGACGGAGACAAAGGAATGGAGAAGATCATATTTGAGGCCTTTTCAGCATTCGGAACTGTGGGTTTAAGCCTGGGGATCACCTCATTACTCACTGAACACAGCAAAATAGTGCTCATTTTACTGATGTTTTTTGGCAGGGTAGGGATGCTCTCCATATTGGTTTCACTGATCAGGAAGGCTAAATACAAGAATTACAAATACCCGGAAGAGGATATTATTCTGAACTGATAACAGAATTTAAAAATTAACCTTAAAAATAAAGGATCAATGAAGTACATCATTGTAGGATTGGGCAGTTTTGGCTCATCACTTGCTCAAAAACTGACCGAAAACGGTAATGAAGTGATCGGTGTGGATGCGAGTATGAAAAAAGTGGATGCATTGAAGGATAAGATATCACATACGATTTGCCTGGACGCAACTGATCAGTACACGGTTGCAGGCTTACCTCTGCATGATACTGACGTCGTGATCGTTGCCATAGGTGAAGACCAGGGGTCCAATATAATGGTCACGGCAATATTCAAGAATCTGAATGTGAAGCGATTGATCAGCAGGGCAATCGATCCATTGCATGAACAAGTATTGCATGCCATCGGAGTGCATGAAATCGTTCATCCTGAGGAAGAAACTGCAGAGAGATGGTCTAAAAAACTATGCCTTACCAGCGTGGTGGATTCTTTTGAACTCAGTGATGATTTCAGCATTGTGGAAGCAAAAATACCTGAACAATATGTTTCAAAATCCATCCAGGATCTGAACCTGAGGGCAAAACACAGATTACTGATACTTACGGTCATCAGAAATGAAAATGTTCCCAATATGCTGGGAAGAGTATCGGTTAAAGCCAGGGTAAAAGGAGTGCCGGAACCTGATTTCATTTTGCAAAGCAATGATATCATGGTCCTTTTTGGCCATAACCGGGATATTAAAAAATTTCTTGAAACCCATTGAGGAAATTAAGGCAATTTTTCTGACCATTCCATTGTGCTGATCAGGTTAATAATGATTTGATGTTACTTTTGTATTTCATCTAATGATCAGGAAAAATAATGTCTCAAAGTGATCCGAATAATATTTGGAAAAAATAATCATTTTAAAGTGATATAAGTTTTTCGGCCATATCTTTGGCCTCTGTTTTAAAATCCGAATAACATGGAGAGTGATCAAATCAGGAAAATATATGCAGGTGATAACGCAGTCCATTCATTTTTAAAACCTGCTGGTGTCGGCCTTAGTCCGATCATTGAACTTCCTGTATCGGTGAATCCTTATGCTGAAAAAAGGGTTCGGATTTTTATCAAAATGGTCCAGTTTATGCCGCTTTTTAATATTAAAGCGTTACCAGCCTATAATATGCTGGCCAATATCCCGTCATCCGACCTGAAAGGAATTACCGATCTGATCGAATATTCCTCAGGTAATACCGTACTTTCACTGGCAGTATTTGCCCAATATTTTGGCATTCCCAACATGCATGCCATCATCACTCCGGACGTCCCTGCTTCCAAAAAAAGACTGCTTCAGTTGGTTGGTGCAAAGCTGTTGATCTCACACGGACCTGCCAGCCCGGATGTATTTGCAGAAGAAGGAGGGATTTGGGAAGCAAAAAATATCGGTGCAAGGGATAACTGGCATAACCTCAATCAATACATCAACGAAGAAAATAAAAATGCTTCCTACAAATACATTGGTAAAGAGATCTGGGAGCAATTGGGTGATGAACTGAGCATTTTCGTTTCGAGCATCGGTACCGGAGGTACGATCTATGGTTCCGGCTCGTTTCTCAAGCATCAGCAACCGGACATTTTTGTTCTGGGTACGGCCATCGAAAAAAAATCTTCCATTCCTGGTCCAAGGGGAGAGGTAATGATCCACAAACTGGGTATTCCCTGGGAAAAGGTAACTGATGAAGTCATTTCCATCAATGCCCACGATGCGTTCTATCACAGTCTCCAACTGATCCGGCTGGGTCTTTTTGTCGGACCTTCCACGGGTATGCAACTCGCTGCTGCCTTGCGTAAGATCAGTCATTTGCAGGAGTCCGGTGAACTGGATTCTTTCAGAAATGTCAATGATGAAGTCGTTTTGTCCATCATCGGTTGCGACACCATGTTTCCCTATATCGACGATTATTTTGAGGTTTTGGAAGATACGCATTTTCCTCCGGTACAAGACCTGAAAGATATCCACAATTTTTGAACAAAACCTGCGTTTTTCCGTCAGGGCAAAAAAATTGCAAATCCCGGATGTTGCCTCCGAATCAATTGAAATATGGCAATCGTCAGGGTTTTCCGGTTTGGCAGCAACAACTATACAGACGAAAGAAGAGAAAATCTGCATTGAATTTTCAACGAATGAAAGGTCTGTTAACCATTGTTAAAATACCTGAAAAACTGCAAAATATTAACTTTTTTGCTCATTTGTTGTTTTTAACTTAGCTTAAATATTAATTTTGCACTATGCATTTTTTATATCCAGGTTTTTTATGGGCATTGGCTGCGATAAGTATACCGATACTTATTCATCTGTTTTATTTCAGACGTTTCAGAACGGTCTATTTTCCTGATATCAGCTTTCTCAAAGAGATCAAGGAAGAGACTTCCAACCGCAATAAGATCAGGAATTTATTGATCCTCATCATGCGCATACTGGCCGTATCAGCATTGGTTTTGGCATTTGCCCAACCATTTATACCACAGGGCGAAGAATCAGGGAAAGGACTGAACGCTGTAAGCATATACATTGATAATTCATTTTCCATGAATGCTTCAGGTCAGGATATTTCTCTGATCGAAAAAGCAAAACTGGATGCCATCAAGATCGTCAGGGCTTATGATAAAAATGACCGTTTTCAGGTCATCACCAATGACAATGATTACGTTCAGCGGCAATGGTCAACCCAGGAAGAAGCCATTGAAAAGATTGAACAGATCGAATCCTCTCCTTCAGTCAAAAAGATCAGCAAGGTAATGTCCATGCAGAAAGAAGCATTTTATCTTGTCGGGAATTACAATCACCAGACCTATTTACTGAGCGATTTCCAACAGAGTACTACAGATTTCGAACCTGAGGATTTTGACTCTCTGACCCGTTACAGAGCCATTGTGCTCGAAGGTGTCAGCAACAGTAACATCAGCATCGATTCTGCCTGGTGGATCGCGCCACTTCCTGTTGCAGGACAACAAGGGCAACTCATGGTCAAAGTGTCTAATTACAGCGACAAGGACGTTGAAGAACTTGCAGTCAATTTCAACTATGATGATCAGAATTTTCCTCTGGCTAATATGCGGATACCGGCAGGAAAATCCATAACTGATACTTTATCCTTCAGACTGAATAAACCGGGATGGAATACCGGACGGCTGGAGATCAGGGATTACCCAGTGGTTTTTGACGACGTGTACCATATCGCCTTTGATGTGGCGGAATCCCTGCCGGTATTGGTGGTTCAGGGCGATGATCAGAAATCATTCACCGAAACCGTTTTTAAACTTTCGAAAGTTTTTATTCCTACGATCACACGGCAGACAGCCATCGATCATGCAGGCCTGGGCAAATATAAGCTGGTAGTCCTTGAACACATTTCTTCCGTATCGTCCGGTTTGGTTTCCAGTCTTAAAGCCTATATGGAAAACGGCGGGATCGTGATGCTATTTCCCGGTGGTGAGATTGAAATAGATGATCTGAACCAAAGTTTTGCCTCATTCGGCATCAATACCATCCAGGGAGTTGAACAAAAGGAAATTCAGGCCACATTCATCAACAGGGAGGAATTCGTTTTCAAGGACGTTTTTGAAAAACAAGGGAATAAATCCATCACGCTTCCAAAAGTCAGACAAAGACTTCTCCTGTCATCCAGTCAGAATAAACCCAGCAGGAAGATCATCGGATTTCCGGACGGAAGGCCGTTGATTGAATCTTACGCGATGGGGAAAGGCGCTTTGTATATCAGCACTTCACCCCTTGACCCGGATCTGAATGACCTGACCACACGCAATGCTTCCGTATTTGTTCCTATGTTGTATAAAATGGCGCTCAGCGCTGATCCGGTCGACCCGCTTTCTTTTACGATCGGAGCCGGAGGCATCATATCTGTTGACCAGCAGGTTGATCAGGAGAAAGTTGCATTCAAGATCAAGGGAGAAAAAGAATTCATCCCGACAGCCAGGAATGTTGGTTCAAAAACATTGCTCAACCTGGATATCCCTCTTACCGGTGCCGGAATATATGAACTGACCCGGGATGAAAAAATGGTCAAAAAAGTTGCTTTTAATTTCGACAGAGCAGAATCCAACCTGTTGACTGAAGACGAATCCGGCTTAAAGAGCAGTTCGGGTAACAGACTGGATATCATCAAATCCGGATATAAAACAAATAATCTTACCGAAAAGATCAGGTCTGAAGAAAAAGGCGTGGTCCTTTGGAAATGGTTTGCTATATTAGCACTCGGATTGCTGTTTTTGGAAATTTTGTTGCTCAGGTTTTTCAAAACCTGAAGAAAGATATAATTCATATAGCTGCTGTCGAATGTTGGTGGTGATCACAGGTTTCTAAATATAAAATTTTGATACAATGAACTGTTTGATAAAAAAAGTAAAAATCATCGATATTAATTCTTCCTGGAACGGGAAAACAGTGGATTTGCTGATCAAAAAAGGGAAAATTGAAGAGATCGGTGAAAATATCCAGGTGGAGAATATCAGGACGGTCAGTTATGATGACCTGTGCATCAGTCCGGGCTGGTTGGATATCGGAACTACCCTTACCGAACCCGGACACGAAGACCTTGATGACCTCCAATCTTTACAAATGTCAGCAGCAAAAGGTGGATTTACCGGTTTGGCAGTTTTTCCAAATACCAAACCGGCTGTTGATAACAAAGCGATGGTGGACGCATTGCACAGGAGAACTGCTGATTTTGCTGTAGATATTTTGCCGATTGGCGCAGTTACCAATGGCAATGGCGGTAAAGATCTTGCCGAGATGTTCGATATGCACAGTTCAGGTGTGGTCGCTTTCTCTGAAGGAAAAGAAAGCCTGCAGCATGGTGGTGTGATGTTGAGGGCGTTGAAATATGCCTCCATGCTTAGTTTGCCTGTGATCAACAGGCCGGATGAACGTACGATCAGTGAGATCGGTATGGTCGATGAAGGTATTGACGCAGTGAATGCCGGTCTTCCGGGAATGCCGGTTCTGGCAGAAACCCTGATGCTGCAAAGAGACATCCAACTCGCTGAATATACCGGAGGTTCATTGATTGCTCATCTCATCACAACTGCCGAGTCAGTAAAACTGGTCCGGCAGGCAAAAAGAGATGAACTGAAGGTCAAAGCGACGGTTTCCTGGCATAACCTGGTCGAAACAAGTAAAATACTCAGAAGTTTTGACCCTAACCACAAGGTGATGCCACCGCTTCGCAATAAATCACAGAAGAATGCAGTCGTCAAAGGATTGCTTGAAGGAACAATAGATTGTATCGTTTCCAACCATACTCCGGTTGATCTTGAAGAAAAACGCAAAGCCTTTTCAGATGCCGCATTCGGTGCGCTGGGACTGGAACAGATGTTCGGAGTGCTTCGCACAAAACTGCAGGATACTGTCAGCCTTGAAGTCATGGTGGAAAAACTATCAGCAGGGCCAAGGGAAGTATTGAATCTGGATCCTGTGACCATCGAAGCAGGAAAAGAATGCAACATCACTTTGTTTCAGCCAAATACCAGATGGATCTTCAGATCAGATGACGTCAGGTCCAGATCAGGTAATGCACCTTACCTGGAAATGGAACTTACAGGAAAAGTTACAGGAATTTATAACCGGTCACAACTCATTATTTTTTAATTGCTTGTGATTATTTTATTTTGATGTCTTCCGAATTGCGAATTGAACAGCTTTAACTCAATAAACTACCTAAACTTGAAAAATATGAAACCGACTTTAGTTGTATTGGCAGCCGGAATGGGCAGCAGATATGGTGGCCTGAAGCAGATGGATGAATTTGGCCCCAATGGTGAAACCATCATTGATTATTCGATATATGATGCCATCCGCGCAGGATTTGGTAAAGTAGTTTTTATCATAAGGGATTCATTCAAAGATGCATTTGTGGATTTTTTCTCCGCTAAACTGGAAGGAAAGATCCTTGTTGAATTTGTATCCCAGGAATTGTATAAATTGCCTGCAGGATTTGAATGCCCCCAGGACAGAGTCAAACCATGGGGAACTGCGCATGCAGTCATGATGGCTGCCGAAGTGGTCAATGAACCATTTCTGGTCATTAATGCAGATGATTATTACGGTGTGGAAGCCTACCAGGTTGCTGCAGATTTTTTCCGTGAACATCCGGAAGATAAACCAGGGAAAAAATTATACAATGTCATCGGCTACAAGCTGGTGAACACCTTATCTGAGTTCGGGACGGTCAACAGAGGCGTTTGTAAGGGAGATGCAGACGGCAACCTGGTCAGCATAGAAGAATGTAAAAAAATTGGTTGGGACGATGAGGGAAAGATATCTTTTCCCGGAAATGACGGCACTTCCAGGTATTTAAAGGAGAATGACATAGTATCTATGAATATGTGGGGCTTTTATCCGTCCTATTTCAGGTTTTTTGAAAGGGAATTTTCCCGATTTCTGGAAGCGAACTTACATGACCTGACTTCTGAATACTACATTCCTGATCTGATCGATCTGCTGATCGCGCAGCATGAAGCTGATGTCAAGATATTGTCCTCAGATGCTTCCTGGTTTGGGGTGACATACAGGGAGGATAAACCATTTGTAGTGGAAAAATTGTCCGGGATGATCGAAAAAGGTGTTTATCCCGCTGATCTCTGGAAATAATTTTATTGAGTAAAAGATTTTTATTTGGGGAAATCAGAAAATGAATTTCCCCATTTTTTTGAGGTGTTTATCCATGATTTCCAGTTCATGGGCACCGGAAACCACTATTTCCTCATCCATGCTGAAATCCAGGTCAGTTGACCTGTTTTCATAATCTACACTGTTCAGTATCACTTTGATGGTGTTCAATCTGGCCAGGTGCTTGTCATTTGACCGGATGATGATCCAAGGTGTGATGGAAGAATGGGTGTTTTGGAGCATTTTATATTTCATTTCAGTAAAATCGTCCCAGTGTTCCTGTGCCTGAACATCGATCTCGCTCAGTTTCCATTGGCGCAAAGGATCTGTTTTTCTTCTTTCAAACCGGGCTTCCTGTTCATCCTTGGTGACGCTGAAATACAGTTTGATCAATATTATCCCCTGCCTGACAAGGTCTTTTTCGAATCCCTTCACACCTTTCATGAAGTCAGTGTATTCCTTTTCAGTACAAAATCCGAATACCGGTTCTACCATTGCCCTGTTGTACCAACTCCGGTCAAACAAAACAATTTCTCCTCCACGTGGAAACTGCTCCACATATTTCTGGTAAAACCACTGAGTTCTCTGCTCCAGCGTTGGCTTTCCCAAAGCAACAACCCGGTAATGCTTTTCGTTCATATACCTGGTCACTCTTCTGATCGTCCCGCCTTTTCCCGAGGCATCGCGGCCCTCAAAAAGAATGATCATTTTTTTGTTGTGCATTTCAAGATGCGTCTGAACCTTAAGCAATTCTCCCTGAAAGGGTTTCAACTGCTGTTCTTCTTTATACCGCCTGATCGCTTTTTCGTTGAACTCGTTTGTTTCAGTCATACCATCATTTTTGTAAATATTGATTTAACAACGAAAGATAATACTTATTGTTCCGGTTGATCAAAATAATTTATTATTTTTTCTCGCATTGGCATGATAAAACTGAAGTATTAAATTATTTGACATAACTCATCTTAACGTAGAATCTTTCATCCAGTGCTCCCAGCGCCCTGGCCGTATCCGGTGAAAGAATGACTTTTACATTTTCCGGATAGGCTGTTTCAGGAATTTCCCCGATGACCGTGACGCTCATGCTTTTTTTGGAAAACGGGTTATACACCTCTATCTGACTGCCGGGGATCGCATCACGATGCAAGGCAAAAATTCCACTGGACTGGCTGGCTGGATTCCAGACCGCAATGCCGTTATCTTTTCTCAGTTTCCGGACTGATTCTTCGGTTGCTTCTGCGATCGCACCATTTTCAGTATCATCATTTTCCGGTTTTTGAACAATTTTGTCAAATTTCATTTTGCCTGGTTCTGTTTTTTGCCTGGGCAATTCTTTTGTTTGTGAGGATGGAGTATGCTTTTCGGCATTATTATTTTTGGAGACAACATCCGGGCTGGTTTTTTTAGTTGTTTTTTGTGTAGATGTGTTCGCCTGTTTTGCCCTGGCCAATTCCTTTACTTCTGGTTTTGAAATGGAAATTCTCTTTTTATAACCTATCAGAACCAGTTGATCCGGTTGCAGGCTGACATTGCTCATTTTATTGTATTTCTTAACATCATCCATACTAAGGTCAAAGTACACCCTGGAAATCCTGAACAGGTTGTCCCCTTTTCTGGCTTTATAATAAACAGGTATTTTACTACGGGAATCTCCGCCTGTGTTAAAATCATCTATGAATTGCTTGCTGACCGGTATCCTGATCCTTTCTTCAAGCTGAAGATTGACTAATTCCTTTTTGGGATTTGCTTCTATAATGTCCAGTACCTCAACATGATAAGCCTTTGAGATGGAATAGATCGTATTGCCTTTGGTCACCACATGATGTGTACATAATCCATGCGAAGGAATATGTTCTACAATGATCGTTGAAGGCAGTGCAACCGCCTGTGCCGGCAAGCTCACCGAATAAGCCATGCTTAATACGAAAATGGCAGATATGCTATGAAATAATTTTCTTTTCATTTTAAATAGTTCTAAAATAAATGCAAATATATAAAAAATAATTGTAATATGTAATGCAAGTTGCCTTAATTACTGGAATTTGCCTGATTTTAACATTTTATTATCAGCGTGTTCGCACTTTTGAGATAATGTATGATATTTGCCTGATTGTTCTGTTATTAAAACCAAATCTTATGACAAAAGTGATCGCAGTCGTCAGCGCAACTAAAGCGGATATGGAATCAGTTGATAAAAACCTGATATTTAATAGGATAGGGGATCTGAGAAAAAAATTGAGCTCATTGGAAGACATCGATGTTATTCAGCTGGCTACACCCGATATTGAATTGATTTCTTTTGCAGAGGCAAATGACTGGACCCATTGTCACACATATCAATCACATGTTTCCACGACAGGACATTGTGCGCAGGCGGCTAAAAAATTCTGGCCTTCAGATATCATTCTCGATATACCATTATATTTCGATGAGAAAGATCTCAAATGTCTTGAGACTTTGATCACCAAAATGCTGGATGACAACTGGATGCAGATCGCCTGTGTCAGAAAGAAAATGGTCAACACTGAAGGTTTCTCTGACACCGAAGTGATCAAAGTGGTTACGGATCGGTTCAATCGTGTACTTTACCTGAGCAGGGCTACCATCCCTTATCACCGTACTGAAAAGCCGGGAGCAGGAACATGGTACGAATACTTTCCGTTGCATGCTTTCAGAAATAAGTCTTTACAGGAAATCGCAGAACTCCAGCCATCTCCACTCGAATCTGCCGAACAGATTGAGGCACTGCGGTGGCTGGAAAATAATTATATGATGTATGCTTTCGGAGAATAATTTTTAAAATTTCTTTAATGGTGAGTTCAGCAGGAACATGGATTAAGTATGGCGATAAGAAGTTGATTTGTGCTGATTTTTCTTTATATGATCAAAAGGGAGTCTTCAATTCAGTGATTTTTGACAAACTTCATGGAATAACTGTATTTTGCATTCTCCACGAAAAACACGAAGCAGACACGAAAAACACGAAGTTTTTAATTTAAAACCAAGAATAATTTACTTGATATATATGTAATGTATTGACTTTGTGCTCTTTGTGCCTCCTTCGTGCAACTTTGTGTTATAGCTGTATTTGTAATCCTCTGAAAATTCAGGGAAATTTAATCAAATTGATTTACCCACACGAATCAACATAGAACCAATAAATATTCCTGCTGATTTTACATAAGATATATACTATCACTTGGAACTGAGCACCATATAAGACCAGGGCGCCAAAGTCGTTTTGGTGGTTTGCCAAAATGATGGATCAATCTTTTTATTCTGGAAGATTTCGTTCATTTCTCCGGCAGCCAGGGCGTTTACCGTTTTGAAAGATTGTGGTTTATCGGAGAAATTAAGCGCAACCAGCACTTTTTCACCGTCTTTTTCCCTTTCATACACGAGGATCTTATCCGGATTGTCGGTGTCAACCACGGTCATTTGCCCGCCATGTATACCATTCCAGATGCCTTTATTGTTGTGCTTCAGGCTCAGCAGTGATTTGTAGAATGGCGTTTTATCCTTGTATTTCCAGTCGATGGAATCCTTTTCAAAAAACTTCAGGCTCTTGTTGAGACCGGCTTCCTGACCACTGTAAATCAACGGCATGCCATGACTGGTGAATGCAAATACGGCCATCAGATCAACCGCCTTGCCAAAACGCTGTGCCATTGTGCCATTCCAACTGTTTTCATCATGATTGTCAATGAAATTCATTTTGTAAGCAGCTGGTTTGAATTTTGCCTGTTCATCCTTGAAAAAAGCCAGAATATCTTTTACGCCTTTTTGTTTTTGGGCAACTTCCTTCATCAAATGATGAAACCCCCAGCCATAAGTCATGTGAAATCCAACTTCATGTAAAGCAGGGTCTTCCCATTCTGCCAGCATAAAGACATGCTTCTGGGCAAAAAGCGCTTTATTGTTGGCTTCCCAGAAATCATTCGGAACATATCCGGCGACATCGCACCTGAAACCATCAATGTCAAAATCCGTGATCCAATACAGCATGGCATCGGTCATCGCTTTACGCATTTCAGGATTGTCGTAGTTGAGGTCTGCGACATCTGTCCAGTCTGTATCTTTTGGATGGGTGATATTGCCCAAAGAATCCTTGGTATAAAAATCCGGATTTGATTTGGTCCAGACGTGATCGGCGCCAGTATGGTTTGGCACCCAGTCCAGAATGATCTTCATTCCTGACTCATGGATTTTGGCAACGAGGTTCCTGAAATCTTCCTCTGTACCAAAATTTGGATTGATGGCTTTATAGTCCTGAGCGGCATAATAGCTACCAAGCGAACCTTTCCTGTTTTTTTCGCTGATCGGATGAATGGGCATCAACCACAAAATATCCACGCCCATTTCTTTCAGCCTGGGTATATGCTCCGCAAAAGCATTGAAAGTCCCTTCAGGTGTATATTGGCGTATATTGACTTCATAAATATTTGCATTGGCGGACCAATCAGGTGCTTCCAGCAATTTGTAATCGGGTTCGGCCTTGATCTGTTCGGGTTTTTTAAACTTTCCGCAACCGGCCAGAAAAACCGTTAAAATGGCGACTATCGTTAGTAATTGTTTCATTGTCAATTTTTTGATTAATTAAAAATATGATTGATTGTCAATAATATAACCTGGTGTTAATCTTTATCTGTGAACCTCAGTGTCTTCTCTGTGGCACTCTGTGTAATAAATATTGCTTACACTGAGAATCACGGAGAAGGTACAGAGAGCCACGGAGTTATAACTTAAACTGTTTCATGCCATTTTTTTAGTTATAGCACATTGAAATTTATCAGTAAACCAGTTGTTTTACCTGATAAATTCACAAATGTTTTGATTCGATCTTGCTCTGTGAACCTCTGTGCCTTCTCTGTGGCACACAGTGTAATAAATTGAACTTACACTAAGCAATACAGCGAAGACACAGAGAGCCACTGAGAAAATATTTATTGCTTAATAATTTGAATTAATTATAAATAATTTCAAAACTGTGTGCCGGCAACAATACCTTTAATGTCTGACCCTTCAAAGAGAAAGTATGTTTTTTCAGATTTTTCAGGTTTTGGGACGGCTTGTTGAGCGGTAAATTTACGCTTACTTCCCTTGTTTTATTGCTGTTATTGATCAGAATAACCGCAAAATCATCAAAATATTTCCTGGAGTATACCAACACATCTTTTTCCACCAAAAGGAAATTCAGGTTACCATACAACAGACTCATTTTGCTTTTACGCAGCTTTGCAGTAATTGCCACGTCATCAGCAAGTGCTTGCTCCAAAGTGTTCCACTTGTCAAAATACATCATCCGCCGGTTGTCCGGATCATTACCACCGGTCAGACCAATCTCATCCCCGTAATAAACCACCGGGATACCGGGAATGGTCATGTTGATGGCATGCACGAGGCCAACTTTCCTGAAGCCGGTTTCATTGCGTATCTGAATGTTTCTGCTCCAGCCGGCATATTTAGAATCTTCATCGGGCTTAACTTCTCCTGTAGCCAGCGCCATGATGCGTGTCCTGTCCTGATTGCCGCTCATATTGCCCATGATGTGGTTGGTTCCGTAATATTCCTGACTTTGGAGCAATCTTCTGACCACATTTTCAAAACCGATCTGTTCCTGGGTTACTGCCGTGGAAATGGCATCATATACATTGAAGTCAAACTGACCATCGAGCATCCCTGTTCCGATATAACCGGATATCAGTTCGGGTGTACCGTAAGTTTCTCCCAACTGAAGGAATGATTTGCCCGATTTACGCTCGTATGCCTTGATCTTTTTGGTCAATGTGCGCCAGAAAATTTCCGGAATATGTTTGGTGGCATCGTGCCTGAACCCATCGAAATTATATTCTGTGAGCCAAAACATGGCGCTGTCAGATAACATTTCAGTGATCTCCGGTTTTTCCAGGTTGAGTGTCGGCAAAAATACATCAAACCAGGTGGTGAGCCGGTGTTCATCCCATTTTTCCGTATTCAGCGTTCCGTCCGGCAAATATAATTCTGTTGTCCAACCCTTGTCTTTGTTGGCTACATAGACCGGATGTGTTTCATGGACATGGTGGGCCACGAAATCAAGGACTACATTCATGTTTCTGGAATGTGCGAGATCGATCAGTTCTTTCAGTTTCAGACTATCGCCAAAATGAGGATTAACCTTAGTGAAAGAGGTAGGCCAGTAACCGTGGTAGGCAGAAAATTTGCTGCGGATACCTTTGACATCATAGAGACCGTAAGCTTTTTCCGGATTGGTGACAATAGGGGAGAGCCATAGGTTATTGATACCCATCTGTTCGAAATATCCGTCTTTGATCTTTTGGATCACGCCTTCCAGGTCGCCGCCCATATAGTTGGCTTTGGGATGGATCTCCGGGTCGTCGATCTTTTTGTCATTGGCCGGATCGCCGTTGTGAAAGCGGTCAACAAAAACAAAGTACATGATATTGGCAGCCTTGTCCTGTCTTGTGAGTCTGGCAGGATCCGTCAGCGGTTTTCTTTTTTCCAGAGGTATTTTGACATAAGTTGTGGCGGCCTGTTCATTGTAAGCCCATGCCCGAATGAAGGAACGATTGTGTTTTTCAGCAAATTCAGGTATGGTCACGGAAAATGATGTACCGTTTTTGACTGCCTCGATCCTGTAATTATTCCACAGTACTATCAGGTCAGTGGCTTGTTTTGCTTCGAAAGTCAATTCAGAGCCTTGATATCCGACCACTTCAAGCGATGGAATACGATCTTCCGGAACTCCCGCAACTTCCATGAGGGAGTTGAATTTTCCCATGCCGTTGTCGATCTTTTTGGGATTGCCGGGATCCCGTGCTTCTTTGCCATCCAGCAGCAAAAGATAACCATACTGTCCCGGAACAACATAAAAATCCGTTGTATACACACCATTTTCGAATTTCAGTGCGGTAGCTGAAGGATTCCATGCATTCATATCGCCCTTGATCTGCACAGTCTTATAGGTTTTTTTACCAGGGTCAAATGAGTAAGGAATTTTCTTTTTCCTGGTTTTATAAACGGGAATGTCCCATTTAGTTTTGCCGCTGAAAAGACTCAACACACTCACCGGAGCCAATGTTCCGTTTTCAGTGAGTGTAAGCGTCCGTTCAACTTTGTTGTGAACAATTTTCAGGCCTGCAGCTCCTTTTATGGAATCGAATTCGACAGGATCATCAAAATAATCATCCATGTAGACGACGGTTTCGGTTTCGTGCATCAGCACAGGACTTGCCAGGCCAGCGATGGACTCATCAGTGGTAAAAAGCGCCTTTGATTTTCTGCAGGACTGATTGCCAATGGTGAGGAAGGCTGTTATAAAAAGTAAGCTGTAAATACGTGTTTTCATCTTGCCAGAATTTTTGTTTTCAATCAAATCCCACTTTGTTTCAGGTATCCCGAAACGCAATGGTCTTCCTGCCATTTTCCAGGCTTCAAAGGTAATGAATAAATGCTTAGTGTACAATAAACACCTTGTTTTCATTCAGCCTTTCAAATTATCCAATGATCCAATTTTCAAATCAATCGATTATTCAATCAATGATTATTTTTTTTGGTTCCCGCAGATCTCGCAGATCAGCGCAGAAATTAGTATATGATTGACAGAACAAGATCAGCGAAAATCTGCGAAACATCAGCGAAAACCTGCGGGAGAATCCTTGTCACACCCGGGTCAATTTTCAAATTTCCACATCAATCGATTATTCAATCAATGATTATTTTTTTGGTTCCCGCAGATCCCGCAGATCAGCGCAGAAAATAACAACATGATTGCCAGAAAAAGATCAGCGAAAATCTGCGGAACATCAGCGAAAATATGAGTGATCTTCATCAAGTGGGTGTCAATTATCAAAATTTTAAATTATTCCATCCTACGATACGCCTGGGCGAGAGATTTACAATTTTAAGTCAACTTGTTATTATTAAAATCAAAAATGTCTTTGATTTTAAATTTTAGATTTCTGCTGAGCTGTTTCAGTTTTACCTGTTAAAATAGATCGCAGATGATGCAGAAATGGTGATGCAGATCTATTATGATCTTTTCAGTCTCCATCAGTGATTTAACCGCAAACCAACTACGGGAAAACCAACATAAATGAAATCAGTTTCCGAGGGTGATGGTCCTACAATGAAAAGAAATTCAACATAAATTGAAGTATTTTTGCATCACTTTTCCATTTCATACATATATACCGTTGAATTCAATAAGTCTAATTTCGAATTTATTGATCAATATTGATACTGGCACATATTCACTGGTGAAAAAATCTGATTAATAGTATTGTAAACATTTTAAATCATTGAAAATGAAAAAAATATTCTTCCTGTTTGGAATGGTTATACTAATGATTTCCTGTGATAAAGAAAATATTACATTCGAGGATAGTACTTTTGTCAGTGATCCCGAAGAAATAAAATGGCCTTTTGTTTATGGTCAGATCTTTTCGGAAAATGGAGAAACAATGTCAAATGTCCAGGTCGAAGTTTTTCAAAATGATACATTAGTTGGAACTGTGTTTTCTGATACTCAGGGTAAATACAGTACACACTTAATCAAAACGGATCCTGATTATTCCGTTACGATAAAATATCATAAGCAAGATTATGCAAATAAGTACAGGAGATTTGAATTTGAAACTTCGCATTACAGCAATAAAGATATTGTCATAGGAAAAGAAACAAGCAGTGTGGAAATAACTAAAGAAATTTACGAATTAACCAATCCTGCTGATACAAATCTGATTAAAATCTATGGATATGCCAGATTATCAGATGGCACGCCTGTATCGGGTGTATCATGTGAAGCTGTTTGGCAATATTTAAAATTAACAAATGTGCTTTTAATTCAAAAATACACTCGTGACTTTTCTGATGCGGATGGTTATTTTGAATTACTGGTTCCGAAAAATAGAATCATTCATTTTCAAGCATATATAAACAGATATCCTCAACAAATTTTAGCTCCGTGTTTTGAATGGTTCACAGATGTGAATGGGGTCGGTGCAATCAGTCAGTGGCATTACATGGAATTAGGTAAATTTGAAAGTAACTATAATGCAAAACTGAGGGAAGATATCGAATTCCTAACATTGAGTGGAAATGTTAAGGGAAAGGTGGTTTCCTGTGACGGGAATCCGATAAGTATTGGAAAACTTAGAATTTCGATAAATTATAAGAATTTTTATTTTTGGAATGTCTTACAACAGGACCAATTCACATTTAGTCCGAACGGAGAATTCAATGTTCATTTTGAAACATGCCCGGTTGAGAATACGAGTCCGGGTGATTATAGTATCAGGGTTTTTGTTGATGATCCAATGTCAAAGTATAGTGGTGAAAAAGAGCTTGAATTTTCTGAAGTGACCGATTTAGGTATGATCAATTTATGCATAGATAATAATGAATATCCGGGAGAATTTGATATGATAATAGGGTCAGATAAAAGGTACTTTTCCAGGGCCTTCGATAATCCGACCAAAGGCAAGGATAAACTTGACATTTATTTTAATTATGAGGATGGTAACGTGATTGAATATATCATTTTAGCAACTGACCAGGTTAATACTGGAGTGGTACCGGTATTGCATTTTAAATATTGGAAAGGATTGGATAATGGCAGTTATATAGAAATAGTTGAAAAAACTTTTGAAGCTAAACCGGAAGATGTTATCATGACCATCACTAAAATCGAAAATGATTATGTCTTTGGTCAGGTGACAGGAGAAGTTGATACGCCACAAGGGCGAAAATCTGTAAGTGGAACGTTCAGGGTTTTTAATAAATAGTCGCTCCTTAATATTCATATAAAATATTATAAATCAGTTAAATA